>NZ_JBVJLW010000004.1:0-698594 GCF_055584525.1 Streptomyces sp. NPDC102514
TGGTTCATCGTTCGACTTGCATGTGTTAAGCACGCCGCCAGCGTTCGTCCTGAGCCAGGATCAAACTCTCCGTGAATGTTTACCGGTAATCCGGTCCACATCATGAGAGCGGAACCACCGGAGGAATAATCCGAATGGTTCACAGCGTCCTCGCTGATGCGCCTACCAGGTGTAACCCCGGCAGGACTTTTTCAAAGGAACCTCCACCCACCACCATGCGGTGATGGACGGGGTATCAACATATCTGGCGTTGATTTTTGGCACGCTGTTGAGTTCTCAAGGAACGGACGCTTCCTTTGTACTCACCCTCTCGGGCTTTCCTCCGGGCGCTTCCCTTCGGTCCTGCTGTTTCGCTTGTCTCGCTGTCTTGCGTTTCCGACTCTATCAGACCGTTTCCGGTTCCGATTTCCTCGGTGCTTTCCAGGTTTTCGCTTTCGCGTTTCCCTTTCCGGCGATGTTGACTCTATCAGATCCTTTCGGGCCTGACTCCCAGTCAACCGGGTTTGTCTTTGCGGCTGTTGGGCCGTTCCGACGTCCAAAACTTTAGCGGATCCTGCTGGCAGTTCCTAATCGGAGCCGCCGGCCCCAAATCGAAATCAATTCGGGCACGCCGAATTGAATCCCGTTGGGAGATCGAGCTGGTGGTTTGGTGTGCCGCATCTGCGGCGGAGGTGCTGTCGCAGAACCGTTACGGCTCCGTGGCAACTCGAAGAACCCTACGGATCCACGAGGTGAGTGTCAAGTCTCCCCCGGGCGACCGTCTGGCAAACCCCAACTCGCCCTGTGCGGGCCTCAGTCGAGGTCGGTGAGCCGGCCGCCGGCGTCCGGCTGCGCGTCCTCGACGCGTCGCAGCAGCCTGGTCAGCACGTCCTCCAGGGCTCCGCGCTCCGCCTGCGAGAGGTCCTGGAGCAGGTCCTCCTCGAAGACGGTGGCGAGACGCATGGCCTCAAGCCACTTGTCCCGGCCCTCGTTCGTCAGCTCCACGATCACGCGGACCCGGTTGGACTCGTCGCGCTCCCTGGTGACCAGTCCCTCCCCCACCATCCGGTCGATCCGGTGGGTCATGGCCGCCGGGGTGAGCCCGAGCCGCTTCGCCAGGTCGCTGGGACCCAGGCAGTACGGCGCTCCCGACAGCACGAGCGCCTTGAGGACCTCCCACTCGGCGTTGCTGATGCCGAGAGCGGCGGTCTGGCGTCCGTACGCGACGTTCATACGGCGGTTGAGGCGGCCGAGGGCCGAGACGATCTTCTCGACCTGGGGGTCGAGGTCCCGGAACTCGCGCTGGTAGGCGGCGATCTGCTCGTCCAGCGTCGGCTCGTTCGCGGCGGGGGTGTCACCCATGGCCGCAGTATGGCACGCGCCCGCTTGGCGTTGAAGTCCTTCGAGATGTATTGTTTAGGTCCTAACTTTAGCTTCGAAGTCTTCACTTCTAACTCCTGAGGCAGGCGTAAGACTTCTTGATCAAGGCAGGTGAAAGTGACCAGGGCGATGGGCGCGGAGATGCGCCGGATCCATGTGGGCAACGCACTCAGCGCGTTCGGCCTCGGTTTTACCGTCCCGTATCTGTACGTCTATGTGGCGCAGGTGCGGGATCTCGGTGCCATGACGGCGGGTCTCGTGCTCGCCGTCTTCGCTGTGGCCGCGCTCGTGGTGCTGCCGTTCGCCGGGCGGGCCATCGTCCGGCGGGGGCCGATGCCCGTGCTGCTCCTCGCCCTGGTCACCGCCGCCGTCGGCTCGCTGAGTCTGGGACTGGCGAGCACTTCCACGACCGTGCTGATGTCGGCTGCCGCACTCGGTGCCGGGCAGGCCGTGATGCAGCCGGCGCTGGCGACGATGATCGTCGACTTCTCGACCGCCGAGACCCGCTCGCGCGCCTTCGCCACCCAGTTCTTCCTGCAGAACCTCGGCCTCGGCGTCGGCGGGCTCATCGGCGGTCACCTCGTCGACGCCTCGCGGGCGAGCTCGTTCACGCTGCTCTTCGCGATCGAGGCGGCGATGTTCCTGCTGCTCGTGGTGGTCATGGCGACCGTACGGATGCCGCGGGCGCCCAAGGTCGGGGATGCGCCGGGGCAGGTCAGGGGCAGCTGGAAGCAGCTGCTCGGCAACCGGGCCATGGTGCAGCTGTGCGTGGTGGGCTTCGTGCTGTTCTTCGCCTGTTACGGGCAGTTCGAGTCGGGCTTGAGCGCGTACGGCGTCGAGGCGGCCGGTATCTCCACCTCCGCGCTCGGGACGGCGCTCGCCGCGAACACGGCGATGATCGTCGTCGCGCAGTTCGCCGTGCTGAAGTTCGTCGAGCGGCGCAAGCGGTCCCGGGTGATCGCCGCGGTGGGGCTGATCTGGGCCCTCGCCTGGGTCATCGCCGGGTACGCGGGGCTCGGGCACGGCAGCCAGACCATGGCCACGGCCGCGTTCGTGTCGACGTACGCGCTGTTCGGGCTCGGGGAGGCGATGCTGTCGCCGACCGTGGCTCCACTGGTCGCGGATCTCGCGCCGAGCGGGCTGGCCGGTCAGTACAATTCGGCCTTCGCCCTGGTGAAGCAGCTGGCCCTCGCGGTCGGTCCGGCGGTGGGCGGCCCGATGGGTGCCTCGCTGCACGCTCCGTACATCGTGACGTTCCTGCTGTTCTCGCTGGGGATCACGTTTCTGGCGGTGCGGCTGGGGCGGCAGCTCACTCCTGTGCAGAACCAGCCCTCGCTCGCGAAGAGCCGGGTCGTGGTGCGCGGCGGGGCTTCCACGGAGTCGGTGCAGACCGCGGCCTGACGGGACCGACGGGGTTCGCGGGGCTGCCGGGTCAGGTGGTGCGGGGGAGTGCGAACTCGCACCACACCGCCTTGCCGCCCCCCGGGGCACGGCGTGAGCCCCAGTTCGAGGCGATCGTGGCGATGATCGCGATGCCGCGGCCCGACTCGTCGGCCGGTTCGGCGCGGCGGCGGCGCGGCAGGTGGTCGTCGCCGTCGGTGACCTCCACGATCAGCCGGCGGTCGGTGCGGCGGAGTCTCAGTCGCATCGGCGGGGTGCCGTGCTGAAGGGAGTTCGCGACGAGTTCGCTGGCGGCGAGTACCCCGAGGTCGTGCAGGTCGGGGGCGAAGCGCCAGCTGGTGAGGACGCCGGAGGCGAAGGCACGCGCGCGTGGGGCCGCTTCCGTGCCGCCGAGCAGTTCCAGGGCCGCGTTGCGGAAGAGGTCGCCGTCGGGGCCCGTACGCGCCGGGTGCTGGAGGACCAGGACGGCAACGTCGTCGTCGTGCTCGGCCGTGACGCCCATCGAGCGGACCAGGCGGTCGCAGACCACCTGGGGGGTGCCCGTGGCGCCGGCGAGTGCGCCCTCCAGCGAGGCGATTCCCTCGTCGAGGTCGGCGTCCCGGCGCTCGACCAGGCCGTCCGTGTAGAGGACGGCGGTGGAGCCGGGACCCAGCGGCACCGAGCCGGACGCGTGCATCCAGCCGCCCGTGCCGAGCGGAGGTCCGGTGGGTTCGTCGGCGCGGTGGACGGTGCCGCTCTCGTCGCGTACGAGGATCGGGAGGTGGCCGGCGGACGCGTACACCAGCCGTCCCTCGTTCGGGTCGTGGACCGCGTACACGCAGGTGGCGATCTGGTTGGCGTCGATCTCCATGGCGAGGCCGTCGAGGAGCTGGAGCACCTCGTGCGGGGGCAGGTCCAGGCGTGCGTACGCGCGGACGGCCGTGCGGAGCTGGCCCATGACGGCAGCCGCGCGGATGCCGCGGCCCATCACGTCGCCGATGACGAGGGCGGTGCGTCCGCCGCCGAGGGTGATCACGTCGTACCAGTCGCCGCCGACCGCGGCCTCCGTGCCGCCGGGGTGGTAGGTCGCGGCGACGCGCAGGTCGTCCGGCTCCTCCAGTTCCTGGGGGAGCAGGGAGCGCTGGAGGGTGACGGCGGTCTCGCGCTGTCCGCGCTCGCTGGCCCGCAGCCGCTCGGCGGCCTCGGCGTGGTCGGTGACGTCCGCCGCGAAGATCAGTACGCCGCCCCCTTCAGGGGTGGCCGAGACCTCGACGGGGGTGCACGTGAACGTGTACGAGCGTCCGCCGGGGACCTTGCGGGACTTGACCGTGCGCGGCTTGGAGCTGCGCAGGACCTGGTCCAGGAGCGGCAGGAGGCCGATCTCGGCCAGCTCGGGCAGTGCCTCGCGCGCGGGTTCGCCGGGCGGGCGGACTCCGAAGGCCGTCACGTAGGCGTCGTTCACGTACGCGAGGCGGTGCTCCGGTCCGTGGACGAGGGCGACCAGGGCCGGGATGCGGTCCAGGACCTCGCGGACCGGCAGCTCGTCCACGGCGGGGGCGAGCGCGACGGCGGTCCCCTCGGCGGTCGGCCGCTCGGCTCGTGCCGCGGGCACGGAGCTCTCCGAGGGGAGTGCCGTGGGCAGTCCGTCGGCCTGCGCCGCCGCGCGGCGCTGCGTTCCGGGGAGCCGAGCGCTCCAGCGCGTGAAGTTCACTGTGGGACAGGCCTCGTGGGATCGAAGGGCGAGCGGTCGGCCCGCCCATGGTCGTGATGGACCAGTGTGTCCGACGGGACCGACATTCGTCAGACGCCGGTCCCGCGGGCGGAGTTCCTGACTCCGGTCAGGACGACCCCTTCGGGTGGTCCTGAGGAGGCTTTCCACCGGCCGCGAGTTCGAACTCCGCGCGGGGATGTTCGAGCGAACCGAGAGAGACGATCTCCCTCTTGAAGAGGCCCGACAGGGTCCATTCGGCGAGCACTCGGGCTTTTCGGTTGAAGGTGGGCACCCGGCTCAGGTGGTAGACGCGGTGCATGAACCAGGCAGGATATCCCTTCAGCTTGCGCCCGTAGACGTGTGCGACCCCCTTGTGCAGTCCCAGGGAGGCGACCGAACCCACGTACTTGTGGGAGTACGTCTCCAGGGACTCGCCGCGCAGGGAGCGGGCGATGTTGTCGCCGAGGACCTTGGCCTGGCGGACCGCGTGCTGGGCGTTGGGAGCCGTCTCCGCGCCGGGCCCGGACCCGGTCACGTCGGGCACGGCGGCGGCGTCGCCCGCGGCCCACGCGTGCGGGGCGCCGTCCACGGTCAGCTGGGCGGTGCACCTCAGCCGGCCGCGTTCGTTCAGCGGCAGGTCGGTGGCCGCGAGGATCGGATGGGGCTTGACGCCCGCGGTCCACACGACCGTGCGGGTCGGGAAGCGGGCCCCGTCGCTGAGGACGGCGACGCGGTCGGTGCACGAGTCGAGCCGGGTCCGCAGACGTACGTCGATGTTGCGGCGGCGCAGCTGGGTGACGGTGTACTTGCCCATCTCCTCGCCGACCTCGGGGAGGATGCGGTCCGAGGCCTCGACGAGGATCCACTTCATGTCGTCGGCCTTGACGTTGTGGTAGTAGCGGGAGGCGTACCGGGCCATGTCCTCCAGCTCGCCGAGCGCCTCCACTCCGGCGTAACCGCCTCCTACGAAGACGAAGGTCAGGGCGGCGTCGCGGATCGCGGGGTCGCGGGTGGAGGAGGCGATGTCCATCTGCTCGATGACGTGGTTGCGCAGACCGATGGCCTCCTCGACGGTCTTGAAGCCGATGGCGAACTCGGCGAGACCGGGGATCGGAAGGGTGCGCGACACGGAGCCGGGGGCCAGCACGAGTTCGTCGTACGAGAGCTGGTCGGGGCCCGTGCCCTCCTCCTCGGTGGCGAGGGTCGCGACGGTCGCGGTGCGCTTGGCGTGGTCGATCGACATGGCCTCGCCGATGACGACACGGCACCGGTCCAGGACACGGCGCAGCGGTACGACGACATGGCGCGGCGAGATGGAGCCCGCGGCCGCCTCCGGCAGGAAGGGTTGATAGGTCATGTACGGGTCGGGAGTGACCACCGTGATCTCCACGTCCCCGCGTTTCAGCTCCTGTTTGAGCTTCTGCTGGAGACGCAGGGCGGTGTACATCCCGACGTAGCCGCCGCCGACAACGAGAATGCGCGCACGTTCCTTCACTCACCCATGACGCACCGGCTCCGGGCGTTTGTCCACAGGCCCGTCAATTTGTGTGACCGGCCGCCGAAGACGCGCGGAGCGGGCCGTTTCGCCGGAGCGCGGGAAAGGTTCGCAGGTCAGCAGGTGTGAGCGGGGTGGCATTAGGGGGCGCAACCGGGACGTAACCGGCCCGTACTCCGATCGGGGGGCGCTCCGTGCGGAACCTCCCCCTTCTGAATTGACTCCGCCTCAACTATGTTCGTGTGTCATCGGGGTGTAGGGGGATGCGCTCGACGGGTCCGAACGGCGGGGTCCTACGGCGAAGGTTGTTCCGCTGACCCCGGTCTGTCGATGGCGGGGAGAGTCTCCGGGGGGAGACGTCATTACCGGGGGAACACACATGCATATTCAGGACACTCATTGGACATCCGCGTCCGCTCTTCCAACGAGCGGCGCGACCGGGGCGGCGGCGGGGAACGGACGCGCGGGGGACGTATCGCGCACCACGCCGCTGCGGGTGGACGCACAGCGCAATCTGGAGCACGTACTGCGCGCGGCGCGCGAGGTCTTCGGGGAGTTGGGGTACGGCGCTCCCATGGAGGACGTGGCACGGCGCGCGCGGGTCGGTGTCGGCACGGTGTACCGGCGCTTTCCGAGCAAGGACGTCCTGGTCCGGCGTATCGCCGAGGAGGAGACCTCCCGGCTGACCGATCAGGCCCGTTCCGCGCTCGGGCAGGAGGACGAACCGTGGTCGGCGCTCTCGCGCTTCCTGCGGACGTCGGTGGCCTCGGGCGCCGGGCGGCTGCTGCCGCCGCAGGTGCTGCGGGTGGGGGTCGGCGAGGACGGTTCGGTCCTCGACGGTTCCGCGGTGCTCGACGGGGCCGCGGTGCGTGACGGGGCGCGGGTGCCGCAGCAGCGGTCCCAGCCCGGCGGGCCCGATCTGCGGCTCGTGGAGCAGCGGCCGGCTTCCTTCGGGGAGCAGCCGGACGAGGACGACGCGGGGGCCTCTCAGCTGCTTGAGGTCGTGGGGCGGCTCGTGGACCGGGCGCGTGGGGCGGGTGAGCTGCGGGCGGATGTGACGGTGTCCGACGTGCTGCTCGTGATAGCCACGGCGGCGCCGTCTTTGCCTGATGCTGCGCAGCAGGCTGCGGCGTCTGCGCGGCTGTTGGACATCCTGCTCGAAGGGTTGCGGTCTCGTCCCGCGTAGCGCTTTGCGCGGTTGCCTCCGGCGGGGGTGACTTCGTCGGGTGCGGGTTGCCTCCGGCGGGGGTGGTCTTGTCGGGTGCGGGTTGCCTCCGGCGGGGGTGGGGGGGGTCTTGTCGGGTGCGGGAGCGTGGGGGTTGCTCGCGCCGTTCCCCGCGCCCCGGACAGGGTGCGGGTTGCTTCGTCGGGTGCGGGTTCGTTTGGGCTGAGCGCGCCGTTCCCCGCGCCCCTGACAGGGTGGGGAACGGGGTTCTTGGAGTCGTCAAGGGGCGTTCGGGTGATCCATTCGGATGAGTGGTTGCTGCGTTCCTGTGGGTAACCGTGGTTCGTGCTTGTGGCACTCTTTTCCGGTGTTCGGGTCCGAGTGTGCAGGCGGGGGCTTTCCGCGATGAGCGTTGACGAGCAGGACGAGCCACTCGACAGCGCCGTACCGGAAGCCGTTGTTCCGCCGCAGCGCGAGGGGCGTGGGCAGGGTGACGGCGGAGTGTTGCCGCCTCCTGCCGAGCTCGTCGAACTGCCGCCCGCCGACGCCGAGTTGATCGGGTGGATGCGGTCGGGCGACGACACGGCCTACGAGGAGCTGTACCGGCGGCACGCGGACGCCGTCCGCCGGTACGCGCGCACCTGCTGCCGCGACGCCCACACCGCGGACGACCTCACCGCCGAGGTCTTCGCCCGCATGCTCCAGGCCGTCCGCGGCGGACACGGCCCCGAGCACTCCGTACGCGCCTATCTGCTGACGACCGTGCGACGCGTCGCCGCGGGCTGGACCAGGTCGGCGCGGCGGGAGCACCTGGTCGACGACTTCGCCGTGTTCGCGGCGCAGGCCGCGCGCGGCTCCGAGCTGTCGGACGACACCGCCGCCGAGGAGCCGGGCGCGGACGTACGGGCCATGCACGAGGCCGAGCAGTCCATGGCCATGCAGGCGTTCCGGTCGCTGCCGGAGCGCTGGCAGGCCGTGCTGTGGCACACCGAGGTCGAGGACGAGTCGCCCAGCGAGGTCGCCACGCTCTTCGGGCTGGACGCCAACGGCACGCGCGTACTGGCCAGTCGGGCCCGTGAAGGCCTCAAGCAGGCCTATCTGCAGGCCCATGTGAGCGCCACGCTCACCACGGACGAGGAGTGCGCGCGCTACGCCGACCGGCTCGGCGCGTACGCGCGCGGCGGGTTGCGTACGCGCGCCGAGCGCGGGCTGCGCAAACACCTGGAGGAGTGCGCCAGGTGCCGGCTCGCCGCCGGTCAGATCAAGGACGTCGCGAACGGGATTCCGGCGGTCGTGCCGGTCGCGGTCATCGGCTGGTTCGGCGCCGCCGGGTACGCGAAGGCTGCCGCTTTCATCGCCGGTGGGACCGGCGCGGGCGCGGCCGGGGCCGCGGGAGCCGCGTCCGCGGCCGGTGGCGGTTCGGGTGGCGCGGGGGCCGGCGGGGCCGCGGCGGAAGGGCTCGGCACGCCCGCGAAGGCCGGGATCATCGCGGGGGTCGTCGCGGCGGCCGTCGCCACGGTGGTGTTCGCGCTCGCGGGCGACGACGTGGCGGTGAAGAAGGACGAGGCCGGGCCGCGCCCGCCCGACCCGGTCGTCGAGCCGAGCGTGCCGTCACCCGCGCCGTCGCCCTCCCGGTCCCCGAAACCGCCGAAGGCCGAACCCGAGCCCGTGGTCGCCGCGGCGGCGCCGAAACCGAGGCCGAAGCCGACCTCGACACCGACCCGTACGCCCGCGCCCGAACCCACCCCGAAGCCGAAACCGAAGCCGACGCCCACTCCGACACCCACACCGGAGCCCACCCCGCCCCCCGCTCCCCCGCCGCCGCCACAGGCCCCCGAGGACTTCCGGTGGAACCAGCTGGAGTACGGCATCACCGGGGACGGCACCGAGCCCGAGATGCGGCTCGCCGAGAGCAGCTGGGTCTGGCAGCGGTACGGCATGTCCGTCGCCGGCAAGCGGTACACGAACGGTGTCACCGTGCACGGCGCCTCCTCGGTCACCATCGATCTCAACCGCGTGTGTTCCTCGTACGACGCGATGGTCGGTGTGGACGACCTGACGATGGGCCTCGGTCAGGTGCGGTTCTCCGTGTTCGCGGACGGCGTGCGGAGGTGGCAGTCGGGGCTGGTCCGGGGAGGACAGGCCGCGGTGCCCGTGCATGTCGATCTGACGGGCAGGAAAACGATCCGCCTGGTCGTCGAACCGCACTCCGGCTTCGGCACGGCGGCCCTGGCGGACTGGGCCGACTCACGCTTCCGTTGCCGGTGACACCCCGGTCAGTTCCTTCAGGACACCGTCCCGGGTGAGGGCCGCACCGGCGGCGCGCTCGGTGTCGTAGGCCCGCCGGCCGAGTTCGGTCAGCGCTGTGGCCTCCACGCGTTCGAGTTCCACCCGCTGGGGCTGCGGGCGCGGGTGGCCCGCCCGCCAGCGGGAGGCGGCCGTGAGGACGCGGACCACGCGCGCGTGCTCGCCGATGCCGGACAGCACTCCCGCCGCCTGCTCGGCCAGGGTGGCGAGGACCACCTCCGCGCATCTCCTCTCCATGGCTTCCCGCAGGGCGTCGGCCAGCCGGCGCAGGCCCTGGCCGGGACCCGACTCGACCGCGGTGAGAAGGCCGTCGATGCCGTTCAGCGCGGCCAGGAACTGGGGCGGCGGAGTACCCCGGGTGGTCTCCTGGCGGGCCGCCTCGCAGAGCTCGCGCGCCCGGCCGAACTCCCGGTCGTCGACGGCCATCTGGGCCCGTACGAGGAGGACGAACGCCCGTGAGTCCGGCACCGCGTACCGGTCGGCCGCGGCCGTCGCCTCGTCCAGGGCGCCGAGCGCCGCCGCGCGGTCGCCCTCGCGGTAGGCGATCTCACCGAGCCGGGCGATGAGGAACGGCTTCTCCGCGTACGCCCCCACCTCGTGGGCGAGCCGCAACGCCTCCCGGAACTCGCCCTTCGCCTCGTCGAACCGGCTGCGCGCCATGGCCGCCTCGCCGCCCGCGCCGCACACCTGGGCCCGCATCCAGCGGTCGCCCACGCGCAGGGAGACGGTCCGCAGCTCCTTGATGTACTCGTCGACGTACTCCATGCCGCCGGGCATGTCGACGGCCACGTGCACGGAGAACAGCAGGGCGATGCCGATCTCCCATTCGCCGCCGTGCGCGCGGCAGTTGGCGAGGGAGGCCGCCATCGTCCCGCGCACGCCGTCGGTGTTGCCGATCAGGAACCCGATCAGCGGCCAGAGGATGCCGGGGAAGGTCGCCGCGTCCGGGCCGCCGCGCGCCAGCGTGCCGCGCAGTCGTGCGACGTACTCCACGGTCCGCTCCTGTGTCAGCGGCACCTTTCCGAGCTCCGAGGCCAGGAAGATCTGCAGCACCCGCAGCTTGATACGGACCCTGTGCAGGGGGTGTCCGCTCTCGCCCTCGGGGTCGGCGAGAAAGGCGCCGACGGGGTCGATGTCGACGCCGAGACCGGTTCTCAAGGGGTCCGTCGTGTCGAGACAGATCGCCAGGGGGTCGATCGCGTCCAGCCGCACCGCGGCGAGGCCGGCGGTCTGGAGGCGGGGAGGATCCGTCCGGAGCGGATCTCTTCCGAGCGGATCTCTTCCGAGCCGATACCGTCCGAGTGGATCGCTTCCGAGCGGATCCCTTCCAAGCGGGTCCGTGCGCACCAGGTCCGTGTCCGCCGCCGCGTCGAGCGCCGCTCCGAGGAGCAGGACCCGGTTGGTCCAGGTCGCGCCCTCCCGGCGGAAGTTGCGCAGCCACCAGAACCAGCCCATGGAGAGGACCAGCGCCGCCGCCTCCGGTTCGTCCGCGGCGAGAACGCTGCGGTGCAGGGCCGCGCGGATGTTGTCGAGGTCGCTCTCCAGGCGGTCGATCCAGCGGAGCTGGTCGGCGGACCGCAGGAGGGGGTCCGCCTGTTCGACCAGGGCGCGGGCCCACGCGCGATGCCTGCGCTCGGCGGCGGCACGCAGTGCGGGGGTTTCGGCGACGCGCTCCACCGCGTACTCGTGGATCGTCTCCAGCATGCGGTAGCGCATGGCGCCGCTGTCCCGCCGGCCGGGCGTCGCGACGATCAGGGACTTGTCGACGAGCGCTCCGACCAGCTCGGCCACGGGCCCGCTGCACACGGCCTCCGCGGCCTCCAGGTCCCAGCCGCCCGCGAAGACGGACACCTCGCGCAGGACGGTCCGCTCGGGCTCGTCGAGCAGGTCCCAGGACCAGTCGACGACCGCGCGCAGGGTCTGCTGGCGCGGCAGGACCGTACGGCTGCCCGAGGTGAGGAGCCGGAAGCGGTCGTCGAGGCGGTCGGCGATCTGGCGCGGGGCGAGCATCCGCAGCCGGGCGGCGGCCAGTTCGATGGCCAGCGGGAGTCCGTCGAGGCGGCGGCAGATCTCGTCGACGGCGTCGTCGTCGGTGACGTCGCCCTCGGGGTTGGCCGCCGCCGCACGCTCCCTGAAGAGGCGGTGTGCCGGTTCGGGCAGGAGGGGTTCGACCGGGCGCACGGACTCGCCGGGCACGCCCAGGGGTTCACGGCTGGTGGCGAGGATCGTGAGCCCCGGGCAGTGGGTCAGGAGCGTCTCGGCCAGTTCGGCCGCCGCGTCGACGACGTGCTCGCAGTTGTCAAGGATCAGGAGTTGGCTGCGCGGGGCGCAGTACTCGACGAGCAGGGCGACCGGGTCGTCCTGCTGGCCCGCCATCTCGTGGGTCATCAGCGCGGTCTCCCGCAGGCCGAGGGCGCTGACGACCGCACCCGGCACCGCTTCCGGCCGGTCGAGCGGGGCGAGCTCGGCCAGCCATGCCTGCGGATGCCCGGCGGCGGCCTCCTCGGCGAGACGGGTCTTTCCGGAGCCGCCCGGTCCGGTGAGGGTGACGAGACGGGCCCTGCGCAATTCAGAACGAATCGCGTCGAGTTCGGGTTCCCGGCCCACGAAGGAGTTGAGGCGGGGACGGATGTTGCCGGTCGGTTCGCGGTGTTCGAGGGCGGGAGCGGGGGCGGGGGCGGGGGCCGTGTGCGGGGTCAGCAGTTGTGCGTGCAGGGCGCGCAGTTCCGGGCTCGGGTCCGTGCCCAGGCCGTCGGCGAGGGCACGGCGGGCCCGTTCGTACGCCGCCAGCGCGTCCGCCGGACGGCCCGTGTCCCGCAGGGCCCGTACGAGGAGGGCGTGCAGCGATTCGTCGTACGGGTGGGTCTCGGTGAGGGTCCGCAGCTCCGGTACGACGTCGTGGGCGCGGCCGTTGCGCAGATCCGCCTCCACGCGCGCGCGTGTCGCCTCCTGGCGGAGGGATTCCGGGCGGGTCGCCGCCGCGGCGCGGTCGGGGAGGTCCGCCAGGGCCGGGCCGCGCCACAGGTCCAGGGCCTCGCGGAGGATGCGGGCGGCGGTTTCCGGGTTCGCGTCCGGGTCCGCGTTCGCGTTCGCGTTCGCGTCCAGGAGGGTTCTGCCCTCGGTGACCAGGCGCTCGAAGACGAACAGGTCCACGTCCTCGGGGGTGGCGGCGAGGCGGTAGCCGCCCGGCTCCGAGGTGACGGCGTCCTTGCCCAGGGCTTTGCGCAGGCGGCCCACGAGGGCCTGGAGGGCGGCGGGGGCGTCGGTCGGGGGGTTGTCCGGCCAGACCTCGTCGATGAGGGTTTCCGTCGGGGCCGGGTGGGGGGTTCTCAGGGCCAGGGCCGTGAGGAGGGCGCGTAGGCGGGGGCCTGTCAGGGGGAGGGGGGTGCCCTGGTCGTCCGTGGCCTGGGTGACGCCCAGAATTTTGTACCGCACGGGGTCATTGTCGCGGGTTCGGCTGAAGCGGCCGGGCTTTTTCTCGCCCCCGCCGCCCCCACCCTCCCCCAGTCTCGGCTTCGCTCGACCGGGGGGACCCCCATCGTCCACGCATGGGGCTGCGCCCCTCGCCCCCCTGATCGCGCTCCGCGCTCGTCCTCAAACGCCGGACGGGCTGAGATACCCAGGGGCGCGGGGAACTGCGCAATCCTATGGGCCCGCCCCCACCGGACCCGCAGACGAACCCTTCACCCCTTACCCCCTGCCCGCCCCCGCCCCCAACGCCCCCCGCTGCGGCCGAATCCCCTCCGGGACGGCTCGCTGGCGGGCCGGGGTGCCTGTCCAGCATGTGCCCCGGCGGTCCAGCAGGCGGCGGAGCCACAGTTCCAGGGAGACCAGGTCCGCCAGGCCTTCCAGGGGCAGGGGTTCGCCGTCGGCCGCCGCCCGGAGTGCCTTGCGGACGACGCGGGCCTCGACCAGGCCCGCCTGAGCGAGGAGAGGCGTGTCGAAGAGGGCCACCAGTTCGTCCACGGCCACCCGCAGCCCGGTGCGCGCGGCGGCGTTCGACGACGCGTGGGAGGGCGCGCCCCAGCCCGGCGGCAGGTCGGCCACCCCGGCGCCCTCCAGGACCGTACGGAGGATCGCGGCCCGTGCGCCCGGCTGCACGCGCAGTGCTTCGGGCAGGGCGCGGCAGGCGCGTACGACCTGGTTGTCGAGGAAGGGGGCGTGCAGGCGCTGGAAGCGGACCTCGGCGGCCTGCTCCAGGATGCGGAGGTCCGCGGCGTGCCGGGTGAGCGCGGAGCGGGCCCGGAAGTCGCCCGGCCGCTGACCGGGACCGATGCCCGCGCGGGTCGTCGAACCCGTCAGGCGAACCGATACTTCAGCGAGGGCCTCACCGGTCAGCCAGCGCGCGGCGGGGCCCGGCCTGGCCCAGGTGAGCGCGGCGAGGGACGCCCCCACCGCACCCGCCGGCTCCTCGAACCGCCTGTGCAGCAGCCGGTCGGCCAGACCCTCTATGCCCACCAGGTAGGACGTTCGGGAGAGTTTGCGGGCCGCGCCGTACACGCGCGCGGGGACCATGACGGAACCGTCCGCCTTCGTCAGTGCCGCGACCGGACGCACCAGGTGGCGTCGTTTGCGGTCCATGAGCAGGTCGGCGAGGCGGGCCGGGTGGGCGTCCAGGACCTGTCTGGCGCCGTACCCGGTGAAGTGGTCCGCGCTGCCGGAGGCCAGGCGGGCGCGATGGCGGGCGGCCGTCACCAGGGACGGGCCCGGTTCGTCGGTGAGCGGGCCCTCCAACTCGGCGTAGGGGAGGACTTCTTCGCCGCCTGCCACCACCACGTGGTGCAGGCGCGGGTTGGCGGCGAGTGTGCCGGCCCGTTCCAGTTCGGCCTCGCGGCCTTTCACGACCATGTCGTTGAAGGTGACCGCGAGGAGGCGTTCTCCGGCGCCCGTGCCGTGCCCGAGGACGGTTCCGGGGGCGCCGGGAAGGCCGGCGGCGAGGAGGGCGAGCGTGCCGGAGGCGGGTCCTCCGGAGAGGTCGGCCCCGATGCCCGGCACCGGCATGCCGCGGGCCGCGCGCCGCTCGGCGGGCCCCATGCCGGGTACCGGTCCGGGGTCTATGTCAGCTCCCGGTACGTGTCTGGGGGCGGCGAGCCGGGCGCGTACGGCCTCCACGAGGGCGTCCCGGACACCGTCGACCGCGCTGTCGGCGTCGGCGGTGGGGGCCGCGACGGCGAGGGAGGCCACCGGCTCGTACCCGGCGATCTCCCGCGCCCCGGCGCGCAGGATCAGCGCATGCCCCGGCGGAATGCGCCGCACGCCCTCGTAGGGGGTCGAGTCCTGGAGGGCGGCCGGTACGTCGGGAGCTGCGAGCAGGGCCGCCAGATGCCCGAAGTCGAGGTTGGCCTCGATGAGGTCGGCGAGGGGCAGGGCGGCCGTCGCGTACGCCGTACCGCTGGCCCACGGTGTGTAGAACACCGGTCTGACGCCTGCCAGATCGCCGCAGACCATGACCCGTCGGCCCACCTGGACGACGGCCGTGTAACTGCCCGACCAGGCCGTCAGATGCCGAAGTGCCCCGCCGCGCGCGGCGAACAGGCCCACGCGCAGTTCCTCGTCGGAGGCGCCGCACGTACCGAGCACCGCCATGCGGTTCTGGTCATCGGCCTGGACGACCCGCACCTCGTCGGGGCGCCAGTCGCCGACCGCCCAGAGCGGATCGGGGTCGCCCCACAGGAGTTGGGACCCGACCGGATGCACCGTCTCGCCGTCGCCGCCGGTCGCGCCCGCCGACCCGAACCCAGGCGCACGAGCGGCGGTGCTGCTCCATCCCACCAACCATCGCATCGCCGCCTCCACAGGCTGTGGACAACCAGTGCACCGCACGAGCCGGTCACCATGCTGCCACGAAGAAAGCGCGCCGGAGAGCCGACCGGGCCGCTCGCGCTCCCCGGAGTGCGCCCCTGGGAGATGCCCCCTCGGCGGTGAACTCACGCGCGAGGAAAGGCGATCGCGAAGAATTGACTCACGCTCTACGACGTGAATGCGCCCCCGAAACACTCCCCAAAAACATCCAACGCGCCCTCAAGTACCGTGGTAGACGCGGTTTTTGGCTCCGGAGGACAGGGGCGATATTCAGCCAAATCGGGGATGGACAGACAGGCTTGCACACGCTCCGTACAGGCTGTGCGCAACGCACAGTCCGGGAGGCGGACTCCGCCTCCCGGACCGATCCGCCGCCCGCGGGGATGTAGGCGGCGGTGTCCCCCAGCCCACTGGATCCAGTACAGCGGGCCGACCCACGCATCATCCATCGAAGCGCTCCCCCATTGGCCGGAGAAGAGCGCACGGACGGGCGCACTGCCACACAGCGGGAGCACGACACGACGCTCCGTGCTGACCCGCGGACCACAATCCCGCCATCCGGAACAATGCCCCTTAACGCTTGGGATGCGGCGAACTACCCTGTGTTTGCCTGTGTTTTCGCGGGAGGCATATTCCTGAGGGCTCAGCCACGTGCTTGTGCGGGTGGGGTTCCAGGGGTTGACGGCCCGGGAAGACACAGCACGAATGCCGCGTGGCTGAACCCGCGCGGCAGCCGTCTGTGTCGAGGGGTGGCGCATGTCCAGGGAGCAACGCGGGCCGAACGAAAAACTCGGCACCGTTCTCGCCCTCGCGGGAATCAGCAACGCAGGACTCGCGCGTCGCGTCAACGATCTTGGCGCTCAACGCGGGTTGACTCTTCGCTACGACAAGACGTCGGTGGCGCGCTGGGTGTCGAAAGGCATGGTGCCGCAAGGTGCCGCGCCGCACCTCATCGCCGCTGCCATCGGCCAGAAACTCGGCCGCCCGGTGCCGCTCCACGAGATCGGCCTGGCGGACGCGGATCCCGCACCGGAGGTGGGCCTCGCCTTCCCCCGCGACGTAGGACAGGCCGTGCGGTCGGCGACGGATCTGTACCGTCTCGACCTCGCCGGACGCCGGGCGGGCTCCGGCGGCATCTGGCAGTCGCTCGCCGGATCGTTCGCGGTGAGCGCGTACGCCACTCCCGCCTCACGGTGGCTGATAACCCCGGCCGACACCTCGGTGGCACGGGACGCCGGCCCGCTGGAGGGCTCCGCCGCGCCACTGAAAGTCGGCCACAGCGACGTGCTGAAGCTGCGCGAGGCAGCCGAGGACGCCAGGCGCTGGGACTCCAAATACGGAGGCGGCGACTGGCGTTCGTCCATGGTCCCCGAGTGCTTACGGGTCGAGGCGGCACCGCTGCTCCTGGGCTCGTACTCGGACGAGGTCGGCCGTTCCCTCTTCGGAGCGAGCGCCGAACTCACCCGGCTCGCGGGCTGGATGGCCTTCGACACGGGCCAGCAGGAGGCGGCACAGCGCTACTACATCCAGGCCCTGCGCCTGGCCCGCGCGGCGGCGGACGTCCCCCTGGGGGGATACGTACTGGCCTCCATGTCCCTCCAGGCGACCTACCGCGGCTTCGGCGACGAGGGCGTGGACCTCGCGCAGGCCGCCCTCGAACGCAACCGGGGGCTGGCCACGGCCCGCACGATGAGCTTCTTCCGCCTGGTCGAGGCGCGGGCCCACGCGCGCGCGGGTGACGCCCACGCGGCCGGCGGCGCCCTGAAGGCGGCCGAGGGCTGGCTGGAGCGCGCCCGGGACGGCGACCAGGATCCGTCCTGGCTCGGCTTCTACTCGTACGACCGTTTCGCGGCGGACGCGGCGGAGTGCTACCGCGATCTGAAGGCTCCGCGGCAGGTCCGCCGCTTCACGGAGCAGGCGCTGTCGAAGCCGACGGAGGAGTTCGTACGCTCGCACGGGCTGCGGCTCGTCGTGTCCGCGGTCGCCGAGCTCGAATCGGGCAATCTGGACGCGGCGTGCGAGCAGGGGGTGCGGGCGGTGGAGGTTGCCGGGCGTATTTCCTCCGCGCGCACGACGGAGTACGTGAAGGATCTTCTTCACCGTCTGGAGCCGTACGGGGATGAGCCGCGGGTCGTCGAGCTGCGGGAGCGGGCTCGGCCGTTGCTGATGGCCCCGGCCTAGTGGTCAAGGCTTGCCTGCGCGTCCACGGGGCTGAGGCGGTTGTGGGGGTGCGGGTCCGCCGTGGCTGATTGCGCAGTTCCCCGCGCCCCTGAGGGGGCGTCTGCCCGGCTGGGGGCTTCTTGCCGCTGCGGGTCCGCCGTGGCTGATCGCGCAGTTCCCCGCGCCCCTGAAGGGGCGCCCCCGCCCCAAACCGGCACCCGGCGCCCGGCATCCCGGTCGTGACCACCCCTCGGCCCTCCCCTCCCCCTCCTCCCTATCTGATCGGATCGGTGTTCGGTTCGGCTGGATTGTTGGTTTGAGGGGGATGTCAGTGGCGCAGTGCACTATCGGAGGTGGGAGTCGGAGGTGTTGGAGGTGGGTGGGCGGATGGTGCGGGAGATCGCTTACGACTGTGACGTGCTGGTGATCGGCGGCGGGATCGTCGGTCTGTCGACGGCGTACGCGATCACGCGTGCCGCCCCGGGCACGCGCGTGACAGTGCTGGAGAAGGAGGCCGGCCCCGCCCGGCACCAGACGGGACGCAACAGCGGAGTCATCCACAGCGGGATCTACTACCGCCCCGGCTCCCTGAAGGCACAGTTCGCGGCGCGTGGCGCGGCCGAGATGGTCAAGTTCTGCGCCGAGTACGACATCGCGCACGCGGTGACCGGCAAGCTGATCGTCGCCACCGAGCGCGACGAGCTCCCCCGCCTGCACGCCCTCGTCCAGAGGGGCCGGGAGAACGGCATTCCGGTGCGGGAACTGGGCGCCCCCCAGATCGAGGAGTACGAACCCGAGGTACGGGGCCTCGCCGCGATCCACGTCTCCACCACCGGGGTGTGCGACTACGGCGCCGTGGCCGGGCACCTCGCGAACGCCTCCGGCGCCCGGATCAGGTACGCCACGAAGGCCGCGTACATCGACCGCCGCCCCGACCTCGGCGTGGCCGTCCGCACGGACGACGGCACGGTCGTCCGCGCCCGCGTCCTGGTCAACTGCGCCGGCCTCCACTGCGACGAGATCGCCCGCCTCGCGGGCGACGAACCGAACATGCGGATCGTCCCCTTCCGCGGCGAGTACTACACCCTCGCCCGCCCCGACCTGGTCCGCGGCCTCGTCTACCCCGTCCCCGACCCCGCGTTCCCCTTCCTCGGGGTCCACCTCACCCGAGGCATCGACGGCAGCGTCCACGTCGGCCCGAACGCGGTTCCGGCCCTGGCCCGCGAGGGCTACGACTGGCGAACCGTCCGCCCCCGCGAACTGGGTGCGACCCTCGCCTGGCCGGGTTCCTGGCACATAGCCCGCCGCCACTGGCGCTACGGCACCGGAGAACTGCACCGCTCCCTGTCGAAGGCCGCCTTCACCCGCGCGGTCCGCCGCCTGCTCCCGGCCATCACCTCGGACGACCTGATCCCGACCCCCGCAGGCGTCCGCGCCCAGGCGGTCCTGCGCGACGGCACCCTGGTCGACGACTTCCTGATCCAGGAGGGCCCCCGTACGGTCCACGTACTCAACGCCCCCTCCCCCGCGGCCACGGCCTCCCTCCCCATCGGCCGGGAGGTGGCCCAGCGAGCCCTCAAGGCCCTGGCGGCCACCTGACCGGCGACAGCGCACTCGAGGGGCCGTGCCGGTATGTCGCAGTCCGCCGCGTAGCCCTTCCGACAAGGCCTGCCCTGTCAGCAGAATTCCGTATGCCCGGGGGCGGCGGACTCGACGTACCGGCACGGCCCCGACCCACGACGGACCGGCCCCGCACCCACCCGCCACGGACCGGCAACGGACCCGCACCCGACGCGTAAAATCGACCCACTGTGTCTGACTCATCCAGAACCCCCCGCCCCAGAAACGAACCCCGCTTCCCCGACGGCCCCCAGCCCGACCCGGCAGGCTCGCACTTCGAGCGACGGATCCGCAGCTTCCAGCCCCGCCGCAGCCGCGTCACCCAGGGCCAGGCGGACGCGCTGGAACGGCTCTGGCCCAAGTGGGGCCTGGACATCGACGGGCAGCGCACCCTCGACCTCGCCGAACTCTTCGCGGCCGACCTCCCCGTCGTCCTGGAGATCGGCTTCGGCATGGGCGAGGCGACCGCGCAGATGGCCGCCGCCGACCCCGGCACCGGCATCCTCGCCGTGGACGTCCACACCCCCGGCCAGGGCAACCTGCTCAACCTCGCGGACCGGGCCGGCCTGCCCAACATCCGCGTGGCCAACGGCGACGCGATCATCCTGCTCCGCGAGATGCTGACCCCGGACTCCCTCGCCGGCCTGCGCGTCTACTTCCCGGACCCCTGGCCCAAGAAGCGCCACCACAAGCGGCGTCTGATCCAGCCGGAGTTCCTCACGCTCGCCGCGTCCCGCCTCCGCCCCGGCGCGCTGCTGCACTGCGCGACGGACTGGGAACCGTACGCCGAAGTCATGCTGGAAGTTCTCTCCGCCCACCCGGACTTCGAGAACACCCGCCCCGGCAACGGTTACGCGCCGCGTCCCGACTTCCGCCCGCTGACCCGTTTCGAGGCCCAGGGCCTGGACAAGGGCCACGTGGTGAACGATCTCCTGTTCCGCCGCGTACCGCATGACACGGACAGCAACGACGGCACGGACAGCGGTACGGACAGCACGGGCACCTGAAGCCGCTCCCCCCACCCCCGGGACGGGGCGCTCTCGCGGGCCGAGCCCCTCCCTCGTTAGGGTTTTTGTCATGGCCACCAGTCCCCCACCCCCGACACCCCCCGGCTTCCCCGCCGGAGGCGCCCGTCGGCACGCACACTGGTGGCAGCGCACGTGGGTGCGCTACGCCGCGCTGACCACCCTGCTCGCCCTGTCGGGCCTGGTCATCCTGGCCCTCGTCCGCAAACAGACCGGCACGGAGGGCTTCCTGGTGGGCCTCGGCCTCGCCATTTTCCCCGTGCCCCTGCTCGTCGCCGCGTTCCGCTGGCTGGACCGGGTGGATCCGGGGCCCTGGAGAAATCTGCTCTTCTCCTTCGCGTGGGGCGCCTGCGCGGCCGCGCTGATAGCCATCGTCGCGAACAGTTTCGCGACGCAGTGGATAGCGACGGCCACGGCGGACCCGTCCCACGCGGACACCCTCGGCGCGACGGTGATAGCGCCGATCGTGGAGGAGTCGGCGAAGGCGGCGGCGGTCCTGCTCGTCTTCCTGTTCCGCAGACGGGACTTCACGGGGATAGTCGACGGCGTGGTGATAGCGGGCGTCACGGCGACCGGCTTCGCGTTCACCGAGAACATCCTCTATCTGGGCACGGCCTTCGGCACGGACCAGCTCACCGGCGACACGGGCCTCTTCTCCGTCACCGCCGCGACCTTCTTCGTACGCGTGATCATGTCGCCCTTCGCGCATCCGCTGTTCACCGTGCTGACGGGCATCGGCTTCGGCATCGCGGCGCTCTCCGCGGACCGCCACCAGGTGCGCCGCGTCGTCCTGCCCATCACCGGGCTGCTGCTCGCGATGGGCATGCACGCGATGTGGAACGGCTCGTCGGCGTTCGGGGAGTACGGCTTCTTCGCGGTCTACGCGGCGTTCATGGTCCCGTCCTTCGGACTGCTCACGTGGCTGGCCGTCTGGACACGCCAGCGCGAACTGGGCACGGTCCGCACGGAGCTGCCCTCGTACGCCGTCGCGGGGTGGCTGGCCGCGCCCGAGCCGTTCGTGCTCGGCTCGATGAAGGCGCGGCGGCTGGCGCGGGAGTACGCCACGCATCACGGCGGGCGGGATGCGGGGCGGGCGGTGGCGGAGTACGAGGCGTACGCGACGTCGCTGGCGTTTCTTCGCCACCGGGGCCGGCGGGGGCGGGCGGGGGCCGACTTCGCCGTGCGGGAGCGGGAGTTGCTGCACGAGCTGTGGGCTCGGCGGGAGCCGGCTCGGCCGGCGCTGGCGTATGCGGCGCGGGCGACTTCGGCGGTGCCGGTGCCTGTGCCCTGGGCTGGGCCGGGGTATGGGTATCCGCCGCCTTACCCGGCGTACAACCCGTACCGGTCCTGACCGCCTGCTTGCATGGTTGCGCAGTTCCCCGCGCCCCTTGGGGGGCAGCACCGCCGTGCTTGGGGTCGAGTGCCCGGTGCGGGCCGTCTCGGGCTGGGCGCGCAGTTCCCCGCGCCCCTGAAAGCCAAAGCAACAACGCAAGCCCGCCCCAACCCTGCCCCCCCCGCCCCGCGAGGGTCACTCCGACGCGCGTGTCAGCTTTGTGAGGTCCGTGTCCGTCAGGGTGAGGTCCGCCACCGACAGCAGGGCCGGGAGCTGGGACGGGGTGCGGGCGCTGGCCAGGGGGACGGCGACCGTGGGGCGGGAGGCCAGCCAGGCGAGGGCCACGGTGGCGAGCTCGGCGCCGCGTTCCTCGGCGACCTCGTCGAGCGCGGTCAGCACCCGCTGCCCCCGCTCCGACGCGAGATGCTTGCCCGCCGCACCGGCCCGCGGGCTGTCGACGTCCGCGCCCGCCCGGTACTTGCCGGTGAGGAAGCCCGAGGCGAGCCCGTAATAGGGGACTGCGGCCAGTCCGCCGCGCGAGGCGACCTCCTGCAGCGGACCCTCGTACGTGTCACGCGACACCAGGCTGTACTGGGCCTGCAGCGCCACGTACCGCACCAGCCCCTCGCGGTCGGAGGCGTCCAGGGACTCCTGGAGCCGCTCGGCGGAGATGTTGGACGCGGCGATCGCGCGCACCTTGCCGGAGCGCACGAGCTCGTCCAGGGCCCCGAGGAACTCCTCGACCGGCACGGAGGGGTCGTCGTAGTGGGTGTAGTAGAGGTCGATGTGGTCCGTCCGCAGCCGGCGCAGCGACGCCTCGGCCGCGGCCTTGACGTTCGCCGGGGACAGGCCCTTGTACGCGGGATGCGCGCCGGCCTTCGTGGCGATGAGGACGTCGGCGCGGTTGCCGCGCGCGGTCAGCCACTCGCCGATGACGGTCTCGGACTCGCCGCCCTCGTTGCCCGGCGCCCAGGCCGAGTACGCGTCGGCGGTGTCCACGAAGTTCCCGCCGGCGGCCGTGTACGCGTCGAGGACGGCGAAGGAGTCGGCCCGGTCGGCGGTCCAGCCGAAGACGTTGCCGCCCAGGGCGAGCGGAAAGACCTCAAGGTCGGACGAACCCAGCTTGCGAAGAGAAGTCATGCCAAAACCAACGGCCGAACCGGACGGCCGTATTCCATGCACCGCGACATCGCGACCCCACAGGGCGCGGACACCGGCTTGCGGGTCGGGGCTTTACGGGTTGAGGCCCTTGCCGCGCAGCCAGGCCATCGGGTCGATCCCGGTGCCGCCGGCCGTGTGAACCTCCAGGTGGAGGTGCGCCCCGGTGACGTTCCCGGTGGCACCCACGCGCCCGATGACGTCGCCCGTGCTGACCTTCTGCCCGACGCTGACGCCGATCGACGACTGGTGGGCGAACCACAGCTCCGTACCGTCGTCGAGCGTGAGGACCGTGCGGTAGCCGTACGAGCCGCTCCAGCCCGCCTCGGTGATCGTGCCGCTGTGAATGGCCTTGATCGGGGTACCCGTGGGAGCGGCGAAGTCCAGACCCGTGTGCTGACCGGAGGACCAGAGCGAGCCGGACTGCCCGAAGGTGGAGGTGATCGTGTACGAGGAGGTGGGCAGTGTGAACTGCTTGGCCAGCTCGGCGAGGCGTGCGGCCTCGGCCTTCGCCTTGGCCTCCTCCTCCTTCTTCGCCTTCGCGGCGGCGGCCTTGGCCTTCGCCGCGTCCTGCTCCTTGGCGGCGAGCGTGGCGGCCTTCTTCGCGGCGGCGGCCTCGGCGGCGGCCTGGGCCTCGCGGTCGACCTGGTCCTGCTGGAGTTCGGCCTGGAGCATGATGCGCGAGCGCAGGGCCTCGCCGGCGTCGGCGTTGCCCTCCTCGGCGTCGGCCTCGGTGAGTCCGGCGGCGGTGAGCGCCGTGCTGGAACCCTCGGGGGCCTCGTCGTCGGAGATCAGCGAGCCGACGTTGGGCAGGTCGGGGATCGAGATCGACACCGGCGGCTTGCCGGTCTGCGCGGAGGCCATGCCGCCCGCGCCGACGGCGGCTATGACACCGACGCCCAGAACGGTGGAGCTGCGGGCGAGTCCCCCGCCACGCTGCTTGGCGACGCGGTGCTTGCCGCGGACGGGAACGACGGTGTCCGCGCTGGGATTCCAGGGCTCCCAGGTCTCGTCGTCCCTGCGGGCGCCGAAGGCGAAGGTGTCGGGCTTCTTCTCGCCCGAGGTCTCTCCCGTCACCTCGTCAGGCATGAACGAGGGTGTGGGGGCAGGCCTGTTGAACGCCACGTGGGCGCGCTCCTTTCCTTCCTTCTCGCCTACCGGGTTAGCTGACGGGTTCGGAGCAGGAAGGTCTCCTACGCGCGTCAACCGCGGTGTTCACCACCACGAAAGACACGCGATTCACCCCATGTAGGTGGTTCCCCGGTTCCCTTGCGGGATTCGGCGCGTGCGCACGGAGCCGTCTCTTGTGACGGCTGGGACACCGCGCTGCGTTATCGAACGTTAATAGACTCAGGCACCGGATTCCAAGCTGTTCTTGATGATCGTTACGGCTCCTGGCCTGGACTTAAACGCTGGGAGCGGGGTAAATCGGGCGAGTTGATCGCCATTCACAGGTACGGGTTTTATTGACGGTGTGTCAGTTGTTATGCGCAGGGGCGTCGTTCGACTACTGCAGGTGATATAGGTCCGGAAGAGCGTCCCGGCTCCCTCACGGCCGGCGGACGGCGAGCAGCGCCATGTCGTCCGTACCGCCGCCCCCGGTGTACCGGAACACGTCGTCCACCACCTCGGTGAGCAGCGCGTCGGGCCCGGCGAACTGGCGCCCGGACAGCCGTGCCGCCGGGTCGAAGAACACACCCCGTCCGTCCCGGGCCTCGGACAGTCCGTCCGTGTGGAAGAGCAGCATGGCCCCACCCGGGAAGTCCTCCTCCTGCGCGCGGTCGGGCCAGGCGCCCAGGTCGCCCATCCCGAGGGGCAGCGCGGGTTCCGCCGCGGCGAGCGTGCGTACGGTTCCGTCGCCGCGCAGCAGGAGCGGCCCGGGATGGCCGCGGTTGACGAGCCGTACGCGCTGGGCGCCGTGCGGGATCTCGGCGAGCACGGCGGTGATGAAGCCCTCGAAGACCTCGACGCTGTCGCGCCGCACCCCTTCGCGCATCAGCGACCGCTCCAACCGCTGGGCGACCCCCTCCAGGGTGCTCTCCTGTTCGGCGGCCTCCCGGAAGGCCCCGATGACGACGGCCACGGCGGCGACCGCGCCCATGCCCTTCCCTCTCACATCGCCCACGACGAGCCGTACGCCGTGCGGGGTGTCCTGCACGGCGTAGAGGTCGCCGCCGATGAGCGCGTCGGTCTGCGCGGCCACGTACCGGACCGCGAGGTCGAGGCCGCCGGTGCGCGCGGCGGGTTCGGGCAGGACGGCCCGCTGGGCGGCCTCGGCGATCTCGTGGGCGGAGGCCAGCCGGGCGTTGCCCAGGCTCACGAGCCGGTTGATGACGACGGCGAGGCAGGCGACCGTGGCCACGGTCGCGATCTCGGTGATCCCGCTCGCGTCGACGGCGAACCGCACGGTCACCAGCACCATGGCCGCCGTGCCCGCGACGCCCGTCCACACGGTGGCGCCGAGCGACAGCAGGGGCGCGGCGACGAGCGAGGCGGCCGAGAAGAAGGGCGCGGCGGTGATGTACTGCGGGGTGAGGACGTCGTAGAAGACACCCGCGACGATCAGCAGCGCGGGGAGCACGCGGACGACCGCGCGGGTACGGGGATACAGGCCGGTCCGCTTGTCCGGCGGCGGCCCGGCGGAGCCCGGCGACCGCTGCTCGACCGCTCGACGCCCGATCACGTGTCTCCTGCCCTCGACCACCTCGCTCCGTCCAGAGTTCCGGGACCGGCGGGGCGGGGCGAACGGACGGGGACCGGGCGAGTGAGCGCCGGCGCGGGGACGGCACAGAGGAAGGTAAACACCTGAGGCCGCAAAACACCTGAGGCCGGAATCCATTGGATTCCAGCCTCAGGCCTTCAGTAGCGGGGACAGGATTTGAACCTGCGACCTCTGGGTTATGAGCCCAGCGAGCTACCGAGCTGCTCCACCCCGCGTCGTTGAGACCACTGTACGCCATTCGCGGGACCCCGCGCACACGGGTGGATGTCAGCCCCGGTTCAGGTGGCGGTTGGGTGCCTTGGCCGCGCTCTCGTGCTCCGGGAGTACGACGACGACGGCGCCCTCCGCCGCGAGCAGGCCGTTGCCGTCGGCGGCGGCCACGAACGTGTCGGGCTCGCGCCACGCGGTGACGACCCGGCGCACGCCCGCGTCGAGGATCAGCCGGGCGCAGGGCGCGGGCCGCGAGGCGCGGCGGGCGCAGGGCTCCAGGCTGCTGTAGACCGTGGCGGCGGGAAGCCGGGGGTCGTCCGGCGCGATCTTGGCGAGCGCGGCCTCCTCGGCGTGCGAGACGGGGTCGGACTCGCGGGAGTACCCGCGGGCCAGCTCCGTGCCGTCGGCCGCGACGACGACCGCGCCGACGCTGAAGGCGGTCCGCGAGGGCGGGCACTCGGCGGCCAGTTCGCAGGCGAGCGCCAGCCACCGGTGGTCGGCGGCGGAGGGTACGGGTCCGGTTCCGGGCGCGGTGGGCACGTACCGCATGAGCACCACGTCTCCCACGGGCCGGGTCTCGATCAGCCGCAGCCGGCTGCGGGGGCCGCCGGGGTATGCGCCGTCCCCGAAGAGCTTCGGCGCGTGCGGCTGGCCCACCACGAGGGGCGCGAGGGCGAGCTGCAGTTCGTCGGCGAGGCCCTGCTGGAGGAGCTGGGTGTGGACCCGGCCGCCGCCCTCGACCATGAGCCGCCGTACGCCGCGGACGTCGTGGAGGTGGGTGAGCACGGCCCGCCAGTCCAGTCCGGGCCCCACGGCAACGACGTCGACGCCGAGCCCGTGCAGGGCCTCGGCGGCCGTCACGGCGCCCTCGTCCGTCGTGTAGACGACCTTCTCGCCGCCGGTGGACCAGAAGTTGGCGGCGGGGTCCAGGTCGCCGGTGCCGCTGACGGTGACCTTCAGCGGGTACGCGGGCCGGCCGGCGGCGACGCGGGCGGCGCGGCGCTCGGCGGAGTTCACGAGGAGCCGGGGGTTGTCGGCGCGCAGGGTGCCCGCGCCGACCAGGATGGCGTCGGAGTCGGCCCGTACCTCGTCGACCCGGTCGAAGTCGGCGGGGCCGGAGAGCAGCAGCCGTTCGGGGCCGGTGTCGTCCAGACGGCCGTCGAGGGAGACGGCGGCGGACAACAGGACGTGGGGGTGGGGCATGGACGCGCTCTCTTTCGCGGGTGGGTGGGGCAAGCGAGGCGGGTGGGGCGGGGCCCGGTCCCGGGCTTCGGCTCGGCTTGGTTCAAGTTTGAAGCAAACTTACACTGGGGGCATGACGACCCGCTGGCTCACCCCCGAGGAGCAGCGCGCCTGGCGCGCCTACATCGCCGCCTCCCACCTCCTGGAGGACGCGATCGACCGGCAGCTCCAGCAGGAGGCCGGTATGCCACATGTCTACTACTCCATCCTGGCCAACCTCTCCGAGGCGCCGGACCGCCGCCTGCGCATGACCGATCTCGCCGAGCGGACGAAGATCACGCGCAGCCGGCTGACGTACGCGGTGACGCGCCTGGAGAAGGACGGGGCGGTACGCCGTGAGGGCTGCCCCAGCGACAAGCGCGGCAGTACCGCGGTCCTGACCGACGAGGGGATGGCACTGCTGGAGCGTACGGCTCCCGGCCATGTGGAGACGGTCCGCGCGACCCTCTTCGACCGGCTCACCCCGGAGCAGGTGGGGCAGCTGGAGGAGATCTGCGCGAGTGTCGCGCGGGGCCTGGAGGGCGACGACGCGCAGGCCCCGCCGGACGACGTCCCGTGGCGCCGCCGCTCGCCGGGCCCGTGCACGTAGCCCCTCCGCCCGGGGCCGCTTCCCGCGGACATCCGTTGCTTTAACTTTAAAGCATGGGTTAGGGTCTCGATTCGAGGATCTGCTTCAAATCTGAAGCAGATGAGGAACGTGGACCGGAGTACCCGCATGCCCGACTACCCCGCCGCCACCCAGCGCTCGCGCGTCCGGGTGCCCCTGCGCTTCCACGACGGCTACAGCGTCGACGCCGAACTGGTCACCTTCCACGGCCTGACCGACGGCCAGGAACACGTGGCGATGGTCCTCGGCGACCCCGCCGGCGCCACGCCCTTGGTCCGCCTGCACTCCGAGTGCCTGACGGGCGACGTCTTCGGCTCCTCGCGCTGCGACTGCGGACCGCAGCTGCGCGAGGCCGTCGAGCAGATCGCCGAGCGCGGCGGCGTCCTCCTCTACCTCCGCCAGGAGGGCCGCGGCATAGGCCTCTACAACAAGCTCGACGCGTACGCCCTCCAGGACGAGGGTCTCGACACGTACGCCGCCAACACGGCCCTGGGCCTGCCCGAGGACGCCCGCGACTACACGGCGGCGGCCCAGATGCTGACGGCGCTCGGCATCACGGAGCTGGACCTGCTGTCCAACAACCCCGACAAGGCGGAGCAGCTCCGGACGCTCGGCATCGACGTACGACACCGCGTCCCGACGGGCGTGTTCACGACGGCCCACAACGTCCTGTACCTACGGGCCAAGGTCCTCCAGACCCAGCACACACTCCCCCTGGCAGAGCTCACGGCGGGCTGACGCGACCGGCCGCCGCTTACGGAAGCGGTGACTCCGCGGTCCGGCGGGGCAGAACGGTGACCATGGGGGACGACAGCGACGCCGACGCACGGGCCCAGGCACTGGCGCACACGCAGCGCATCGCCGAGGACGGCAGACTCTGGCAGCACACGCTGCACGAGAACACGATGCTGTTCCAGCGGGGCAACCTCTTCCTGGTGGGCCAGTCGCTGTTCGCCGTGGCGTACACGACGCTCCTCACCGCGGAGCACCACCTCGTGGCAGCACGCGTCCTGGCCGCCTTCGGCCTCGTACTGGCCCTCACCTGGCTGTACGTCGGCCACCGGCACCGCCTGTACTACCAGCACGTACAGCGCCGAGCGGTGGAACGCCTGCCGGAGTACGCGGCGACGTGGTCGAGCTGGTCCACCCGCGGCGAGGGCCGGGGCCGAGGCCGCTCGATCATCCTGATCGCCTACGTGCTGCCGGCGCTGGCGGTGGTGATGTGGGGGGCGTTGCTGGTGATCACGTGAGCCTGTGAGTTCGTGACGTGAGCCCCTCACGTGGTCGCCGGTAGCCGCGCGGTCATACGTCGTAGACGGTGGACCGGTGTCCGACGTGGACCACCCACACCACCAGTTCCCCGTTGTCGAGCGTGTAGATGACTCGGTAGTCCCCGACGCGGAGGCGGCGCCGGTCCGGCTGCGAGACCAGTGCGGTGGTGTGGAAGCCGAGCGGGTCCGTCTCCAGCTCCGTCAGCTTGGTGAGGATGCGCAGCGCGGCAGCCCGCGGGATCTTGCGCAGTTCCGACCGGGCCTCCGGCCGGAAGACGGTGCGATACGCATGCGCGCCGGGCTCATTCACCACGTGCCAGCGTTTCCCTCATGACGTCCTCGATCGGAACGCCGTCCGCCGTGTTCGCCATGCGCTCGTCGATGATCCGGTTGATCTCGCGCTCTTCCCACTCCTGATACCTGCGCAGGACCTCGATCGACACGACGGCGGCCACTTCCTTGCCCCGCCGTGTGATGACCGTGGGGGTGTCGTCCCGGTCGGCCCGCTCGACCACCTCGGCCAGGTGGGCGCGCACGTCGCGGATGGACTCTATGGGCATCTGGGTCATGCGCTCAAGAGTACCGAGTGCACCATGTGTACACAACGCGCCCGCCGGGCCGGACCTCCGGAGTGGCTACTCGGCTCCGGACAGGCGCAAGCCCCGCGACTCGGCAACGCGCAGGGCGTCGGTCAGGCACTCGGCTAGCCGGCGGCCGGCGAAGCGCAGCTCCGCGGGCGGTGACGCCGGATCGTCCAGCAGCGGGCGGGCGAGGTCGAGCACGTCGGCGCCCGTGGCGAGCAGGACGGTCTCCAGGTCGTCGGCGAGCCGGGACAGATACCCGCCGCCACTGTCCGCGACGAGGTAACAGGGCTTCCCGTCGAGCGACTGCCAAGGCAGCAGACGGGCTGCGGGACCGAGGGGACGCTCCATCAGGCGGCCACCTCCCGCGCCCCGATCAGATGCGAGTCGAGATCGACCCCGAGATCGGAGTACGGCGTGGCCCGGCTCACCGCTCGGCGGGCCGCTCAGGAACTGCGTGAGCGCGGGCTCATCGTCACCGTGCGCGGCAAGGGATCCTTCGTCGTGGAACGGCCGCCCGGCGACGGGGGCGAATCCCGTCAGGCCTGACGAACGAAACAAGCCCCCAGCTCAAGTACCTCTGAGCTGGGGGCTTTCGTGTAGACCCTGTGGGACTCGAACCCACAACCAATGGATTAAAAGTCCACTGCTCTGCCAATTGAGCTAAGGGTCCGTGCGTCGGCCGACGCCGGCGCACGCACCGACCATGGTCGACGCAGGAACGAGCATAGCCGGACGCGGCCGGGACTCCGATCGGGTATCGGTGTCCCGGCCGCGCCGGAGGGTCGAGAGGTCACGGATCCAGCGGCTCCGGGGCGCCCGCTCGGGCCGCTTCTCGGGCGCGGGTGCGTTCGTGGTTCGGGTTGAGGAACCAGTGGCGGGCCGAGGCGAACCACCACGCCGCCGCGAAGCCGAGGACCGCCAGGACCGCGATGGGGGCGTAGTTGAAGGTCTCCCAGGTGACCGGGGAGACCTGGGGGAGCATGAAGAGGATCGTGATCACGCCCACCCAGACGACCGCCACGATGCCGATCGGGCGGGACCAGCGGCCCAGATGCCACGGCCCCCGTTCGAACGCCTCGCCCTTGCGCAGCCGCAGCAGCGTCGGGATGACGTACGCGATGTAGAGGCCGATCACGGCGATCGACGTCACCGCCGCGTACGCGGTCACGTTGATCAGGTACGGCAGGCCGAGGACCAGCGCGCCCAGCGCCGCGAGCCACACCGCCGCGACGGGCGTACGGGTGCGCGGGTTCACCGTGTGCCAGAGGTTGGAGTACGGCAGCGCCCCGTCGCGCGAGAAGGCGTAGATCATGCGGGAGTTGGCGGTCACGGACGCCATGCCGCAGAAGAGCTGCGCGCCGATGACGACGAGGAGCAGGAGCTTGCCCGCCGTCGCGCCGAGCGCGTCCAGGAGGATCTGGGCCGGCGGTACGCCCGTCGGTGACGTGAGGGCGCCGTCGTACGACTGGATCGCGAACGTGAAGCCGAGGAGGAGGACGAAGCCCGCGATCCACGACGTCCAGATGGACTGGACGATGCCCTTGGGCCCGGCCGTGGACGCGTCGTGCGTCTCCTCCGTCATGTGCGCCGAGGCGTCGTACCCGGTGAAGGTGTACTGCGCCATCAGCAGGCCCAGCAGCACCACGTAGAAGCTGCTGCCCCAGCCGGTGTTGTTCACGAACTCCGTGAAGACGAAGGACGCGGACTGGTGCTGGTCCGGTACGAAGGTCAGCGCGCCGACGATGACCGCGACACCGACGACGTGCCACCACACGCTGACGCTGTTGAGGAGGCCGACGATCCGTACGCCGAAGGTGTTCAGCAGGCCGTGCAGGACGAGGATGCCGGCGAAGAGCAGGATCGTACGGCCCGGCGTGACCTCGAAGTCGAACTGCAGGTTCAGGTACGCGCCCAGGAACGAGGCCGCGCCGAAGTCGATACCGGCGGTCACGGCGACCTGGCCGAGCACGTTGAACCAGCCCGTGAACCACGCCCAGGCCGCCGCCGTACGCGGCGGGGCGAGACGGTGGGCCCAGAAGTACAGGCCCGCGGAGGTCGGGTACGCCGAACAGATCTCGGCCATCGCGAGCCCGACGAACAGGGTCATGAGACCCACCGCCACCCAGCCCCAGGTGATCACCGCCGGGCCGCCGGTGTTCATGCCGAACAGGTAGAGCGTCAGGCAGCCCGACAGGACCGAGATGATCGTGAAGGAGACCGCGTAGTTGGAGAACGCCGACATGCGGCGGGCGAGAACCTGCGTGTAACCGAGCTGGGCCAGCCGCTCTTCGTCCGACAGCCCACTCACTCTGGCGTCTTCTGTCATGCCCCCAGCAATTCCCTCGCCGGGGGTATGACATGCGCCACAGTGCGGTTGATCTGGCCGAAACACGGCCGGTGGGGTTCCGGCTCAGCTGAGGTCCCGATGTGGCTGCCTTACGCGCGCGAACGCCGAAGGGCCCGGACGACCGAGGTCGTCCGGGCCCTTCGCGTGCTACGTCGCTACGGCGTCAGCTGGGGCGCTGTCAGCCGTTGCGCTTCCAGCGCGGCTTGTCGTCGCGGCGGAAGGAGGAGCCGGTGGAGCCGGAGCCCGCGCCACGGTGGTCGTCGCGGCGGCCGGACGGGCGGTCGTGGCCGCCGGAGCGGAAGCCGCCACCGGTGGGACGGTCGCTCCGGTCACGGTTGAACGGACGGTCGCTGCCACGGTGACCACCGGAGGGGCGGTCGTCGCGGCGGAAGCCACCGCCGGTGGGACGGTCGCCGTCACGGCGGTCGCGGTTGAAGCCGCCACCCGAGGAGCCCGTGCCCGTGGGGCGGTCGTCGCGGCGGAAGCCGCCACGGTCGCCACCGCGGTCGTCACGACGGTCGTCCCGGCGGAAGCCGCCCGAGGGACGGTCGTCACGACGGTCGAAGGAACGGCCGCCACGCTCGTCGTCTCGGCGGAAGCCGCCGGAGGGACGCTCGTCACGACGGTCACGGTTGAAGCCACCCGACGGGCGGTCGTCGCGACGGTCACGGTTGAAACCGCCCGAGGGACGGTCGCCGTCACGGCGGTCGCGGTTGAAGCCGCCACCGGAGCCACCCGAGGGACGGTCGTCGCGGCGGAAGCCGCCACGGTCGCCACCGCGGTCGTCGCGGCGGAAACCACCGGACGGGCGGTCGTCACGACGGTTGTCGCGACGCTCGTAGTTGCCACGGTCGTCACGACGCTGACGCGGCTCGTCGCGCACCTCGGCGGCCTGCGCCGCCGGCTCCTGCGCCACGGCAACCGCGGCGGCCTCGACGACAGCGGCCGCCTCGGCGAGCGCGGCCTCCGGGTCCTCGCCACGCTCACGCGCGGAACGGGCGACCAGACGGTCGGCCTCCTCGCGCAGCTCGACGGCACGCCGCTGCGCGCGCTCCAGCTCCTTGGTGAGCTGCGACACCTCGCGCTCGGCCTGCTGAGCCGCGTTGCCCGCGGACTCGGCCTGGACCTCGGTCATCGACCGGGCGCCGGTGATCTCCGCGACCTCCGGGTCGAAGGCGGCGCCGCCCTGGATGATGTGGCGCGTGGCGTCGACGCCCGCGTCCTCCATCTGGCGGAAGATCTGCCGGCGCTGGTGCGGCAGGGAGAGCGACACGACCGTGCCGCTGCGCCCCGCGCGGGCCGTACGGCCGGAGCGGTGCAGGTAGTCCTTGTGGTCACCGGCCGGGTCCACGTTCAGGACCAGGTCGATGCCGTCGACGTGGATGCCGCGGGCGGCGACGTCGGTCGCGACGAGCGCGTTGACGTAGCCCTTCTTGAAGTCTTCGAGAACGCGCGTACGGGCGCCCTGCGTCATGCCGCCGTGCAGCGCGTCGGCCTTCACGCCCGAGTCGCACAGCTGCTCGGCGATACGGTCGGCGCCCAGCTGGGTGCGGACGAAGATGATCGTGCGGCCCTTGCGGGAGGCGATCGCGGCGGTGACCGGCGCCTTGTCCTTGGGCTTCACGATGAGGATGTGGTGGGACATCGTCGTGACGTTGCCCTGGGCGCTGTCGACCTCGTGCGTCACCGGGTTGGTGAGGTAGCGCTTGACCAGCGTGGAGATCTCGTTCTCCATCGTGGCCGAGAACAGCATGCGCTGGCCGCCGCCGGGGATCTGGTCGAGCAGCTCGGTGACCTCGGGCAGGAAGCCCAGGTCCGACATCTGGTCGGCCTCGTCGAGCACGGCCACCTGGACGTTCTCCAGGGAGCAGGCGCCGCGGTTGATGATGTCGCGCAGTCGGCCCGGGGTGGCGACGAGGACGTCGACGCCGCGCTCCAGGGCGTAGATCTGGTTGCCCATCGACGTACCGCCGCAGACGACCTTCATCTTGAGGCCGAGCACGTCGCCGTACGGCTGGAGGGCGTCCGCGACCTGCATCGCGAGCTCACGGGTCGGCGTGAGGATGATGCCGCGGGGCTTCTTCTTCTCGGTGTGGCCACCGGAGAGCTGCGTGAGCAGCGGCAGGCCGAAGGAGAGGGTCTTTCCGGAGCCGGTACGGCCGCGGCCGAGGATGTCCTTGCCGGCCAGGGCGTCCGGGATGGTCGCGGCCTGGATCGGGAAGGGGCTGGTCACACCGTTCTGGGCGAGCTTGCGCACGACGCCCTCGGGGAGACCGAGGTCGCTGAACGTGACCTCAGGGGTCTCGGGAGCCGCGGAAATCTCGGGGGCCGCGGTCTCTTCGGTCACCTCGGGCGCCTCGTTCTCGGGCACGACGATGTGATCAGTACTGGAAATGGACATGCGAATGCGAAACCTTCCGGAGTCTCTTCGGCACGCGCCCGTCAACTCCGTGATTTCGCAAACGACCGCCTCAATGCGGTCAGCCACGGCAAGGGAGAGTACGCGCCACGCGGCGCTCTGTGATGGCGCCGGGCGATGGGATCAAACGATCTACTACCATACGCACCCTGTGCCGCTCAAGGCAAACCGGGGTCGAATGTCCAGGTCAGAGGCCCGCGCGACGCCCTCACGCCGGCCCGTCCGGACCCTGCCGCCGAAGCTGCCGAAGCCGCCGGACGCCGCTCGGTCCGGGATCCGGTCGGCCCGGGGCGCCGCTCACGCCTGGATCCCGGCCCGGGGCGCCGGTTCCCGACGCTCGACGAGCTGCGGTTCCGGCTCCGGGTGCGCCGAGGACGACGGCTCGGCGGTGGTCGGGTCCGGGGACGGCGGCGGGGTCTCCTTGGGAGGCGTCGGTTCCGGGTCCTGACGCGTCGGCGTGGGCTGCTCCTTCGTCGGCGAAGGCACCCCTGGCCTGGGCTTCTTCCCGCCGCCGTCACCCTTGGCCGGCTTCTTCGGCGCGGCCGAACCACTCTCCCCCGCCGACGGCGAAGCCGACCCGGACGCGGACCTGCCCGGCTTCGCCCTGGCGTGTTTTCCGTCACTCGCCCCGTGATAGCCGGAGTCGCCGCGGCCCGCCGCGGACCCCCCGTCGGGTTCCTCGCCGCCCCGCTGCCCCGCCGAGTGGGAGGGCCTGACCCGGCTGCCCCCCTCGTCGTCGCCGACGCTCATGCAGCCCGCGGAGGCGGCGACTGCCAGGGCCGCGGCGGCCAGACGGACGGGTACGTACATGGCGCGCACGGGCAGCTACCTCCGGATGGGGTCCCCTCCAGTCCGGACGGAGCCGGGAGCGCGGGGATAGGTATGAGGAGTCCCCCTGCCCAACTCCCGCCGCCCGCAAGAGGACACGCGGCCGTACGCGCCCCGTGCGCACGGGGCCGGATGCGACCGTGCCCGGACGCCTGACGCCGGCTGCACCCGGAGGGCGTACATCAGCCGGGTCCGTCGGCGGATGTCAGCCGTATCCGAGGGCGTGCAGGCGCGCGTCGTCGATGCCGAAGTGGTGGGCGATCTCGTGCACCACCGTCACCTCGGTCTCGGCCACCACCTCCTCGCGCGTCCCGCACATCCGCAGCGTGGGCCCCCGGTAGATCGTGATCCGGTCCGGCAGCACCCCGGCGTACCACTCACCGCGATCGGTCAGCGGCGTCCCCTCGTAGAGCCCGAGCAACTCGGGATCGTCGGCGGGCGGTTCGTCCTCGACGAACACCGCCACGTTGTCCATCAACCGCGTCAGCTCCGGCGGGATCCGGTCCAGCGCCTCGGCGACCTGTTCCTCGAACTCCTCGCGCGTCATCTCCAGCACAAGACCATTGTCCGGTACGGACGCCCGGACGCCAGGCCTGCCGCGTGCCGGAAGCCGCGGAGGTCACCGGGACGGAAGCCGCATACCCGCCCCGCCCCTTGGGCATACGGGCCCAATGGCCCGCGTCCCCGCTGCCGCCGCTCTGCTCCGCGTACGGAAGGCTCCCCGCATCCTCGTACGGCACTACCGCTCACGCCGTTCCCAGCCCGCCGTCGAACTCGTCCATCAACCGCACCCGTACACCCGGGCTCTCGGGCTCGTCGCCGTCGTGCTGCTCGGCGCGTGGCTCGGTCTGCTGGTCGTGGGGAACGTCCGGGCGCAGGTCGGCCCCATGGACACCACGATGACCCTGCGCCCCTCCCTCACCGGCGGGACGAAGATCAACGTCTCGCCGCTCGGCGCCCTCGAACTGCGCAGCCACACCGCTCCCCTGCGGCTCGACGTGGACGTCGACCAGCTCGACCCGGTCCGCTCGCAGGCCCTCGTCGACCATCCGGAACGGCTCTCCGGCCTCCAGGACGAGGTCGCCGAGGACGTCGGCGCCGGCACGCTCGACCTGGCCGTACGGTCCTGTGTCGCCGTGGTCGCCGGTGCGACGGGGCTGGGCCTCGCGGTCTACCGCCGCCCGCGCCGGGCCCTCGCGGCGGGCGGCCTGGCGCTGACCCTGCTGGCCGCCTGCGGGGCGACGGCCTTCGCCACCTGGAACCCCAAGTCGGTCCTGGAACCGAAGTTCTCGGGCCTGCTCTCCTCGGCACCCTCGGTCGTCGGCAACGCCCGCAGCATCGTCAGCGAGTTCGACGTCTACCAGAAGGAACTGGCCCGCCTGGTGACGAACGTGACGAAGCTGTACGACGTCACGTCCACGCTGCCCGCGTACGCGCCGGACCCCTCCACGATCCGGGTCCTGCACGTCTCCGACATCCATCTCAACCCGGCGAGCTGGAAGATCATCGCGTCGCTGGTGAAGCAGTACAAGATCGATGTCATCGTCGACTCCGGGGACACGATGGACCACGGGACGGCGGCGGAGAACGGCTTCCTCGACCCGGTCGCCGACCTCGGCGCCCCGTACGTGTGGGTGCGCGGCAACCACGACGGGCGGGTCACCCAGGACTACCTGAAGCGCATGAAGAACGTGCACGTCCTCGACGACGGCAGGGCGGCCTCCGTCGCCGGCCTGCGCTTCGCGGGGATCGGCGACCCGCAGTTCACCCCGGACCGCTCGGCCGGAGTGGGCGGCGCCGGCCAGTCGGAGGTGCTGGCGGGTGCCCGCCTCGCCTCCTCCCTCCGCGACCAGGAGGCGGCCGGGACCCCGGTCGACATCGCGGTCGCGCACAACCCGACGGCCGCGCGCGAGACGGACGGGGACGTGCCGCTGGTGCTGGCCGGCCATGTCCACCACCAGGAGATGGAGGTCATGAAGTACGGCACGCGGCTGCGCATCGAGGGCTCCACCGGCGGGGGCGGGCTGCGTGCGCTGGAGGGCGACGATCCCGCGCCGATCGAGACGTCGATCCTCTACCTGGACCGCGACACCCGCCGGCTCCAGGCCTGGGACGAGATCAAACTGGGCGGCCTCGGACTGACGACGGCCGAGGTCAGCCGCCATCTCCCGAAGGAGAACCAGCCCGGCGCGCCCGCCTCCACGCCCCCTTCCACCCCCACCCCGTAAACCGTTTTGGCGATCCCTCCCGACATCCCATATGCTTCTCACGTCCCCGACGCGCTGCGAAGCGCCCAGGTGGGCCGATAGCCCTCATCGTCTAGCGGCCTAGGACGCCGCCCTTTCAAGGCGGTAGCACGGGTTCGAATCCCGTTGGGGGCACGTAATACCGTGTGCGAGACTGAGTTCGCTCGCTCGCACAAAGCTTGGTCCTGTGGAGCAGTTTGGAGTGCTCGCCACCCTGTCAAGGTGGAGGCCGCGGGTTCAAATCCCGTCAGGACCGCTGCGATTCTTCAGTGAATCGCGTGGCTGGGTAGCTCAGTTGGTACGAGCGATCGCCTGAAAAGCGATAGGTCGCCGGTTCGATCCCGGCCCCAGCCACTTCTCGAAGGCCCCGTCCAGATGGACGGGGCCTTCGCCGTGACCCGGGCCTTTGCCCTGCGGCCGTCCGGCGGGTCCTTCGGCTGCGGGTCCGTGGGGGTTGGCCGCGCAGTTCCCCGCGCCCCTCAGCGCCAGCGCGCCACGCGGGCCGCCGCCGCGTGGGCCCGGGGCCCCGTTCGGGGCGGCGCCCTGAGCCTTGCATCCGGCGTCCTGCAGGGGCGCGGGGAACTGCGCGGCCGGCCCCCACCGGCCCGCAGCCGAACGAGCCCGCGCCGGCCACATGGCGCAGGCCCGGGGGCCATGGGGCGTCGGTGGCTCGTCTCGTAGGTTCCCGTGACGCCGTCAGGCCGCCGCGCCCGCTCCCGAGGATTCCGAGGGTGGGCTGCCCGCCGCGTGGGCCGGGTGGGGTTCGCGGCCTCCCGGGTGGCGGTGGCGCCAGGTCCAGAAGACCGCGCAGCTGACGAGGGCCCAGCCGGTCAGGACCAGGAACGGGAAGATGTGCTGGTGGCCGGCGAAGTACACCGCCGTGTGCTGGGCGTTGACCGAGCCGCCGGGCGGGAGCCAGCGGCCGATGACGCCGAGCGGGGACGGCAGCAGGGGCCAGGAGACCGCGCCGCCCGAGGAGGGGTTGCCGAGCATGACCATCAGCCCCCAGGTGGGCAGCATCGCCCAGCGCCCGAACAGAGTGTTGAACATCGTGAAGACCATGCCGGACGTGAACATGGTCAGCGCGAGGATCAGCCAGGACTCGACGAACGGCAGCTTCAGGGCGCCGAGGATCCAGTCGACCGCCACCACGATCACGAAACCGCCGAGCAGGGCGTACGCGGCGGTGAACGCGATGCGTTCCACCGGGTTCAGCCCCCGCGCGTGCACGCTGAGCTGGATCGCCCCGATGAAGCCGATGATCACGGCCGCCAGGGAGATGTAGAAGATGGCGAGGCCCCGTGGATCGCCCTCCTGGAGCGGCTTGATGTCCCGGACCGTGACCGCCACCCCCGTGGCCTTGCCGACGGCCGGCGCCGCCTGTTCCAGCAGCTCCGCGACCGAGGCCCCGGACGCCCCGGAGACGTCGAGGACCACCGCCTTGCCGTTGTCCCGCGTATCGAGGATCGCGAAGACCTTCTGGTCGTTGACCGCCTGCACGGCCGCCGCCCGGCTGTCGTACGCGTGGATCTTCAGGGAGGCGTCGAGCGCCTTCTCCATCCCGGCGAGGAACGCCTTGCCCCGCCCCTCCTCGTACGAGCCCACGATCGCGGTCGGCACATGGCGCGGAGTCGGGTTCGCCATGGAGTACGTGTACGAACCCGCGAAGAGGCCCGCCGCCGCGGCGAGGATCAGCACCAGCACCGACGCGGGAAGGCAGGGGGACTCCTTGAAGGAGGCCCAGCGTTCGCGCCGCGTGGGCGGTCTGCCATGGGCACCGTGCGGCATCTCGGACATACGCCCACGCTAAAGGCGCATAAGGGATATTTCTCTGCGACGGTCGCCTCGACCGGCCTCGGAGCCCTGCCTGCCGGACAGGCCCCCGCGCAAAAGCGTTCGCCCCACGTTTCCCCGAGGTGAGATCCTGGACCGCGTATGTCTACGCATCCTGCCCCCGCCCTCGGCGATCTCGCCTCCCGTCTGGCCGAGCTGTCACTGCGCGACGCGCACCGGCTCGGGCGCAGGCTCGAAGGCGCGCGCCGGATCCGCAAGCCAGAGGCCCGCGCCGCCGTCACCGCCGAGATCGAGACGGAGGTGGCGAAGGCCGAGACCCGCATGGCCGAGCGGCGCGGCCGCGTGCCCACCGTCTCGTACCCCGAGCAGCTGCCGGTCAGCCAGAAGAAGGACGTGATCGCGGACGCCATCCGTGATCATCAGGTCGTCATCGTCGCGGGCGAGACCGGCTCCGGCAAGACGACGCAGATCCCCAAGATCTGTCTGGAGCTGGGCCGTGGCGTCCGCGGCATGATCGGGCACACCCAGCCCCGCCGGATCGCCGCCCGTACCGTCGCGGAGCGGGTCGCCGACGAGCTGGACACCCCGCTGGGCGAGGCCGTCGGCTGGAAGGTCCGCTTCACCGACCAGGTCAGCCCGGAGGCCACCTTCGTCAAGCTGATGACGGACGGCATCCTGCTCGCCGAGGTCCAGACGGACCGCGAGCTGCGCGCGTACGACACGATCATCATCGACGAGGCCCACGAGCGGTCCCTGAACATCGACTTCCTGCTCGGCTATCTGGCCCAGCTGCTCCCGAAGCGGCCGGACCTGAAGGTCGTCATCACCTCCGCGACCATCGACCCGGAGCGGTTCTCCAGACACTTCGGGGACGCGCCGATCGTCGAGGTCAGCGGACGCACGTACCCCGTCGAGGTGCGCTACCGCCCGCTCCTCGAAGAGGACGGCGACGACGCCGACCGCGACCAGATCACCGCGATCTGCGACGCCGTCGAGGAGCTGCAGGGCGAGGGCAAGGGCGACATCCTCGTCTTCCTGTCCGGGGAGCGGGAGATCCGCGACACCGCGGACGCGCTCAACAAGAAGAACCTCAGATTCACAGAAGTGCTCCCCCTGTACGCGCGCCTCTCGCACGCCGAGCAGCACCGCGTCTTCCAGCAGACACCTCATATGCAAACGGGCGGGCGCAGGATCGTTCTGGCGACCAACGTCGCCGAGACCTCCCTCACCGTCCCGGGCATCAAGTACGTGATCGACCCGGGCAACGCCCGTATCTCCAGATACAGCCACCGCACCAAGGTCCAGCGGCTGCCCATCGAAGCGATCTCGCAGGCCAGCGCCAACCAGCGCAAGGGCCGCTGCGGCCGTACGAGCGACGGCATCTGCATCCGGCTGTACTCCGAGGACGACTTCCTCGCCCGCCCGGAGTTCACCGACGCCGAGATCCTCCGTACGAACCTGGCGTCCGTCATCCTCCAGATGACCGCGGCCGGGCTCGGCGAGATCGAGAAGTTCCCCTTCATCGACCCGCCGGACCACCGCAACATCCGCGACGGCGTCCAGCTCCTCCAGGAACTGAACGCCCTCGACCCGACGGAGAAGGACCCGCGCAAGCGGCTCACCGACACCGGCCGCAAGCTCGCCCAGCTCCCCGTCGACCCGCGGCTGGCCCGGATGGTCCTGGAGGCCGACAAGAACGGCTGCGTGCGCGAGGTCATGGTGATCGCCGCCGCGCTCTCCATCCAGGACCCGCGCGAGCGGCCGGCCGAGAAGCAGACGCAGGCCGACCAGCAGCACGCCCGCTTCAAGGACGAGACGTCCGACTTCCTCGCGTACCTCAACCTCTGGCGGTACGTGCGCAAGCAGCAGAAGGAGCGCGGCTCGTCCTCTTTCCGTCGCATGTGCAAGCAGGAGTACCTGAACTTCCTGCGCATCCGCGAGTGGCAGGACATCTACACGCAGCTGCGGACCGTCGCCAAGCAGATGGGCCTCCAGCTGAGCGAGGACGACGCGCCCGAACAGCACGTCCATCTCTCCCTGCTGGCCGGTCTGCTCTCCCACATCGGCATGAAGGACGTGAAGGAGACCGGGAAGGAGGGCGGCAAGGACGGCGGGAAGGACGGCAGGAGCAGTTCGAAGAACGACTACGTGGGCGCCCGCAACGCCAAGTTCGCGATCTTCCCCGGCTCTGCCCTCTTCAAGAAGCCCCCGCGCTTCGTGATGTCCGCCGAACTCGTCGAGACGTCCCGGCTGTGGGCCCGCGTCAACGCGAGGATCGAGCCCGAGTGGATCGAACCGCTCGCCGAACACCTGCTGAAGCGCACGTACAGCGAACCGCACTGGGAGAAGGACCAGGCGGCGGTGATGGCGTACGAGAAGGTCACGCTGTACGGGGTGCCGATCGTCGCCCAGCGGAAGGTCAACTATGGGCGCATCGACCCCGAGATCAGCCGCGAGCTCTTCATCCGCAACGCGCTCGTCGAGGGCGACTGGCGTACGCACCACAAGTTCTTCTCCGACAACCGGCGGCTCCTCACCGAGGTCGAGGAGCTGGAGCACCGGGCGCGGCGCCGGGACATCCTGGTCGACGACGACACGCTCTTCGACTTCTACGAGGAGCGGGTGCCCGCCCATGTCGTGTCCGGCGCGCACTTCGACTCCTGGTGGAAGCACAAGCGGCAGGAGGAGCCCGAACTCCTCGACTTCGAGCGGTCGATGCTCATCCGGGAGACGGCCGGGGCGGTCACCAAGGACGACTATCCGGACTCGTGGCGGCAGGGGCGGCTGAAGTTCCCCGTCACATACCAGTTCGAGCCGGGCGCCGACGCGGACGGCGTGACCGTCCACGTGCCGCTGCAGGTGCTGAACCAGGTCACCGACGAGGGCTTCGAGTGGCAGATCCCGGGGCTGCGCGAGCAGGTCGTCACCGAGCTGATCCGTTCCCTCCCCAAGCCCATCCGCCGCAACTACGTGCCCGCGCCCAACTTCGCGCAGCGGTTCCTGGAGCGGGCGGTGCCCCTGCAGGAGCCCCTGACCGTGACGATGGCGCGCGAGCTGAAGCGCATGGTCGGAGTGCCGCTCACCGCCGACGACTTCGACTGGTCCCGGCTCGACGACCACCTGAAGATCACCTTCCGGATCGTCGACGAGCGGCGCCGCAAGCTGGCCGAGGACAAGGACCTGGAGGCCCTGAAGGTCCGGCTGAGGCCGAAGGCCCGCCAGGCGATCTCCAAGGCAGTGGCGGCGACGGCCGAGCGGCAGGGCGGGGAGTCCCTGGAGCGCACGGGGCTGACCGACTGGACCATCGGCTCCCTGACCCGTCTCTTCGAGACGCGCCGGGCCGGCCAGCCGGTGAAGGCGTACCCGGCGCTCGTCGACGACGGCCCGGCGGCGAACACCGCCTCCGTACGCCTCTTCGACACCGAGGCCGAGCAGCAGCAGGCGATGTGGAAGGGCACGCGGCGGCTCATCCTGCGCAACATCCCGGTGAATCCGGCGAAGTTCGCGTCGGACAAGCTCACCAACGCCCAGAAGCTGGCCCTGTCCGCGAATCCGCACGGATCGATCCAGGCCCTGTTCGACGACTGCGCGACGGCCGCCGCCGACAAGCTGATCGGCGACTTCGGAGGGCCGGCCTGGGACGAGGAGTCCTACCGGAAGCTGTACGACAAGGTGCGCGCGGAGATCGTCGACACGACGGTCCGCACGGTCGGCCAGGTCGAACAGGTGCTGGCCGCCTGGCAGGCCTGTGAGCGCCGCCTGAAGGGCGTACGCAGCCCTGTGCTGCTCGCCAACCTGACGGACGTACGGACGCAGCTGGACGCCCTCGTGCGGCCCGGCTTCGTCACGGCGACGGGGCTGCGGCGGCTGCCGGACCTGATGCGCTATCTGGTCGCCGCGGACCGCCGGCTCCAGCAGATGCCGACGAACGCGCAGCGGGACACCAGCCGGATGGAGAAGGTCCACGAGATGCAGGACGAGTACGCCTGGCTGCTGGAGCAGTTGCCGCAGGGCCGTCCCGTCCCCTCCTCCGTCCGGGACATCCGCTGGATGATCGAGGAGCTGCGCGTCAGCTACTTCGCGCACGCGCTGGGCACGGCGTATCCGGTCTCCGACAAGCGCATCGTGAAGGCGATCGACGCGGCCGCACCGTAACGGCGTCCGCACACCGGGTGAGTTCGCCCGGGGGGCCAACCCTCCTGTACAGTCTTGTCTCGCAGCGCAACGCAAGATCGCACTGCGAAACAAGGTCCTGTGGAGCAGTTTGGAGTGCTCGCCACCCTGTCAAGGTGGAGGCCGCGGGTTCAAATCCCGTCAGGACCGCAGAAGAAGAAAAAGAAGGCCCCGCATCCGGCAACGGAAGCGGGGCCTTCTTCGTGCACCTACACCCCCGAGGACCCCTCCGGGAACATTCAGGACCGCAGGGAACGGCACAGCCCTTCGCTTTTAGGGGCGCCAGGAACTGCGCAGTCCTTCGCCTTTAGGGGCGCGGGGAACGGCGCGGCCAACCCCCACCGACCCGCAGCCAACACTCGACGGCACCCCCACCCCCCTAGGGGCGCGGGGAACTGCGCGACAAGCCCCCACCGACCGGCACCCGACACCCCGCGGCAACCCCCCTCCCCCAAGGGCGCGGGGAACTGCGCAACACCCCCCACCGACCCGCACCCGACACCTCACCGCACCCCAATCACCGCCACAGATCCCAACACCACCCCCACACGCCCCTCCAGGCCCACCCACCCACCACACGCCCTTGACGCCGCCACATTCCCCAAGTACCTAGAAACCAAAGCCCCAGACCCCACCGGAGGTGACCATGGCGGCGACCGCTCGGCATGAGACGCGAGCCCTGCTCCGCGCCCACCTGTCGGCCGCCTCCGGCCACCGCCACCGGACGAGACACTGCCCGATCTGCCACCGCCTCCTGCGCCTGGCCTCGGAGGCCGGCCCCGAGGACCTGGACGGCCCCCTGGAGGACGACGACCCCTCCCCGGCGTGACCGACCGCGCGAACGACCGCGCGAACGACGGCGTGATCGACCGTGTGATCACCCGCGGGCGCGTCCGCATGATCGTCCGCCCGAGCGAAGGCCACGCGTCAACTACCCACCAGACGGCCCCAGATGAGCGAGTCCCCCATTAGCGCAGGTATGCCACGCGCAACAAGGACCACGGCATGTGACGGGTGTCACCGCATAAGTTTTCAAACCGGCGGAACTTACCCCCCACCTACAACTGGTCAATTTAATATGTGCAATTGCACCGAGCCCCAGAGGGACTCACAGCCGATCCGACAGCCTCGCCCAGACTGCGACAAGGCCACTCACAGACCGACCCTGTAAGCGCGCACACCCCATGACCAGCGCACAAAAAAGATCGCGCTGGACCCGGCGGAGTCCAGCGCGATCTACGACGCACCCACAGTGCTTGTGGTTCTTGCTCGGGCGGGGACCCCGTTGGGGCGGGATCCGCGTCGCTTGGTACTTGGGTGGTGCTTGGGTGACGCATCAAGCGGTACTTGCGTCAGGGCCCTGCCGACAAGTTGGGGGACCTGCCGAAATACCCTGCTATGTGGCTATGCAGTTGTTGTTCAGGCTTCGCTGCGCTGCTGCGGGATGCCCGCGAGCAGAGCACGTACCTCTGCTTCGCGGTAACGGCGATGCCCACCCAGCGTGCGGATCGACGTGAGCTTGCCGGCCTTCGCCCACCGCGTGACCGTCTTAGGGTCCACGCGGAACATCGTGGCGACCTCAGCCGGGGTCAGCAGCGGCTCGGCATCAGGGGTGCGAGCGGTCATGAGCGGCCTCCTCGGGAGAACCGATCGTTCTCGGTTCTTTCCTCTAAATTCTGCACCTTGACCCGCGTTGCCCGAAATGGCGGATGCGGGTCGAGTCGGTTATAGGACGAACGGCTTGTCCTCGGCACTACAACTACACCATCCGTCCAGCCACGTCGGCCAAACCGATGGAATTGCCCTCCCAGGTGTTCATCAGCGACGGAAGCCGATGGACCATGCCATAGCGGACAGTCACGCCACTGTGACGATCAGTCACAGGACGATCAGGAGTCACGGGACCCCCCTGCAGCGCAATGCCGAGATTCCGCCCAAACGTGGGCAGAGAGAGCCCTCCCCGGACTCCTTGTCCTATTTTGGCATGAGGAGGGCCGTTGGGCGCAAGGTCCGTGTTAGTGCTGTCCGTCACGCTTACCCCGTACGACCCGGATCGGGACTTACGTCCTGTCAGGCTCCGTGACGCACAGGAACCGGCGCACCAAAGAGCCTCCGCGCGCCCCTCAGTTCGCCGAGCGCCGGTCCCGCACCGAACGCCACCGTTCCACGAGCCGACCGTATGCCTCCCCCGCACCGGGCCCGTCGCCCGTGCGCAACGCCTCGATGCCCTCGGCGACATCGGCGGCGGAATGGTCGCCGTCGAGCTCCCCCGCGGGCAGGACGTGGACGAGGCCGCCGTAGTCCAGCTCCACCAGCGAGCGCGGATGGAACTCCTCCAGCCAACGCCCCACGTCCACCAGGCCGTCGATGAGCGGCCCCTCGTCGAGGGTGTCCCGCAGCGTCCGCAGGGCCCGCGCCACCCGGCGCCGCGCCTGCACCATCGGCGTGCGGTAGCGGAGCACGGGCGCGTCCTGCCCGGCCCGCGAACCGCCCCCGGACCCGGCGCCCTTGTCGTACTCGCGCTCCTCGTCGGAGACGAGCACGAACCAGTGCAGCGGGATCTGCCAGGTCGAGGTGCGGATCCAGGGCCGGGCGTCGGGGTTGCGGGTCAGCCAGCGCTCGTAGTCCTGGGCGGCCTGACGGCGTACGAGCTCGGGGAGCGCCGCGTCCAGGACGGGGGCCGGCAGTTCCTCCGCCAGGTCGCCCAGGGCCTCCCAGCCGCGCAGCCGGGTCCGCCAGGGGCACACGCACAGCACGCCGTCCACCTCCGCGACGAACGCGTCACCGCTCTCCTGCACCGGCACGGCCATCGGCGGCACGGGCAGCAAGTCGGCCAGCGAGCGGCGGAGTTCGTCCTGGTACGAGGGACGTTCCGGCCGGCGCGCGTAGCGGTACCAGTGGCCGCGCTCCGGTTCCGGGAAGGCCGCGAGCGGTTCGTACACCCGGAGATAGGACGCGTACGGGACGATCAACGAGGTCACCTTGGGCACGCTTGCTCCCTCCCCAGCCGACCCGGTGGAAAACCGCGCACCGGGTACGCGAACACGCGGGAAACCCCTGCAAATCGTCCCACGCCCGCCCGTGACCGTACTCCGGCCGGGGGTGATCCTGACCACTGGGCCGATGGCGGTCCCGCACAGGCTCTAATCTCGTGCCACACGGACCCCCGCCACCCGTACGAGGGCCGCCCCGACCCGCCGCTCTTTACCTGGGAGTCACCACAGTGACCGACGTAACCGGCAGCCCTGACGACGTACTGCACACCCTGTTCCGGTCGGATCAGGGCGGCCATGAGCAGGTCGTCCTCTGTCAGGACCGCGCCACCGGCCTCAAGGCCGTCATCGCCATCCACTCCACCGCCCTGGGCCCGTCCCTCGGCGGCACCCGCTTCTACCCGTACGAGAGCGAGGCCGCGGCCGTCGCCGACGCGCTGAACCTCGCCCGCGGGATGTCGTACAAGAACGCCATGGCCGGGCTCGACCACGGCGGCGGCAAGGCCGTGATCATCGGCGACCCCGAGCAGATCAAGACCGAGGACCTGCTCCTCGCGTACGGCCGGTTCGTCGCCTCGCTCGGCGGGCGGTACGTGACCGCCTGCGACGTCGGCACCTACGTGGCCGACATGGACGTCGTCGCGCGCGAGTGCCGCTGGACCACCGGGCGCTCCCCCGAGAACGGCGGCGCGGGCGACTCGTCCGTCCTGACGGCCTTCGGCGTCTTCCAGGGCATGCGGGCCTCCGCCCAGCACCTGTGGGGCGACCCGTCGCTGCGCGGCCGCACGGTCGGCGTCGCGGGCGTCGGCAAGGTCGGCCGCCACCTGGTGGAGCACCTGCTGGAGGACGGCGCCCGGGTCGTGATCGCCGACGTCCGCCAGGACGCCGTCGGCCGCATCGCCGACAAGCACCCCGCCGTGCAGATCGCCCCGGACACCGAGCGGCTGATCCGGACCGAGGGGCTCGACATCTACGCCCCCTGCGCGCTCGGCGGCGCCCTGAACGACGACTCCGTGCCGGTGCTCACCGCCAGGATCGTCTGCGGCGCGGCCAACAACCAGTTGGAGCACCCGGGTGTGGAGAAGGACCTCTCCGACCGCGGGATCCTCTACGCGCCGGACTACGTGGTGAACGCCGGCGGGGTCATCCAGGTCGCCGACGAGCTCCACGGCTTCGACTTCGACCGGTGCAAGGAGAAGGCCGCGAAGATCTTCGACACCACGCTGGCCATATTCGCTCGTGCGAAGGAGGACGGGATTCCGCCGGCCGCCGCGGCCGACCGGATCGCCGAGCACCGCATGGCGGAGGCCCGCCGCCCCTGATGTTCGGGGGCTGTTCGGCAGCCGTTCGGAAGGCTGTGCGCACGGCCCCGCGGGGTCCCGTCGGCGGGTGTTGGAGAGAACTCTCACGTTCGTCGGCGGGTCGCTCGCCAAGAAGAGGTTAAAATCGCGGTTGACCAGCGAGGACAGGGCACCTCGCAGGTCCTGTGCACACGAGCTTCCTGCGGGCGACGTACCGTATGGGCGTGGGCTCAGGTACCGTGGAAGCCCTACGGACCGGTCTCTCCACGGAGAGCCCGTTCCAGATCATGAACGCGTGTCAAGACTCTGGGGCCGTCGAGCCCCGTATCCGAGGGGGTCGAGCCATGGGGCGCGGCCGGGCAAAGGCCAAGCAGACGAAGGTCGCCCGCCAGCTGAAGTACAGCAGCGGCGGGACTGATCTGTCGCGTCTGGCCAATGAGCTGGGCGCTTCGACTTCGCAACAGCCGCCGAATGGCGAGCCGTTCGAGGACGACGACGAGGAAGACGACCCGTACTCCCAGTACGCGGATCTCTACAACGACGACGAGGACGAGGACGATGAGTCCGGTCCTGCGTCGCAACGCCGCGGGGCTTGACGTACCAGCTGCGCTCGTCGTTCTAGCTGCGCTTCACCCGGTCCGGGGTTGATTGCCGGACCGGGTTTTGTGCATCTCGCTCTGCGGGTCAGCCGGGAGTACTTGCTGTGGGCTGGTCGGCTGCAGGTTCGTCGTGGCTGGTCGCGCCCCGCGGCGGAGCCGCACATGTCACAGCCCCGCGCCCCTGACGGGGCGCCCGTGTGGGCGCCCCTTTCATGGCTACCGGGGGGCGTAGTCGCCCGTCAGGGTTGCGCCCGTCTCGTGGGTGCCTCTGTCCGTGATCTCGCCTGCCACCCAGGCTTCCACTCCTCGGTCCGCCAGGGTGGTGAGGGCCGCGTCCGCGGAGTCCTGGGGGACGATCGCGATCATGCCCACGCCCATGTTCAGCGTCTTTTCGAGTTCCAGGCGCTCGACCCGGCCGGTGGTGCCGACGAGGTCGAAGACCGGGGCCGGGGTCCAGGTGGCGCGGTCCACGGTCGCGTGCAGGCCGTCCGGGATCACCCGGGCGAGGTTGGCCGCGAGGCCGCCGCCCGTGATGTGCGAGTACGCGTGCACGTCGGTCGTGCGGGTCAGCGCCAGACAGTCCAGCGAGTAGATCTTGGTGGGCTCCAGGAGCTCCTCGCCGAGGGTGCGGCCGAACTCCTCGACGTGCTGGTCGAGCTTCAGGTTCCCGCGGTCGAACAGGACGTGCCGGACCAGTGAGTACCCGTTCGAGTGAAGGCCGGAGGACGCCATGGCGATCACCGCGTCACCCGTACGGATACGATCCGCGCCGAGCAGCCGGTCGGCCTCCACGACGCCCGTACCGGCGCCGGCGACGTCGAAGTCGTCCGGGCCCAGCAGACCGGGATGTTCGGCCGTCTCGCCGCCGACCAGGGCGCAGCCCGCGAGGACACAGCCCTCGGCGATGCCCTTCACGATGGCCGCCACGCGCTCCGGGTGGACCTTGCCCACGCAGATGTAGTCGGTCATGAAGAGCGGCTCGGCGCCGCACACCACGATGTCGTCCATGACCATCGCGACCAGGTCGTGGCCGATGGTGTCGTACACGCCGAGCTGCCGGGCGAGGTCGACCTTCGTGCCGACGCCGTCCGTGGCGGAGGCGAGCAGCGGGCGCTCGTACCGCTTGAGGGCGGAGGCGTCGAAGAGGCCGGCGAAGCCGCCGAGGCCACCGAGGACCTCGGGGCGCTGCGTCTTCTTCACCCACTCCTTCATCAGTTCGACGGCGCGGTCGCCCGCTTCGATGTCGACGCCCGCGGCTGCGTAGCTGGCACCAGTTGTCTCAGACATGACGGTGAGAACTTTCGTGTCGTACAGCGGTGTTGCTGCGAGGTCTGACGGGGCTTGGCGAGGCTCTACGGGCGACGGATCGCGTCGGCCGCGGCGGACGCGGGACCTGCGGCCAGCTCGGTCTCCAGGAGCTGCTTGCCGAGCAGCTCGGGGTCCGGGAGGTCCATCGGGTACTCGCCGTCGAAGCAGGCACGGCAGAGGTTCGGCTTGTCGATGGTGGTGGCCTCGATCATGCCGTCGATGGAGATGTACGAGAGGGAGTCGGCGCCCAGGGACGTACCGATCTCCTCGATCGACATGCCGTTGGCGATCAGCTCCGCACGGGTCGCGAAGTCGATGCCGAAGAAGCAGGGCCACTTCACGGGCGGCGAGGAGATCCGGATGTGGATCTCGGCCGCGCCCGCCTCGCGGAGCATCCGGACCAGGGCGCGCTGGGTGTTGCCGCGCACGATCGAGTCGTCGACGACGACCAATCGCTTGCCCTTGATGACTTCCTTGAGGGGATTCAGCTTCAGCCTGATGCCCAGCTGGCGGATGGTCTGTGAAGGCTGGATGAAGGTCCGGCCGACGTACGCGTTCTTCACGAGACCGGCACCGAACGGGATGCCGGAGGCCTCCGCGTAACCGATCGCGGCGGGCGTGCCCGATTCCGGAGTCGCTATGACCAGATCGGCCTCGACCGGAGCTTCCTTGGCGAGACGGCGGCCCATCTCGACGCGGGAGAGGTAGACGTTGCGGCCGGCGATGTCGGTGTCCGGGCGGGCCAGGTACACGTACTCGAAGACACAGCCCTTGGGCTTCGCTTCCGCGAATCGGGAGGTTCGCAGTCCGTTCTCGTCGATGGCGACGAACTCGCCCGGCTCGATCTCGCGGACGTAGGCCGCACCGCAGATGTCGAGGGCGGCCGACTCGGAGGCGACGACCCAGCCGCGCTCCAGGCGCCCGAGGACCAGCGGGCGGATGCCCTGCGGGTCACGGGCCGCGTAAAGGGTGTGCTCGTCCATGAAAACCAGCGAGAAGGCGCCCTTGACCTGCGGGAGGACCTTCGCGGAGGCCTCCTCGATGGTCAGCGGCTTGCCGTCGTCGTCGACCTGGGCGGCCAGCAGGGCCGTCAGCAGGTCGGTGTCGTTGGTCGCCGCCACACGCGGGGTGCGGCCCTCCTGCTTGGGGAGGTCGGCGACCATCTCGGCGAGCTCCGCCGTGTTGACGAGGTTGCCGTTGTGGCCGAGCGCGATCGAGCCGTGCCCGGTGGCACGGAACGTCGGCTGGGCGTTCTCCCAGGTGGAGGCCCCGGTGGTCGAGTAGCGGGCGTGACCGACCGCGATATGACCGAGCAGGGAACCGAGGGAGGCCTCGTCGAAGACCTGGGAAACGAGCCCCATGTCCTTGAAGACGAGGATCTGAGAGCCATTGCTCACCGCGATTCCCGCGGATTCCTGGCCTCGATGCTGGAGGGCGTAGAGCCCGAAGTAAGTGAGCTTGGCGACCTCTTCACCGGGAGCCCAGACTCCGAAGACGCCGCAAGCGTCCTGGGGTCCTTTCTCGCCGGGGAGCAGATCATGACTGAGTCGACCGTCACCACGTGGCACGCCACCGAGTGTAGGCGAGATCGACCACTGGTCCGAATTGGGGAAGTGCCCGGGCGGCGCGGTGAGACGCCGCCCGTCCGGGGTCACTTCGCGGCGACGGCTTCCAGGCCCGCGCCGTTTTCGCTGGTCAGGGTGAGGTTGCTGCCCTTCAGCGTGTACTTCACGGTGCCGCCGAAAAGCTTCAGGAGGGAGCGTTCGGTGTCCATGAGTGAGTCGGAGCACATCTTCCGGGTGGTGCCCGGCGTGCCCAGAGTGATAGTGCCGTCGCCGACCGTGGCCTTCGCCGTCACCTTGTTGCAGCCGAGCTGGCCGGCGACCGTGCCCTTCTCGTCGAAGGTGAGATGGACCTTGCCCTCGGCCTCGGAGGCCAGGGCGACGGCGGAGCCGCCCTTGGTGTCGCCCTTCGCGTCGGCCTTCACCGTGCCGGTGACGTTCCACTTGGTGCCGTAGAGGTCGGCCTGCTTCTCTGCGGTGAGCTTCACGGTGTAGCCGTCCTCGGTGGTGAGCGTCAGCTTGTCGCCGTTGACCTCGGCCTTGATCGTGCTGTCGGACATGACCTCGCCGAGTTTCGACTCGAAGCCCATCGTGCCGTCGGCCGTGCAGGCCATCTCGGTCTTGAACGTGTCGTCGCCGATCGTGATCGTGTCGCCCTCGATCTCGGCGGTGGCGCCGAAGTGGTTGCAGCCGTAGTTGCCGCCCACCTTGCCGTCCTTGCCGAACTCGACGTGCGCGCCGGCCGGGGCGTCCTGCGTCTTCCCCTTGGCCGTCACGCTGTCGACGTTCCACTGCGTGCCGGTGAGCCCGGTGTCCTGCCGGGTCCCGACGGAACTGGCACCGGGATCCTTGCCGCCGCTGTCGCCGCTGCCGCTCTCCGTGCCGCAGGCGGCCGTGGCGAGGAGTCCGGTGACCGCCAGGGCGCTGAGGCCGACCCGCGGGCTGAGTGCGCTGAGGTTGCGTCGCTGCGTGTGCATGCCGCTTTGACGGGGCGGGTGGGGTGCTTGGTTCCCTCACGGGGTAACGGGCCCGCAACGGGTACGTCCGGTTCGGCCGTCCGGCTCAGCTCATCAGGGGGAGCAGTGCGCCCAGGTCGGCGCGTTCTCCGCTCGCGCTGACCTTCGCGTCGTCGAGAGCGGTCTGCCAGCCCGTACGGCCGGTCGCGAGGCGGATCCAGGTCAGCGGGTCCGTCTCCACGACGTTGGGCGGGGTGCCGCGGGTGTGGCGCGGGCCCTCCACGCACTGCACGACGGCGTACGGCGGAACGCGCACCTCCGTGGAGGCGCCGGGCGCCTTCGCGGCGAGCGCGTCGGCGAGCAAGCGGGTGCAGGTCGCGAGGGCGTGGCGGTCGTACGGGATGTCGAGGCCCGGGACCGCCGTGTTGAGGTCGTCGGTGTGGACGACCAGTTCCACGACGCGGGTGACGAGGTGGTCGGCCAGGGTCATCGCTCCCACGCGGGTGGCCAGCAGGCGGCCGTCCCCGGCCTCCGGGAGGCGCTCGGTGAAGCGGGATTCCGTGCGCTCGTAGAGCGCGTCCAGGTCCGGGTTCGCGAGGGCGAGCGCGTGTACGCCCTCGTCGATCTCGCCCGCGTGGGGGGCCGTGGCGGACGGCCAGTCGAGCAGGGTGAGGGCGGGGGTGGCGGGCTCCGGCCCGTCCAGGCCCCGGCTCACGGCCTCCAGGGCCATGGTCAGGTGCGCGGCCAGCTCCCGAACGGTCCAGTCACCCAGCCCGGCGGGTGCGGCGAGCTGACCGGAGGTGAGGGTCGGTACGGCCACGCGCACGTTCCCGAACTGCGCGAGCACCGCGGCGCGGGTCTTCGCGGGGTCGTAGGCGCGCTGGCGTTTTCTGGCCGGGGGCATGGGGGGAGTTTATGGGGGCGGCGTCCTACGTCCGGGCCGGGGGATTTCGTCTGCGGCCCGGTAGGGGCTGGGCGCGCAGTTCCCCGCGCCCCTGGGGGGGGCGGGGGGGTGTGTTTCGTCCGCGACGCCGCGGGGGCGCCCCTAAAGCGGGGAGGTGTTTCGTCTGCGGCGTCGTGGGGGTCGGGCGCGCAGTTCCTCGCGCCCCTAAAAGCGATGGGGCTCGCATGGTTGAGCCGCGTCCACCGCCGCCCCTCAGGGGCGCGAGGAACTGCGCGGCCAACCCCCACCGGCCCGCAGACACAACACTCCGCCGAACCGAGCGGTTTTTTAGGGGCGCGGGGAACTGCGCGGCCAACCCCCACCGGCCCGCAGACACAACACTCCGCCGAACCGTTCGGCTTTAGGGGCGCGGGGAACTGCGCGATCAGCCCCCGCCGGGCCGCAGGCGAAACACCTCCCCCTTCGCCCCCAGGGGTGCGGGCGAAGCCCGGTCCTGCCAAGGTTCTGGCAGGACCGGGCTTCGGGCTACGCGAACAGCGCCGGGATCGTTTCCGTGTGCGCCTTGCGCAGGTCGGACAGCGGCAGGGTGAACTCGCCCTGAACCTCCACCGCGTCACCGTCGACCACACCGATACGCGCGGCCGGCAGGCCCCGCGCACCGCACATGTCGGTGAACCGCAGTTCCTCGGACCGCGGGATCGCGACGACGGCGCGCCCCGCGGACTCGGAGAACAGGAACGTGAACGCGTCGAGCCCGTCCGGCACGACGAGCCGCGCGCCCTTGTCACCGAGCAGCGCCGACTCGACCACGGCCTGGATCAGACCGCCGTCGGACAGGTCGTGCGCGGAGTCGATCATGCCGTCGCGGGACGCGGAGATCAGGATCTCGCCGAGCAGGCGTTCCCGCTCCAGGTCGACGGCCGGAGGCAGCCCGCCGAGGTGGTCGTGGACGACCTGCGACCAGGCCGACCCGCCGAACTCCTCACGGGTGTCACCGAGGAGGTAGAGGAGCTGGCCCTCTTCCCGGTAGGCGACCGGCGTGCGGCGGGCGACGTCGTCGATGACGCCCAGGACCGCGACCACCGGAGTCGGGTGGATCGCCGCCTCGCCCGTCTGGTTGTAGAGCGAGACGTTGCCCCCGGTCACCGGCGTGCCCAACTGCAGGCACCCGTCGGCCAGTCCGCGGATGGCCTCCGCGAACTGCCACATGACGGCCGGGTCCTCGGGCGAACCGAAGTTCAGGCAGTCGGAGACGGCGAGCGGCTTGGCGCCGGTCGTCGCCACGTTCCGGTACGCCTCGGCGAGGGCGAGCTGCGCACCCGCGTACGGGTCCAGCTTCGCGAACCGGCCGTTGCCGTCCGTGGCGATGGCCACCCCGAGCCCGGACTCCTCGTCGATGCGGATCATGCCCGAGTCCTCGGGCTGCGCCAGCACCGTGTTGCCCTGCACGAAGTGGTCGTACTGGGAGGTGATCCAGGACTTGGAGGCCTGGTTCGGCGAGGAGACCAGCTGGAGGACCTGCTTCTTCAGCTCCTCCGAAGTGGCGGGCCGCGGAAGCTTGTTGGCGTCGTCCGCCTGCAGCGCGTCCTGCCAGTGCGGGCGGGCGTACGGACGCTCGTAGACCGGGCCGTCGTGGGCGACGGTGCGCGGGTCGACGTCGACGATCTTGCCGCCGTGCCAGAAGATCTCCAGGCGGTCGCCGTCGGTGACCTCACCGATCACCGTGGCGATGACGTCCCACTTTTCGCAGATCTCCAGGAAGCGGTCGACCTTCGACGGCTCGACGACCGCGCACATGCGTTCCTGCGACTCGCTCATGAGGATTTCCTCGGGAGAGAGCGTGGAGTCGCGCAGGGGTACGTCGTCCAGCGTCACACGCATGCCGCCGGAGCCGTTGGACGCCAACTCGCTGGTGGCGCAGGACAGTCCGGCCGCCCCCAGGTCCTGGATGCCGACGACCAGCTTCTCGGCGAAGGCCTCCAGGGTGCACTCGATGAGGAGCTTCTCCTGGAAGGGGTCGCCGACCTGGACCGCGGGACGCTTGGACGGCTTGGCGTCGTCGAAGGTCTCGGAGGCCAGGATGGAGGCGCCGCCGATGCCGTCGCCGCCCGTGCGGGCCCCGTACAGGATGACCTTGTTGCCGGAGCCCGACGCCTTCGCGAGGTGGATGTCCTCGTGCCGCATGACGCCGATGGCACCGGCGTTGACCAGCGGGTTGCCCTGGTAGCAGGCGTCGAAGACGACCTCGCCGCCGATGTTGGGCAGGCCCAGGCAGTTGCCGTAGCCGCCGATGCCCGCGACGACGCCGGGCAGTACGCGCTTGGTGTCGGGGTGGTCCGCGGCGCCGAAGCGGAGGGGGTCGACGACCGCCACCGGGCGCGCGCCCATCGCGATGATGTCGCGCACGATGCCGCCGACGCCGGTGGCCGCGCCCTGGTAGGGCTCGACGTACGACGGGTGGTTGTGCGACTCGACCTTGAAGGTGACCGCGTAGCCCTGGCCGACGTCGACGACGCCGGCGTTCTCGCCGATGCCGACGAGGAGGGCGTCCGACTGGGGGGCCTTCTCGCCGAACTGGCGGAGGTGCACCTTCGAGGACTTGTAGCTGCAGTGCTCGGACCACATGACCGAGTACATGGCGAGCTCGGCACCGGTCGGGCGGCGGCCGAGGATCTCCACGACCCGCTCGTACTCGTCCTTCTTCAGGCCGAGTTCGGCCCAGGGCAGCTCGACGTCGGGGGTCCCTGCCGCGTGCTCGACCGTGTCCAGAGGCGTCCGGCTCATGCGTTGACCAGCTTCTTGAGGATCGAGGTGAAGAAGGGGAGGCCGTCGGTGCGGCCGGACCCGACGAGGGGTTCGACAGCGTGCTCCGGGTGCGGCATCAGACCGACGACGTTGCCCGCCTCGTTCGAGATGCCGGCGATGTCCCGCAGCGAACCGTTGGGATTGCCGAAACCGTCGGTGAACGCGCCGCCGACCACGTAACGGAAGACGACGCGGCCCTCCGCCTCCAGCATGTCGAGGGTGCGCTCGTCCGCGACGTACCGCCCGTCCATGTTCTTCAGCGGGATGTGGATCTCCTGGCCGGACTCGTAGTCCGCGGTCCAGGCGGTATCCGCGTTCTCCACCTTCAACTTCTGGTCGCGGCAGATGAAGTGAAGGTGGTCGTTGCCGAGCATCCCGCCGGGAAGGAGATGGGCCTCGGTGAGGATCTGGAAGCCGTTGCAGATGCCGAGCACCGGCATTCCCGACTTCGCCTGCTCAATCACCGTCGCCATGACCGGCGAGAAGCGCGAGATCGCACCGGCGCGCAGATAGTCGCCGTACGAGAAACCACCCGGCAGGACAACGGCGTCGACCTGCTTGAGGTCCTTGTCCTTGTGCCAGAGAGCGACGGGTTCGGCGCCGGCGAGCTTGATCGCCCGCTGGGTGTCCCGGTCGTCGAGGCTTCCCGGGAAAGTGACGACGCCAATACGAGCGGTCACTTTCCGGCCTCCGCGACTTCCTCGACCTTGACGGTGAAGTCCTCGATCACGGTGTTGGCGAGGAAGGATTCGGCGAGTTCGTGGATGCGGGCGAGGGCGGTGTCGTCCACCGGTCCGTCCACTTCCAGTTCGAATCGCTTTCCCTGACGGACATCGGAGATGCCTTCGAAACCGAGGCGCGGCAGTGCACGCTGCACCGCCTGGCCCTGGGGGTCGAGGATCTCCGGCTTGAGCATGACGTCGACTACGACGCGTGCCACTGGCACTCCCGGTGTGTGGTGCTGAGCAGGTTCCTTCAGACTACCCGTACAAAATTTCTACGCGGGTAGATTCGTAGGAATCTACGTGACCGTCATCACGATTGCGCATCGAGAACCTATCGCCGGGCTGCCTTCACGAAAAATCCTGGGAAAGATCCAGATCGAGACCGGGTCCCCTATTGCCTGGGGACACGCCAAGAGATTTAGTCGAGCTTCACATTGGATTGCCGGGCACTGTACAAATGAATTGGCAATAGCCGATACTTTGCCCAATCACCCATAAAAGCAGTCGGACAGTCGGCATCTCGACACGTCGTCGCACGTCGTCGGACACATGCCGCACGAAGGGACCGATATTCGTGGCGCAGCGTGTCGTAGTCACTCTCTCCGACGACATCGACGGCTCGGAAGCGGCGGAAACGATCGCCTTCGGTCTGGACGGCAAGTCGTACGAGATCGACCTGAATCCGGCCAATGCCGAGCAGTTGCGTGCGGCGCTGGAGCCGTATGTGGAGGCCGGGCGCAAGCGGTCGCGGTCCGGGAAGGCGTACCGGCAGACCGCCGTGGCGCCCGATCCGGCGGCTGTTCGGGCGTGGGCGCAGTCCAACAAGCTGGAGGTGCCTGCGCGGGGGCGGATTCCCAAGCGGGTGTATGAGGCTTTTACCGCTGCGCAGTAGGGCTTGCGGGGCTTGTGGTGTTCTGCGGGGAGTTCGGCCGCTCGGGGGTCGGACTCCTTTGCGGTCCCCTGCCGGCTTTGTGCGCTGTGTGTACGGGTGCGGGTCCGTGTGTGTACGGGTGCGGGTCCGTGGGGGCTGGTCGCGCCGTTCCTCGCGCCCCTTGGGTACGTGGGGGTCGGCGTGGAGCGTCGGTGCGGCTGCGTCGGGGCTGGTGTTGCGCAGTTCCCCGCGCCCCTTGGGTGAGCGGGAGCTGGCGTGGAGCGTCGGTGCGGCTGCGTCGGGGCTGGTGTTGCGCAGTTCCCCGCGCCCCTTGGGTGAGCGGGAGCTGGCGTGGAGCGTCGGGTGCGGCAGCGTCGGGGCTGAGCGCGCCGTTCCTCGCGCCCCTTGGGTGGGTGGGGGGCGGCGCAGTGTGTCGGGTGTGGGTCCCTGGGGGTGTGGGCGTGCCGTTTCTCGCGCGCCCTGAGCGGGTGGGGGTCGGGGTTCATTCGGGCCTGGGGGTAGTCGACTTGCGTTGTACCCCGGGCGATCGGCTAGAGTTCGGAGCACGCCGAGGGGCAAGGCCGAAAGGCCCGGCTCACCGGAGTCACGCGGGTGTAGTTCAGTAGCAGAACATCCCCCTTCCAGGGGGAAGGCGCAGTGTGCAATTCCTGTCACCCGCTCTGCATCGCCGGTCTGGTCGTTCGTTCGATCAGGTAGGCTGGTGCTCGCGCCGATCGGTGAAAGCCGGTCGGAGGCAATGCGGACGTAGCTCAGTTGGTAGAGCGCAACCTTGCCAAGGTTGAGGTCGCCAGTTCGAACCTGGTCGTCCGCTCAGCACAGAAAGACCCCGGTCATATGACCGGGGTCTTTCTCGTATGTGCCCGACCCGCCGTCCGGTTCACGGCCGTCTGACATTTGTCATGTACGGCGGTGACAGCGTGCACTGCCGAACCCCGTCGTCGGCCGAGACGCTTGAGTCATGAATACGAATGAGCCCGTGATCGAGGTCACTGATCTCCGACGCGTCTACGGGGGAGGGTTCGAGGCGGTCCGAGGGGTCTCCTTCGAAGTCGCCCGGGGCGAACTCTTCGCACTGCTCGGCACCAATGGCGCGGGCAAGACCTCCACCGTCGAACTCATCGAGGGCCTCGCCCGGCCGTCCGGCGGCCAGGTGCGCGTTCTCGGCCACGACCCGTACTCCGAACGTTCCGCCGTCCGCCCGCGCATCGGCCTGATGCTTCAGGAGGGCGGCTTCCCCTCCGAACTGACCGTCTCCGAGACCGTACGGATGTGGGCCGGCTGCACGAGCGGGGCCCGCCCCGAGAGCGAGGCGCTGTCCCTGGTCGGCCTCACCCGCCGGGCCGGCGTACGCGTGAAGCAGCTGTCCGGCGGCGAGAAGCGGCGCCTGGACCTGGCACTCGCGCTCCTCGGACGGCCCGAGGTGCTCTTCCTGGACGAGCCGACGACCGGCCTCGACGCCGAAGGACGCCAGGAGACCTGGGAGTTGGTGCGCGAACTGCGCGCACAGGGCACGACCGTGCTGCTCACCACGCACTACCTGGAGGAGGCGGAAGGGCTCGCGGACCGGCTCGCGATCCTGCACGCAGGACGGATCGCGGTCTCCGGCACCCCGGCCGAGGTGACCGCCTCCCAGCCGTCGCGGATCTCCTTCGAACTGCCCGACGGCTACTTCCCCGGCGATCTGCCGCCGCTCGACTCCCTCGGCGTCACCGGGCACGAGGTCGCCGGACGCGTACTGCGGCTGCGTACGAACGAGTTGCAGCGGGCCGCCACCGGGCTGCTCATGTGGGCCGAGCGGGCCGGTGTCGAGCTGCGGGGGCTCGATATCCGGTCGGGGTCGCTGGAGGAGGCGTTCCTGCGCATCGCGCGGCACGTCTCCGAGCAGGACGCCCAGGCGGAACAGGCAGGGCAGGCAGGACAGGTGGAACCGTCCCAGTTTTCCGAGAAGGAGCACGTGGCATGAGCGCGGACACCGTGACCAGGACCGCACCCCCGGCGCCGACCGTGACCGCGGTCGGACGCATGACCTCGCTCGCCCGGGCCGAACTCACCCTCCTCTCACGCAGCAGGGCCACCTTCTTCGCGGCCGTCTTCGTGCCGCTGATCCTGCCGCTCAGCCTCCGCTCGACGGTCGAGGACATGGACCTGAAGGCGTCCGGTCTCTCGGTCGGCTCGGTCATCCTGCCCTCCGCCGTCGGGTTCTCCCTGCTCTTCGCCGTCTACAGCTCGCTGGTCAGCGTCTACGCGGCCCGTCGCGAGGAGCTCGTGCTCAAGCGGCTGCGCACCGGGGAGCTGCGGGACGCCGAGATCCTCATGGGCGCCGCGGTCCCGTCGGTCCTCATCGGTCTGGTGCAGAGCGTGGTGCTGACGGTCGCCTGTGCGGCCCTCCTGGACGTGGGAGCGCCCGAGGCGCCTCTCCTGGCCGTTCTCGGGCTGCTGCTGGGGCTCATGATGTGGCCGGCGCTCGCGGCGGTGACCGCGAGTTTCAGCAGGAGCGTCGAGGGTGCCCAGGTCGCGGCGATGCCCTTGCTGCTCATATCCATGATGGGCTCCGGCACCGTCGTGCCCTTCGAGGTCATGCCCGACCGGCTCGCCGCCGTCTGCGAACTGCTGCCGCTGTCCCCGGTGATCACCCTCATCCGCGGTGGCTGGGCCGGGAACCTGTCCGCGTACGAGGCCCTGGGCGCGCTCGCGACGGCGCTGGCCTGGACCGTGCTCGCGGTGTTTGCTGTACACAAGTGGTTCCGCTGGGAACCGAGGCGCTGACCCCGGCCCGCGCAGCGCACGAAGGCGGGAACGGCAACGAAAACGGGGACGGTCGGTCATGGGAGTCGGGAGTTCGGGAATGCGCAGGCCGGGTCGCTGGTGGCGCGGGAAGAGCACGCTGGCGAAGGTCGAGACGTACACCCGCTGGTCCTTCCACTTCTTTCCGCTCGTGGAGGTCACCGCGATCGGGCTGCCGGTCTTCGGGCAGGTGGGGGCCGGGCTCGCCGTCCTGCTCGTGCTGCCCCTGTGCGCCCACGCCGCGCTGTGCGGGGTGACCGCGTCCCAGTCGCTCGACTGGACGCGCGGCACCCGTGAACAGCCCGTACGCCTGCTGATCGCGCTCGGCGTGCTCTCCGCGCTGCTGGGGACCGCCGCGCTCGGCCTCGTGGAGCACGGGCCGGGCGGCGAGGACACGGCGGCAACGGCGGTCCCGTTCTGCGTGGGTGTGCTGGTCTTCGGGACCGGCACCATCGCGCTCGGGGTACGCGGCCGGCTGCGCGTCCTCGGGATCGTGGCCGGCTTCGCCGCGTACACCGGGGTCGCGGCGTTCGCGCTGGGCCTCGACGGGCGCGGCTCGCTGGCGACGGCGTTCGGGGTGCTGCTCGGCGGCGGTGGCCTCTCCTTCACCTCCGTCTTCTCCGTCTGGCTGCTCGACGCCGTGTACGAGCTGGACGCGGCCCGCGAGACCCGTACCCGCCTCGCCGTCGCCGAGGAGCGGCTGCGCTTCGGACGCGATCTGCACGACGTGATGGGCCGCAACCTCGCGGTGATCGCCCTGAAGAGCGAGCTCGCCGTCCAGCTCTCCCGCCGCGAACGCCCCGAGGCCGTGGACCAGATGATCGAGGTGCAGCGGATCGCCCGCGAATCGCAGCGCGAGGTCCGCGAGGTCGTACGGGGCTACCGCGAGGCCGACCTCGGCGCCGAACTCTCCGGCGCGCAGGGCGTGTTGACCGCGGCCGGGGTCGACTGCTCGGTGACCGGTTCCGCGACCGGGCTGCCCCCGGCCGTCCAGTCGGCGCTCGGCTGGGTCGTCCGGGAGGCCACCACGAACGTACTGCGGCACGGCGACGCCCGGCGGTGCCGTGTGTCGCTGGAACGGGCGGGGAACCGTGTCGTCCTCACGGTGGAGAACGACGGGGCGGAACGCGCCGCCGCACAGGGGGCGACCGGCCGGGGGACCGGTGGCGGGTCCGGTCTCGCCGGGCTGCGGGAGCGGCTGGCCGCGGTGTCCGGGACGCTGGAGGCGGGGCCCGTCGACGGCGGCCTCTTCCGGGTCGTGGCCGAGGTGCCCCTGCCTCCCGCCTCCTCGTCCCCCTCCTCGTCCGCTTTCTCGACGGACTCCTCGACGGACTCCTCGTCGGGCTCCTCGACGGACACCGTTTCGCGCTCAGTGAGTGAAGAGGTCACCCCATGACATCCGTACGACCCATCCGGCTGCTGCTCGCCGACGACGAGCACCTCATCCGGGGGGCGCTCGCCGCGCTGCTGGGTCTTGAGGACGATCTGCTGGTGGTGGCGGAGGCGGCCGGCGGGCCCGAGGCGCTGGCGATGGCGCGGGCGCACGAACCCGATGTGGCCGTACTGGATCTGCAGATGCCCGGCGCCGACGGTGTGAGGGTGGCCACATCGCTGCGGACCGAACTGCCCGCCTGCCGCGTGCTCATCGTGACGAGCCACGGGCGCCCCGGGCATCTCAAGCGGGCGCTGACGGCCGGTGTGCGCGGTTTCGTCCCGAAGACCGTGAGCGCGCAACGGCTCGCGGAGATCATCCGAACCGTCCATGCGGGAAACCGCTATGTCGACCCCGAGTTGGCCGCCGACGCGATCTCCGCCGGGGATTCGCCGCTCACCGCGCGCGAGGCCGAGGTGCTGGAGCTGGCCTCCGACGGGGCGCCCGTCGCGGAGATCGCGGAGCGGGCCGCGCTGTCGCAGGGGACCGTACGGAACTATCTGTCGTCGGCCGTGTCCAAACTCGGAGCCGAGAACCGGCACTCGGCGGTGCGTCTCGCACGTGAGCGAGGTTGGGTATAGTTGCTCACGCGCCACGGCGAAAGCCACCGCGCGGCGCGGACGTAGCTCAGTTGGTAGAGCGCAACCTTGCCAAGGTTGAGGTCGCCAGTTCGAACCTGGTCGTCCGCTCAGAGGAAGAAGAACGCGAAAACCCCCGGTCGATGACCGGGGGTTTCTGCGTTGACCGCGGCGCCCGTGGGGGCCGCGGTGTCGCTCAGGTCCAGGGCGTGCCCGTCAGACGCTCGTACGCCTCCACGTACTTGGCGCGGGTCGCGTCCACGACCTGCTGGGGCAGCGCCGGCGGCGGCTGCTCGCTCTTCCGGTCCCAGCCGGACTCCGCGGAGGTCAGCCAGTCGCGTACGTACTGCTTGTCGAACGAGGGCTGCGCGCGGCCCGGCTCCCACTGGTCGGCGGGCCAGAAGCGGGACGAGTCCGGGGTCAGCACCTCGTCGGCGACGACCAGCGTCTCGCCGTCGAAGCCGAACTCGAACTTCGTGTCCGCGAGGAGGATGCCGCGCTCGCGCGCGATGTCCCGGCCCCGGCCGTAGACGGCGAGCGTCGCCTGCCGCAGCTGGGCCGCGGTCTCCGCGCCGACCTGCCGGGCGACCTCCTCGTACGAGACGTTCTCGTCGTGCTCGCCGACGGCGGCCTTGGTGGCCGGGGTGAAGATCGGGGCGGGCAGCTCCGAGCCGTCACTGAGCCCGTGCGGGAGCGCGAGCCCGCAGACGGTACGGGTCTCGTTGTACTCGACGAGACCGGAACCGGTGAGATAGCCACGGGCGACGCACTCGACCGGAACCATCTCCAGGGACTTGCAGACCAGGGTGCGGCCCTGCCAGTCGGCGGGGGCGCCGGCCGGCGGTTCGGTGCCCAGGACATGGTTCGGCATCAGGTCGGCGAGCTGGTCGAACCACCAGAGCGAGAGCTGCGTCAGGACGCGGCCCTTGTCGGGGATCTCCGTGGGCAGCACCCAGTCGAACGCGGAGATGCGGTCGCTGGCGACCATCACGAGGTCGCCCGCCTCGTTCTGGTACAGGTCGCGCACCTTGCCGGTGTGCAGGTGCACCAGACCCGGAACCTCAAGAGGCTCGGGCTTTTCGACGAATCCGGACACGGTTCCTCCCCGTGGTTCTGACTGAATGCCTCGATTCTCCCGTACGGGAGGACCGGCCTCGGCCAGGGGGCCGTGCGGAACCAGGGGCGGCGGCCTCAGTCGCGTTTGCAGATGCGGTCCAGGAGGTTGGCCGTGGCCCGCTGGACACGGGCGTCGGTGTGCCCCGGCCGGTCCAGGGCCGGGGACCAGGCGAAAGTGCCCGCCGCGAAGACGAGCGCACCGGAGTGCGCCCGGTACAGAGACGTCTCCTGGTGGCGGATCGTCCCCTCCGTGTCCCGGTACGGGGAGTGCGAGAGGAGGATGCGGCCCTGGTGCTCGGGGAGCGCGATCCGGGGGAAGTAACGGTCGGCCTCGCCCGCGACCATGCCCTCCAGCTCGTCGCCCTCGTGGGCGCCGGTCGCCTCCCACAGCCAGTGGTCGGCGTTGCGGACGACCAGCGGGTGGGCCTCGGGGACCCGGCCCGCGTACTGGATTCCGAGGAGCTCCTGTTCCGGGCGGTCGATCTCCCGCCACAGCGCGGGTCTGCCGGGTCCACGGCGCTTCAGGCAGGTGAGCAGCCGGTCGGGGGTGCCGGACGCGGAAGGCGCCAGATCGACCTGCCAGTACATGGTGTTGGCGGAGAGGAAGACGAGCGAGGTGCCCTGCTCGCGGGCGACGTCCACGGTCCGGCGCATGGTCGTCGACCAGTACTCGTCGTGGCCCGGGAAGACCAGGCCGCGGTAGCGCGTGGGGTCGATACGGCCGGCGTGCAGATCGCAGGCGTCGGCGTACGCGAGGTCGTAGCCGTAGCGCTCGGCCCAGCGGATGAAGTCGTAGGCGTGGCCCACGTGCAGGGGCAGGCCCGCGCCCGCGTACGGACGGTCGAAGGAGACCGTCGTCGCGGCGTCGGCCTCGCCGAGCAGCCGGCCGTCCTCGTCCCACGCGTGGTACAGACTCGCGCCCGTGTGCCCGTCCTCCGGATAGAGGTTGTACGCCTGCCAGGTGATGTCCGGCAGGACGAGCAGCAGGTCGGCGGGATGGTTGTCGCGGACCGTGAACGGGATGTGGGAGCGGTGGCCGTCGTCGGTGGTGAGGACGGCGACGTACGCGCCGATGCTCCAGTACGACGGGATCTGCAGCCGCCAGGAGAGCCACCAGTGGTGGCAGGAGACCGTGCGGTCCGCGGTGAGCGGGGCGGGCTGGACGATCCCGGAGAGGCGCGGACTGGTGGTGATCTTGCTGGCGCCGTCGCCGCCGTAGTGGCCGATGCGGTAGATGTCCACGCCGAACTGCTGGGGCGGGTCCACCGTGATGTGGAAGTCGACGGCTTCGCCGGGGGCGACCGCGCCGGTGGAGGCGAACCCCTTGATCTGCCGGTGGACGTCGTCGGCCGAGCGGGGGTCACCGGCGGTCGCCCGCGGGGTGGGGACGCGTGGGCCGGAGCTCCGGTAGCGGTCGTGGGTGGTGGTCGCGCCGGGGGGTGGGGTGTGGTCCACGTACCAGGGGACGACGTGGCCGGTGTCGTCGAAGTAGTTCTCGCTGCCGCGCAGCCAGGGGACGGGGCCCTGCCCGAATGGGTCCGTGACGGCGTGCGCCAGCGCTCCCGACTCCCATCGGCGGATCTGCTCGGTCCCCATGTGACGTTCCCTCCCTCGTACGTCCTTGCCCATGTGTGCCCCCGCGCACGGGTGAGCACGGGTGGACCCAGCACATCACATTACGCATGCGCGCCGTCACCGTTCGTTGCTAATTGCCCGCGGCCGGTAGGGAGATGGCGGGCCGGGGGTGGTTCGTGACGTGCGGGTCCGCCGGGGCCGGGCGCGCAGTTCCCCGCGCCCCTGGGTGGGGTGGGGTGCGAGGAGCTGTGGCGGCGCGTGGGTCGGACGGGGGTGAGCGTGCGGGGGCTCGCGCCCCTGTGGGTGGGGGGTGGGGTGCGGGGGCCATTGCGGCGCGCGGGTTCGTCGGGGCCTCGCGGGCCCAGGGTCAGACCAGTCTCACTGGTTTTTCTGCTCGTACTCCCAGGTCCAGGAGCCAGGCTCGCAGGGGGGCGGGGTCGCCCTCCTCGATGAGGCTGAGGACTCGGGGGCCGAGGTCCGCGGAGCGCTCGCCGTTCACGAGGAGCGACGGGCCGTCCAGCCAGTCGAGCCCCGGCATCGCCCCGGCCGTGTCCATCGCCGCGCAGCAGACCATCGCCGTCACATGGTCGCCGAGCAACTCGCGTCCCGTCCGGGGCGGTTGCAGGGGGAAGAGCGGCAGCGCGCCGTCGTCCCAGAGCGCCAGGTCGGGGCCGCCCTGTCCCGCGGAGGCCGTCGAGGGCGCCGGGGACGCCGTCGGCCCGGCGGTCGTCGCGGCCTCCTCGCGCGCCAGCTCGGCGCTCAGCACCGCGGCGAGCGCCGCGCTCCGCTCGGTCGCCGGAACGCCGTCCTCGTCGCTCTCCGGGCCGCCGTCGGCCTCGTACACCGTCGCGCCGCCGTCCGTGCCCTGCGAAGGCGAAGGCGAAGACGGGGGCGGGGGTGCGGCGGACGTCAGGTGGTCCATCACGCGGTCCAGCGTCGGGCCCTCCGGCTCCGATGCGCCCGGCCCCGCCGTGCGGCTCACGCCCAGTCCGTCCAGTACGCGATGGAGCCGTGCCGCGTCCGTACGCCACTTGCGGTCGACGACCTCGTCCGGATACTCCGCCCAGTCGACCGGCGCCCAGTCGGGTCCGGTCTCGGCGGGGCCGCCGTGGAAGAGGCGCGCGGCCAGCAGGGACGTCGCCTCGTCGATCGCGCCCGGCTCCTCCAGGAGATCGCAGGCGGGCCGTTCGCCGAGGCGGGAGGTGAAGCCCTCGGCCAGCCGGTCACGCCGTGACAGCTCGGTGAGCGCCGCGACGACACCCGCGTCGAGCCGGGACGGCCACCGCCCCATGCGCCAGGCGGGCAGCGCGACCCTGGTCAGCAGCCGGTCCCAGCCCGCGTACGCCAGGCCCACCTGCTCCTGCGCGACGATCCGCAGCCCGTAGTCCACGGTCTGCGCACGCTCCGCCGCCGCGGTCGCCACGCCCCGCTCCATCTCCGCGGCGTGCACGCGGCAGGCGCGCAGCATGATCCTCGCCACCCAGCCGGCCACGCCGAGCACCAGGCGGGTCAGCGGTCCGCGGGTGGACGCCGACGCCACCGCCACGGCCGCGTCGAGACCTCGTACGAAACGCCGGGCCGCGGCTATGTCGGGGTGCGCCGACGGTCCCGTACCCGCGACGACCGGGGCGAGCACGGCCCGCAGCTCGCCGACCCGCATCCACCACAGGAAGGGGGAGCCGATGACGAGGACGGGCGCGGCTGGCGTACGCCGGTGTGCGGGGCCCAGGCCACGGCCGCCCTCCATCTCGTCCTCGGACTCCGGGCGGGGCGGGGCGTGGGCCGGGTGGGTCCGGTCCTCCAGCCAGCTGTCGCAGTCCGGGGTGAGCGCTATCGCGGAGGGCGCGGGCACTTCGAGGCGGTCGGCCAGATCCCGCACCATGCGGTACAGATCCGGCGCCGACTCCTCGGCGACCGGGACGGTCGGGCTCATGGCGGGCCGCGAACGGGCCACGAGCAGCGCGACCCCCACCGCGCACAGCAGTACGAACACGGCGAACCCCGTGACGACCGCGCGCACCACGCCCCAGCCGGGGCCGTCGATGTGCCCGGTCGACCCGCCGACGAGCAGGACGACGGCGACGGCCGCGGGCAGCAGGGCGACGGCCAGCGCCCTGCTGCGGATGCGCAGCACGGCGAGAGCCCGTGAGCGCGCGGTGTGCGCACCCAACTCCACTCCCATACCGGACACGACCGGTGTCACCCCCTACTGCCCACCCGGCGTGTGCATACCCAGCCACCGCCTGCGGACGTCCATTGCGTTGCTCACTCCCCCACTGTGGCACCCGCGACTGACATCGCAATGCCGGTGGGCCAAGTGCCGGAACGCTTTGCGCCGCACCCTAGTTGGGGCCCCGGCCGTCGTCAGCCGGATGGGGGATCGGTCACTCGATGGAATGGCTTTGGCTAGAGGTGGCTGACGAAAAGGCCCCGGATCCTGTGCCGGATCCGGGGCCCGAAGGGGTTGAGCACGTCATGAGCGCGTGCTGCGCAGGGTGTCGACGGGGTGTCGCGTTGTCGCGGACGGTGCAGGTGAAAGCCTGTAACCGAGGGTTACCGCGCTTACTCCGCGGCGGCTTCCGCGACCTTCGCCGCGATGTCCGTACGGTGCTGTGAACCGTCGAGGCGGATCCGGTCGACCGCCCTGTACGCGCGGGTGCGGGCCTGGGTGAGGTCCTTGCCGCTCGCCGTGACCGAGAGCACGCGGCCCCCGGCGCTGAGGACGGCGTCGCCGTTCCGCTTCGTACCGGCGTGCAGGACGTACGTGTGCGGGGCGTCCTCGGCGGCCACCTCGGCGAGGCCCTCGATGGGGTCGCCGGTGCGGGGGGTTCCGGGGTAGTTGTGCGAGGCGATGACCACGGTGACGGCCGCGTCGTCGCTCCAGCGCAGCGGTTCGAGGTCGGCGAGGGTGCCGTTCGCGGCCGCGAGGAGGATGCCGGAGAGCGGCGTCTTCAGACGGGCGAGGACGACCTGGGTCTCGGGGTCGCCGAAACGGGCGTTGAACTCGATGACCCGCACGCCGCGCGAGGTGATCGCGAGCCCGGCGTACAGCAGCCCGGAGAACGGGGTGCCGCGGCGCCGCAGCTCGTCGACGGTCGGCTGCAGAACGGTCTGCATGACCTCCTCGACCAGCTTCGGATCGGCCCACGGGAGGGGCGAGTACGCGCCCATGCCGCCGGTGTTGGGGCCTTCGTCGCCGTCGAGGGCGCGCTTGAAGTCCTGCGCCGGCTGCAGCGGGACGACCGTCACGCCGTCGGTGATCGCGAAGAGGGAGACCTCGGGCCCGTCGAGGAACTCCTCGATGACCACGCGGTCGCAGGCGTTGGCGTGGGCCGCGGCGGCTGCGAGGTCGTCGGTGACGACGACGCCCTTGCCTGCGGCGAGCCCGTCGTCCTTCACGACGTACGGGGCGCCGAACGCGTCCAGCGCCTCGTCCACCTCGGCGGGGGTCGTGCAGACGTACGAGCGGGCGGTGGGGACGCCCGCGCCCGCCATCACGTCCTTGGCGAAGGCCTTGGAGCCCTCCAGCTGGGCGGCCTCCTGCGAGGGGCCGAACACCGGGATGCCCGCCTCGCGCACGGCGTCGGCGACCCCGGCCACGAGGGGTGCCTCCGGGCCGATGATCACCAGCTCGGCGCCGAGGTCCGTGGCCAGCGTGGCCACGGCCTTGCCGTCGAGGGCGTCGACCTCGTGCAGCTCGGCCACGTCGGCGATACCGGCGTTGCCCGGGGCGCAGTGCAACGCGGTGACGTCGGGGTCGAGGGAGAGGGAACGGCACAGGGCGTGTTCGCGGGCACCGCCGCCGATTACTAGGACGTTCACGGGGGTCAGCGTAGCGGGCGCCTGGCCGGCGGGGGTTTGGTGACCCCGGGGGTGTGCCTGCCGCGGGATGCGGGGCGGGGAGGGGGAGGGTGCCTGGGGTGTGCGTGCCGGGTGCGTGGGGGCTTGTCGCGCAGTTCCTCGCGCCCCTTGGGTGGGTGGGGGCAGGGTTGTGCGTCGGGTGGCGCGGGGTGGGGGCTGGGTGCGCAGTTCCCCGCGCCCCTTGAGTGGCTGGGGCGGGGTCGCTCGGTGGGTCTGCCTGGATGGACCGTTGGTCGGTCAGTCGTTCGTGAACTCTTCCAGGACCGTCGCTCCCAGTTCTCGGACGATCAGTTCGTGGCCTGAGAGGGCCGACTCGTCGAGGTCGGGATCGTCGTCCTCCGGGGTGTCGTCCTCCGGCGAGATGGGAGGCGGCTCCTGGGCGGCGGGGCGGGGCGGGGGCTGGTGCGCCGAAGCGGACGAGGGCGCGGAGCCGGAGGCGGGCGCCGGGCGGTTCTGGGACGACGGGGAGGACGGTCCGGGCGCCGGAGCCTGGGCCGCGGGCTGCTGCGGGGCGGGGCGGGGCGCGCCCGTGCCCTGAGCGGCGCCGCCACCCGACGGGTAGCCCCCGCCGCCACCGGTGTTGCCGCCGTAGCCACCGCCGCCGAAGCCGCCACCGGGTGCGGGCGGGGGCGCCGAGCCTCCGGAGGGGTCGATGACCGCCTCGATCCTCCAGGTCACGTTGAACAACTCGGACAGCGCCTGCCGCAGCACCTCCTCGCTGCCGCTGCTGGCGAAGTTGTCCCGCGCTCCGACGTTGACGAAGCCGATCTGGAGGGTGGTGCCGTCGAAGCCGGTCACCTGGGCGTTCTGGCTGAGCAGGATCCAGGTGAAGCGGCGCCGGTTCTTCACCGCATCCAGGATGTTCGGCCAGAGCGTGCGGGGGTCGGGCCCGCCGCTCGGAGGAGCGGCGAACGCGGCCGGGCCCGCGGAGCCCTGCGAAGGAGCGGCGGAGGCAGGGGCTTGGGAGGGCGCGGCGGACGCTCCGGACGGAGGCTGCCCCCCGCCCGAGGCGGACGCGGTCGGCCAGCCACCCGGCCGCCTCCCGCTGCCCACGGCTGTCGCGGTGGGCCAGGCACCGGCAGCCGGCCCGGACGGCTGCTCCGCGGCGGGGGCGGAGGCGGCAGGCGCGGCCGGACTAGGGCTGGGACTGGGACTGGGAGCAGGCTCGGCGGGAGCGGGCGGAGGCGTGTACGCGACGGCGGGCGCGGCCGGGACCTGGGCAGGCCCGCCCCCCACATCACCACCGGGACCGGGACCGAGACCGGGACCGGGAACTCCGGGCCCCTGCCCGACTCCTCCCCCGCCCACTCCGCCTCCCCGCACGGCGGCGCGGGCGGCGGCGGGACCACCGCCCGGCACCCCCGGGTGTCCCGGCTGTCCCGGCTGTCCCGGCTGCCCAGGCTGTCCCGCAGGGGCTCCCGGGTGGGCGTCGGGCCCGGGCACGTAACCGACGGCGGGCCCACCGACCCCGCCCCCGAGTCCGGCCCCTGCTCCCACCCCTCCCCCGCTGAAGTTCACACCGCGCTCGATCCGGTCGAGCCGGGCCATGACGGACCGCTCGTCGCCGTAGGCCGTGGGCAGCAGCACGCGCGCGCAGATCAGCTCGAGCTGGAGGCGGGGCGAGGTGGCCCCCCGCATCTCCGTCAGCCCGGCGTTGACGAGGTCGGCGGCACGGCTCAGCTCGGCGGCGCCGAAGACCCCGGCCTGGGCCGTCATCCGCTCCACGACGTCCACGGGGGCATCGATGAGCCCCTTCTCACCGGCGTCGGGCACGGCCGCCAGGATCACGAGGTCCCGCAGCCGCTCCAGCAGGTCGGCGACGAACCTCCGGGGGTCGTTGCCGCCCTCGATGACCCGGTCGACGACCTCGAAGGCCGCGGCGCCGTCGCCCGCGGCGAAGGCCTCGACCACGGAGTCGAGCAGCGAGCCGTCCGTGTACCCGAGGAGGGAGGTCGCCATGGCGTACGTCACACCGTCGTCTCGGGCTCCCGCGAGGAGCTGGTCCATGACGGACATGGAGTCACGCACGGATCCGGCGCCGGCCCGCACGACGAGCGGCAGCACGCCGTCCTCGACGGGCATGCCCTCGCGCCCGCAGACCTCGCCGAGGTAATTCCGCAGGGTGCCGGGGGGAACGAGCCGGAAGGGATAGTGATGCGTACGCGACCGGATCGTCCCGATGACCTTCTCGGGCTCGGTGGTGGCGAAGATGAACTTGAGGTGCTCCGGCGGCTCCTCGACGACCTTCAGCAGGGCGTTGAAGCCGGCCGGCGTGACCATGTGGGCCTCGTCGATGATGTAGATCTTGTACCGGCTGCTCGCGGGCCCGAAGAAGGCCTTCTCGCGCAGGTCACGGGCGTCGTCCACACCACCGTGGGAGGCCGCGTCGATCTCGATGACGTCGATGGAACCTGGCCCGTTCCGCGCGAGGTCCTGGCAGGACTGGCACTCACCGCACGGTGTGGGCGTGGGCCCCTGCTCGCAGTTCAGACACCGAGCGAGGATGCGCGCGCTGGTCGTCTTCCCGCAGCCGCGCGGCCCGCTGAACAGGTACGCGTGATTGACCCGGTTGTTCCGCAGCGCCTGCTGCAACGGGTCGGTGACATGCTCCTGCCCGATGACCTCGGCGAACGACTCCGGGCGATAACGGCGGTACAGCGCGAGGGACGACACACATACGAGGTTATAGGCGCCCACTGACAACGGGGAACGCCCGTCGACTCCCGCCCGCCCGGCCCCACCGGCACCGGCCCGAAACCCCCGGCCCGACCCGCCCGGATCGATCCCGAGTCCCGCCCGCAAACGCAAGCGCCCCCCACGCACCCGCCAGAGCCAACCTACCCTTGCTGCCTTCCGGCCCTGGGGGAGTTCAGTCAGATAGCGCCACGTGAGGGGCTGCGCACACAGTACCCGATCCGAGCGGGGGGAACGAGTTCGCGAGCACGGCTCAACGTCTTGTATTGTTTGCCGCGGAGGATTCGCCTAGTGGCCTAGGGCGCACGCTTGGAAAGCGTGTTGGGGGCAACCCCTCACGAGTTCGAATCTCGTATCCTCCGCCAGTGCCTCACCGGGCACGATGTCGAAGGGCCCCACCGTTCGCGGTGGGGCCCTTCGACGGTTGCAGTCTCATCTACAGTCTCAACGCGCCCCTACGGAGCCGTCCGGACCGTCTTCGTCGGCAGCCTTGGCCACCTCCCAGATGAGTCCGCCGACCCGCTGCGCCACGTCGGCCAGGATTCCTCCCGTCACGTGTTGGTAGCGGGCCGCCATCGCTGTGGACGACCACCCCATGATCTGCATCACGACTCGTTCCGGGACACCGAGGATGAGCAGGACCGTGGCGGCGGTGTGCCGCGCGTCGTGCAGACGGCCGTCTCGTACCTTGGCGTCAGTGAGGAGCTGCTTCCACGCGTCGTAGTCCGTGCTGGGGACCAGAGGCTCCCCCGCGGGCGACGTGAAGACGAAACCAGTCTCGCGCCACTCGTTCGCGACCAGCAGCCGCTCCCGGTCCTGCTCCTTGCGGTGCAGTTCCAGCAGCCGGACCAGTTCGGCAGGCACCCCGATGACTCGGCGGCCGGCTCGTGACTTGGTGTTGGCCGTGTCCTCGTTCTTCCGGACCCGCTGCTTGCAGTACCCGGGCTTTCGGCCGCACTCTCCCCCGCACCCGTGCAGGTACTTCGGCCGCAGCCTGTTCTTCCTCACACGGAGGACGCCGTTCGGAAGGTCGATGTCAGACCAGCGCAGTCCGAGAGCCTCCCCCTGTCGTAGCCCAAGAGCAAGGGCGATGGACCAGCGGGCACTGTTGCGGAGCTTGGCCGCTTCGGAGAGGAGTCGCTGCACTTCCTCGATGTCGTACGGCTCGACTTCCTCCTCTTCGATTCTCGGAGGTACTGCGAGGGTGGCCACGTTCCGGGTGATGTGGCCGCGGCGAAGCGCGTGGTTGAGCGCGGTACGCATCGTCCGGTGCGCCTGATGAGCGGTGGCGGCCTTGCTCCCGCTGCGCTGCATCTTCGTGTAGAGGCGTTCCAGGTGCTCGGGCTCCAACTTGTCGAGTCGGTGAGCACCTACGCCAGGGACCAGATGCACCCTGACTGCTACCTCGTACCCGGCGTAGGTGTTCTCTCGCACGGACGGTTTGGCGATCTCTTCCACCCAGTGCAGGAGCCACGCCTTGACCGTCCACGCTCGGCCCGGCTTGCGAACCTTGCCCTCATCGCGCTGTTTCTCCAGCGCGCGAACCTTCTTGATGACCTCCCCTTCGCTGACCTTGCTCATGACGTGGCGCCGGTCGGGCTTCCCGTCATCGCGGACGCCGACCGTGACGCGGCCGTGCCAGTAGCCGTCCTTGCCGAAGTAGATGGACGATGCGCCATCAGGGCGCTTGGCGCGCTTGGCCATGGAACTCCTTACGCGACTGCGTTCGTGGACTGCGACTGCATGCGCTGAGCGAGGTAGTCACTGAGCGCCTGGACGGGAACTCGTCGGGACCGGCCGATCGGCACGGTCTGCACGGCGCCATCTCGGATGAGGGCGTACATCGTGGTGCGGCCGATACTCAGACGGCGGGCGGCTTCTTCCACCCTCACCGCGAGGAGAGTGGGGTCGAAGTTGTCTTCAGGGAGTTCGACTTCGGTACGGACTACGGCGAGCTTGTGCGTCTGGTCGCCTGCCACGGGTCTCGACTCCTTCGAGGCGGAAGAGAGAGCCTCCCGGGCCCTCTTCTGGGGAATCCGCAACATCCGCCACGCCGCAACATTGCTGGTCAGCGGCTTGAATCTGCGGCGGATGCCGTTTCTGTTGCGGATAGATGCCGCCACGCGAGGCACGTGGCGGCATCGGGTGTTGTGGCTGGTCAGCCGGCGATGCGGAGCTGTCGTGTGTCGGTTTCCGCGGACACGTGGCGGCTTTCAGCGGGGGTATCCGCCACGGATTCACCCCCGTTGACCTGCGGTGTTGCGGACGTTGCGGATGTTGCGGACTTCTGGGGGTCCGGAGGGCAGTAGCGGGCCCAAGCGTCGGAGAGGTCTTCCGCGTAGTAGCCCTTGGGGGTGCCGCTGCCCACCCGGATGCCGCGGGGCTTGATGGGGGTGTTGTCGGGGCGTACGTACTGGCTCAGGAGCTTGGAGAGGCCGCGCGCGGTGAGGGGCTTGACGCTCTGTCCGTCCTCGCTCATGTCGGCCCAGGGGGCGTCATCGAGGGAGAGCAGTACTTCGAGGATCGCGGCGGTCGGCATGCGGTCGGAGCCGCAATACACCTTGTCGCGCAGGTCCGTCAGCAGCCGCACCCCCAGGGATGCCTCACCGCCCTGCGCAGCGGCTTTGAGGAGCGCGATGCAGGCGGCGCGGGCCCGCTCGGGCCAGTGCCCGCCGGCCGCGTCCGCCACGGCCAGCAGGGGCTCCCACACATCGGCGGGCCGGTCGGAGACGCCCTCGGGCATCTCCGGCCACGCGTCCGCGATCTGGTCCTCAATGGTGGCGGTCCACTCCGCGAGCCGGTCCCGCAGGACATGGCCCTGCTTCTCGTGGACGCGCCGCCGGTAGGGCTCGCACTTCTCGTTGGGTGCCTTCTTGCGCATGCGGATGATGACCGACCTGGTCAGGATCGTGTCCGGGAGCGAGCCGAGTCCGGCCATGGCGACCGCGCAGAACGAGTTGAACCAACCCGCTTTCTGGTCGGACCCCTCCCCGACGCAGCGCAGCGACTTGGCGCCGCGCCGGTAGCCAGAGTTGAGGAACCCGCGGACCTCTTCGTTCCCGCCGGCCTTGGGCCCGAACACGGTGTCGATCTCGTCGAAGAGCAGGGTGGGGGTTCCCTCGTCGGCGGCCACGAGCCGGAACAGCGCGTTGGCGGACGCGTTGACGGTGGTCGCCGCGCGGGGGGTGAGGGTCTCAATGATCTCCAGTGCCCGTGACTTCCCCGATCCCGGTTCGGGGCTCAGGAAGGCGATGCGGGCCGTGCCGTCGAGCGCGTCGATCAGGTGGGCGTGCGCGTCCCACAGCGCGACCGCGACGTAGGCGTGCTCGGTGGGGAAGACGTTGAACCGGCGGTGGAAAGCTTCCACCTCGTCAAGCAACGTGGCGGCATCGATGGTGGCCGGGGCGGAGGTCTGGTCGGTCATGCTGCGGCCTTCCCTTCCTGGATGGTGCGGAGCGGGCAGTGGTCGCGGTGGGCTTCGTGGTCGGTGATCAGGGTGAGCACGCGGGCTTTGCCGACCGCGCTGCGGTCACGGCCGCACTCGCACTTCGACGTGGCGGTCGGCACTGCACCGCGCGGGGCGCAGATGGTCAGCCACGCGATGGGGTACCGGCCGTCTTCGGTCTGCGGGTCAGGGCGAAGAGCAGTGCGGACGCCCTGGCGGGCGGCGCCTTTCGGCTCGCCCACGACCGGCCCGAGTGCGGCCGTTTCGGCGGGGTGCGGGCCGCTCGCCACCGGTTGGCCTTCCAAGGGAGGGCGGGGAGGGGTGTTCATGCGGTCTCCCGAGGCCGGACCTTGCGCAGGGAACTGTCCAGAGCACTGCGGATCGTGCTCCGGCACTCCGCAGCGGTGAGTCCCCGCGCCTCTCCAGCCGCTTGGAAGGCGTTCTCTGCTACGTGCCGGGGGAGGTCGCCCCACGCGACGAACCGCCCCACCTTGAACGCGCACCGGTTCAGCGTGATGTTGCCCTGCTTCTCCGGCGCCGCGGCCACGGTCGCGCATTCAGCTTCCAGTGCGGCCAGCGCCGCGCGGCTGCCGTCGACCGCAGGCAGCCGCAACGGCACCGCGGGGCGGGCGGGGGCGGGTTGCAGCATTTCCAGCAGCCATCCCGGCAGGGGCACCGGGGCGGTGTCGTTGACGGTCTCGTACGAGCCGCCCGGGGTGATGCTGCCCGCGGCCACGACGTATCCGCCCCATGCTCGGGTGTCGACCAGGGGTGCGAGGGTGCCCGCGGTGTTGCCCAGCCGGACGCCGACCGGGGCGGTGAAGTACAGGTGTTGTCCGCCGCTCGCGGTCCGGACGCGGTAGGTGGTGGGGACGGGGTGGCCGGTGCGCTCGCAGAGCGCCTTAAAGGTCGTCGCGCCGTCAGGCGTGTCCGCACTGCTGCTGTCGTTGTCCTGGTTCTTGGGCACGTCCAGGTCGACGACGACCAACCCGGAGGGGCCGGTGGCGAGGCCGATGTTGGCGGGGCTGGTCTCCCAGCACAGGGTGATGCGGTGCGGGTCGACGGTCGCGCGTTCCTGCCACTTCAGGTGACCACGGGCGCAGTCGCCGGTGGTGCGGCACCGGTCCGCTCCGTGCAGAGCGGGCCGCTTCGTGCCGGGACGCAGCGGGAAGACGTGCCACCCACGTTGTGCAGCGTCCAGCGCTGCGGACAGCAGCGCGGTACGGGGGTCATGGGTCATGCTGGAGGTCTCCAGTTCCTTTGATGGATGCTGGCTGGCAAGGGCGGCCCCGCTTCTTTGGCGAGACGTGGGGGCCGCCCTTGGCGTAGCTAGAGGTGTTTGCCGCGTGCGAGCCGGAAGGTGATTCCTCCGACGCCGATGGGTCCGGCGGCTCCGGCGATGACGGTCGCGGTGTGGGCGGCGGCATCGAGTAGCGCGCACAGCGCGACGACCAGCCCCCAGCCCCCGAGCGCGGCGGCGCCGGCGATGGCGAGTGGGATCAGGACCCTGCGCCACGGGACGCCGGTCGGGTCGGGGGTGTGGACGACGATGACGACCGGTGCCCCGGTGGCTTCGGCACGGCGGTAGGCGTCGGCGGGGATGTGCGGGGCGATGATCCCCGGTGGGTCGTGGTAGGTCATCGGAGCCTTCCTCGGGTGAGCCGCGTGCCCCGTGTGTGCAGGGGCGGCGGGTGGGTGTGCGGGGGTGTGCGGTGGGGGTGTGCGGGCCGGTGTGCGGCCCTCTTCACACGCCGCGTCACGTGGGGATTCGGGGTGTGCGGGTGTGCCGGGGTGTGCGGGTGTGCGGCCCTCGGTGTCAGACGACGGTGAGGGTGGGCACGAGCCGGTACACGCCTCCCTCGGCCGTCGGGGCGAGGCGCCCTTCCGTGGCGAGCCGCTTGAGTTCCTTGGAGACCCAGGAGCGGTCGCGGCCGAGTTTTTCGAGGTACGGCTTCACGTCCCTCACGGCGACGGTGCCGGGGCCGACCGAGGCGAGCATCGACACGAGGTCGTCCAGGAGTTCGCGGGCTTCCTCGGTGGACGGCTTGCCCTGCGGGATACCGGCGTTGACGCCGACCGGCGGAAGCTCCGCACTCGCGTCCGCATCGGCGTCCTCGGGGTCGACCAGCGCGGCGACCGTGCGGGCCGACTCCTGCACCTCCGCGAACGACACCGGCGCCGGCTCGGGCTGCTCGGTGGTGGCCGGTGTGCCGGCCAGGGTCCGGCGGTTGGTGAACCGCTCGCCCGCGACGCGGGCCGCGGCTGCCCCGGTGACGGGATCAATCTCGGCACGGATACCGGCGAACGTCTCCACGACCCAGCTCGCCATCCGCTCGTACTGGCCGGCGGGTCCGGTCCAGAACGTGCGGGCCGGGTTGGCGTACAGGTCCTCATCCACCCCCGCGGACACGAGGTAGACGTAGCCCTTGCGCTTGTTCGCCCACGCCGCCGGATTGGCCCCGGCGGACAGCACCTCGTCCGGCAGAGCGAACGTGGCGTCATCGCCCCGGACGCCGAAGCACATAGCGGCCGGGAGAGAAGCGCGGGTGTCGGTGGAGAGCTGGTATCCGGAGGCGCGCTGCATCGAGATGACGAGCGAGACGCCGGCGGAGCGGGCTTCCTGCGCGATGCCGGTGAACGTGTCGTCGCCCAGGTCCCGCAGGAGCTTGGCCGCTTCCTCCATCCACGCGACCAGGTACGGCATCCCCGGGCAGCCGCACGCGCCGGACGCCGCGCACGAGTGGGCCGGGTCGCTCTGCCGCTCAGCCGCGGCGGGCTCCCAGGAGCGGTATCCGTGGTCCCGCAGCCACGCGGTACGGGCCGGGATAACCGCCTGCACGGCGGCGACCATGGCGCCGGCGGACGGGGTGTCGAGCGCTGCCCAGTCGACTGCCGGGAGGAGCGGCTGGAAGTCCTGCCCTGCCTTGGCCGCATCCGCGAGCCACACCACGACGTCCTTGCGGCTGAACAGTTCCAGCAGGACGTCGAGGGCGCCCTCGGTCTTGCCGGAGCCGGTCATCCCCATGATGAGGATGTGGATCGCGTCCAGGAGCGGCAACACGAGGTCGGAGCCGTCGTCGTAGACGCCGACCCGCAGCGGCACGGCCACGCTCTGCCCGGGGGCGAACGGGCCGGGCCACACGGTCGGAGTCTTCAACTGGTCCTCCGGCACGATCACGAACGCGCCCTTGCGCGCCGACTCCGGGTCCTCCTGGTGACGGATGGCCGTGGTCGGCACGTCCAGCGCGGACGCAATCCGCGGAATGGCCTTGGCCGCGTCGTCGTGGGTGAGTTCACCGGCGGGCAGCTCGTACGGCACGGTGACCCGGTTCGGCTCGACCTTGACGTCCTTGAGCTTGGTCCTGGCGAGCCCGACCTTCTCCAGCAGGCTCTTGTCCGAGGACGACGACTCGTCAGCAGTCTCCCCGCCGGAGGAGCGCATGAGTTGGCGGATGTTCCACGACAGGGCGACGGTGGCGCCGCCCATCAGGTAGAGGTCGGGGAGCGGGCCGGTGAGCGGCCCCGCCAACGCGGCGGAGGTGAACCACGATGAGCCCGCCGCGACCGTGATCGCGGAGTGCAGCCGGCGTTGCGGGCCGGTCGCCTTCCCCGCCCACCACGCCGCCGCCGTCAGGGCGACGGAGGCGAGGGTGAGGCCGACGCCGGCCGGTGCCGAGTCGGCCCACATCTGGCTCGCCCCCGCACCGGCGACACCGACCGCGCCGGTGACGATCCACGGCGGGGTGTAGGGCTTGGCCCGGTGCGCGAGCCACGCCCCGAGACCGGTGCCGGTACCGGAGTTGAGCCGGTCCTCATGCTGTCGGACGTCGACGGGATAGCCCCGTCCGTCCTGGTCAGTCCACTTGCTTGCCATCACGCGACCGCCTTTCAGAACCGGAACGGGTTGACGGGTGGCGCCTGCTGGGGGCGGGGCCGCATGATGTCGGCGTACTCGCGGGTGAACGCCCCGTACGCGCCGACCGCGCCTTTGGCGGCGGCGGTGGCCCCGTCCGCGGCCCGCTTGAGCTTCCAGCCGACCTTCTTCGCCCGCATCTTGTGCTCGATCGGGTTGTCACCATGCTGGCGCTGCGCCTGAGCGAGGCGGGCTTCGAGGATTTTGGAGGCCATGGCCAGCTCGATGCCGACCTGGATCATCAGGGCGCGGGCGTGGTTGCAGTAGTTGCGTACGTCCTCGGTGGTGTTGAACTCCGGGTCACCCAGGACGAAGGCGGAGCCGCCGCCGTGGGGGCCGGGCACGCTGCCCTTGTTCTGGTTGACGGTGATGTTGACGGGCGGGACGAACGAGCCGCCCATCGCGCCGACGAACCCGCCCACGGCGGCGCCGGCGTTGGCGAACTTGTTGCCCTTGTTGGCCGCACCGTTCGCCCCGCCGGCGGAGCGGCCGTTGGCCGTACGGGCACGCGCGTTGTTTGCCATTGAGATCTCCTCAGCGGGTCAGTGGGTGCGACGGACGATGAGCCACACGGCCTGAGCCGCGATGCAGATGAGCAGCCATACGGTCTCCAGCGGGCCCGTCAGCGGACCGAGCACGGTCGCGATGGCCACCCAGCCGGCCGCGAGGAAGGCCAGCGAGGCGAGCCCGATCCGCCAGGCCAGCACGGCCCCGGTCTCGGGCCGGTTGCGCTGCACGATCGCCAGCCATCCGGCAGCCAGCACGGCGGCGGTGCCGATCAGGAAGCCGGACCACCCGGCGAGGATGTGGAGCAGCCCGGAGAGGGCGAAGGCCAGCACGGCGAAGCCGGTGGGGGCGAGCTGGCGGCGGAAGTGCCACAGCACGCTGCCGAGGGCCGACGCGGCTTCGCGGGTGAGGGAACGGCGTTCGGGCATCACGACGACGAACGGCTGAGCGTTGCGGCGCCCGCGCTGGCGCGGGATACGGACGGTGGTGGCCCCGGCGGGCACCTTCACGGCGCGGCGGAGTCGGGTACGGCTGGTCACAGCGAAACTCCCAGATGAGGTGAGGGATGTTCAGGCGGCGCGCTGTTCGTCGTCGGGGTAGGCGCAGGGCACGCACATGCCGAGCGAGGTGGGGATGACGTAGCCGGCATCCCGCCTGCACTGCGGGCACGTGCGGCGTGCGGTGTTCGCCTTGGCGAGTGCGGCCCGTTTCGCCGGCGTCATCGGCCGGACGGGCTTGGCGCAGTCGAGGCGGTAGAGGTAGGCGATTAGCGGGCCGCGCCGGTAGCGCGGGCGCAACACCTGCCCGGCGACCGGCTGACCACCGGGGCGCAGGCCGCGGGCCCGGAGCTGGCGGCGGGTGGCGTAACCGTCCGGGGCGCAGCGCCACGGGAAGGTAGGGATTCCGTGGCGGGCGCCGGACGGGTCGAAGCACTTCGCGTAGGAGTACGACATGAGCACCGTCCTCCCGCTCAGCCGGCGAGCGCGGTTGGGAGGTCTGCCAGGTGCGGCTCACGGGCCTTGACCCGTCCGCGTGCGGTGCGGGCCGTCGACTCCGACGTCCCCAGCCCTGCCGCGGCCATTGCTTGCGTCATGCGGGCCGTGCTCGGCTGCACGAAGTCGGTCCCGTACAGGGCGCGCACCAACTGATCGACCCGGTTCGGGTAGACCACCGGGGCGCACAGGTCGACGGCCGTCGACGCGGTGTCGACGGGGACCGGATCCGGGGTGACGGGCGTCGACGCGGCCTCCACAGCCACCGGTACGGCCACAGCCGCAGGCGCCGGATCCGGCACCGGAACCGAGGGTGCAGGCGGCGCGGCCGGTTCGCGGTCGATGCTGACGGTGACGGGCGTCGAGGGTGCGTCGACGCCCGTCGGAGGTGGGTTGACGCCCGTCGACGCGCGGCGGGCGAGGTAGGCGTGGACCTGCCGCATGAGCGCGCCGAATGCCAGCAGCGCGGCCACCGGAGGAACCGCGGCCACCACGTAGTTCAGGGCCCCGGCGCCCTCGCCGACACCGGCCACGTTCAGCGCGATGGAGGCGCCGTCGCCTGCGGTGACCAGGCCGATTGCCCACCAGTCGACCCGGTGAGCGAGCGAGGCCCGCAGGATCAACAGTTCACCGATCACGATGAACAGGTCCACCGTGGCCGGCCACGCCCACGACCGGGCGACCGCCTCTTGCATGCCGTGACGCGCGGCGACTTCCTGCAAGTGCTCGTAGGAAAGCCAGAACGCCACAGCCGTCAGGAGCACCGTCAGCACGGCCGCGAGCGCGGTGATCGCGTGATCCACCGCGGCGGGCGTCGACGCGGTTTCGACGGGCGTCAACGACGCGTCGACGCGGGCCGGAGCACTCATGCCGCACCCCCGACCAACGCCGGGGTGGCGACGTCGGCGTAAGCGATCAGGTGCACCGTGGCGCCCGCGTGGTCGACGCTCGCGCGCAGCACTCCCGTCCGGCCGTCGTTCTGCACGCGGTAGGTCACCGCGTCCGGGGCGATCCTCAGGGCGTCCCGCCACCTCTCGAAGCCGGAGAGGTCGTCGTAGAACACCAACTCCAGCCGCTCCGGGTAGATCGTCGACACGTGCACGGACGGAGCCGGCAAGTGCCCGAAGTCCACGGACAGCAGACGCAGCGCCCGCAGGGGAACGGCCACCTCATCCAGCGTCAGGGGCCCGCTCATACGGCAGCCCCCTCGGAGACGATCAGGAAGCTGTCCGTGTCCAGGTCCATGACGACCGTGGCGCTCTCGCCCTGCTCTCGCAGCGCCGCGGCCCGCTCCTCAGCCGGCCAACTGCCGCGCGGGTGACCGGCAGGGAAGCTGTCGATGATCTCGCGCTCACTCATGCGGCCACCGCCGTACGCACCGCGGAGCCGCGCGCCGTGCGGCGCGTCCGCGGCCGACGGGCCACGGCCCGCGCGTCCCTCAACGGGCTCGTACGCAGCAGCGTCTCCGCGTACGCCGCAGCCGACGGGTCCGACTCCCGCAGCTCCGCGAGAACCTCCCGCGCCACGTCCAGCCGCACCACCCGATCACCCTCGGACTCCATGACCGGGTCGGTGAACAACTCCGGGTCGATACCAAACGCCAGCTCCGCGAACTCCGTCGCGGTAACGGCTTCATGACCAGCAACGATGCACTTCATGGGTCGTCTCTCCTCAATCGACGGAACGGCCCGAAAAGCGGCCCCGGTGCTCGAACACCGGGGCCGCGCGCCGTTGTGGAACCAGGCAACTCCGGCTCCCCGCGCTCCCGTCCGTACGTCCTCACGCGGTGCGCGGGACGGACGGGCGGAAGAGGCAGCCGGCCGCGGCACGAGGTGCCGCGAGCCAGGAAGAAAGGGACCCTGATCGTTCTGGCGCCTGCCGCGGGTCCGAGCGGCGGCGCCTACAGATGTCGTCGGTTCACACCGACCTCCCGCACAGAGCAGGGACACGGCTTCACCGGTCCGCCGTTGCGCGGCGGACCGGTCCCGAGCCGGGGGAATCGGGTGCGTCATCGTCACTGCTCTGACGCCAGCAGGGCGGCGCGTACCGGGTGGCACCCGACGGGCTGACCTCCCGTGAGGGAGGGATGATCCCGAAGGCTGTTCTCCAGAGCCGACACGCGAAAAGAAGTTGGCCGCCGGCGACCTTGACCCGGTCGCCACGGGGACGGGGGCTCACACCCCGTCATCTAGGCACGCTGTTCAGTTCTCAAGTAAACGAGTGCTTCCTTCGTACTCACCCCCTCGGGCTTTCCTCCGGGCACAACCTGTACGGGTAGCCCGTACGTGACACCCCGTCTGACTTGTCTAGAGGAGCGCCGTGCCATGAGATTGCCCTCATCGGCTTGGAGAGTCAAGCCCCCTGGTCTAACTTGTACGGAGGAGTTGGAGTGAAGGAGATGGGATGCCCATGCGACGCGGGATGACCAAGTCCCAGGAGATTGCCTATGACCTGCGCGAACGGATCGTGTCCGGGGACCTGAAGGGGGGTGAGGCACTCCCGAGCGAGTCGAAGATGATGACCGAGTACGGCTACAGCCGCGAGACCATCCGTGCCGGCGTGCGCCTCTTGATTGAGGAGGGGCTCGTTGTCACCGGGCAAGGTCAAGGGAAGTACGTCCGCGAGGACTTCCCGCCCGTCGTGTGGAACTGGACGACTCTGGAGAGCCGGAGTCGCCACGCCACCGCAGTAGAGGGGCAAACCGCAGGTGACCAGTGGGCGAGCGCCGTGGCGGAGGGGGGGAAGGCTCCCCGCCAGGACATCACCGTGTCGATCGTGGAACCCCCGTCCCACGTTCGCGAACGGCTCGAACTTCCCGAAGACGGTTTGGCCGTCGCTCGGAAGCGCATTCGGTATGTCGACAGCAGGCCCTACGCGCTCGCCGACTCGTACTTTCCTCAGGAGCTAGTGGCGGGTACGCCATTGATGGAGCCTCGCGACGTCTCCGCGCCTGGGGGCATCCTGGCTTCCGTCGGGCTTGTGCAGGCCAAGTACACAGATGAGATCGCGGTTCGTATGCCGAATCGGCAGGAGGCTGAGCTGCTTGCCCTACCCGCAGCAACACCGGTCGCAGAGCACACGAGAACTGGCTATGACGCGGGTGGTCGCCCCCTCCGCTGCATGGTCACCATCCTTCCCGGAGACAGGCACAAGATCCTCTATGAAGTCAGCACGGACTGAATACCTTCGCCCCGCGGCTGCGGGGGATGTACCCGCCCTCATGGCGCTTCGTACAGAGGCGGAAGGGTGGTTGCGCACCAAAGGCACCGACCAGTGGAGCGACCCGGAGACGGGCGGGCGAGCGATCGCCAAATGGCACGCCAACATCGACGAAGGGCGTGCATGGGTCGTGGTCGGCGAGGATGAGCAGGTACTCGCGACCGTCAGCCGCGGTGTCGTCGACCGGGATTTTTGGACGGACGCTGACCAACCCGAAACCGCGCTCTACCTATACAAACTGATCGTTGCGCGGGACGCCTCGGGTAGGCACCTTGGCACGCGCGTCGTTGATTGGATGTCCCGCCTCGCAGCGTTGGAGGGGCGGACGTGGGTGCGCATCGACACGTGGCGCACGAACACGGGACTACACGCCTATTACGAACGGCTGGGCTTTAAGCACGTACGCACGGAAGCGCCATCTCACAGGCGCTCAGGGTGGCTCGCCCAACGGCCGGCGGGTGAACTCACGATGCCGCATGACCTTCTCGCCGTGTCCCCCGGCGCGAGCCGTCCCGGCGGCTAGACCCCGTCTGCCCTGGTGATCGATTGAAGCGAAGCACCGGAGCTTGTGGCCAACCTCCGGCCAGACGCGGGGTCTGGCTCGCAGGCAGGTCGACGAACTTCCTGGTCAAGGCCCGAGAGCAGAGTGAGGATTCGCCGGTCTTGAAAACCGCTGCGGAAGTGTCAGTGCCAGGCCCTTGCAGGCGGGCATCTGCGGGACGAAGAAGACCGGTGCCGAGTCCAGCGTCGTGTCCAGCGACTACAAGGACGATGAGGACTACGGAGACGTCATCGTCCACACCGGCCACGGTGGCCAAGACGGTGCCGGCAATCAGGTGTACAACCAGACCTTGGACGACTCCGGTAACGCAGCGCTCGTGACTTGCTACCTCGAAGAGTTGCCCGTCCGCGTCCTGCGCGGCTACCAGGCTGGCACCCCTTACGCCCCGGCAGCCGAGTACCGGTACGACCACGTCGGGCATGAGACGAGAACCAAGCCTGCGGCTTCAAGACATGCCTCCGACGGGGTGCTCAACCTCCGGGATGGGAGGGGCGCCGTTCGCGAGTGCCGGCCGGTTCGTGGTGAGCGTTGTGGGCTCCCATCCCGTCCGCTTTCGACCCAGGCAAAGCCGAGCAGTCGCGACCCAGGGCATCAAGGTCGTCGTACAGCGGCGCGCTCCACCTTGACGCCCTGAACAGCGACCGCTCCACGGTGTGTCTGTCGAAGGCGGACGGGATAGGAGCTAGGGCGAGTGGTGGATGGAGGCGGACGTTTCACCACACCGTCGATCTCTTTGGCCGCGCGCAACTTGCCGGCGCTGCTGTTGAACCCTGATAGGCCATGTTGGTTAGCCTTGTTCTGGCGTAAGGTTCGTAGCAAGTGAGGCTATTGGGTAGGGGGAGAGTTGTTCGAGACGGTTTCGATTTCAGCGGAAAAGGTCACTCAGCTTCTCGAACAGCAGGAGGACCACTTTCTCGATTTCAAGGATAAGCGCATAGCGCCCGCGAAGATCACCAGGGCCGCATCGGCTTTCTGTAATGCCGATGGCGGGGATCTCTACATTGGCGTAACCGAAAACTCCAACGGATTTTCATGGGACGGCTTCTCTGATCCGGAGGATGCCAATCAACTAATCGCAGCCCTTGAAGATGTGTCTCCTTTTGGCACGGATATTGATGGAGAATTTCTATTCTGTAACGGAATGGCCGGGTACGTCCTTCACGTAAATGCCAGAAAATCCCGATCGATTCGGAGGTCCTCCGACGGAAAGGTGTACAAGCGGCTTAGTGCACAAAATATCCCGGTGGTATCGGATGATGCGCTCCTCGCGCTCCGCCGCCAGAAGGGTATTGAATCATTTGAGTCTGAAACTATGGCCATTGATCCTGAAGTCGTCACGAACTCCGAGGCGATCATTGAGTATCTTTTGAGCGCGGTGCCGGTATCAGAACCGGAAACGTATTTGAGGAAACAGCATCTACTAGTTTCTGGGAAGCCGGTAGTCGCTGCGGCACTCTTGTTTGCTGATGAACCGCAAGCTTGTCTGCCGAAGCGCTGCGGTATCAAGATTTACCGGTATAGCAGCGAAGAGCAGGCGCGAGACCGTCTGGTTGAGGACCCAGTCACTATTGAAGGGTCCCTCTACCGTCAAATTTACGACGCCGTTGACAGGACCGTTAAAATGGTTGAATCCGCCGCTTATCTGGATGACGAGGGTCTCCGCAAAGTTCGCTACCCCCACGAGACACTACATGAAATCATCACGAACGCGGTGCTGCATCGAGACTATTCGGTGACGGATGACATTCACATCAGGATTTTCGAGAACAGGATCGAAATCCAAAGCCCTGGCCGCCTCCCCGGACACATTACAGTCAAAAATATTTTGGATGAGCGCCTAAGCAGAAACCCGTACCTCGTACGCCACCTAAATCGCTTCCCCAACCCTCCCAATAAAGACGTCGGAGAGGGGCTAAACACGGCCTTTGATTCAATGAAGAAGCTGAACCTTCGATCGCCTGTGATCAAAGAGACAGATAATTCCGTACTGGTAGCAATTCGTCACGAAAGCCTCGCCTCTCCGGCTCAGCAGGTTGTTGACTTCCTTAAGCTCAATGGCTCCATCAAGAACGAGCAGGCGCGTAAGTTGACAGGAATCGACAGTGAAAGCAAGATGAAAAAAATCTTCGAGAATTTGATTAGAGCAGGTGAAATTGAGCATAAGCCGGGGACCGCTGGTCGTGGATACGCATATCAACTGGTAGTTAAATAGGGGGTCGGAATCTAACACCGGATTTTATATCGATTCCAAGGTATTTTCCTAGCGGCCGGCCCTGTACCGCAGCGCAGTACCGCAACCCCTGCGGAGCCGAGCCGCGGCCGGTATGGCCCGTAACTGACCGATCCGGCTAGAGCTACGGACTATAGGGTCGTCGCGCGGCAACCAACGCCACCGCAGACCATGGTTCGGCCCCGCTGGTACTCCAGTCTCAACGGCAGTCTCATCCATGGAAGTTCGGACTCGTTCAAACCACTGCCAGTAAAGAGGGATACGCGGGATCTGAACGAGCGCGAACCAGCAGGAACGGGTACCAGCAGAGTTGGAAAGCGTGTTGGGGGCAACCCCTCACGAGTTCGAATCTCGTATCCTCCGCCAGTGCCTCACCGGGCACGATGTTGAAGGGCCCCACCGTTCGCGGTGGGGCCCTTCTTCGTTGTTCTTGGTGTTTTCGGGCCTCGTTGTTCTGTTTTCGCAGTGGGCCCGGGTGTTCGGCAGGTTCAGGCAGGCCGTATCGCGATCGTTCCCTGTGCCACCGCGCACAGCGTCTGTGTTCCCTCCGCGTCCACCGTCGACAGGTCGCAGCGGGAGACGACTCGGGTGCGGCCGGCTCGTACGACGTGGGCGTGGGCCCTCAGGAGTGTGCCGTCGGCCGGGCGCAGGTAGTCGATCGTGAAGCCCGAGGTGAGTACGTGCGCTCCGGCGGCGCTGCCCGCGGCGAAGGTCAGCGCGTTGTCGGCCGCGTAGCCGAGTACGCCGCCGTGCACGAAGCCGTTCTGCTGGCGCAGGTCGTCGCGGATGTCCAGTTCCAGCACCGCCTCGCCCTTGCCGAAGGCCACCAGGCGGGCGCCCAGCAGGGTGCTGAAAGGCTGCGCCGCCAGGGCCTCCTGGGCTGCGGCCAGGTCCAAAGAGTCCTTCACACCTACACCTGCCTCGTTTCGCCGACTCTCACTTCACTAGTGAAGTGAGAGTCCCGTACGGCCGTCCCGTCTGTCAACATCGGGCCATGTCCGAACCCGAAGGTGCATGCGAACCCGAGGCCGATCAGCGGTTGTTCTTTCTTCTGCAGCGGGCCGCTCACCGGCTGCGTACCGTCGCGGACCGGCGCTGTGTGGCCGCCGCCGGGGTCACCACCGCTCAGCTCGGTGCGTTGTTCGCCGTGCGGGACCGGCCGGGCGGGACCCAGCGGGAGCTCGCCCGCACCCTGGGGCTGCGCGAGTCCGCCGTCACCGCGCTCGTCGCGCGGCTCACCGCGGCCGGGTTCGTCGTCCGGCGGGCCCATCCGCGCGAGCACCGGGCCGTCACGCTGGAGCTCACCGACGAGGGCCGCGCCGCCCTGCGTGCCGCCCAGCCGGAGATCGACCGTTTCAACGGTGAGCTGCGTGAACTCCTCGGCGAACAGGGTTTCGCGCGGACCTCCGCCGCCCTGCACCTCCTCGCCCACTGGGATCCCCCGTGAGGAGGGGAGGGAGGGGAGGAAGGAGGGAGTGGGAACTGGTCATATCGTCCGGGCGCCCGCGCCCGCGTCCGCCAGTCGGTCGCGCAGGCGGGCCGTGTCCTGGCCCGGCGGGAGGCCGTACGTTCGCCGGTACTCACGGTTGAACTGGGTCGCGGACACGTAACCGACCTTCTCCGCGACCAGCGCCGCCGTGGTGTCACCCGCGAGGAGGAGCCGGCGGGCCTCCTGGAGGCGCAGGTGCTTCTGGAAGCGCAGAGGGCTCATCCCCGTCGCCGCCTTGAAGTTGCGGTGCAGGCTGGCGGTGCTCATGTGCGCCGTCGCCGCGATCTCGTCGATGGCGAGCGGCTCGGCGAACCGTGCGCAGATCCACCGGGCCGCCGTACGGACCCTGGCCGCGGACGAGTCGGCCAGGGTGTAGTGCCGCAGGGTCGGCCCGAGAGCGGTGCCGAGCAGCCGGTAGAGGATCTCCATCTCGAAACGGCCCGCCAGGGCGCGGATGTCCCCCGGGGTGTCGAGCAGCCGTACCCAGCGGGTGACCGCGTCGGTGATCTCGGGAGTCATCGGTGCCGTGACCGGGCCGGCCGGACCCGGGCCGGAAAGAGCGGGCTGGTCCGTGCCGTCCGGTTCCAGTTCCAGCAGGAGTTCGGCGAGCCGGGCGCCGTCCAGGCGCATGACCGCCGAGCGGTACGGCACCTCCTCGAACGTGGCCGTGACCGGCAGGACCAGCGAGTTGAGGAACACCTGCCCGCGGCCCGCCGTCCAGCTCCGCTCGCCCGCCACGCTGTTCTTGGAGCCCTGGACGACGAAGCAGATCATCGGCTCGTAGAGCAGGTCGAGCGGCGCCTCCGCCTCGTCGAGCGTCACCAGTCGCTGGCGTGGCACCGCGGTGTCGGCCCACATGTCACTGCCGTGCCGGGTGATGGCCGCGGCGAGTTCGTCCAGCATGTGCGCTCCCTGTCTGTGTGTGTCCGCAAGCCGGTGGCTCTGAGAGGATCAGGCAATCTTATGCGGCCGACGCCCCATGCCTCGCAGCGTGCGCGCTCCTAGCGTCGACGGCATGACACAGCAAGGCGACGAACAGCAGAACCAGCAGAACCAGGGCCCGCAGGACAAGAGCGGTGCGCTGTCCGTGCGTGCTCTCGGCGGGCAGGGGCTGACCGTCGGCGCGATCGGTCTCGGCACCATGGGCATGACCATGGCGTACGGCGCCGGCGACGAACCCGGCGGCATCGCGACCATCCGCCGGGCGTACGAACTCGGCGTCACCCTCTTCGACACCGCCGAGCTGTACGGCATGGGCACCGGGAGCAACGAGCAGCTGCTCGGCCGTGCCCTGCGCGGCATCCGCGACGACGTCGTGATCGCCACCAAGTTCGGCTTCGACATGGACGCGCCGCAGAACAGCGAGGGATACGCCCTCAACAGCCGCCCCGAGCACATCCGCGAGGTCACCGAGAACAGCCTCCGCCATCTCGGCACCGACCACATCGACGTGCTGTACCAGCACCGCGTCGACCCGGACGTACCCATCGAGGACGTGGCGGGCACGATCGGCAAACTGATCGCCGAAGGCAAGGTGCGCTACCTCGGGCTGAGCGAGGCCGGGCCCGACATCCTCCGGCGCGCCCACGCCGTCCACCCGGTGTCCGTGCTGCAGACCGAGTACTCCGTGTTCGAGCGGGCCGTGGAGGCCGACGTGCTGCCGGTCGTGCGCGAGCTCGGCATCGGATTCGTACCGTATTCGCCGCTCGGGCGGGGGTTCCTGACCGGCACCGTGAAGCCCGCCGCCGAGTATCCCGCCGACGACATGCGCAGCTGGGACGACCGCTGGCAGCCCGGCAACTACGAGCGGAACCTGACCGCCATCGGCGAACTGACCGCCCTCGCGGCGGCCAAGGGGATCTCCGTGACGCAGCTGGCCCTGGCCTGGCTGCTGGCCCAGGGCGACGACGTCGTCCCGATCCCGGGCACCCGCAGCCCGGAGCGCCTCGCCGAGAACGTGGCCGCCGCGGACGTGACGCTCACCCCGCAGGACCTGGCCCGCGTCCAGGAGATCCTGCCCAAGGGGGCCGCCGGGTCCCGGTACCCCGAGGCGATCATGCCGGCCTGGTAGCGACGCCCCGGATACCTCGGACACCCCGGACGGCCCGGACGCCCCGGCCTGCCCGGCAGCCGTATCCGCAGGTCAGCGCGGTCTCCTCCGCAGGTCAGCGGGCGATCTTCACCTGCCGTGTCTCCGACACCTGGTCGATGTCCGACGTACGAATGGTGACCTTCATCGTCCAGGTGCCGGCCAGGGGCAGGTTGAGGGAGCGGGTCCCCCAGTAGCCGCCCTGGTCGGTGAGCCGGGCGTCGATGGGGCCGATCTTCTGGGCCTTGAGGGTGAAGGAGAGCTTGATCTCGGGGACGGTGGCGATGCCTCCGTCGGGGCCGATGATGACCGCCTCGACCGTGTTCTCGCCGACGCGGCCCGGCTCCAGGACGATCTGGACCTTGCCGTGGCCGCCCGGGGTGCCGACGTCGAAGGGGATCAGGGTGGTGGACGCGGTCGGGCCGTTCCCGGCGGCGTTCGCGGTGGACTCGGCCGCCGCGGCCGTCTGCAGTTCGGCACGGCCGGGCTGGGTGCCGGTCAGTACCGTCGTGATCACCAGCACCGCCACCCCCACGACGACCTCGGCGAGAACCGAGCGGCGCAGGGCGCGGTGACCTGCACCGCCCTCCGCCCCGGACGTCGACGACGAGGATGAGGACGACGCAGACGAAGACGAAGGCGTCTGCGATGAGGGCGATGGCGAGGGGTCGTCGGCCACCGGACCCGATGTCGAGCCCGCCGTCGGATCGGACGCCGCGCCGGACGCGGCCCCGGACACGGCCCCGGAGACAGATACGGCCATCTCAGGCACCCGCGCCTTCGACGATGGTCGGGCCGCCTCCGTCAGCCGGGCCGTCCAGCGGCGCGAGAAGGCCGCCGCGGCCAGCAGCGCCACCACCGCGCAGACCTTCGCGACCAGGATCCGGCCGTACGAGGTGCCGAACACCGCGTCGAAGGAGCCGAGTCCGCGCCAGGACTGGTAGACGCCGGTCAGCACCAGGACCGTGACCGAGGCGAACGCCAGCCGTGAGAAGCGGTGCACGGACGCGGCCGGGAGCGGGACCTCCGAACGGTGCAGCGCGGTGAGCAGGGCGCCGAGACCGCCGAGCCAGACCGCCATCGCCAGCAGATGCAGCATGGTGGACGTCATCGCCAGGGGCACCTGGATGCCCGCGGACGCGTGCTCGGCGACGGCCCACGTGCCCGCGAGGGCCACCGCCAGGAACCCGCCGACCACGAGAACGGCCGGCGCCGGTGCTGATGCAAGTCCCGCGGACCCGGCCCCAGATCCAGACCCAGGCCCAGACCCGGACCGCCGCAGTGCCGCCTCCGTCCGTACGAGGAAGACCGCCACGCCCGCCAGCAGCACGAGCCGGGCGAGCAGTGCCCAGCCGGGCCTGCTCGTCAGGGTGTTCTCGATGAGGGCCGGGTCCAGGAGGGTCGACGGGCCGGTGCCGCGTTCGTACGGGCCTCGCAGGAGGACGAGGACGACCGTGGTGCCGAGGAGGGTCCACCAGCCGCCGCGCACGAGCCCGCGGAGCGGCTGAGTGCTCGGCGGGCGGCAGGCCAGGACGAAGACGGCCACGCCGATGAGCAGGGCGACGGCGGCGTACGCGGCATAGCGGGCGATGTCGTAGAGGGCTCCGGAGGCGGGGTTCACGGCCGGCTCGGCGGAGAGGGCGGCGGTCGTCGCGGAGGGCTCGCCGATGGAGAAGGTGAAGGCGCCGGAGATGGGGTGGCTGTCCGCCGAGACCACCCGCCACGCGACCGTGAACGTACCGTCGGGCAGGTTGTCGCGGAGCCGTACGCGGACCTGGTCGGAGCTGCCGCGGACGTGTTCCGTGTCGCCGGCGTTGACCCGGCGGTTCTCGGGGCTGAGGACGCGCAGCGAGTCGTCGGTGATGCCGACCGACTCGGTGAAGGTCATGGTGACCTCGCGCGGCGCGGTCTTCAGGACGGACCCCTCACGGGGGTCGGTGTTCCGCACGGCCGAGTGGGCGGACGCGGAGGTCGCGCCGCCCGGCAGGAGCAGGAACAGCGTGCCCAGCAGGGTGACGAGGGCCGCGGCCCGGTGTGTACGGCTCACTCGGACCACGTCGGCTCTCCCTGCTTGTCGTGCTCGTCGCGCGTACGGCCGCGGCCTCTGTGGAAGTACGGATGTACGCGGCACGCTGTTCAACCCGCTCACCATGTCGGCCGTGCCGAGATCCCCCCGTCCACGACCAGGTCGTGCCCGGTGATCCAGGACGCCATCGGCGAGGCGAGGAACACGCAGGCGTCGCCCACGTCCTCCGGGCGCCCGAGCCTCCCGGTGGGCACCGCCTGTCGCCAGCGCCGTACGCCCTCCGGCCACGCCTGCGTGAGGCCTTCGCGGTCGATCAGCCCCGGGGAGACGGTGTTCACTCGGATTCCGTAGGGACCGTACTCCAGGGCCGCCGAGCGCGCGTGCATGACGACGGCGGCCTTCGACGCGGAGTAGTGCGCGTGGTGCGGGGCGGGGTGCGTGGCCTCGACGGACGCGATGTGGGTGATGCTGCGCACACGCCCACCGGGTTCACCCCCTGCGCCTCTCGCGTCTCCAGCACCTCTCACGTCTCCAGCACCTCTCACATCTCCTGCATCTCCTGCATCTCCTGCGTCCCGCATCAGTTCGGCGGCGGCCTGCGTGCACGCGAAGACGCTCGACATGTTGGCGTCGGCCACCGCGCGCCAGTCCGCCAGCGTCATGCCGGGCAGTTCCTGGACCGGTTGGACGCCCGCGTTGTTGACCAGGGCCGTCAGTACGCCGCCTCCCCAGTCCGCGGCCTCGCGCACCACCCGGTGGCACTCGGACTCCACGGTCAGATCGGCGCGCAGGGCCACCGCGCGACCGCCCGAGTCCGCGATGCGGGCGACGACTTCGTCCGCCGCCTGCGCGTTCGTACGGAAGTGGACGGCCATGGCCGCGCCCGCCGCCGCGAACCGGAGCGCGATCCCCCGCCCGAGGCCGCCCGAGGCGCCGGTGATCAGCGCCACATGGCCTTCGAGCAGCCCGCCGCTCACGCCACTCGCATCACGCTCACCGCCCGTACCCGTCACGGGCGGCTCAGCGCGGTGATCCGCGCCGCCTCCGCCGGGTAGCGGACGGCGAGTTCGGTGCCGTCCCCGTGCTCGTACCCCTCGAAGGTGAAGCCGGGTGCCATCGTGCAGCCGAAGAACGACCAGGCGCCGTCCGCGGCGACCCGCGCGCCCATCCAGGCGCGTGCGGGCACGGTGAACTGGATGTGCTGGCCGCCCAGGACGTCCGGGCCGAGCAGGACCGTACGGGACGTGCCGTCGGGGGCGAGGAGCAGCATCTCCAGCGGGTCCCCCAGGTAGAAGTGCCAGGTCTCGTCGGCCGGCAGGCGGTGCAGGGCGGAGAAGTCGCCGGGCCGCGCGGTCAGGAGGGCCACTATCGCGGAGCCCTCGGGCCGTCCGTCGGGGCGTTCGGGGCCCGCCCAGGTACGGCGGAAGAGGCCGCCCTCCTTGGGGATGGGCTCCAGTCGGTAGTGAGCGGCTAGGGCTTCGGGAGTGATGTCATCGGCCACTCCCCGACCATGCCCCACCGGGGGTCGCGGATGCGCCGTCCCTCACCAGGAAAGCCAGCCGTGCCTTCTTCTCCGGCAGGTGGACCTCCGGGAGGTCGATCTCCGGCAGCACGATCGGCGGGCCGAGCACGAAACCCTGGCGGATCAGCCGGGCGATCGCCTTCTCGTTGCGGAGATCGGGCTCGACCACGACCCGCGGCCGGTCGAGAACCCGCAGGACGTACGTGGTGAAGGCCCTCAGCAGGGCCGTGCTGTGGCCGGGCCGGCCGACGCCCCCGGGTGGCGGACCGATCAGCAGGTGGACGCCGATGTCGCCGGGCTGCACCTCGTAGCACTCGCTGACCCGGTCGGCCTCCGGTTCGTACGTCTGGAAGAGCGCGGCCGGTTCGCCGTCGAGGACGGCGAGGAACGCGTGGTGCGTGTCGAGCGAACCGAGATGCCGGTAGGTCTCCAGCACCTGCTCCCTGGTGAAACCGCCCATGCCCCAGAAACGGGCCCGTTCGGCCGTCACCCAGGGATGCAGCACGTCCAGGTCGGCCTCCGCGTCCACGGGCACGATACGGACGGTGCCGAGACCTTCGACGGCCTCCTCGTGGACGGCCGCGCGGTCATGAAGGGTCGTGGTCGCGCTCGTGGTTGTGGTCGTGTACGACGTCATGCGTTGTCCTCGTTCTCGCTGTGGAACCGGTCCGGGCGGAGCTGGTTCCAGTCGGTGGTCACGGGGGCCAGTTCTCCGCCGAGCCACAGGGGGAGTTGGTCGCGGTGGTGCGGTGAACCCGGTACGCCCGACGTGCCGAACGGCACCACCCAGAGGCTGTCCTCACGCCGTGCCAGGTCCCACACGTAACGGGCGGCGGGGCCGCGTGCCGCCCGGTCGGTGAGACCCGGCACGGCCGAGGTGCACAGCACGCAGTCGTGATCGCCGGAGAGCCCCGGCTCACTCGCGTCGTACGCGGGGTCCGGCAGCGCACGCCAGGGAGCGAGGCGGTGGGTGTCGCCCCAGACGCCCGGCGGGGCCCCGGCCACCTCCTCCAGGGCCGCCCTGACGACTTCGGCGCGGTCGATCCCGTACAACTCCTCGGTTGTGAGGAGGTTTTCGAGGGCGAAGGCGATGCGGGGGAGGAGTGCGAGCCAGGGGCGGAACACCTCGGGGCAGGGCGGGGGTTCGGTCAGCGGGGCCAGGGCGGGGTGGGCGGCGAGGCGGCGTACGACGGCGCTGCGGACCGCCGCGTAGCCGGCGGCCTCCGTGCTGTCGGCGGCCATGTGGCGGTCCCAGCGCAGGAGTTGGCCGCGCAGGGCTGCGGCTCGGGGGCCGAGGTCTTCGAGAGCGGCGAGCCGGTTCAGCAGCGGGGCCGCGGAGGCGAGATGGGTGTCCATGTGGAGGGCGGCCATGTCGGCGGCCTTCCAGTCGCTCCGCGCGTCGAGGAGGGTCCGCAGGCGGGCGGCCCGGTGCGGCGGCGCGAACTCGACGCCGAGGGGGGTGGCGGGGCCGCGCTGGTTGGCCATGACCGCGATGCCGTCGTCGACCGTGCCGCGTGGCATGGGGGCGTACCAGCCCTGCCACTCGTGACCGGGTTCCCAGGCCGGGACGATCCGGGTGCCGTTCAGCGGGTCGCGTACCGGCACCCGGCCCGCGACGCGGTGGAGCAGGCCGCCCTCGGTGTCGGCCGCCTGGACGACGTTGACGGGCTCGGCCCAGTCGTCGAGGGCGCGGTCCACGTCGGCGACCCGGCGGGCGCGGAGGAGGGGGAGGAGGGCGCTGAAGCCGAGGTCTTCGGAGACGCGGGGCGGGTGGCGGAGGCTGATGGGGTCACCGGTCGGGTCACCGGCCGAGTTTTCACGCTCGCGACCGCCACCTCCACGGCCACCGTCGGCATCGGCATCGGCATCGGCATCGGCATCGGCATCGGCGTTGATGATGACCGGGCCGCGGGCGGTCTCGATCACCTCGACCTCCACGGGGTCGGCGCCGGCCACTTCGATCAGCTCTGCGTGACGGGCGGCGGGGTGCCACTTCCCGTCCGGGCCCAGCGCCTCGACCAGTCGTCCCACTCCCGGCCGCCCGTCTCCATCTCCGTTTCCGTCTCCGTTTCCGTCTCCGTTTCCGTCTCCATCTCCGTTTCCGTCTCCGGACCGCCGGAGCCGCTCCCGGTACAGGTCCTGGTAGTCGGCCATCGCGTTGGTGATCGCCCAGGCCACCGTGCCGGTGTGGCCGAAGTGGGCGATGCCGGGGACCCCGGGTACGGCCAGGCCCACGACGTCGAACTCCGGGCAGGCGAGCCGGACTTGCTGGTAGACACCCGGCGCCTCGATGAACCGGTGGGGGTCGCCCGCGATGACCGGCAGCCCGGTGGCGGTGCGCTCGCCGGTGACGAGCCAGCCGTTGCTGCCGGAGATGCCGGGTCCGTCGGTGGCGAACAGACCGACGGCGTCCGGACCGAGACGGCGTACGGCCTCCTCGCGCCACAGCTTGGCCGGGAACCCGGCGAACAGGATGTGCGTGGCCAGCCAGACACCCAGCGGTGTCCACGGCTCCCACCGGCCCGCTGCGAGCCCGACCGCCCCGAACTCGGGTGCGCGGCGGGCCCCTTCGGGCAGGCCCTGGTTGACCCCGTCGACGTACGCCCGGACCCAGGCGGCCGTCTCGGGGTCCCGTCTCTCCAGGGCCGTGAAGCAGCGTCTCGCCGTGTCGTCGAGCAGGGCCTGTCTCGCGAACCGGTCCCAGGCGAGCGCGTCCGCGCCGAGGAACGCGGCCGAGGTGCCGCGCGCCCTGTGCCGCTCGACCTCGATCTGCCAGGCGCGGTCGTGGGCCGTGACGAGGCCCTGGACGCGGGCCAGTTCGAGGGCGTCGTCCGCGCGCAGGTGCGGGACGCCCCAGGCATCGCGGTAGATCTCGGCAGTCACCCTGCGTCTCCCATCGAATTTAGGTTAGGCTCACCTAAGTAAGGTGTGTCGGAATCGTACGCGAAGGGTGAAAACGTCATGGGGCAGGGGCACGGCTGGGAGGGCGCGGTCCTCAAACTGTTCCGGGGCAAGGACTTCGCGTTCACGGTCCTGGGCGCGGAGGACGTCACCGAGCACTACCGCCGGCTGCACCTCTCCGACGGCGGCATGCTCGCGGCGACCGGGGTGCATCCGACGATGTGGGTACGGCTGTGGTTCGACAACGCGGGCAAGCCGCACCAGCGGGCGTACACCCTCGTGGATCCCGATCCGGCCGCGGGCACCTTCAGTCTGGAGTTCGCACTGCACGAGGGGTGCGCGAGTGACTGGGCGCGGTCCGCGAAGCCCGGGGACACCATCGAGGCCACGGTCCAGGGCACCGGCTTCACCGACCCGGACCCGGCCCCGTCCCGGGTGCTGGCGATCGCCGACACCGCCTCGCTCCCCGCCCTCAACTCCCTGCTGGGCGCGGTGGGTACGGCACCCGCGACGATCTGGTTCGAGACCGCCGGGACCGCCGGGAGCAGCGGGGGCAGCGGGAGCGGCACGGGCGGGGGTGCCCGGGGCACGGACGGTCTGCCCCTGCGGGTGGACCCGGCGCGCCACGACCTGCGTACGGTTCCCCGGCTCGACCGGGGTGCCCACCTGGTGGCGCAGGTGCGGGCGGCCGTGCCGGAGCTGCTGAAGGAGACCGCCGACCCGTACGTCTGGATCGCCTGCGACACGGCGACGACCCGCTCGCTGGCCGCGTACTTCCGCAAGGAACTGGCCCTGCCGAAGCAGCGGGTGAACGCGCTGGGGTACTGGCGAGCGGCCTGAACCCGCAGGCGCGATGATCGGGGCATGGACGTCACCCTGCATCTCGCCCAGCAGCCCGAGGCCGACGAACTCCTCGGACGCAGCCCGCTCGCCGCGCTCGTCGGCATGCTGCTCGACCAACAGGTCCCGATGGAATGGGCGTTCGCGGGCCCGTACACGATCGCGCGGCGGCTCGGCGGGGACGATCTCGACGCGCACGAGATCGCGGTGTATGAGCCGGAAGCCTTCGCCGCCCTGCTGTCCACGAAACCGGCCGTGCACCGCTACCCGGGCTCGATGGCCAAGCGGATCCAGCAGCTGTGCCAGTACCTCGTGGAGCACTACGACGGGGACGCGGCGAAGGTCTGGGAGGGCGCGGACCCCGGTACGGGGACGGACGCGGGGGCCGGCGCGCCGACGGGGGCGGAGCTGCTGCGGCGGCTCAAGGAGCTGCCCGGCTTCGGCACCCAGAAGGCGCAGATCTTCCTCGCCCTGCTGGGCAAGCAGCTGGGCGTACGCCCGAAGGGCTGGCGCGAGGCCGCGGGTGCGTACGGCGAGGCCAGGTCCTTCCGCTCGGTCGCGGACATCACCGGCCCGGAGTCGCTGAGGAAGGTGCGGGCGCACAAACAGGAGATGAAGGCGGCGGCGAAGGCCGCGGCCGAGACGACCGCGACGAAGGCGGCAGCGGCGACGGCGAAAACTGTGAAGACGGCGAAGAACGCGAAGAGCGCGAAGAGCGCGAAGACCTCCGGTGAATGAGGTTGAGGGTCCGTGAGGTTCCGTAGGGGGCCGGCCGCCGCGTTCAGTCGTTCGGATGTCACGAGTGGCAGGGGCAGCGGTTCCGGCTGAGCATGAGGCATGGCCGAGGTACCGAGTGGCGGCCCCTGGGGGCCTGAATACGACGACAGACGGGCCCACGCGGCCCGCGACCCGCGCCGGACCGGTGATCTCCACGAACCGGACCGGCTCGAAGGTCCCCTCTTCCTGCTCTCCCGCACCGCCTGGCAGGCCGTACTGGCCGCCGGGATCGCCGCGCTCGCGCTCGGCATCATGATGCTGGCGTGGCCGAAGGCGACGCTGCTCGCGGCGGGCGTGCTCTTCGGGCTCTATCTGCTCTTCAGCGGCATGCTCCAGCTGGCCTCCGCCTTCGGGACGCACAAGGCGACCTCCCTGCGGGTGATGGCGTTCATCAGCGGCGCGCTGTCGATCCTGCTGGGCCTGTTCTGCTTCCGCGGCGCGATGCAGTCGATCCTGCTGCTCGGGCTGTGGATCGGCATCGGCTGGCTGTTCCGCGGTGTCACGCACACGCTGGCCGCCGCGTCCGACCCGACCGTGCCCGCCCGGGGCTGGCAGATCCTCCTCGGGATCCTCAGCTTCCTCGCCGGTGTCGTCCTGATCGTCTCCCCCTTCGAGTCGGTGGCCGTGCTCACCGTCGTCGGCGGCGCCTGGCTGCTGGCCCTCGGCGTCACGGAGATCATCACGTCGTTCCAGATGCGCAAGCGGGCCCGAGCCGTACCGCGCGCGCTCTGAGCGGGATGGCGTCGTACGCGGCCGGGCCGACCCGGGCCCCGGCCCGACGCCCTACGCCCTACGCCAAGCGGGCGGTTCTGGTGGTGCGGCCGATGCACCGGGCCCTCCGACCGGGGACATGACTTCTCATGAGCCCCGACCGGAGCCTGAGCCTCGACCGGAGTCCCGACAGGAGTCCTGACCACAGCCCTGGCCGGACTTCTGGCCGGCGTCCTGGTCGGTTCGTCGCGCGTGGTGCGCGCCGGTCTGCCCGGCAGCGGCTCCTCGTGCTGTTCGCCTCGCTGCTGTGCGCGCTGTGCGCAGTGTGCGCGGCCGGTTCGGCGAGCGGGCACAGCGGGATCCGTACGGCCCCGCCCGCCGCCGTCTCCACCGAGTCCGGGCTCGAACATCCGCACGACGTCCTGGACACCGCCTTCCGGTCGGCCGCCCGCCAGAGCCACCGCCCCCTGGCGCCCCGGCGCCCGGCGGGGCGGTCCGCGCACCGCCCGGCCGCCGTCGCCGAACGCCCCCGCTCGCGAGGCCGCGCGCTCCATCACGCCCCCGCCCCGCGCGCCCTGCGCTGCATGGTCCTCCGCTGCTGAGGAGCCCGGCTCCGACCGGACCGCTCCCCCTCCCCAGCAGCACGAGAGGACTCTCTCCATGCCGATGGACCCGTACGCGATCCTGCGCGCCCTGGTGCGCGCCGAATCCCTCCGCAACGCGCCGAAGACGCCCCCTGAAACGGGCCGGACCGCACCGAGCCCGAACCCGAGCCCGAAAGTGAAGCCGACGCCGTCGTCTGCTTCGGCTTCAGCTTCGGAGCAGGTTCCGTTCCGGAATCGCGAGCGCGACTGAATCGACGGGGTCGGTTGAACCGACCGCGGGGGCGGGCCACGACCGGCCCGCCCCCGTTTTCGTCGCCCGGGAAGTGATTTCGGCAGCAGATCCCGGTTAAGGGTTCCGGCTACCGCCTGCGCCGGGCCGTGCCGAAGACCGACCGGGTGATCTCGCGCCCGATCTGCGTACCCAGGCTGCGGGCCAGCGACTTGAAGACCCCGCTGCCGACGACCTGCTGGACGACGGAGGGGTCCTCCTCGGCCTTCCGGGCAGGAGCACGGCCTCCGCCCGCACTCTTCTCCGGCTTCGCGCCCATCTCCGTATCCGCAGGCTGAGCTGTCCTCCCGGACGCTCCCGCCTCACCGGCCCGCAGCTTCTCGTACGCCGATTCGCGGTCGACCGCGAGGGCGTAGCGCGCGTGCAGCGGCGACTGTTCGACCGCCCGGTCGAGGACTGCCGGGTCGACCGGACCCATCAGGGACTCCGGTGCCCGCAGCCGCGTCGCCGCGACCGGCGTCGGCGCGCCCTTCTCACTGAGGACGGTGACGACGGCCTCCCCGGTACCGAGAGCGGTGAGGACCTCCTCCAGGTCGTACGGGGAGTCGGGGAAGGTCTTCACCGTGGCCTTGAGCGCCTTCTGGTCGTCGGGGGTGAAAGCGCGCAGCGCGTGCTGGACGCGGTTGCCCAGCTGGGCGAGGACGTCTCCGGGTACGTCCTTGGGGGTCTGCGTGACGAAGAAGATGCCGACCCCTTTCGAGCGAATCAGCCGGACGGTCTGCGTGATGGAGTCGAGGAAGGCTCTGGACGCGTCGTTGAAGAGCAGATGTGCCTCGTCGAAGAAGAAGACGAGTTTCGGCTTGTCGAGGTCACCGACCTCGGGGAGGTCGTGGAAGAGATCGGCGAGGAGCCACATCAGGAACGTCGAGAAGAGCTGCGGTTTGTCCTGCACGGCGGGCAGTTCCAGGACGGAGACCGTGCCCCGGCCGTCCGCCGCCACCTTCAGCAGCTCGTTCGTGTCGAACTCCGGCTCCCCGAAGAACGGGCTCATCCCCTGCGCCTCGAACGCGGTCAGCGAGCGCAGGATCACTCCGGCCGTGGCCGTGGAGAGCCCGCCGATGCCCTTCAGTTCGGGTTTTCCCTCGTCGGAGGTGAGGAAGGTGACGACGGCCCGCAGGTCCTTCAGGTCGACCAGTTCCAGGCCCTTCTGGTCGGCGTAGTGGAAGATCAGGCCGAGCGACTGCTCCTGCGTCTGGTTCAGCCGGAGCACCTTGGACAGCAGGACCGGGCCGAAACTCGTGACGGTCGCGCGTACGGGGATGCCGTGGCCCATGCCTCCGAGGGCGTAGAACTCGCACGGGTAACCGGCCGGCGTCCACTCCTGGCGTACCTCCGAGGCCCGTGTCCGCACCTTGTCGTTCTCCTGGCCCGGCGCCGAGATCCCGGAGACGTCACCCTTCACATCCGCAAGGAACACCGGCACGCCCTGCGCCGACAGCTGCTCGGCGATGAGCTGCAGGGTCTTGGTCTTGCCGGTGCCGGTGGCTCCGGCCACCAGCCCGTGCCGGTTGAGCATCCCCAGCGGGATCCGGATCTGCGCGTCCGGCAGACACCGTCCGTCCCACAGCAGGGCCCCCAGATCGAGCGCGGCCCCCGGGAAGGCGTACCCGGCGGCGATCTCCTGGGCCTGCGGCGGCAGGGAGGGGGTGTCGCCCGGGGAGGCGAGCGCCCCGGCGGTACCGGGCTCAGAGGTACCGGGCCCAGAGGTTCCGGGCTGAGAAGTCCCGGATGTACTGGGCTCGGATGTCCCGGCCGTATCGGGCTCGGAAGCCCCGGCCGTACCGGGCTCGGGCGTCCCGGAGCCGGGCGTCCCCGCCTGCCGCGCTTCACTGTCAGTCATTTCAGGCCCCTGTTCCCGGGTTTCCCGAGACCGTTCTCGGGCCGTTTCCTAACGGATCATGAACGGGTGATCTGGGAGAATTACCGGTTTGCCCATATTTACGACGTCATTTCCAGCGTCGCACTCCGGCGCCATGGCTGCGCCCGGAAGCTCTTGGCCGGTAGGCTTTCCGTGTGATCTTCAAGCGCATCGGAAACGGACGGCCGTACCCCGACCACGGCCGGGAAAGCACCCGGCAGTGGGCGGATGTCGCGCCGCGCCCGGTCCGCCTCGATCAGCTGGTGACGACCAAGGGCCAGCTCGACCTGGAAACGCTGCTCGCCGAGGACTCCACGTTCTACGGCGACCTCTTCGCACACGTCGTGAAGTGGCAGGGCGACCTGTACCTGGAGGACGGCCTGCACCGCGCCGTCCGCGCCGCGCTCCAGCAGCGCCAGGTGCTCCACGCCCGCGTCCTCGAACTGGACTGAGTCCCTCCTTCGCCCGGCCCGGTTCACCCCTGGGTGGCCGACGGCTGCCCGGGGAGCCCTCTCGGCCCGCGTGTGCACCGACCCGTCCGGGGTCGGTCCCTGCCCGGCCGCCCCCTGCCCGGGTTGGCCCTTTCGGGTTGGACTGGACCCCGGTCAATGATCATCTAGTAGGCATCGTCGCTTCGGCGCACTACGCTGCGCCCATGAGCATGCTCACTCCCCCTGGCATGGGCGGCCAGTACCGGATCACGGGGGACAAGTACCCACGGATGCGCAGAAACCGGGGGCGCCGCAGGATCGTGCTCGCGGTCGCCGCCTCCGTCACCGCACTCGGACTGGCCGGCTGGGGGACCCTGCAGCTCATCGACGTCTTCACGGGCGGCGGCGACAAGGCGTCCGCGGCGGGGTCGGCACCGGGCTGCAAGACGTCGCCCTCGCCCTCCGCGAGCCCCTTCAAGGCCCCGCCCGAGCCCGGCCGGATCACCGTGAACGTCCTCAACGCCACGGACCGCAAGGGCCTCGCCAAGGACACCGCGGACGCGCTGAAGAAGCGCGGCTTCAAGATCGGCGAGGTGGGCAACGCGACGAAGGCGTACGACAAGAAGGTCGACGGGACCGGGATCGTGCTCGGTGCGAAGGCGGCCACCGACGCGGCGCTTCCCGTCGTCGCGACCCAGCTCGCCGGTGTCGAGCTGAAGACCGACACCCGGGCCAGGGCCGTGGAGGTCGACCTGATCCTCGGCAAGGCCTACAAGGCCCTGACGACGAAAGAGGACGCCGACAAGGCGCTGACCGCTCTGGCCAGGCCCGAACCGGCGCCCTCGACGAAGAAGGACTGCTGAAGAAGAGCTGCTGAAGAAGGACCGGTGAGGACCGCCGAAGACGGCGGTCCGATCGGTCCGGTCGGTTTCGGTTCTTCGGCCGCTATTCGGCCGCGCCGTACATACGGTCGCCCGCGTCGCCCAGGCCCGGGACGATGTAGCCGTGCTCGTTCAGGCGCTCGTCGACCGACGCGGTCACGACCGTCACCGGGGCGCCCGCGAGGTCGCGCTCCATGACCTCGACGCCCTCGGGGGCGGCGAGCAGGACCACGGCCGTCACGTCGTCGGCGCCGCGCTTGATCAGTTCCTGGATCGCCGCGACGAGGGTGCCACCGGTGGCCAGCATCGGGTCCAGGACGTACACCTGGCGCCCGGAGAGGTCCTCGGGCATACGGGTCGCGTACGTGGACGCCTGGAGCGTCTCCTCGTCGCGGATCATGCCGAGGAAACCCACCTCGGCGGTCGGCAGCAGGCGCACCATCCCGTCGAGCATGCCGAGGCCGGCGCGCAGGATCGGTACGACGAGGGGGCGCGGGTAGGACAGCTTGACGCCCGTGGTGGCGGACACCGGGGTCTCGATGTCGACCTGCTCGGTGCGCACGTCCCTCGTGGCCTCGTAGGCGAGCAGGGTGACCAGCTCGTCGGCGAGCCGACGGAAGGTCGGGGAGTCGGTGCGGCGGTCGCGCAGCGTGGTGAGCTTATGAGCGACCAGGGGGTGGTCGACGACGTGGAGACGCATGTCCACCAGGGTATCCGGGCCCGTCCAGGGCGCCCGTCGCCCGTCGCCACCCGGTTCGAGAACACTTCGCCGATGCCACCGCGCAAACCTCCGCTGGCATCAAACCGCCCGTCGGGGGGAAAGTGGGAGTGACCGACTGGGGGTGTTGCGGATGCCGGACCCGGAGCGACAGAACCGGGAAGACCTGGAGAGCGACGCCCAGCGCCGCAGGCGCAGGGCCCAGTTCCTGCGGGAACTCACGGAGGCCCGCGAGCTGCGCGACAGGGTGCAGCCACGCCGCGCGAAAACGGCCCGCCTGCGCCACGCCATGCGCATGCGCACGTTCCGCTGGTAGCGACACCAGGACGAGCCCGCGGCCTGCGGTGGCGGGCCGGGCACCCCGCCGCGGTGCGGCCACAGCCACGGCCGGGGCACCAGCAGGGCCCGCCACCCGGGGGCAGCCGGGGGCCTGGCACCGGCTGGGCTGGCAGCCGCAGGCCCCGGGGGCCCACCGCTGACACCTTGGGCCGGGAGCCGGCACGGCCGCCAACCGTGAGCCGATCGCCGTGCCGAACAGCGGCGTGCGAGCGCCCGCACGCCCAGTGAGCGCAGGCCGGGAGCGTCACTGCCGACAGCCGCCCGGCCGGTGCCGGCACGGCCCAGCACGGACAGCAACAGCAGCCGCAGTCCGGGAGCCCGACCGGCGGGCAGCCGTCAGCCAGACGCAAGACGCCAGACGCCGTTCGGTCGGCGACCGTGAGCCGGGAGCCCGACCGCCGACAGCCATGAGGGCTGCGGTCGAGCACCGCAGCACCCGCGGCCGGGTGCGCCGCCACAGGCATCCCGGACGGATGCACCACCGCCATGCAGCCGCAGGCCGGACGCCGACACGACCGTGCTGCCGCAGTGCGGCCGCCGACCAGGAGCCAACCCGGCCGGTGGCCGCAGGACGAGTGCCCTGCTGCCGGCAGCTGTGGCCCGGCGCCTCGCCGCATGTGGCCGGCCCTGGGTGCCCGCCCAGCGCCCGGGCAGCCGCAACCCTCCTGACCCTCCTGGCCCTCAGGTTCCCCAGGACCCCTGCCCCCAGCGCCCGCCCGCCCGGCGAAGTGCGCCCGACCAGCCCCCTGCCAGCCCCCCGACCCGCCCGTTGGGGCATCGTGGTGCGACCCGCCGGGCAGTGCTCGGGGCAGGCGCGTATGTAGTCGGGGGTCGGCGGCGTACGATCCCGCTGTCGGTGGGCGCCGGGCGCCCAGGTGAGGCCATGCGGTGGCGTGACGCACGCGCCACGCGACCGGGCGTGGGAACGCGACCGGGACACAGCGAGCCGAAGACCTCTCCTGAACGCTCTGTTTCTGCCACGATTCCGAGTGGGCGGGGCTCGGAGCACGTATCCCCCGCCCACAACCTCCGCCGGGGGGACCCCCAACCGGCACGCCTAGGACCAGTGGGAGAGTCACGGTGTACTTCGCCGCACTGCTCGCGCGCACCGAAGACGGGTGGGAAGCGAGCGACACAGAGCTCGACGATGTGGAGACCCTGTCGGATCTAGCCGACCTGGCCCGCGAAGCCTCGGTCGACGACGACACGGTGCTCGTCTTCATCGAGCAGGAGGACGCGTGGTTCGGAGTCGTCCGCGTGGACGGCGAGGAGGACCCTCGCATCTACGTCTCGGACGGCGCGGCCGCGGCCCGCAGTTCGTACGGCGAGATCCTGCTCACGGACGAACTGCTCGGACGGGAGCCCGGCGACGACGATGTCGCCGACCTGGACTCCCTCGACCTCGACGGCACGGAGGACGGTGAACCCGAGGACGAGGCCGACGACGACGAAGAGGACGACGTCGGCACCACCTCCAAGGGGGAGACCGTGCCGTCCGGACCCATCGGAGACCGCGAGGTCCTCACCGATCTCGGTGTGAACGAGAAGGAGTTGCTGGCCCTGGACAGCACCGACGCACTCGGCGAGATCGCCGAGGCCCTCGGGGCGGCAGAGGTCCTGGAGACCGTCCGCTGAATCCGTCGAACACGCAGGAGGAACCGGACCCCGCCGACGGTCCCGTACCCGTTCCCGTACAAGATCCGGCACAAGATCCCGTACGCGACCGCTGGCGGCCCGCGATGCGGCTCGCCCTGGAGCAGGCCGGACTCGCGGGCCGCGGCAAGGACGTACCCGTCGGCGCCGTGGTGCTGGCCCCGGACGGCACGACGGTGCTCGCCACCGGGCACAACGAGCGTGAGGCGGCCGGTGACCCGACCGCCCACGCCGAGGTGCTGGCGATCCGCCGGGCCGCCGCGAGGACCGGGGAGTGGCGGCTCACCGGCTGCACGCTCGTCGTCACCCTCGAACCCTGCACGATGTGCGCCGGCGCGCTCGTCCAGTCCCGCGTGGACCGGGTCGTCTACGGCGCCCGGGACGAGAAGGCGGGCGCGGCCGGCTCCCTCTGGGACGTCGTACGCGACCGCCGGCTCAACCACCGGCCCGAAGTGATCGCCGGAGTGCTCGACGAGGAGTGCGCCCGGCTGCTCACGGAGTTCTTCAGGAGCCGCTGAACCGATTTCCGAGCACGGCCCATCGTGGGCTAGGATCTCTCTCGGTAGCGTGTCCGAGCGGCCGAAGGAGCTCGCCTCGAAAGCGAGTGTGGCGCAAGTCACCGAGGGTTCAAATCCCTCCGCTACCGCAGATAGATGAAGGGCCCGGTCCACTGGACCGGGCCCTTCGTGCTGTCCTGCCCCGCCCCATTGAAAGATCGTCAGATCAACTGCCCGGGGTTACACTCGCCGCCGACACCAGGGGTCCCGCCAGGCACAACGGCCTTAGGGGCACAGGCAGCAGGCAGCGGGCACAGTCAGCAGGCACACGGGGAGGCCGCGATGGCGGTGAATTCGAAGAAGATCGCCGTCTACGTAGTCGTGGTCTTCGCGCTGTACGTGATCATCACCGACCCTGAAGGAGCGGCGGACTACGTCCAGATAGGCTTCGAAGGCATCTCGAACGCCGCTCAGTCCGTCGGTGACTTCATGACCTGGATCGCCGACGGGGCCAAGGACTAGGCCGGGCCGAGGGCTGCCGGCCGTACCATTGCCGTCCCCCCACGCCCACTTCGTGTCCCCGTGTCCCTGTTCGTCCTGGGAGTGCATGTGATCCGCCACCTGGTCCTCTTCAAACTCAACGAAGGTGTCGAGCGGGACGAGCCCCGTGTCGTCGAGGGCGTCGCCGCCTTCCGTGCGCTCGGCGGGTCGATTCCCGAACTGCGGTTCTGGGAGTGCGACTGGAACATCACCGAACGGCCCATCGCGTACGACTTCGCGATCAACTCGGCGGTCGAGGACATGGACGCCCTCAAGCGGTACCTGGAGCACCCCGCCCACCAGGCCGGCGTCGCACTGTGGCGCGAGTTCGCCACGTGGGTGATCGCCGACTACGCGTTCTGAGCCGCGACACGGCGCAGCACAGCCCGGCGCAGCACAGCCCGGCGCGGCGCGACACCGGCCAGGCACCGGCTCGGCACAGCACGTCCACGGAACACCGGCCCCTCGCCCGAACGGCGGGGGGTTCTTTCATGCCTTTTTCATACCGCCGGACCCGGAGCGGGGCTCAACACGGAGTGATGAGGTGCTTGCACACAGTGCACATGTCTTGTGATGCTATGACCGCTTTTGACCGATGAGTTGACGCATGTGTCTGACGGACGTCGTTCGGACTTGTGTTTTCACGGGTTGACGGACCCAGAGGTGGAGTTGACCGTGCCGGCCAGTACCGCGCCTCAAGCACCAGCACCTCCCCAGCAGAAGCCGCAGGCCCTCGAACGGCTCGACGAGCCGGGCGATTCCCCGGACCAGAGCCCGCAGCGGCGCCGCGGGGCCGACACCCGGGCCCTCACCCAGGTCCTCTTCGGAGAGCTCAAGAACCTGGAGCCCGGCACCCCCGAGCACGGCCGCGTGCGGGCCGCGCTGATCGAGGCGAACCTCCCGCTCGTGCGGTACGCCGCCGCCCGCTTCCGGTCCCGCAACGAGCCCATGGAGGACGTCGTCCAGGTCGGGACCATCGGGCTGATCAACGCCATCGACCGCTTCGACCCCGACCGGGGCGTGCAGTTCCCGACGTTCGCGATGCCCACCGTCATCGGCGAGATCAAACGGTACTTCCGCGACAACGTCCGCACGGTCCACGTGCCGCGCCGGCTGCACGAGCTGTGGGTGCAGGTGAACAGCGCCACCGAGGACCTCACGACGGGCTTCGGGCGCACGCCCACGACCGCCGAGATCGCCGAACGGCTGCGCATCACCGAGGACGAGGTGCTGGCCTGCATCGAGGCCGGCCGCTCGTACCACGCGACCTCCCTGGAGGCCGCCCAGGAGGGCGACGGGCTGCCGGGGCTGCTCGACCGGCTCGGTTTCGAGGACCCCGCACTGGACGGTGTGGAGCACCGCGACCTCGTACGGCACCTGCTCGTCCAACTGCCCGAGCGCGAGCAGCGCATCCTTCTGCTGCGTTACTACAGCAATCTGACGCAGTCACAGATCAGCGCTGAACTGGGTGTCTCGCAGATGCATGTGTCAAGGCTCCTCGCCCGTAGCTTCGCTCGGCTTCGATCCGCAAACAGGATCGAGGCGTAGCTCCGGGGAGCGAATCGCTTCCAAGGCCTTTTCCCGTCATTTCTGCGGTGAAAAACCGTCAGACCCCCCTTTTCCAGGGCTTATTCACCCCTCTTGTGTCGACATGTCACTACAGCGTGTTGCCGACATGTGACATTCTTCCGGTGACGCGTTTGCCGCAGCCCCGCCTCCGGTATTCAGGTGGAGGCTGCGTTCCTTCGACGGGAGCGTTCCGCCGCGACCGTCCGCGACCCAAAGGGGGTGGCATGTCCGCAGACCAGGGCAGCTCGAAGGTGCTCACGCTCACGAAGAGCGAATCCGCGCCAGACGTGCTTCACAGTGTCGTTGTCGAGGTTCCGGCCATCCCGGCCGCGGAAGCCCCGGCCTTCCCCCCGACCCCGGAAGTGATCGACACCCGCACTCTGTCCCGCTCCCTGTTCCTGCGGCTCGCCGCACTCGACGAGAACAGTCCTGAGCGCGGCTATGTGCGGGACACCCTCATCGAACTCAACCTCCCGCTGGTGCGTTACGCGGCCGCCCGGTTCCGGTCGCGCAACGAACCGATGGAGGACATCGTCCAGGTCGGCACGATCGGCCTGATCAAGGCGATCGACCGCTTCGACTGCGAACGGGGCGTGGAGTTCCCGACGTTCGCGATGCCGACGGTCGTGGGTGAGATCAAGCGCTTCTTCCGGGACACCTCGTGGTCGGTGCGCGTCCCGCGCCGGCTCCAGGAGCTGCGGCTCGCGCTGACCAAGGCCAGCGACGAGCTCTCCCAGAAGCTGGACCGCTCGCCGACCGTCGCCGAACTCGCCGTCGTGCTGGGCGTGTCCGAGGAGGACGTGGTCGACGGCCTGGCGGTGGGCAACGCCTACACGGCGTCGTCCCTCGACTCCCCGGCCCCCGAGGACGACGGCGGCGAGGGCTCGCTCGCGGACCGCCTCGGCTACGAGGACACGGCCCTTGAGGGCGTCGAGTACCGCGAGTCCCTGAAGCCCCTGCTGGCCAAACTCCCGCCCCGCGAACGGCGGATCATCATGCTCCGCTTCTTCGCCAACATGACGCAGTCGCAGATCGGCGAGGAGGTCGGCATCTCGCAGATGCACGTCTCCCGGCTGCTCACGCGGACGCTGTCCCAGCTGCGAGAAGGCCTCATCTCCGACTGAGCCACCGCCCAGGACCTCTCCGAGGGGTTCATAATTGACGGGTCGTCAGCCACACTGGCGCGATGCGTCGACGGGTGGGACAGCAGTCGATACGTGGTCGCCGAGGGGCCCTTGGGGGTGCCTCGGCGGCTGTTGTCTGTCTGGGAGCGGTGACGCTGGTCGCCTGCGGCAGCGGTATCGGTGGTGGCGGGGGCGACGGTGACGGGTACGTCGCCGTGCAGCGCCCCTCGTCGCCCGCGAAGGCCGTCGCGCCCACAGGAGACGTGGAGTTGGTGCCGCTGGAGGGCGGGTCCGCGGCCAAGGGGCGTGCGGGGCAACCGGGTTCGGAGTCGGACGGCGGCAGCAGCCGGTCGGGCGCGGACACGGGCTCCGGCACGGACGCGGGCACCGGCTCGGGCGGGAGCGGCGCGGGCTCGTCCTCGACCGGCACGTCCGGCTCGTCCGGCGCACACGACAGCGGTCGTACGGGCCCGGTTTCGGGCGGCGGGGACGGCTCGGGCGATACGAGTGGTACGGCCGATGCCGGTGGTACCGGTGGTACCGGTGGTACCGGTGGTACCGGTGGTACGAGCAACGCCGGGGGCGGTGACGGGAGTTCGGGGACCGGGGCCACGTCCGGTGCGGGCACGCCCGCCGGCCCCGCCGCGCTGGTCGTGGGTGAGCCCGCGCGGGAGCCCGCCGACAAGCGGTGGTGCGAGAAGGTCACCGTCGGGTTCCGCAACACCGGGGGCACCGCGGTGCGTTCGGGCACGGTGACCTTCGGGACGCACGTCATCGGCGCACTCGGGATCGACTGGGCGACCGTCGAGTCGGCCGAACGACTGCCCGTGCCGATCGCTCCGGGCAGCCGGACGGAGAAGACCTGGACGGTGTGCGTCGACGCCTGGCGCGTACCTCTCGGCATGCATGTCGAGACGCGGGACGTGTCCGTCCGGTGGGAGTAGGGCGCCCTGCGGCGCCCTCCGCCCTCTTGAAGTGCGGTTACCTGAGTGCGAGCCAGGCGACCACGGCGACGACCGCGACGGCCACGATCACACCGACGATCAGGCCGACCCGGGGACCCCGGGTGGTGGCCACCTGCTGCTGCTGGCGGCTCTGCGGGTCGTCGACGAACGCTCGGAACATCTGGGTGCTACCCGCGGGGTCGTAGTTGCCCTCGGGGCCCTGGGTGTTTGCCATGCGCGTGACCCTATCGGGTGCGTTCGGTGGCCCCAAGTTTTGGGGCCGTCTATCTGGTGCGCACCGCCCCAGGGGCTTCACCCCCGGACCCCGGATCGGCCTGGCGGCCTCGTCCTCAAACGCCGGACGGGCCGAAGAGGGCGGCCGGCCCGGCCCCGGCCACCGAGCAGCGGACCGGCCGATGGCCGCCGCCTCGGACGCCGAGCGGACCGGGCTGCGGCTGAGCGACCGACCGCCCCGGACATCGAGCCTGCCGAGTGAGGGCCGCCACCCCAGGCATCGGGCCGGCCGGGTGAGGGCCGCCACTCAGGCGTCGAGCAGGCCCACCGGCCACCGAAGGCGGCCCCGAGGCCCCGGGACCCTGGAAAACCGCCTGAACTGCGGGTTTACGTTCGCCAATACTTGCCTTTGCCAAGGTTTTAGGCCGCGGAGTCCCATTTCGTTTGCCTGCAGCAACCAACAGTATTTATGGTTGCCTGAAGCAACAAAAGAACATGAGGGAGGTGCGATGGCCGCTCGACGGCAGTACGAGGAGCTGGCCCAGCAGCTGAGCGCCATCGGTGCCGTGAAGCGGGGGCTGGGGCGGATCCTCCCGCACGAGTGCCCGGCGGGCTCCGCCGCGGTGCTCACACTGCTCGACCGGCACGGCGAGATGCGGATGAGCCGTCTCGCCGAGCTGATGGCCATCGACATGTCGGTGACCAGCCGGCATGTCGCACACGTCGCCGAGCACGGCTGGATCGACCGGTCCCCGGACCCCGCCGACAAGCGCTCCCGCATCCTGCGGCTCACCCCCGCCGGACGCGACATGCTCGCCGACCTCTCCGAGCGCTATATGAACGCGCTCGCCCACTACCTGGCGGACTGGTCCGACGACGAGGTCGACCAGCTCAACACCCTGCTCGGCCGACTGCGCGCCAGCTTCGGCGACTGCCGGGCCCTGACGTCCGTACCGGCCTCCTCGGCCGTACCGGCCGTGCCCGCCGCAGCGCCCGCCGAGCGGACCACCCGTACACCCGTATGACGCAACACAAGAAAAGGAAGCCCATGGCAACGACCACACCAGCCGGTGTGCGGGGCTCACACGCCAAGCACGGAGGCGCCCCCGACGGCGCTCCGATGACGCACCGGCAGATCATGGAAGCCCTCTCCGGGCTCCTGCTCGGCATGTTCGTCGCGATCCTGTCGTCGACGATCGTCTCCAACGCACTGCCCGAGATCATCGGTGACCTGGGCGGCGGCCAGTCCGCGTACACCTGGGTCGTCACCGCCGCCCTGCTGTCGATGACCGCGACCACGCCCCTGTGGGGCAAGCTCGCGGACCTGTACAGCAAGAAGGCGCTCGTCCAGATAGCCCTCGTCGTCTACGTCCTGGGATCGGCCGCCGCCGGCCTGTCGCAGAACGCGGGCATGCTGATCGCCTGCCGCGTGGTCCAGGGCATCGGCGTGGGCGGTCTGTCCGCCCTCGCGCAGATCGTCATGGCCGCGATGATCTCCCCGCGTGAGCGCGGCCGGTACTCCGGCTACCTCGGAGCCACGTTCGCCGTCGCGACCGTCGGCGGCCCGCTGCTCGGCGGTGTCATCACCGACACCAGCTGGCTCGGCTGGCGCTGGTGCTTCTACGTCGGTGTCCCCTTCGCGATCATCGCGCTGATCGTCCTCCAGAAGACCCTGCACCTGCCCGTCGTGAAGCGGGACGTGAAGGTCGACTGGGCCGGCGCGTTCTTCATCTCCGCCGCGGTCTCGCTGCTGCTCCTCTGGGTCACCTTCGCGGGCGACAAGTACGAGTGGGTGTCGTGGCAGACGTACGCGATGGTCGGCGGTTCGATCGCACTCGGACTGCTCTTCGTGTTCATCGAGTCGAAGGCCAAGGAACCGATCATCCCGCTGCGGCTCTTCCGCAACCGGACCATCGCGCTCTCCTCCCTCGCCTCGCTCTTCGTCGGTGTCGCGATGTTCTCCGGCACCGTGTTCTTCAGCCAGTACTTCCAGCTGGCCCGGGACGAGTCGCCCACCATGTCCGGTGTGCTGACGATCCCGATGATCGGCGGTCTGTTCGTCTCCTCCACCGTCTCCGGCCAGATCATCACCAAGACCGGCAAGTGGAAGGCGTGGCTGGTCGGCGGTGGCGTGCTCATCACGGCGGGCCTCGGTCTGCTGGGCACCATCCGCTACGACACGGACTACTGGAAGACCGCGATCTTCATGGCGCTGCTGGGTCTCGGCATCGGCATGATGATGCAGAACCTGGTGCTCTCCACGCAGAACCAGGTGGCGCCCCAGGACCTCGGCGCGGCCAGCTCCACGGTGACCTTCTTCCGTTCCCTCGGTGGCGCGATGGGCGTCTCCGCGCTCGGCGCGGTGATGGCCAACCGCATCACCGACTACGTCAAGGACGGCCTCACCGGCATCGACCCCAAGTACGCCGCCGCGGCCGGCCATTCGACCGGCAGCATCCCGGACATGGACTCGCTGCCCGCGCCGCTGCGCACGGTCATGGAGAGCGCGTACGGGCACGGCATCGCGGACGTCTTCCTGATCGCGGCCGTTCTGGCCCTGCTGGCCTTCCTCGTCACGCTGTTCATCAAGGAGGTCCCGCTGCGCACCTCGGGCGGGCTGGCGCAGGCCGCCGAGGCCGCCCAGGCGGACGGTACCGCCGCTGTCGCCGAGACCGCCCCGGCGGCGGACTCCCCCGCGGGGATCTCCCCCGCGTCGGCCGACTCGGCCGACGTCTTCCCGAACGGGACCGACGAACGCGTACCGAGCTGGGCCGTCGCCGACACCGGCAACGGTGCGGGCCCTGAGCAGGGGCCCGCGGGCACCCAGCGGCTCTCGGCCGTCGCCACTCTGGCGGCCGGTACCGACTCCGCCGCGAGTGCCGGTTCCGGCTCCGGTTCCGGCGGGGTGCCGGTCCACGGGTTCGTACGCGGCGCCGAGAGCGCGCCCGTGCCCCGGGCCGCCGTCACGCTGATCTCCCTCGCGGGCCGTCAGCTGGGCCGCTCGGTCGCCCAGGCCGACGGCGGATACGCCGTGGACGCGCCCGGCACGGGTTCGTACGTGCTGATCGCCTCCGCGGACGGGTTCCAGCCGCAGGCCTCGACGGTCGTCGTGAACGGTGAGCCGCTCGCGTACGACATCCTGCTGAGCGGCACGAGCGGGCTCGCCGGTGCGGTGAAGGCCGCCGGGACCGGTCAGCCGGTCGTGGGCGCGATGGTCATCGTGACCGATGTGCGCGGTGACGTGCTGGCCACCGGGACCACCGGTGAGCAGGGCGAGTTCACCTTCGCCGAGCTGGTGCCCGGTGCCGTGACCGTCGCGGTGAACGCCGCCGGACACCGCCCCCGTGCCCTGCCCGTCGAGGTCGGCGGCACCGGGGTCACCCGGGTCGAGGTCGAGCTGACCGCCGGAGCGCAGCTCCAGGGCGTGGTGCACGCACCCGCCGGTCCGCTGGGCGACGCGCGGGTCACGCTCGTCGACGCGGCGGGCAACGTGGTCGGCACCGCCACCACCGGGGTGGACGGGGCGTACGCCTTCGCCGACCTGGACGGCGGCGAGTACACCGTCATCGCGACCGGCTACCCGCCGGTGGCCACGGCCCTGACCGTGAGCGGCGGCGGCGTGGACGGCCACGACATCAAGCTCGCCCACCCCGGCGAGTAGTCACAGGACCACCTGAAGAAGCAGTGGTTGAAGACCCCGGCCCGTGGGGCGCGTCCCGAGCGGAGGCGCGCCCCGCGGGCCGGATCCACGAGATGAGGTTGTGAGCAATGGGACTGACCGCGCGGATCCGTACGCGGGACGGCTGGGCCGTGTCGCACGCGGTCGTCACCGTGACCGACATGACGGGCGCCCAGGTGGTGCGTGCCGAGGCCGACGAGGAGGGCGCCGTGCGGGACGCGGTCGTGCTCGTGCCCGGCGCGTACACGGTGATCGTCACGGCCGTCGGGTACGCGCCCGTCGCGTCGAGCGCCATCGTCACGGCGAGCGGCCGGGCCGAGATCGGCACCGTGACCCTCGCCCGCCAGGGCGGCACCGAGCTGCCGCCGCCCGGCCCGTGGACGGTGGACCCGGCCCACTCCTCCGTGGGCGCCGTCGCCCAGCACCTGGGGATCTCCAGCGTGCACGGCCGGTTCACGCAGTTCGCCGGGTCGATCGAGATCGCCCCGGACGAGGTCGCCAAGTCCCGGGTGGAGGCGGTGATCCGGGCCGACTCGATCGACACGGGCAACGCCATGCGCGACGGGCATCTGAAGTCGCCCGACTTCCTGGACGTGGAGCGCCACCCGGAGATCAGGTTCGTCTCGACGGGTCTGACCCCGGCCACCGGCAGCGACCGCTGGACGGTCCACGGCGACCTGACCCTGCACGGGGTCGTACGCCCGGTCGACCTCGACCTCGCCTACCTCGGCACCGGCGCCGACCCCTGGGGCGGCACCCGTGCGGCCTTCCGCGCCACCACGGACCTGCGCCGCGAGGACTTCGCGATGAACTACAACCAGGTCGTCCAGGCGGGCATCGCGGCGATCGGCACGACGCTGAAGGTGGAACTGGACATCCAGGCCGTACAGGGCGAGACGCTCCCGCAGGTATAGCCCGCAGACAGCCAGAGACCTGGACGTAGGCACGGCAGGGTCAGCCTGGGCGGGCGGTTGTACGCCTAGGCTGCCCCCATGGCACCGAACATCGCTACGAACACGTCCGTATCGTCGGCCGAGCTGCTCGACTTCGTACGTCCCCGTCATCGCGCCATCCTGCTGACCCGCAGGGCCGACGGAAGCCCGCAGGGGTCGCCCCTGACCTGCGGAGTCGACGACTCGGGCCGCATCGTCGTCTCCACCTACCCGGAGCGCGCCAAGACCCGCAACGCCAAGCGCGACGAGCGGGTCAGCCTGATCGTCCTGAGCGACGAGTGGAACGGCCCCTGGGTCCAGATCGACGGCACGGCCGAGGTGATCGACTCCCCCGACTCGGTGGAACCCCTGGTCGAGTACTTCCGCAACATCTCGGGCGAACACCCGGACTGGGCGGAATACCGGGAGGCCATGCTCAAGCAGGGCAAGTCGATCATCCGCATCACTCCGGAAAAATGGGGCCCGGTAGCAACAGGCGGCTTCCCCGCCCACCTGGCATAGCCCCAGCCCAGCCAACCCAGGGGCGCGGGGAACGGCGCAATCTTTGACCTTCACCCCCCAGGGCCGCGGGGAACGGCGCAGCCCTTTGACTTTAGGGGCGCGGGGAACGGCGCAATCTTTTCGTCTTGAGGGGTCGCGGGCATCAAACCCGCACCCCTACCCCTCACCCCCGCGGAGCACCACCGTCTCGATCCCCGCGATCACCAGATCCAACGCGAACCCGAAGTCCCGCTCATACATCTCCTCCACCGTGCTCCCCCCACGCGCCCGCATGATCTCCGTGCTCTCCTCCAGCACGTCATCGAGCTCGGGCGCCCCCCGCAACGTACTCAGCGCCTGCTGGAAGTACGCGTCGGGACTCATCCCCGCCTCCGCGGACCGCGCGGTGAAGTGCCCCTCGATCGTGCCGAACCCGTACACGAACTGGAAGACGGCCGAGATGGCCCCGGCCAGCCGGTGCGTGGGCAGCCCGGTCCTGCGGATCACCCGCTGCACGGTCCGCGAGAAGGCGACCGACCTGGGCCCGATGTTGAGGAACGTCCCGGCGAGCGGCGAGGCCCAGGGATGCCGCACGAGCAGCGCCCGGTAGCCGGAGGCGATCGCGCGAAGCTGGTCCCGCCAGTCCTCGTCCGCCTCGGGATCGGGCAGTTCCAGTTCCCCGTAGATCGCGTCGAGCGCGAGCTCAAGAAGGTCGTCCTTCGTGTCCACGTACCAGTAGACGGACATCGCGGTCACGTTCAGCTCGGCGGCCAGCCGTCGCATGGAGAACTTGGCCAGCCCGTCCGCGTCGAGCAGCCGTACCGTCGCCCCGGTGATCCGGTCCCGGTCGAGCGACGCCGGCTGGCCGCCCCGGGCGCCACCGCCTCGCGGGGCCTTGCCCTCCAACCACACGCTGGTCCGTGCCGGGCGCCCGGCCCGGTCGACTGCCCTCACCATGGCGCACCTTCCTCGACACTTCCGCACCGGGACGCCTCGGACCGTCGAGGTCCGCCCCAGTCCTGATTTCCACCGGGCGGCCCTCACATCGGTACCGCCGCCACCGCGGAGTCTGCCCTCTCGGCCCGCCGAAGCAACGCGGCGGCCAGCAGTCCGCCGAGGAGTACGGCCACCGCGCCCACCAGCTGGCTGGTCTCCAGGCCCGACGCGAACCCGTCCGTGATCCGCGCGCGCTCGTCCGCCGAGTCCGCGGCGGCGAGTGTCGCCGGGAGGGAGGCCGCGGCGAACGGAATCAGCGCGGCGAAGCGGGCGTTGAGGACCGCGCCGAGGACGGCGACGCCGAGGCCGTTGCCGAACTCGGCCAGCGTGCCGTTGATCCCCGCGCCCACGCCCGCCTTCTCCGGCGGGATCGCGCTCATGATGGCGTGTGCCATGGCGGGGTTGGCGACCGCGCAGCCCGCGCCGATGAGCAGCAGGCCGAGCAGGGTGCCGGCGTACCCGCTCGACGCGAGGGTCGCGATCGACACCAGGCCACCGGACATCAGCACCATGCCGAGGGCGATGGAGACGGGTGTGCCGAGTGTCGCGGTGAACTTCGCCGACAGGCCGGTGAAGTTGAGGGCCACCACGGTCAGGGCGAGCGGCGCCGTCCGCAGACCGGCTTCCAGGGGCCCGTATCCGAGGACGAACTGGAGGTGCTGGGTCAGCAGGAAGAGCGCTCCGCCCATGCCGAAGGTGATCAGTACGGCACCGGCGACGGCCCCCGTGAAGCGCCGGTTCCGGAAGAAGTGCAGGTCCAGCATGGGGTACGGGATGCGGCTCTCCCAGTAGGCGAAGAGGGCCAGTACGAGGAGCGCCAGGGCGGCCGTGGTGAGGACGCGGGCGGAGGTCCAGCCGTGTTCCGGGCCGGAGATGATCGCGTACACGAGGGCGGTCATGCCGATCGTGGAGAGCAGGGCGCCGAGGAGGTCGGGGCGGTCGCCGCGCGGGTTCTTCGACTCCGGTACGAGGCTGATCACGGCGGCGAGTGCCAGGGCCACCACCGGCAGGTTGATCAGGAAGATCGCGCCCCACCAGTAGTGGTCGAGCATGAACCCGCCGAGCAGGGGCCCGGTCGCGAAGCCGAGGGCGTTGACGGCGCTCCAGATGCCGATGGCCTTCGGCTGCTCGTCGGGCGCGAAGATCTGCATCGCGACGGCGAGCGTGGTGGTGAGCAGGAGCGCGCCGCCGACGCCCATGCCCGCGCGGGCGGCGATCAACTGCCCGGTGGTGTCGGCGAGTCCGGCGACGAGGGAGCCCATGCCGAACAGGACGAGGCCCGCGACCAGCATCTTCTTGCGGCCGTAGCGGTCGGCCGCGCTGCCCGCGCTGAGCAGCAGCCCCGACTGCACCAGCGAGTACGCGTTGATCATCCACTGGATGTCGGAGGTGCCGGCGCCCAGTTCCTCGGTGAGGGTGGGGATCGCGACGTTCAGCACGGTGTTGTCGAGCAGCACGGTGAGCTGGGCGAGGCAGATCACCCCGAGGATCAGCCACCGCTGGGGGTGGCCCGGCGGATGGCCTGGGGAAGTTGACATGCCATACACCGTAGAACACGCCTTATACGGCGTACAACGCAGTTACGGGTCGCCCGGCACGCACGCAGAAGGGGCGGTGACCGGGGCACTTCCGCCCCGGCCACCGCCCCTCAAGGGCGAACCGTCAGCTGCTCGTGGCCTGCGTCAGGTCGTAGAAGGTGGACGACCCCACCGTCACCTCCTTGAAGTTCTTCTGCACCCACTCGCTGATCTGGGTCCCGGTGCCGGAGCTGTCGCTGCCGCCACCGCCGCCCATGGAGCCGGACGAGATGAAGTAGTGGATCTTCCCGTCCGCCACGTACTTCTTGAACTGGGCCAGCGTCGGCGAGGGGTCGCTGCCGTTGAAGCCGCCGATCGCCATCACCGGGTCGCCGGTGGAGAGCTGGTAGCTCGCCGCGTTCTGCGAGCCGATGGCCGCCGCCGCCCAGGTGTAGTCACCGGAATTCTTCTCCAGGAGCGCCTTGGCCTCGGAGCTGACGGTCGCGCCGTTGAGCAGACCGCCCATGCCGCCACCGCCTCCGCCGCCCATCCCGCCACCGTCACCGGTGCCGCCGGCGGTACCGCCACCCGGCTGGGTCTGGCCGTTCTGGCCCGTCTGACCATTGCCGTTCTGCTGACCCTGCTGGCCGTTGCCGCCCGGCATGCCGCCGGTCGGGGGCTGGCCCATGCCGCCGCCCTGCTGGTTCTGGCCGGTGCCGCCCTGCCGGTTGCCGCCCGGCATCCCGCCACCGCCGCCACCGGGACCGCCGCCCATGCCACCGCCGGGGCCGCCGCGACCGCCCGAGACCGAGGGCCCCGCCGTGACGATCGAACCGCTGTGCCCCTCGTTCAGCGTGGTCAGCGTGTACGCCGTCGGGCCCGCGAGAGCCGCGACGAAGCTGAGCCCGACCACCGCGAGGGACAGCCTGCGCCCCAGCCGCGCGATGAAGATCAGGCCGAGTGCCGCGACCAGTCCGCCGACCAGGACCAGCCACTTGAGCCAGGGCAGGTAGTCGGAGGAACGGTTCAGGAGGACGTAACCCCAGACCGCGGTGGCCGTGGCTCCGGCCGCCATGGTGAGCGAGATCCACATCCGGCCGCGCTCTTCCCACAGGACGCTCGCGCCCATACCGACCACGGCGGCGACGTACGGGGCGAGGGCCACGGTGTAGTACTCGTGGAAGATGCCCTGCATGAAGCTGAAGACCACCATGGTGATCAGCAGCGAGCCGCCCCAGGCGAGGAACGCGGCACGGGCCGTGTCGGTCCGCCGCGCCTTCCAGGTCAGGGCGATGCCCGCGGCGAGCACGATCAGCGCGGCCGGGATCAGCCAGGAGATCTGACCGCCGATGGACGAGCTGAACATCCGGTCCCAGCCGGTCTCGCCCCAGCCGCCGCCTCCGCCGCCGCCCCCGACACTGCCGGTCTCCTCGCCGTTGATGCGGCCGAGTCCGTTGTAGCCGAAGGTGAGTTCGAGGAAGGAGTTGTTCTGCGAGCCGCCGATGTACGGGCGGGAGGACGCCGGCCACAGCTCGACCAGGGCCACCCACCAGCCGCCCGCGACGATCATCGCCAGGCCGGAGAGCAGCACCTGACCGAGGCGCCTGCGCACGGTCGTGGGCGCGAAGACCGCGTAGATGACCGCGAGGGGCGGCAGGATCAGGAAGGCCTGGAGGGTCTTCACCAGGAAGGCGAGCCCGACGGCGGCGCCTGCCCACAGCAGCCACTTCGTCTCGGCCTTCTCCATGGCGCGCAGGACGCAGTAGACCGTGACGGCCATCAGGAGGGCGAGGGCCGCGTCCGGATTGTTGAAGCGGAACATCAGCGCGGCGACGGGCGTGAGCGCGAACACCGCCATGGTGAGGAAACCGGCCGCGGGGGTGAACCGGCGGCGTACGGCCCCGTACAGCACTCCGGCCGTGGCGACGGCCATGAGGACCTGCGGGAACAGGATCGCGAAGGAGTTCAGGCCGAACAGCCGTACCGACAGGGCCATCGGCCACAGGGAGGCCGGGGGCTTGTCGACGGTGATGGCGTTGGCCGAGTCGAGCGAGCCGAAGAAGAAGGCCTTCCAGGACTGACTGCCGGCCTGGGCCGCCGCCGAGTAGAAGGAGTTGGCGTACCCGGAGGCCGTGAGGTTCCAGGTGTAGAGCGCGCCGATCAGCAGCAGCGCGCCGAGGAACGCGGGGCGCACCCAGCGGTTGTCCTCGGGCCGCCCGCGCCACAGACGGCGTACGAAGGGCTGCTTGGGGCTGCCGTCCTCGGGGGCGGCCGGCTCCGCCGGAGTGAACGGTTCCTGTACCGCCGTCGACGTGGGTGGCCTCCGAACGGGGTCGGCGGCCCCCGTATCCGGCTGCTCGTGCTGAGTCGTCGTCATCGCGGGTCCCTCGGATCGTGGTCGTTCGGGCGCACCGGCTGCAGCTGCATCGTCGGGTCCCCCCAGGTCTGGTGGTCGTACGAGGAGTCGGTCGTGCCGTACGAGGAGTTGTTCGTGCCGTACGGGGACCGCGGCGCCGTCGCGTAGACGGGCGAGGTGGGTCCGGCCGGTACGGTCGGCGGCACGTTCGGCATGGCGGGTGTGTGGGAGGCGACGACGGTCGACGGTGACTCGTCGTGCCGGTCCGGGAACACCCAGGCCCGGAAGAGCAGGAAGCGCAGCACGGTCGCCGCGAGGTTGGCGACGATCAGCACCGCGAGTTCGGTGGCGTGCGCCGGTTCGTCCGTCGCCGCGTTCAGGGCGGCGAGCGAGCCGCTGGTGAGGGCGAGTCCGATACCGAAGACGACCAGGCCCTGCGCCTGGTGGCGTACCGCGCCGCCCTTGCCGCGTACGCCGAAGGTCAGGCGCCGGTTGGCGGCGGTGTTGGCGACCGCCGAGACGAGCAGGGCGAGCGCGTTGGCTATCTGCGAACCCGAGAACGTACGGAAGCCGCTGTAGAGCACCAGGTAGAACAGCGTGGACAGGGCGCCCACGACACAGAACCCGACGAGCTGGCGGGCCAGGCCCTTCGGTACACCGCTGATCTCACGGTCGCGCGGGTCGTCCCCGAACGGCCGGGCGAGCCGGTCCAGCGCCAGTGAGCCGGTGGCGAGGGCGCGTCCTACGCGCCACACGCCCTTGAGGTCGTCGGTCGCGGTCTTCACGATGTGCACGGTCGAGTCCGGGTCGTCGACCCAGTCGACCGGCACCTCGTGGATGCGCAGCCCGGCCCGTTCGGCGAGGACCAGCATCTCGGTGTCGAAGAACCATCCGGTGTCCTCGACGAGCGGCAGCAGCACCTGCGCGACATCGCGCCGGATCGCCTTGAAGCCGCACTGCGCGTCGGAGAACCGGGCCTGCAGCGAGCCCCGCAGGATCAGGTTGTACGTACGGGAGATGAACTCCCGCTTGGCCCCCCGCACCACCCGCGAGCTACGGGCGAGCCGCGAGCCGATCGCGAGGTCCGAGTGACCGGAGATCAGCGGGGCGACCAGTGGGAGCAGCGCGTTCAGGTCGGTGGAGAGGTCGACGTCCATGTAGGCGAGGACCGGGGCGTCCGAGGCGGACCAGACGGTCCGCAGCGCCCGGCCGCGGCCCTTCTGCTCCAGCCGGAACGATCTGACCTCGGGGAGGTCCGCCGCCAGCCGCGCCGCCACCAGGGGAGTGGTGTCCGTGGACGCGTTGTCCGCGACGGTGATGCGGAACGCGTACGGGAAGGTGCGGGAGAGGTGCTCGTGGAGTCTGAGCACACACGGCTGGAGGTCCTTCTCCTCGTTGTAGACGGGGATCACTACGTCCAGGACAGGCGTACCGGCATTTCCGGCCGGGAGGTGCTCCCGCGCCGGCAGGTTGCCGGGAGAAGGTTCGGTTCGCATGACAACGACTGTCGTCAAGCGCCCTGTTGCACCCATGTGGTCGCGCTGTGGTGTGCCTGTGAGTACGGTTGTGAATTTGTTTGAGAAATGAACGCCTCATGAGAATGCGGCGCTTGGGGGGCCAGCGCGGGCAGGTGCACCGTGAAGACGGTGTGTCCGGGGACGCTGTCGACGGTCACCGCACCGCCGTGCGCGGCCGCGACGGCCTGCACGATGGCGAGCCCGAGCCCGGTCGACCCGGAGGCGCGTGAACGCGACGAGTCGCCCCGCGCGAACCGTTCGAAGACGTGCGGCAGGAGGTCCGGCGGGATGCCCTGTCCGTCGTCCTGGACGTCCACGCAGACCCAGGCCCCCTGGCGGCGCACGCGTGCGGTCACGGTCGTGCCCGGTGGTGTGTGGGTACGCGCGTTCGCGAACAGGTTCACCATGACCTGCTGGACGCGGGCCGCGTCGGCCAGCACCAGCGCGGGTTCGTCGGGCAGCTCAAGGCGCCAGTTGTGCTCGCGTCCGGCCGCGCGGGCGTCGCTCACGGCGTCCACGACCAGCGGGGAGAGGTCGGTGTGCTCGTAACTGAGCGGCCGTCCGGCGTCCAGGCGCGCGAGCAGCAGCAGGTCCTCGACGAGGCCCGTCATCCGCCCGGCCTCGGACTCGATCCGGCCCAGCGCGTGCCGGGTGTCGGGCCCGGTCTCCTCGCGTCCACGTCTGGTCAGTTCGGCGTATCCGCGGATGGACGCGAGGGGTGTACGCAGCTCATGGCTGGCGTCCGCCACGAACTGCCGTACGCGGGTCTCGCTCTCCTGGCGCGCGTGCAGGGCGCCCTGGACGTGGTCGAGCATGCGGTTGAGCGCGGCCCCGACCTGTCCGACCTCGGTGTGCGGATCGGTCTCGGACTCGGCGACACGCTCGTTGAGGGTCACCTCGCCGGTGTGCAGCGGCAGTTCGGAGACCCGGGTGGCGGTGGAGGCGACCTTGCGGAGGGGGCGGAGGGCTACGGTGACGATGGTGGCGCCGGCGAAGGAAGCGGCGATCAGGCCGGCGACCGTGACGCTGACCTCGACGAGGATGAGGGTGTTGAGCGTGTTGGTGACGTCCTCGGTGGGCACGCCGACGTAGAACGAGCCGTTGTCACCGGTCTGGAACTGGACGTGGTACTCGCCGAGGCCGGGCAGGGTGATCGTGTGCGGGCTGCCGTCCTGCGGCACGCTCGCGAGGGCCGCGGTCTGCGCCGCGGTGAGCGACTCGGCGTTGAGGTCCGGTACGCCGTCGTCGCTCTTGGTCTTCTTGCCGACCTTGGCCTCGGTAATGCTGCCGCCGGTGACCTCCGCGGCAACCGTGCCGCTGGGCTGCGGGCCCTGCTGGACGAACTCCGACAGCGACTTCTGCTGTTTGCCGTTACCGCCGGGATCGGGCTGGAAGCCACCGGGCTTCAGAGGGCCGGCCGCCCTCATGGTCGCGTCCTTGAGCGTGTCGTCGAGCTGCTCGTACAGGTGGGAGCGGAGCGCGATCGTCGTGACCGTGCCGATCACCGCGCAGACCACCGCGATCAGCGCGACCGCCGAGACGACGAGCCGCGTCCGCAGCGTCCGGGGCTGCCGGCGCCGCGGCGCGCGCGGGGCCCCGGACTGCCGGCGCCGCTGCGTACGCGGCCGTCGTCGCCCGCTCACGACGTCGCGGGCTTGATCAGGTAACCGGCGCCGCGCCGGGTGTGGATCATCGGCTCACGGCCGGCGTCTATCTTGCGGCGCAGATACGAGATGTAGAGCTCGACGACGTTGGCCTGCCCGCCGAAGTCGTACGACCACACGCGGTCGAGTATCTGCGCCTTGCTGAGCACCCGGCGCGGATTGCGCATCAGGAACCGCAGCAGCTCGAACTCGGTCGCGGTGAGGTGGATGCCGTCACCGGCGCGCGACACCTCGTGGCTGTCCTCGTCCAGGGTGAGGTCACCGACGACGAGCACCGAGTCGGAGCGGCGGTCGGCGGCACCGGAACGGCGGATGAGACCGCGCAGCCGCGCCACGACCTCCTCCAGGCTGAAGGGCTTGGTGACGTAGTCGTCGCCGCCGGCCGTCAGCCCCGCGATCCGGTCCTCGACCGCGTCCTTCGCGGTCAGGAAGAGAACGGGCACGTCGGGCAGCTCACGGCGCAGCCGGCCGAGGACGGCGAGCCCGTCCATGTCGGGCAGCATCATGTCGAGAACGACGGCGTCGGGCCGGAACTCACGGGCGGTCTGCACCGCACCGGTCCCGTCCGCCGCGCTGCGGATCTGCCACCCTTCGTAGCGAAGGGCCATGGACAGCAGCTCGGTGATCGACAGCTCGTCGTCCACGACAAGCACGCGGACGGGGCTCCCGTCCGGCCTCAGCAGTTCGGTGCGCCCCTGGGGCGAGGTCGTGGTCATAGCCAACACATTGGTGGGCCGCCCTGAGAGCACCCTTTCGGGAACCTGTGAATACCCTGAGAAACACACAGCCGCCTCTCAGGGAACACGGGGAACCTCTCGGACCCGGTACGAGACGAGCGGGTCCGGCGCTCGTACGGGCGGGTCTGACCCTCTTACGGGCGGGTCCGGCCTCGTACGGGCAGGTCTGACCCTCTTACGGGCGGATCCGGCGCTCACAGTCCGAACAGCCGCGCCCCGTTGTCATGACAGACCGCGCGCAGCCAGTCCTCCCCGAGCTCGAGCCGCTCCAGCGCCCGCAGCTGATGCTCGTACGGGTAGGGGAGGTTGGGAAAGTCGGTCCCGAGCAGAATCCGGTCACCGAGACCGGCGAGGCGGGGGAGTGCACGCCGGGGGAACGGTGCGAACTCCTCGCTGAAGTCCGTGAACGCCATCGTCGTGTCCAGCCGCACCTCCCCGAACCGCTCGGCGAGGTCGAGGAAGTCCTCGTACTCCGTCATCCCCATGTGCGCGATCACCAGCCGCAGCCGCGGATGCCGCGCGAGCACCCGTCCGACCGGCTCGGGCCCGGTGTGCTTGCCGGGCGAGGGCCCGGAACCGCAGTGGATCACGACAGGGGTCCCCGCCTCGGCGAGCACCCCCCAGGCCGGATCGAGAAGCGCGTCGGCGGGGTCGTACGCCCCCACCTGGACGTGCGCCTTGAAGACCCGCGCTCCGTCGTCGAGCGCCTTGCGCACGTACTCCGCCACGCCCGGCTCCGGGAACAGCGTCGCCGTATGGAGGCAGTCGGGCGTCCGGCGGGCGAAGTCGACCGCCCACTGGTTCAGCCACTCGGCCATGCCCGGCTTGTGCGGGTAGAGCATGGCGGTGAACGCACGCACGCCGAACTCCCGCAGCATCCCAAGCCGTTCGTCCTCCTCGGCCCGGTAGGTGATGGGCCACTCGACACCGCCGGTGAGCGGCCCGAGCCCGTCGAAGTACGCCCAGACCTTCTTCAGCACGGACTCGGGCATGAAGTGGGTGTGGACGTCGACGAGCCCGGGAAGCCCGAGGCCTTCCCAGAACCGCCGTACGCCGACGACCTCCCCCGCTGCGTCCATCCTCACGCCCACCCTCGCTTCCGCCCTCTCCGTACCGTCACTCATGCCCACGCTCGAAACCATGACTCCGCTCGACCTTGGCGACGTGCAACGTACAGCGCTGATACCACTCGGCACGCCCGCGCTTCTGCGCCGCCAGATGCTCGGCGTTGCTCCGCCACTCCTCGACGGCGTCCGCGTCCCGGAAGTACCCGACGGTGATGGACAGCCCGCCCGGCGACCCCGCGTGATCCATTCCGAGATACCCGGGTATCTCGCGGACCAGCTCCTCCATCCGCTCATTGGTCTCGCCGTACTCCCCGAACGCGCCGCCCTCCGTCTTCACCGAGGTGAAAACGACGGCGTAGTAGGGAGGCTCGTAGGCACGGACGGGCACGGGGGAGGAGAAGGAGTCGGGGGAGGCGGGAGAATCGCTAGAGATGAGGGCGGCGGAGGCATCCTGATGGCTCATGTCGCCCACCCTCGATCCGGCCGCCGCACCAAGTCCAGACGGTTTACCAAAGGGGATCTTCAAGGGATCGACTTCTTGACCATCCGGTCACGCCCTGCGCCCTTCAGCCCTTCAGCCCTTCAGAAGAGCCCGTCCTGAACTCCCCCGAACTCCCGCACGGGCACGGTGATGTCCCCGCGCTCCCCCGCACCGGTCGCACCGGTCCCTTCGGTCACCCCGGTCAGCTCCCACCCCGTCATGAGCCGCGTATCGAGCACGACGACCCCCCGCCCGGTCAGCAGATGCAGGTCGGGCCCGGCGGCAGCGATCAGTTCACCCCGCACGACGCCTCCCGGAACCAGCTCGCTGACGACGGCCACGGCCGGCGGCAGCCCGTCGAGCCCGAAGGCGTCCGTGTGATCGACGGCCTCGAACGGCATCCGCTGCAAAGCGTCCGGCCACCCGTCCAGCCCCACGGCGAGGGCGTGCAGTTCCCGCACCTCCGCCGCCCGTACGTCCCTCTCCGGCAACGCGCTCCGCACGGCCCGCTTGGCGTCGTACGCGATCCGGTCCGGCACCCCCAGCGCCGTACGCAGCAACTCCTCACTGCGCCGGGCGGACATCAGCGGCCCCCGCCCCAGCCAGGTGAAGGCGACGGCGCCCTGCTCCAGCAACCGGGCCGACCCGCGCTCGACGGCGGTGATCCCCACCTTGACCATCCCGGGTCCGAACCACGCCAGATAGACGGAGTAGGGCCGGGGGTCGTCGGCGATGGTGTCCGCCGCGACGGAGTGGGCCCGGTCCAGCCGTGCGCACTCCTCACAGCGGGCCCCGACACTGCGCCCGGACACCGCGGCCCCCGCGAAACAGCTGTGCCCGCGCGCCCCCACACACCGCCGCTCGCCCCCGCCCACAACGGCGAACGCGACCTGCTTCCCCCACGGCAACACACTGCGACGCCCCCCGTCCCAGACCAGCACAGGCCCCGCCCCGCCCCACCGAAGCCCGCTGCATTTCCACACCTGTGCCATCACTGACGAGCCTAGAGGCAGGCACTGACAACGGACCGCCGCCGGCTGCCGGCTGACCGAAGATCCCGTGCCTGCCGTTCGCCTACACGGCATCCACGGTCAGGGAGTAGTCCACACCGACGGAGAAGTCCTGGGCCTGACCACGAATCGTCAGTGTGTGCTTCCCGGGCTTCAGCGGGGGCAACTGGACCCAGAGGCCGCACCCGGTGGTCGTGTAGCGCTCGTCCGTTCCGGTGACGGGGTTGAAGGCGACGCCCTGCACGGAGATCGACTCTCCTCGGCTGCTCTGCGCCTTCACCTTCTCGCCGTCCAGGGCTGCGGACCCCTTGGCCGTGCTCATGAAGCTTGTGCAGGCCGCCGGGTCGCCCAGCAGGTTCACCAGGGGAAACGCGACAGGGACCCCGCCGGGGACGCTGCAAGTGCGCTCGGCCCGAGTGCCGAAGGTACCTGCCAGGAACCACACGTCCTCGGGCTGGTTGCGCTCGCAGTCACTCCCGTCCTCGTCCGCGACCGGGTTGGTGCCTTCGGGCTCCGACATGGCCCATGTCCACCAACGGCTCTGCAGATCCTCAGAAGAGAGACCGGCCTGCGCCGACCACGGTGCGCTTGAAGCCGTGGAGGTCGAATCCTCCGATCCCCCGGCCGAACTGCGCCCACATCCCACCAGTGTCGCCAGGACCATGGTCATGACTGCCACTCTGCCGGTCTTGATCTTCATGGGTTCCCCTCCCGTGCTGCGCACGTGCCACGACCCCCCGGTCGCCACACGGTGTGCGCGGACCCTGTCCGCGAGCCGACCGAGCCCCTTGGACCACGGCTGCCGTACTTCGCTGCTGTACGCCCCAGAAACGCAAGAAGCCCCGGATCTCTCCGGGGCTTCTCATCTGTGTGCACTCGGCAGGATTCGAACCTGCAACCTTCTGATCCGTAGTCAGATGCTCTATCCGTTAAGCTACGAGTGCTTGTGTGTTCTGTTGTGTTTGCTCTTCCCTCCGGACTTTTCTGCCCGGTTGGCGTTGCGGGAACAACATTACATGACTGGCGGCGTGAGGCGAAATCCGTTTGCCGGACCCTGTCTGACCTGCGGAAACGACCCCCTGGCGGCCCTCGGACGGCTCCCGGCGAGACCCCGTGGAGCGTCGGGAACGATCAAGGAACGACGAAGCCCCGGTCGGAAACGACCGGGGCTTCGTGATCTTCTGCGGAGGCGGAGGGATTTGAACCCTCGATGGGATTGAAGTCCCAAACCGCATTAGCAGTGCGGCGCCATAGACCGGACTAGGCGACGCCTCCAGCACAACCATCCTCGCCTGCGCGAAATGGTGCGTGCAGATGATGACACAGCCGAGCGGGCTGTCACCAATCGCCCCCCACGGTACTAGGCGGAAAGCCCCGAGGGCAAAGCCCTTCCCCCCGGCGCAACGTCCGGGCCCGGACGGCGTTAGAGCAGGCGTCAGAGCTGTCTCCAGGGCAGTCGATCAGAACCGTCGTCAGGGGAGCCACCATGCTGCGCCGCATCGCCCTCACCGTCGCCACCTCCGCCGCCGCCTCCTTCGCGGCGCTCTCCGGGGCGCCGGCGGTCGCGTACGCCGATTCGTTTCCCCTCGTGCCGCCGCCGGTCAGCGACGCGGACCGGAGCGACCACCTCACCGTGACGGTGAGCGGGGCGGGCGCGGGCCGCGACGGAAAGTTCGAGCTCGACTGCCATCCGGCGGGCGGCAGCCATCCCCGGGCACAGGCCGCCTGCGACTACCTGGACCGGAACACCTCGTGGGGCAAGAGCCCGTTCGCGCCCCCGCAGGAGCGCGGAATGTGCACGATGCAGTACGGCGGTCCGGCCACCGCCCACGTCACGGGCACCTGGGCCGGCCGCCCCGTCGACGCGAACTACGGGCGCGGTGACGGGTGCGAGATCTCGCGCTGGAACGCCCTCGTGCCCGTCCTCCCCGATCTCGGCGCCTAGAGGGAGCGAGGAGCGGAGGGCCGGAGGGATGGACGCATGGAGCAGGGCTCGTCGGCGGGGTCAGGCGGATGTGTGGGACCGCGTGGCGGCCGGGGCGGCGAAACGCACGGTCACAGGTTCTCCAGGCCTTCTGCGTGCGTTCTGCGTCCCCTCTACGTGCGACCTCCCTCTCATCCGGCGTCGCGAGCGCAACCACTGCCCGTAGACTCCCTCGCGTGACACGTCGCGGCCCCGTTGGCAAGATGGCTACCGCGGTCGGCAAGGTGCGGTAACAGGGAGGAAGCGTCTCGTGAGCAGCAGGCCATCCCGAGGCGCTGCTCGCCTCGCAGCCATACTCGACGCACTTCCCGACGCGTTGGTGCTGGTCAACGCCAACGGAACGGTCGTCAACGCCAACACCATCGCCCTGGAGGCCTTCGAGGCCCCGGGCACCGCGCTCGTGGGGCGCGGACTGCTCGATCTGCTGCCGCAGTTCGACTCCCGGCTCATCCCGGGCACGATGCGGCGGGCCGAGACCGTCGACGAGAACGGGCGCACCCGGCCCACCCGGATGATCGCCCGCCGCACCGACGGCAGCGAGTTCCCCGTCGAGGTCACCAGCGCGAACCTGGAGAACGGGCAGCAGGCCTACGACGGTTACGGCTACACCGGCGACGAACTGCTCATGATCGTCGTACGGGACCTCTCCGGCACCGTCGACACCGAGGCGGAGCTCGCACGCTCGCAGCGGCAGACGGAGATGATCCTGCGTGCCGCCGCCGAGGGCGTGGTGGGCACGGACACCGAGGGACGGGTCGTCCTCGTCAATCCGGCCGCGGCGCAGATACTCGGCTTCCGGGCCAGCGACCTCGGCGGGCAGGAACTGCACCCGCTGATGCTGCACTCGCGCGCGGACGGCGAGCCCTTCCCGTACGAGGAGTCGCCGCTCGCCGACACCCTGCGTTCCGGGCGCAAGCACCGGGTGCGCGGGCAGGTGCTGTGGTCCAAGAGCGGCGACCGCGTGCCGGTCGACCTGACCACCGCGCCGGTGCGGGACGGCGACCAGCTCGTCGGGGCCGTGATGACCTTCACGGACCGGCGGCCGTACGACGCGCTCGCCGAGGAGAAGGACGCCGAGGCCGAGCGGCATCAGCAGGAGCTCACGCAGGCCTCCGAGACGCATGCCGAGGAGCTGGCCGCCCTCCGGGAGGAACACGCCGGGCAGCTCGCCGAGCTGCGCGAGCAGCACGAGGAGGAACTGGCCGCCGGGGACGACCGGTACGCGGCCCTCGCCGAGCGCGAGAAGGACCGTTACGAGGCACTGTCCGCGCGCCACGAACAGCTCCTGGCCGTTCTGGGGCGCTCCCTGCGCGGGCCCCTCGACCAGCTGCGCGGCGAACTCGCGACCCTCGCCGCGGACGACGCCGGACAGCTGTGGCCCGAGGCCAACCAGGTGCTGCACCACCTCTCGGCCGGCTACTCGCGCATCACCACACTCGTCGACAACGTGCTCGCGTACCAGCGCCTCGACTCCGGTACCGATGGCGTCACCCGTACGAAAGTGATGCTGGACGCGGTCGTCGCCGCCGGCGTCGACGGGGCCGTCGAGCTGATCGGGCCCGGGCGGGTGCAGTTCGCCGTGCACGCGCCGCCCATCGAGGCCGAGGTCGACCCGCAGCGCCTCGCCACCGCGCTCGCGCACCTCATCGCGGATGTCGCGGGCGTCGACTCCACGGGCAACTCGCCGGCCTCGGCCGGCGGCTACATGGACAACACGGTCGTCGTGGCCGCCGCGCAGCGCGGTGAGGGCGTACGGATCGAGGTACGCGGGCCGTACGCCGGGGGAGACCCGGTGCACGAGCCCATCGTGCGCGGGATCGTGCGCGCGCACGGGGGAGTGCTGCAGACGCACGAGGTCCCCGGGATGAGCGGCAGCGCGTTCGTTCTCGAAGTACCCATCGGCGGCGGGGCCGGGTCGGTCCCGGCCGCCGTTCCGACTGCGGGCGCCCTTCCCGCGGTGGGTCCGGGTCCAGGTCCGGACGGCCCTCCCGCCGCGGAAGCGAGTACGGGACCGGGTGCGGGAGCGGCCTCCGGCGCGGTCGGTTCCGCGCTCGCGCTGCCCGAGCAGGCTTCCTCCCAGGGCGGTGGACGGCGGCGGGCCCGGCGCGCGTCCGTCGACGCCTTCCTGGAGAGCGAGGTGGGGCCCTCGACGGAGACGGCCGTACCCACCGGGCGGCGCAGGCGTGCCGCGGAGGCCGCGGGGCAGCCCGCGCTGCCGGCCCAGGCCGCCGCGGACGAGAGTGCTTCCGAGGGCAAGGGCGCGACCGGACGGCGGCGTGGGCGGCCGAGCCCCGTCGAGGGCGGCGGCTCCGGGGGCGGCGTCTCCGAGGGCGCGGTGGTGACCGCCGCCGAGCACGCGGCCGGTACCGCGGCCACCGGGCTGGGGGCGACCGTGCCTCCGCAGGGCGTGCCCGCGCCCGCCGACGGACGCCGTGCCCTGCAGGACGGCGGCCGACAGGCCCTGCCGGCCGCACTTCCCGCAGCCGCGCCCTCCGGGCCGGGCGCGGGTTCGGGTTCAGCTGGGGACTCGGGTGAGAACTCCGACGGCGACGGCGGTCAGCCGACCGGGCGGCGTCGGCGTGCGCTGGCCGCCGCGGCGGAGCGTGCGGCGGCTCAGGAGGCCGGGCCCCGCGCGGTGTTCGCGCTGCCGCCCGCCGAGGCGGACCGCTCGCCCGAGTACGCGGCGCAGTCCGCCGAGGGCCACGGCCACGGTCAGGCAGCGGCAGCCGGCGGACGCCATGATGTCGCCCTGCGCGATCCTGCCGACGATCACACTCCGCCCCAGCCGCATCCGGTGCAGGCGCCCAGCGGACGCCGGCGGGCCCGGCAGCCCGCGGGCGAGGCAGCAGGTGCGGGCGTGGGCGAGGTGGCTCCGGACGGGGCGGCCGGGGTTCCCGGGCAGCAGCCGATGCCGGGCCATCTGCCTCCCGCGCAAGCCGTTCCCGCCCCGGAGGGCGCTCCCGCTCAGCCCGCCCTCGGACAGGCCGTACCTGGACAGCCCGCACCCGGACCCGTACCTGGTCAGGGGCACCCGGGACACGGCGTCCCTTCGGCCGTGCCTGCCATGGGTCAGGCCGTGCCCGCGCAGGGCATCCCCCAGCCGGCCGCCCCCGCTCAGGCCCTCCCGCCGCAGGCAGCGCCCCTCCCAGGGCAGGCCCTGCCACCGCAGGCCGCTCCCGGGCAGGTCGCCCCGGCCGGTCTCACCGGACCCGTGGCACCCGCGACGGCCGAGGGCTCACCGGGTCACGTCGGAGCCCCGGCGCCCGGCACGCCTGCCCAGGAAGCCCCCGCGGGTCCCGCACAGCCGCAACCGCAGCAGCAACCGCAGACGCCCGCCGCCGGGATTCCGAACGCGGACCCGACCGCGCCCCCTCAGCCCTGGCCCGGCGCGGCCGATACGTCCGGCGCCGGAGTCCCCGTACAGCCGGAGGCCGCCGCCGCGCCGCAGCCATGGCCGGGCACGGCCGATACGTCGGCCGCTCCTGAGCCCGTGGCGGCCCAGGAACAGCCGCGCACCGCACAGCCCTTGCCCGCGGAAGCGGCGGCGCCTCCCGTGGACCCCAACTCGACGCAGGGGCGGGCGATCAGCGTCCGTACGCTCGGGCAGGGTGTCCCGTTCGGCCGCCGCATGATCGACGCGCAGCAGCCCAAGCCCGGCCGGACGGCGTCTCCCGCCCCCCAGGCCCACGCACAGGCGCAGGCGCAGCCCGTGGCGCCGGGAGGAGCCGCGCCGCAGCCCCAGGCGCCTACGCCTCCCCCGCACTCGACCAACGGCTCCGGGCGGCGCCGCAAGCTCGGCACGCGGCCCGATCCCGCGGCCGAGCAGACGGACACGGCGGCCCGCTCGCACCCGGGTGGCGGCCAGCAGTCCCGGCTCGCCCACACCACCGAGGGCACCGGCCGTTCGTACGCCATAGGAGCACCGGACCAGAACGCCGACGAAGGCCCCGAGCCGCTCGACGGCCCCGGTGGCGCGGTGGAGGTCGCGAACCAGCCCCACCCCCAGCCGATGGACGACGAGCTGCCCCCGGAGCCGCTGGACAATCCGCGTCGGCTGCTCGTCTGGCCCGCGCCGGACATCACCACGCAGCAGGCGCTGAGCGACCGCGGCTACCGGCCCGTCATCGTGCACTCACGCGAAGAGGTCGACGCCCAGATCGCCGCCTTCCCGGCCGCCCTGTTCGTCGACCCGCTCACCGGCCCGATCACGCGTACGGCACTCCAGTCGCTGCGCCAGGCCGCCGTCGCCGCCGAGGTACCGGTCCTGGTGACCGCCGGCCTCGGTCAGGCGACCCGCGAGGCGGCGTACGGCGCCGACCCCGCCGTACTCCTCAAGGCGTTGTCTCCGCGTGACAGCGAGCAGCACCCGCCGCGGGTTCTCCTCATCGAGGAGCACGCGGAGATCGCGCTGGCGCTGACCTCGACGCTGGAGCGGCGCGGAATGCAGGTCGCGCGGGCCTCGTCCGACGAGGACGCCGTCACGCTGGCCGGGCAGATGCGGCCGAACCTGGTGGTGATGGACCTGATGCAGGTACGCCGCCGACGCGCCGGGATCGTCGACTGGCTGCGCGCGAACGGCCAGCTCAACCGCACCCCGCTGGTCGTCTACACCGCGGCCGTCGACCAGAGCGAACTGCCGCGGCTGGCCGCGGGGGAGACGGTGCTGTTCCTGGCCGAGCGATCGACGAGCGCCGAGGTGCAGGACCGGATCGTGGATCTGCTGGCTCGTATCGGTACGAACTGAGCGACGAACTGAGCGTCGGCTCAACCAGGCGTACGCACAAACGGGTTGGGGCGTTGTTTCACGTGAAACAACGCCCCAACCCGCACTTATCGCCTGCCGTGACCGTCAGAGCTGGGTGACGTCCAACTCGCCCGCCGCGTACTGCCTGCGCAGCACCTTCTTGTCGAACTTGCCGACGCTCGTCTTCGGCACCGACTCGATGATCGTCCAGCGCTCGGGAAGCTGCCACTTGGCGATCTTGCCCTCGTCGGCGAGGAAGGAGCGCAGGGTGTCGAAGTCGGCGCCTGCGCCTTCCTTCAGCACGACGGTGGCGAGCGGGCGTTCGCCCCACTTGTCGTCCGGGACGGCGACGACCGCCGCCTCGGCGACATCAGGATGGGCCATGAGGGCGTTCTCCAGGTCGACCGAGGAGATCCACTCGCCGCCGGACTTGATGACGTCCTTGGCGCGGTCGGTGAGGGTCAGGAAGCCGTCGGGGCTGATCGTGCCGACGTCACCGGTCTTGAGCCAGCCGTCCTCGCTGAACTTGTCGTCGGGGCGCAGGGCTTCGGCGCCCTGACCGCCGTAGTACGCACCCGCGATCCAGGGGCCACGCACTTCCAGCTCGCCCGCGGACTCGCCGTCCCAGGGCAGCCGTTCGCCGCCCGGGCCGGTCAGGCGCGGCTCGACACCGGCGGGGAAACGGCCCTGGGTGAGCCGGTACGCGAACTCCTCGTCCGATCCCGCCTCCACATGGGCCGGCGGCCGCGCGATCGTGCCGAGCGGCGAGGTCTCCGTCATGCCCCAGGCGTGACAGACGCGCATGCCCAGCTCGTCGAACGCCTTCATGAGGGCGGGCGGACACGCGGAACCGCCGATGGTGACCTGGGTCAGCGAACTCACGTCACGCGGCTTGCCCTTGAGCTCCGCGAGCAGCCCCTGCCAGATGGTGGGGACGGCGGCGGCGTGCGTGGGCCGCTCCTTCTCGATCATCTCGGCGAGCGGTGCGGGCTGCAGGAAACGGTCCGGCATCAGCACGTTCACGCCGGTCATGAACATCGCGTGCGGCAGGCCCCAGGCGTTCACATGGAACTGCGGGACCACGACGAGGGAGGTGTCCCCGTCGGTGAGTCCCATGGACTGCGTCATGTTGACCTGCATCGAGTGCAGGTAGATGGACCGGTGCGAGTAGATGACGCCCTTGGGGTCGCCGGTCGTGCCGGAGGTGTAGCACATGGCCGCGGCCTGGAGTTCGTCCAGCGCGGGCCAGTCGTAGCTGTCCGGCTTGTCCGCGATCAGCTCCTCGTACTCGTGCACCTGCACACTCGCCCCGTCGAGCAGCGAGCGGTCACCGGGGCCGGAGACGACCACGTGCTCGACCGACGTGAAGTGCGGGAGCAGCGGGGCGAGCAGGGGGAGCAGCGAACCGTTGGCCACGATGACCCGGTCGGCGGCGTGGTTGACGATCCAGACGAGCTGCTCGGGAGGCAGCCGCAGGTTCAGTGTGTGGAGGATCGCGCCCATGGCCGGGATCGCGTAGTACGCCTCGACGTGCTCGGCGTTGTTCCACATCAGCGTTGCGACCCGGTCGTCGTCCCGGACTCCGAGGTCGTCGCGCAGGGCGTGTGCCAGCCGTGCCGTCCGTGCCCCGATCTCGGCGAACGAACGCCGGTGCGGCTCGGCCTCACCGGTCCAGGTGATCACCTGAGACGACCCGTGGATCGTCGATCCGTGGGTCAGGATCCTAGAGATCAGCAGCGGTACGTCCTGCATCGTGCTCAGCACGGCGTCCTCCCGGGGGCGACATTGCCTACGCGGTAGTAAGGGTTGGGCTGATTCTGCTCACATACCGCGCGGTATGTCACTACTCCTGGGTGATCGATCACATCACGGCAAGCATTGCTTGCCCAGTCCTGCGCTCTGTGTTCCGCTCCGTGCCCGCCCGCGCCGGTCAGCGCACGGGGCCCAGTTCAGGGTCCTCACGGAGCTTGCCCAGCGCGCGCGACACGGCCGACTTGACCGTTCCGATCGACACGCCCAGCACCTCCGCCGTCTGCGCCTCGCTCAGGTCCTCGTAGTACCGCAGGACGACCATCGCCCGCTGCCGCGCGGGCAGCTTCATGATCGCGCGCCACATCGCGTCGTGCAGCGCCTGCTGCTCCGCCGGGTCCCCGGCCGGCGGAACCTGCGGTTCCGGCATCTCGTCGCACGCGAACTCGTCGACCTTCCGCTTGCGCCACTGCGACGTCCGCGTGTTCAGCAGCGCCCGCCGCACATATCCGTCGAGCGCCCGGTGGTCCTCGATCCGCTCCCAGGCGACATACGTCTTGGTGAGGGCGGTCTGCAGCAGGTCCTCGGCGTCGCACGGGTTCGCGGTCAGCGAGCGCGCGGTACGCAACAACACAGGTTGGCGAGCCCTCACGTACGAGGAGAACGACGGGTACGCATGGGTCCGCGTCGCCACGTTCGAAGCGCTGGTGCAGACGGGTGTGGTCATGGCTCCACGCTAGGATCGCCCCTACTCCAGCGGATCGGCCGCAGGTCCCGAAGCCGTGTCCGCCTCAGGTTGTAGGAGGGGGGCAGGCCCCACCTCCTGAAGGTGGACACGAGGCTCACGACCCTTGAGGGTTCACCCCTGAGAGACGGGCCCCCGCGCACTCCCAGCGCAGTAGCCCGGCCTCCCGCATGGTGCCGGAGTAGTACGACCGCGCACCAGGGCCGCCGCACGGCACCCCCGACAGCTCACTCGACGCGTGCGACGGGCGCGTGCATCAGATTGCGGTCGATCAGCAGCGTCCGGCCGCCGTGCCGCTCCCGTACGTTCCCCGCGTACTGGTGGATGCGCCGCGCGGGTGCCCACGCGGTCTTCCGCAGGACGGGCTCACGGTGCAGCCCGTTCTTCACGCCCCATCGCGCGAACCACACCACCGACGGAAGGTCCCGTACCCCGGCCCGCCGCGAGCGCTCCATGTGGGCGACGCCCGACGCGGCGCTGCTGTAGAACCCCGGCAGATACCCCCGGCGCGACACCTCACGGTTCCACCCCCGCACGAACAGGAGCGTGGTCCGTGCGCACTTCTTGTTCCGGTACGCATAGGCCTCCATGTCCAGGAAGAGCGGGCTGCCGGGGCTCATTCCGAGCGCCTTCGCCCTCTTCACCGCGTCGCGGGCCTCCGTCGTCCCCTGCTTCCAGGGATGCCGCCCGATCCGTACGTTCTTCTTGTGCCGCGCGAACACACAGGTCGACTGCGAGCCCACGTACAGCGGCAGCACCCGCCAGCCCTGGTCCCGCACCGTCCGCATCCAGCGGTGGCTCAGATGGGGCTGTGCCCGGCAGGCCCGCCCGCGCCCGCCGAAGTAGACCCCCACGGCCCGGTACGGGGACGCCCGCCATCGCCTCATGGTGTCCGCGGACGGCGCCCGGCAGGTGTCGAACGCACGGCCCTTGAACGTGAGCGCCTTGGGTCTCGCACCGGACTCCCGGACGACTGACTCGCGGTACGGGGAATCCACCGGTGCGGCGGCACCCGGCGACCGGGGCCCCGCCTGTGCCGGTGGTGCCGCCGTGAGCCCCAGCAGGAGCAGCACGAATCCGAATCCGACGATCATCTTGTGACATCGCAGCCAACGCATAGGCCGAGTCAACGGCCCCGCCCTCGCTGCAGGGCCCGGACACGCGCCACGTTCATCCGTCCGCCCCGCAATCAGCCCCGATCGTCCGAACCGGGGATCGGGCGGACCCCCGGATCAGGCCCGGTCGTCGGAACCCAGGATCAGCCCCGAGGTCGGAACGCCCGTCCCCGCCGTCACCAGCACCCGGCGGGCTCCGGGTATCTGGTTCACGGCCGAACCGCGCAGTTGCCTGACCCCTTCCGCCACTCCGTTCATCCCGTGCAGATACGCCTCCCCGAGCTGTCCTCCGTGGGTGTTCAGCGGCAGCCGCTCCTCCGCCACGAAGTCCGCGGCCTCACCCGGCTTGCAGAACCCGAACTCCTCCAGCTGTGTCAGCACGAACGGCGTGAAGTGGTCGTACAGGATCCCGACGTCGATCCCGGCCGGCGTCAGCCCCGACGTACGCCACAGCTGCCGCGCCACCACACTCATCTCCGGGAGCCCCGTCAGATCGTCCCGGTAGAAGCTGGTCATCTGCTCCTGGGCCCGCCCCGCGCCCTGGGCGGCCGCGACGATCACGGCGGGCGGACGCGGAAGGTCGCGCGCCCGCTCCACCGAGGTGACGACCAGGGCCTGTCCGCCGTCGGTCTCCTGACAGCAGTCGAGCAGCCGCAGCGGCTCGACGATCCAGCGGGACGCCGCATGATCCGCGAGCGAGATCGGTCTGCCGTGGAAGTACGCCGCCGGATTGGTCGCCGCGTACTTCCGGTCGACGACCGCGACCTGCCCGAACGCCTCGGAGGTCAGCCCGTACGTGTGCAGATAGCGCTGGGCCGCCATCGCCACCCAGGACGCGGGCGTGAGCAGTCCGAAGGGCAGCGCCCAGCCGAGCGCCGCACCCTCGGCGGACGGCACCCGGTGCTGGACCCCGGAGCCGAATCTCCGCCCGGACCGCTCGTTGAACGCCCGGTAGCAGACCACCACGTCGGCCACCCCCGAGGCCACAGCCAGCGCCGCCTGCTGGACGGTCGCGCAGGCCGCCCCGCCGCCGTAGTGGATCCGGGAGAAGAACGACAGCTCGCCGATACCAGCCGCCTGGGCGACGGTGATCTCGGGGCTGGTGTCCATCGTGAACGTCACCAGGCCGTCCACATCGCCCGGTGTGAGCCCCGCGTCGTCCAGCGCGGCCCGCACCGCCTCCACCGCGAGCCGCAGCTCGCTGCGCCCCGAGTCCTTGGAGAACTCGGTGGCCCCTATCCCGACGACGGCCGCCCGTCCACCGAGGCTGTCCTTCCTCAGCACACTCATGGCCGGACCTCCGGGCTGGTCGCGGTTGCCTCCGGCGTCGTGGCGGTCGCCTCCGGGATGGTGCCTGTCGTCGCCGGGGTGGTTCCTGTCGTCGTCCGCGTCACCGGTTCCGGTACGAATGCCGGTTCCGGAACCGTGACCGTCACCGTGCCCGTGACGTGGTTGCCGAGGCTGTTGGCGCCGACGACCCGAACCGTCGCCGTGTCGCCGCGGACGTCCTCCACCACGCCGGTCAGCACCATGGTGTCGCCCGGATGGTTGGGAGCGCCCAGCCTGATCGCCACGCTGCGCAGCACGGACCGGGGCCCGAAGTGGTCGGTGATGTAGCGCCCGACCAGCCCGTTGGTCGTCAGGATGTTCATGAAGATGTCCGGCGAACCTTTCTGCCGTGCCGACTCGGCGTCGTGGTGCACGTCCTGGTAGTCACGCGACGCGATCGCCCCGGCGACGACGAGCGTGCGGGTGATCTCGATCTCCAGCGGTGCCAGCACATCGCCGATCCGCGCCGGCCCGACCTCGGTGGTCATACGTCCCCCTCGCCCTCTCCCTCGCCGTGCACGATCGACTCCCCCAGTTCCTGGAGCAGTTCGCTCCCGCACCCCAGGTACGCGTCCAGCTGCCGTCCCCACAGGAAGTGCCGGTGCACGGGATGCTCCAGGTCGGCCCCCGCACCGCCGTGCAGATGCTGCCCCGCGTGCACGACCCGCTGTCCCGCCTCCGACGCCCACCAGGCGGCGGTCAGCGCCTGCGCGGCATAGTCCAGCCCCTCGTCCCGCCGCCAGGCCGCCTCGTACGCCGTGACCCGTATCGCCTCGGTGTCCATGTGGGCGTCCGCAGCACGGAGTTGGACCCCTTGCTTGGCCGCGAGCGGCTGCCCGAACTGCTCGCGGGTGTTGGTGTACGCCACGGCTCTGGCGACCGAGCCCGCGCACACCCCCGCCTGCAGCCCCGCGAAGGCCGTGCGTGTGGTGGCCAGCACGTCGTCGTACGCGTCGACGCCACCGAGTCGTTCGGCCGGGGCGGCGTCCAGGGTGAGGCGTCCGGCCGACCACGGAGCCGTCAGCTCGACGGGCTCGCACCGGGCGTCGGCGGTCCGTACGAGCCACAGCCTCTGTTCCTCGTCGGTGACCAGCACGTGCGTGGCGTCGCGGAGCCACGGCACCACGGGGGCCACCCCGCTCAACTCGCCCGGCGCGGCTGCCCGTACCGCGGTGTCGGGCAGGGCGCCCGTCATCACGACCGACCCGTCCGCGATCCCCGGCAGGAGCCGCTCCCGCTGTGTCGCCGAGCCGTGCGTCGACACCGCCAGCAGCCCGTAGACACAGCTCGCGGCGAACGGCACCTGGGCCGTCGTCCGCCCCTGTTCCTCCAGGAGGAGCACCAGCCCGAGGAGCCCGATGTCCTGGACGGCGGCGGGCAGCCCCGCCTCGCACAGCGCCTTCCACAACTCCGTGTCGCTGCCCGTCCCCACGGCGGTCAGCCGCTCGTGCGTGGACAGGTCGCCGAAGATCCGCGCGGCCAGCTCGCGGGCCGCCGTCTGCTCCTCCGTCGGCGTGAAGTCCATCAGCCCCCGCTCCCCTCGACGGCGCGGAAGACCGGCAGCTCCAGCTCCTCGTCCACCCGCGCGAACTCCAGCCGCACCGGCATCCCGATCCGCACGCGGTCGTACGGCACCCCCACCACGTTGCTGATCATCCGGACACCCTCGACGAGTTCGACCAGGCCCACCGCGTACGGAGGGTCGAAGGCCGGGAAGGGCGGGTGATGCATCACCACGTACGAGTAGACGGTCCCCTCACCGGCCGCCTCGACCGTGTCCCACTCCAGGCAGCCGCAGGAATTGCACCCCGGCAGCCAGGGGAACCGCAGGGTCTGGCACTTCTCGCAGCGCTGGATGAGCAGCCGGTGCCGGGACACGCCCTCCCAGAAGCCGGCGTTGTCGCGATTGACCACGGGGCGGGGTCGCTTGGGTCGGAGGGCGAGCGCGGCTTCTGCGGTCGGCGCCAGGGCTGCTCCGGACGGCGCCTGGGCCTCTCCGGTGGGCGCCACGGCCGCCCTGGTGGGTACCTGGGCCTCCCCGGCATCCGCCACAGCCCCCTTGGCCGCCGTCGCCGCCCTGCCCGTCGCGCCGTCCGTCCTGCGCCGCCCCGCAGGTACGTACTTGAGGATGCGGAACCGATGCGTCCCCGCCGGCTCGCCCCCTGCCCGTACATCCGTCCGCGTCGTGACGAAGTACCCCGTGCCCAGCTTGGTCGTCTTGCGCTCGGAGACCGACTCGATCACCGAGTCGAAGGTGATCCGGTCCCCCGGGCGAAGTGGCCGCAGATACTCCTGCTCGCAGTCGGTGGCGACCACCGAGGTGTACCCGGCGGAGTCGAGCAGGCCGAGCATCTCGACGTACGCCTCCGAGCGTCCCCCGTGGCCGGAGAGCCCTCCCATCGTCCAGGCCTGGAGCATGGTGGCCGGCGCGACGGCGTCCGCACCCGCATACGCCGGATTCGTGTCTCCCATCGCCTCGCACCAGTGCCGGATCATCGGTTCGTTGACCAGGTCCTTGCCGACGCCTCCGACAGCCGTCAGCCCCTCGTAGGTCTTCAACCGCGCGTGGATGTCCTCGTATCCCCCCTCGGCCACGTCCACGGACACCACTCCCTCCCCGGACGCGGCCTTCTCACCCGCCGCACGCCTCTCGCCCGACGCACCCCTCTCTCCTGACATCGCCCGCTCGCTCACCGCCGCCCCCTCGTCATCCCGAGCCGCATCGTCGCCACGATCTCCCGCTGCACCTCGCTCACCCCGCCCCCGAACGTGTTGATCTGTGCCGCCCTGTTCATCCGCTCCAGCTCGCCGTCCCCGAACACCCCCGGCGAACCGGCCCGGACCAGCGCGTCCGATCCGACGATTTCCTGACACATTCGATACACCGCGACGGCCGATTCGGTTCCCACGACTTTCACGCCGCTGGCATCACCGGGGGCCAGCCGACCGGCCCCCACATCACCCACCAAACGCCAGTTGAGCAGGCGCGTTGCCGCCAGCCGGGCATGTACCTCGGCCAGCCTCGAACGCACCCACGGCTCGTCAACCCTGCGCCGCCCGGTCACCCGATCGGGGACGCGGGCGGCGGCCAGCGCGGCCAGATAGAAGTCCTCCGCCTGCATACCGAGAGCGGCGAGCGCGACCCGTTCGTGGTTCAGCTGGTTGGTGATGAGCCCCCAGCCGCCGTTCTCCTCGCCGACCAGGCGGGAGGCGGGGACCCGGATCCCGTCGTAGTAGGTGGCCGTCGTGGTCAGCCCGCCCACCGTTTCGATCGGCGTCCACGAGAACCCGGGCGCGTCCGTGGGGACCAGCAGGATCGAGATGCCCTTGTGTTTCGGCGCGGCGGGGTCCGTACGGCAGGCGAGCCAGATCCAGTCGGCGCGCTGGGCGTTGGAGGTGAACACCTTCTGCCCGTCGACGACCCATCCACCGCCGGGCTCTTCGTCGAGCCCCGCGCGCTCCTCCCGCCCCTCACGCCCGTCTTGCCTCTCACGCCCCTCTTGGCCCAAGCGCCCCTCAGAGCCGCCGACCCGCACGGCCCGTGTCCGCAGCGAGGCCAGATCCGTACCGGCCGACGGCTCGCTGTATCCGATCGCGAACACGAGTTCTCCGCGCAGGATCCGCGGCAGGAAGTAGTCCTTCTGCTCTTCGGTGCCGTACTTCATGAGCGTCGGCCCGACCGTGTTCAGCGTGACCATGGAGATCGGGGCGCCCGCCCGGCAGGCCTCGTCGAAGAAGATGAACTGCTCGCCAGCGCCTCGCCCTTGGCCCCCGTAAGCCTCCGGCCAGCCGATACCGAGCCATCCGTCGGCGCCGATCCGCCGCAACAGCGTCCGTTGCCCCGCGGAACCGGTACCGGAACCGATACCGGCAGCGGTGCTGGGGCTGGGGCCGGCAGGAGCAGGCCCCTCCGGCATCAGTTCCCGGAAGTACGAACGGAGTTCGGCGCGTAGTCGTCGCTGGCGTTCGGTGGGGGCGAGATGCACGACGACGGCCCTCCCGGACCTCGTACGAACAAGGGTTTCTGACTGTCCGTCAGATACATCCCACTGTCAAGGTTCAAGGTCGCCCGACGGACCGGCCGCAGGAGCACGGACCGGCCGCAGGAGCGCTGACGCGGGGGTGCGCGCAAAAACGTCTGCGCGGCGATGCCGAAGCACCGCCGCGCAGACGTGTTACCACCCCACAAAGCACCCCACCAAGGAGGCATACGGCCGTCGGGGGTCTCCAGTCCCCGGCGGCCGCCGGCTCACCAGAGGTGGGTGAAGTTGACGGCGACGTTGTCGTTCGACTGGTCGATGGCCGTGAACGCGGACCCGTTCACCTGAGCCGTGTTGCTCTGGTTCGAGGCGCCTGAACCGACGGCCTGCTGCTGCGTCGTGGACGAGGTGCCGTAGTTGTCACCCCCGACTCCGCTGCCACCGACGGTCGCCACCGCGGCGTTCGATCCGTTGTCCGCGAAGGAGCCGTTGTCGGCCACTGCCACTCCCGAGAAGAGGGCGGCGGCGAGCGGCAGGGCTGCCGCGGCGGCGAGAACGCGGGCGGTACGGATGCTTGCCATGTCAGTTCCTCCAGAAGCGAGAAGTACGTACCGGTCGGGACCGGTTACCGGTCAGGACCGGCTGAGTACGGCTGGTTCCGGGGCAGTTGGCCGACCGCCTCGGTGTTCGTTCACGACGTCGCGAGATCAGAATTGCCCACCGAATCCCCGGCGAACCACCCCGGAAGCCGCTATTCGCTCGCAAGCGTGAGTACATGTCGATAAACCCCCTTCACGCCCCCAAAACCGCAGTTCAGGATGGTGCGGGCGACTCAATCCCATACAGCGCAAGGGATGAAGCGTTTCGTCACCTTTTCAGCCAATCCCCCTGGGCGGGTTTATCCACCCTTTCCGGGGCGCCCCCCACCCCCACCTCTTCCCTTTTTCGAACACTCGTACGAACATAGATGTATGGCCACCATCGACCGGCAGGCCACGACGCTGGCCCTCGCACACGCCCTGTCAGCCGCCGAACGCGGACTGGCCGTCATCCCGCTGTCCCGGACCAAGCTCCCCGCGCTGCGCTCGCCCCACCGCGACGAACCGGCGGCACCGCCCTGCCACGGCGAGTGCGACCGCTTCGGACACGGTGTGTACGACGCCTCGACCGACCCCCGCCGCATACGCGCGCTCTTCGCCGCCGCCCCCTGGGCCACCGGCTACGGGATCGCCTGCGGCCTGGAACCCCACCACCTGATCGGCATCGACCTGGACACCAAGTCGGGTACGGACTCGTCCGCGGCTCTTCGCGAACTGGCGCTGCGCCATCTGTTCACGATCCCCGAGACGGTCGTCGTGCTGACTCCCAGCGGGGGCCGCCACCTCTGGCTGAGCGGCCCGCCCGACGTCGTCGTCCCCAACTCCGCGAGCCGGCTGGCCCCGGGCATCGACATCCGCGGTGCCGGCGGCTACCTCGTCGGCCCCGGCTCCCGTACCGAACACGGCGTCTACAGCACGGCTCCGGGCACCGCTCAGCTGCCGCCCGCGCCCTGCCCGACGTCGCTGCTGCGCCTCCTGACGCCACCGCCCCGCCCCCACAACACCCCGACGACGGCCACGCCGAGCCAGCAGGGCCAGGGCCTCGTCCAGTTCGTCCTGGCCGCGCACGAGGGCCAGCGCAACACCCGCCTGTTCTGGGCGGCCTGCCGCGCCTACGAGAACGGCTTCGGCCCGCAATTGACCGAGGCCCTGGTAGACGCCGCCGTCCGCACAGGTCTCACGGAACGCGAGGCCCGCTCGACCATCACGTCGGCATCCCGCATGACGAACCACCGCCCGTAGCGCACGCCACTGAAACCGGCCCACAAGGAGACGGGACCCACCGAGAGCCCGGAGCAGGCAACCAGCCGGCTAAGCGTTCTCTGTTTCCATCGGGCGCTGCGGGCAGTGCGGGCCGCACTCGTACACCTCGACGGACAGATCGTGTGCACCGGAATGCCCTTCAGCACGGCCGGCGGACCTGGTGTCTCCCCGCAGGAGTCCGGCGCACCAGCAGCAGCGCCAGCCGAGGTACTGCCAGCTTGTGAGGTCGGCGGCGGGGGGCGGCTGTGGCCGCCAGGCTCCGGTCATGGCCGCTCGGAATAGGGGATCAGGTCGTACTTCTCCCGGCAGGGGAGGCAGGCCGACTGCATGCCTCCTGGTCCGGAACCCTGCTCGTCCACGTTGATCACGCGGATGTCGGCGCTGTAACCGCAGTGCCAGGTGCAGTAGCCATAGATGACAGGCTCCTTGGAGGCCGCCTTCGGCCCGTTCGAGGCGGGCTGATGTTGCGTACCCTCGTTCACGTCGACTCCATCCAGTCGTCCACGCTCCCGGGTCGGTCGCCAGGCGTTCTCGCGATTCGGGGTGATGACGGCCCGACGTGTCCTCACTGCACTTCGCGACGCAGGGCGGGCACAGATGCAGCCAGGCACCGGAACCTTCGTCACCGAATTGCCCAAGTCGTAGCGGGGCAGAGGCTGTCCGTGCCCCCGCCGCGCCCCTCCCGTGCCCGACGGGCCGGTGTCCGACGGGGGATCCCGGTGATCGGCGGAGAGCGCGCACGACAACGGCCCCCGACCGATCTACCTGGTCAGGGGCCGTTCATCTGCGGTGGGTGTGGGATTTGAACCCACGGTCACATCGCTGCGACGACGGTTTTCAAGACCGTTCCCTTAGGCCGCTCGGGCAACCCACCCCGCGCCGCTGAGAGATCGGCGCGGGGACAAGACTAACCGGTCAGCTGTCGCCCTCGCGCTGGCCCAGGGTCACTTCGGCTGTGCGCTGCTTGCCGTCGCGGGTGTAGGTGAGCTTGACGGTGTCGCCGGGCTGGTGGGTCCAGATCTCGCCGATGAGGGTGGGGCCGCTGTCGATCACGCGGTCGTCGAGCTTGGTGATGACGTCGCCGGGCTTGAGACCGGCCTTCGCGGCGGGGCCGTTCGGCGTGACCGCGTCGGAGTTGGCGGCGCCCTGTTCGGTGATCTTCGCGCCCGTGCCCTCCTCCAGGGAGACGGAGGCACCGATGACCGGATAGACGGGCTTGCCGGTCTTGATGAGCTGCTGGGCGACGTTCTTCGCCTGGTTGATCGGGATCGCGAAGCCCAGGCCGATGGAACCGGACTGGCTCGTGCCGCCCAGGCCGCCGCCGGTGGACTGGATCGCGGAGTTGATGCCGATCACCGCGCCCTTGGCGTCCAGGAGCGGGCCTCCGGAGTTGCCCGGGTTGATCGAGGCGTCGGTCTGCAGGGCGCTCATGTACGAGGCCTTGCTGCTGGAGCTGCCGTCGCTGGAGGCGACCGGGCGGTTCTTCGCGCTGATGATGCCCGTGGTCACCGTGTTCGACAGCCCGAACGGAGCGCCGATCGCGATGGTGGAGTCGCCGACCGCGATCTTGTCCGAGTTGCCGAGCGGCAGCGGCTTGAGGTTGTCCGGCGCGTTCTTGAGCTTGATGACCGCGACGTCGTAGCCCTGGGCGTGGCCGACCACCTCGGCGTCGTACTTCTTGCCGTTCGAGAACGTGGCCGACAGCTTGCCGCTCTCGACCGCCTCGGCGACCACATGGTTGTTGGTGAGGATGTGGCCCTGCTTGTCGAAGACGAAGCCGGTACCCGTGCCGCCCTCGCCGTTGCTGCCCTCGGCCTCGATGGTGACCGTGCTCGGCAGCGCCGTGGCGGCCACGTTCGCGACCGTGCCCGCGTCGCGCTTGAGGTCGCCGCCGCTCTCGGACGAGGAGACCGTCGTCGAACCCGAGGAGTCGTCGTTGCGGTCGGCCGCCCAGTAGCCGATGCCGCCGCCCACGCCGCCCGCGATCAGCGCGGCCACCAGGACCGCGGCGACCAGACCGCCCCGCCCGCCGGACTTCGGCTTGGGGGCGGGCTGCTGGTAGGAGGCACCCCAGACGTCCCCGGAGCTGCTCTCGCCGCCGCCTCCGTAGGGACCGGAACCGCCCTCGCCACCGCCTCCGTAGGGGCCCGATCCGCCCGCGCCACCGCCTCCGTACGGGCCGGAGCCGCCTTCGCCGCCTGTCGCGTACGGGCCGGAGCCCGCTTCGTTCGTGTACGAGGGCGTGGCCGGCGGAGGAGGCGGCCAGGCGCCTCCTTCCGGGGCCGGAACGGCGCCCTGGGGAGCCCCGGAGGGTGTCGGGGGCAACGTGGCCGTCGGCGCGTCTCCCGGGAAGGAGCCCGGCCTCTGGGGCCGGTTCGCGCCCTCGTGGGGGCCCGCGGGACCCGCTCCCGGCGATACCGCCTGCTCCGGGGGCGCGGAAGCAGCGGGAGTATCCACCGGCACGGGAGGTGCAGACGGGGCCGGGGGTACTGCAGTGCCCTCGTTCTCGGTGCTCACAGCTCTTCCTCTCGATCCACGGCTGTTCAGTAAGTTCGCATCCGGTCACGTTCGGTCGCGGGCGTTCAGGACTCCACCACGCGTGTTCGGGAACCGGCACGATTCAGCTGTGCATGTGCTTTTGTATGCCGTCAGCTTTTCCCACAGGACGTCAGGGCGCCATAAGCGGCACCTGTGACTCCGAGATCTTCATTTATATAGGACAGGTCTGACAAAACCACTGCACGGCCCGCGCCGCCGATGCCGCCACCCGTCGCACGCGTACCCATTCGCGGTGGCACCATGACGCGGTGACCCACGCACGACAGCACCCGACCCAGGTCGTCGCTCATCGCGGGGCCTCCGAAGAGGCCCCCGAGCACACTCTGGCCGCGTACGAGAAAGCCATCGAGGACGGGGCCGACGCCCTTGAGTGCGATGTACGGCTGACCGCGGACGGGCATCTCGTCTGCGTCCACGACCGCCGCGTGAACCGCACCTCCAACGGACGCGGCGCCGTCTCCGCCCTGGAGCTCGCGGATCTCGCCGCCCTGGACTTCGGCTCCTGGAAGAACCGCGACGAGGCGCCCGACTGGGAGCAGCAACGGCCCCCTTCCTGGGAGCAGCAGTCCGTCCTCACCCTGGAGCGCCTGCTCGAACTCGTGGCGGACGCCGGCCGTCCCGTACGGCTCGCCATCGAGACGAAGCACCCCACACGCTGGGCCGGCCAGGTCGAGGAGCGTCTGCTGGTCCTCCTGAAGCGCTTCGGCCTGGACGCACCGTCCTCGCCCGCCGAGTCACCGGTACGCGTCATGAGTTTCTCGGCGCGCTCCCTGCAGCGCGTCCGTGCCGCGTCCCCGACGATGCCGACGGTCTACCTGTTGCAGTTCGTCTCACCCCGGCTGCGCGACGGACGGCTGCCTCCGGGGGTCCGGATCGCGGGTCCCTCGATGCGGATCGTGCGCAGCCATCCTGCGTACATCGAGCGCCTGAAGCGGGCCGGTCACCAGGTGCACGTGTGGACGGTGAACGACTCCGAGGACGTCGACCTGTGCCTCGGGCTCGGCGTCGACGCCATCATCACCAACCGCCCGCGCGCGGTGCTGCGCCAGCTGGGCCGCTGAAACCACTCCCCTCCCGTTCCCCACAGGCCCCACACGTTCCGCCTACGAGCTGTCGCATCTCGGCCATATGGTCGATTTCAGGCCACTCGATTACAGGGAGTGCTCCGGCGCATTCGTTCCGTGTTCGATCGTTACGAGTGCGTCACTGCACGTGCATTGGCCGGTTTCCGGTCCATCCCAGAAGGGCATCCACACCGTGGCGTGGGGCAAAGGAGGTCTCGGGGGTGGCGTTGATGGTGGCACAAGAGGTGCCCACGTCGTCGAGCATGGCCGTACCCCATGGCCCTGCGGGCGTGGGAGAAGCAAGGCACCGGATGCGGGATCAACTACGCACCGGGGGTGTGGTGGAAACGGTCATCGACGACGCCGTACTGATCCTTTCCGAACTACTGAGCAACGCCTGCCGTCATGGCAGGCCACTGGGTGAAGCCTTCGCCGGGGACGGCGACGTCCGGGCGGCGTGGCGTGTCGAACCGACCGGCAGACTCACCGTCGAGGTGACGGACGGCGGTGGTCCGACGCGTCCGGTTCCGGCCACACCCTCGGTCACCGCGCGCGGCGGCCGTGGGCTGAACATCATCACGGCGCTGGCCGTCGACTGGGGTGTCCGGGACGACACCCGCGGTGAGGTCACGGTGTGGGTGGTCGTACACAAAGACGCCTGTGCCGTACGCCGGCGCAACGACTTCGCCACGCGGGTCGTGGCCCCGGCTGTGTCCGCGGCGTCCACGACGTCCGCGATATCCGACCTGGACTTCGGGGACGCATTCGACCGTCTGGACTGACTGCACCTGCCGGACCGGCGGAACCGACCGAACAGGGCGGGCCCGATGGACCGGCCGGGCCGGTCCGCCCGACTGGACCTACCGAACCGACTGGACCTACCGAACAGGGCGGGCCGAGTGGGCCCGCCGGGCCGAAGCAGACGGAAGTGCTGGTTCCGGGACGAACCGAAGCACCGCTCCGGGTGCGACCCGGCACGTTGTCCACAGGGTCCCGTCGGTCCCCGTACGAACGGCTAGGCTCGCGCCCGTACGAGTCGAGCCGTAACCGGGAGACATCCACGATGGCCAAGAAGCGACCCCAGACGAAGGCCAAGCAGCCGCAGCGGCAGGATGGGGCCCGCGCCGCCGGAGCAGACGGACACGTCCCGGTTGTCGGAGCACGCGAGCCCTGCCCCTGCGGCAGCGGCCGCCGCTACAAGGCGTGTCACGGACGCGCCGCCGCGCACGCCGTGACCGAGCTGGTCCACCGGCCGTTCGAGGGCCTGCCGAGCGAGGGCGACTGGATCGCGCTGCGCGAGCTGGTACCCGCTGCGACCGTCGAGCTGCACCTGAAGGAGGCCCTTCCGGAGGGCGTGCCGTCGGTCACGCTCGCGACGGTGCTTCCGATGGCCTGGCCGGCCCTGCGCCGCGAGGACGGCTCGGTGCTCATCGGCCTGCAGAACGACACGGCGTCCGGCGACATCAGCCGCGACCTGGCCGACACGCTCCAGCGCGCGCTCACCGCGGAACCAGGCACTCCGGTGCAGGGCCGCCGCGCCCCGGGCGACGGAGTGCGCCTGCAGGATCTCCTCGACCCCGAAGGCGCGTTCGAGCCAGTTGTGCACGAGGGCTTCGAATTCTGGGTTCCGGACGCACAGAACGCCGCCACGGAGGTCACCGCCTCCCTCGAGCGCGCCAACGCCGCCGCCATCCCGACGGTGAAGCTCGCCGGTGTCGACGCCGCGTACTGGTGCGAGACCCCCGACAAGAACCACCTGCGCTGGGTCATGCCGCACCCCGAGGAGCAGCTTCTGGACGCGCTCGCGCGGCTGCACGCGGAGGGCCGGTCGAGCCTCGGCGAGGGCACCCGGCTGGTCGGTTCCTTCCGTGCCCACGGCCTCACCGTCCCGGTCTGGGACCTGCCGACGGGCGTGTCGGCCGAGGACATCGAGAAGCCCGCGTCCGAGTTCGCCGAGCGGCTCGCCGCCGCGCTGGCCACGGACGCACCGCTCACCGCGGACGAGCGCCGGGCGCGCGGCGGTCTCACCAATCGCCAGGTCACCCTCAGCTGACGCACGGCGTGCACCCCACCCCGGCTGACCGACCGGTCAGCCGGGCGACAGGTGCGCAAAGCGGGTGACTCCTGTCACAACTCCCGGTCGTGACAAGCGAATCCGTGTCTGAATAGCCGAGATCGAATTTGCGAACAGCCGATCTCTTGTTACCGTTCCAATAGCCCGGTTGCTGGTGCATCCCCCGTCGCCAGCAACCGGGTCTTTTCATGTCCGGACCCGGGACCGCCCTCGGCGAAGTCCTCAACGCGCTTTCTGCACAGGCGAGTTGCTCCCCGAGCGCAGAAGCAGCGGCCCGTCGGCCCCGTCCGCGGACCCGGCGTACTCAGCGATCGCCGAGTACTCCGAAGCGTCGCCCGCCGTCCGCTCCCGCGGTGTCTCGCACACCCCCGGTTCGTCGTCCGCGCCCACCGCGCAGTACATCCGCACTGTGCGGCCTCCGGGCGCCAGAAGAGTCAGTACGGACGTGAGGGCGTCACCGGTCGCGTTGCGGTAGTAGGTACGCGCCCAGGTCTCCCGCCCCTGCGTCAGCACGCACGTCTGCGCCTCGATGCCGTCGGGGGAGGTGAGTTCGGGTCCGCAGCGGGCGGCGGTGGCGAGCCCCACACCGAGCGTCAGGGAGCGTTCGGAAGCCGAGGGGTGCCGGTCGGCCGCCCCACCGTCGGCGTGACCGGAGCCGGGCGCCCCGCCGGAACCGGGACCGCCGGAACCAGAACCGGAACCGGAAACAGAACCGGCAGAACGAGAACCGTCGGATCCGGAACCGCCAAAACCGGAACCGGCTGAACCGGAGACGCCGGCATCACGACCGTCGGCGTTACGGCCGTCGGCGCCCCGCTCACCCGCGTCACGGCCGTCGCCGTCCGACGACTGTGCGGACGCGCGTGCGGAAGACGGTGAGGATGCGGAGGAGGACGCGGGAGCATCGCGACCCACCGGCCCCGCGGAGGCCACAGCCAGCGGCAGCGCGACCGTGAGGACGACGATGACCGCCAGCATCGCCAGGCGGACTTTTCGGGGATCCGGTCGGTCGGGGTCCGGGGAGTGCGGTGAGTACAGGGAGTCCAGGGGTCGTCCCCCGGAGTGACGCAGCATAAATGGGACGATAACGAGCGAGGGCGGGCGCGCGGTTCGCCGCGCGCCCGAGTCCCCTACAACTCGGGGGCGCTCACACCCGTACGAGTGAGAGCCTCCACCACCGCGTCCACCACGGCCTCGACATCGGGCACCCAGGGGGCGGCCGAACCCGGCAGCGGAGCCCGCTCCCAGCGGATCCCGCCCTGTCCGGTCTCCGACGGCGGCAGGGCCACGTAACCGCCCTCGCCGTGGAAACGCAGCGAGCCGGGCACGAAGTCCTTGGCGTAGAGCAGCTCACCCAGCTGCTCCAGGGAGTACGGCTTCACGAGCAGCGCCCAGCGCGTCGGGGACGCGATCACGGGGCCGAGGCGCATTTCCTTGAGGTCGAGTGCGGCCAGCGCCCGGGCCGCGGCCGGAGCCGGCAGGCTCACCGCACACGGGGCGTTTCCTCCGGTGGCGAGGATGATCGGGGCTGTCGGCCGGTTCGTCCACCACCAGCGCGCCATGCGCTCGTCCGTGGTGGCCGCGAGCAGGCCGGGGTCGAAGGGGTGGGCACCTGGCACCGTGCACTCCGGGTCCGGGCACCCGCATCGGGCCCGCCCCTGCGGGTCCGGGGCCACACCCGGGAGTACGGGCCACTGCCATTGGGTCGCGAAGGTCAGGGCCGCGCTGAGCACCTCAGGCCTCCCGTCGTTTCGCCTGGACAGGAGCCTGCGTCGCCTTCCGAGGATCTCGCGCATGTGCGCTCGTTCCTTTCCGTTGAACGCCGAGGAACCACATCACACCATGTGTCGATCACTTCACTGTGCGTACCTACTGGCGCATCACACCCTCGTCAGAGACAAGGGGAACCCCTATGGGCCGAGCGTTGGTTGCGTCCGCGTCCATACTGCGTCTGGCTAAAGCACGGGCATGGCGTGGGGTGGCGGCGCCTGGCGTTTGCTGTCCCGCGTATATCTCGCCGCCTCCGCCACGGGAGGATGGGGCACGGTCGTCGGTGGTTAAGACGCCCGGGTCCGGCGCCAGGTTCCGGGAGGGTTCCGTGAGGATCCCCACCACACCTGGCCTTCACCGAGTACGTACCCATCACGACCGCTGTGACGCTCTGTCGAGCTAGGCCAGTCGACCGCAATACACCGTGACTAGAGTCTATTTTAAGCCAACTTTACCTTTCCGTAGCGGTCCCACGGACACCAGGAATCCCAGCAGGACAATGCTGGACATCCCCTTACGAGTGCGTGTACATGTGGAGACACTGCCAGCGGCGCAGAATGACATGGGGGTTTGCGATGCTATTGAGCAATACGCACCGGTCGGAAAGCCGGACACCATGAACGCCCCTCACCTCCCGAAAGTGGCCGGAATCGATTCAACGGTTCCCTCACCCACACACACTGTCGCGCCGACACGTGCCACCACGGGTTCCCCACCGGCCACTTCTCCACACGCCCCGGGCGCCGTCCTCCAGGACAGACTCGCAGGCTGGGTGTCCGATCTCACCACCCTGCACGAGCTGACCGAGCGACTGGCACGGACCGCCTCACTGGCGGACGCCCTCCAGGAACTGCTGCGCGCCGGAGCCGCCCTCGTGGGCGCCCGGCGCGGTCTCGTGGTGCTGGAACCGGGCGACGGCCTCGGCCCGGACACCACGATCGGCCTGGGGCTCGCCCGGGCGGATCTCGGGCACATCGAGACCGTCCCGCGCAGCTCCACGTCGTACGGGAAGATCCTCGACGGGCTTCCCGGGGGCGAGGGCGAGATCGCCCAGCCCGATCTGCTCTCCGAGGACGGGCTCGACCCGCGGCACCGCGAGGTGGCCGCCCGGCTCGGCTATGCCGCGAGCTACGCGCTGCCGCTGTCCACGGACGCGGCGGGCCGTCTCGGCGCCGCCGTGTGGCTCTACGACGAGCCGGCCGAGCCGGTCGAGCGGCAGCGACACCTGGTCGGCCTCTACACGGCGTACGCGGCCGAGCACCTGGCCCGCCTGGTGGAACTGGAGCGCACGCGCGCGTGCATCACGACGATCTCGGAGGAGCTGCTCCCCTCCCGGCTGCCCCGGGTCTCCGGGGTCCAGCTCGCCGCCCGCCATCGCACGGGACCGCGCGGTGGCGGCGACTGGTACGACGCGCTGCCGCTGCCCGACGCCGCGCTCGGCCTCGCGGTCGGGTCCGTCACCGGGTCGGGCCCCAGCGCCGTGGCCGCGATGGGCCGGCTGCGGGCCTCCCTGCGGGCGTACGCGGTGATGGAGGGCGAGGACCCGGTCGCCGTCCTGTCCGACCTCGAACTGCTGCTGCGGCTCACCGAACCGGCCCGCTCCGCCACCGCCCTGTTCGCGTACTGCGAGCCGGCGCTGCGCAAGATCACGCTGGCCGGGGCCGGACACAGCCCGCCGCTGGTGATCGGCGAGCGGCGCACCGAGTACGTGGAGACGTCGCTCTCCGCGCCTCTCGGGATGCTCGCCTGCTGGGAGGCGCCCAGTGTGGAGTTCCGGGCGGAACCGGGAGAGACGGTTCTGCTCTACACGGACGGGCTGCTGCACCGGACCGGCGATCCCATGGACCGGGCCTTCTCGCGGCTGCACGCGGCCGCCGCGAGCGTGCCCAGGGCGCTGCGGACGGACCCGGACGCGGTCGCCGACCACGTCCTGCGGACCATGCTGCCGGACGGCCTCGACGACGCCGACAGCGACGAGGACGTGGTGCTGCTCGCGGCCCGCTTCGAGTGAGCCGCACGACTGGCACGGGCCGGTCCGAGTGAGCCGCGGGGGCTTCCCCGGGGGCGCCGACGCGCCCCGTGTGTGAGCCGCACGTCATCGGGTCTTCCGGCCCTGGGCGCTCTTCCGTACGACCGTACGATGGGAGGCGTCCAGAGTCGTATCGAGGAGGCAGATCGTGTCGGAGGCGCTCATTCCGGAGACCCCGGAAGCCGTGCTTGAAGATGCCGCCGACCAGGCGGATGAAGAAGAGCCCATCAAGCAGCGCAAGAACGGCCTGTATCCGGGCGTGTCCGACGAGCTGGCCGAGAGCATGAAGTCCGGGTGGGCCGACACGGAGCTGCACGGTCTGGAGCCGATCGCGCAGGCCGCGCACACGGCGGCCCGCCGCGCCGCGCTCTCCGCGCGCTTCCCGGGCGAGCGCCTGGTCGTCCCCGCGGGGAATTTGAAGACCCGCTCGAACGACACGGAGTACCCCTTCCGTGCCTCGGTCGAGTACGCGTACCTGACCGGCAGCCTCACCGAGGACGGCGTCCTCGTGCTGGAGCCGGTCGCGGACGGCCACAAGGCCACGATCTACCTGCTGCCGCGCTCCGACCGCGAGAACGGCGAGTTCTGGCTCTCCGGCCAGGGCGAGCTGTGGGTCGGCCGCCGCCACTCCCTGACCGAGGCCGAACAGCTGTACGGCATCCCCGCCTCGGACGTCCGCGAACTCCCCGACAGGCTGCGCGAGGCGACCGGGCCCGTCCGGGTCGTGCGCGGTTACGACGCCGGGATCGAGGCGGCGCTCACCGACAAGGTGACCGCCGAGCGCGACACCGAACTGCGGGTCTTCCTCTCCGAGGCACGGCTGGTCAAGGACGAGTTCGAGGCCGGCGAGCTGCAGAAGGCGGTCGACTCGACCGTGCGCGGCTTCGAGGACGTCGTACGGGTCCTGGACCGCGCCGAGGCGACCAGCGAGCGGTACATCGAGGGCACGTTCTTCCTGCGCGCGCGGGTCGAGGGCAACGATATCGGCTACGGCTCGATCTGCGCCTCCGGACCGCACGCGTGCACGCTGCACTGGGTGCGCAACGACGGCCCGGTGCGCTCCGGGGACCTGCTCCTGCTGGACGCGGGCGTGGAGACGCACACCCTGTACACGGCCGACGTCACGCGCACGCTGCCCGTCAACGGCACGTACTCGGAGATCCAGAAGAAGATCTACGACGCCGTGTACGAGGCCCAGGAGGCCGGCATCGCGGCCGTGCAGCCGGGTGCCAAGTACCGGGACTTCCACGACGCCGCCCAGCGCGTGCTGGCCGAGAAGCTCGTCGAGTGGGGGCTCGTCGAGGGCCCGGTCGAGCGGGTCCTGGAGCTGGGGCTGCAGCGCCGCTGGACGCTGCACGGCACCGGTCACATGCTCGGCATGGACGTCCACGACTGCGCGGCCGCGCGGACGGAGACGTACGTGGACGCGACGCTGGAGCCGGGCATGTGCCTGACCGTCGAGCCTGGGCTGTACTTCCAGGCGGACGACCTGACCGTGCCGGAGGAGTACCGGGGCATCGGCGTCCGGATCGAGGACGACATCCTCGTCACGGAGGACGGCAACCGGAACCTGTCCGCGGGGCTTCCTCGCCGGTCGGACGAGGTCGAGGCGTGGATGGCTTCGCTGACGGGCTGATGTGCGATGACATGAGTCGGCGCTGTGCTGTGGCATGAACCGACACGAATGGCCGGGTACCGATGGGGTGCCCGGCCATTTTCGTCGTCTGCGGGTGCGCTGTGGCTGGTCGCGCAGTTCCCCGCGCCCCCAAAGACAAAAGGCTGCGCGGTTCCTCGCGCCCCTGAAGACAGAAGTCCGCGCGGTTCCTCGCGGCCCCGGCGGAAGGAGATCTGGTCGGTGGACTCGTTCTGGGTCGGTGTCGGTGTCGATCTGCATCTCGAAGCCGACGTCTCCGACGGGCGCCGCGCCGGGCTCGAACGGGCGTTGCGCGACGCCGTCCGGGACGGGCGGCTGGCCCCCGGGGCACGGCTGCCCGCGACCCGGCGGCTCGCCGTCGAACTCGGGATCTCGCGCGGCACGGCGAAGGCGGCGTACGACCAGCTCGTCGCCGAGGGCTATCTGACCGCGCGGCAGGGCGCGGGCACCCAGGTCGCCCCGCTGCCCGCCGTGGACGCGGCGGCTCCGGAGACGTCGGCACGCACGCGTGCACCCCGTTTCGATCTGCGGCCCGGCAGCCCCGACGTCGGTACGTTTCCGGCGACGGCCTGGCTGCGGGCGCTGCGCCGGGCGATCGCGAACGCGCCCTCCTCGGCGTACGACTACGGGGATCCGCGCGGCCGGATCGAACTGCGGACGGCACTGTCGGGGTACCTGGGGCGGGCGCGCGGGGTGATCGCGCCGCCCGAGCGGATCGTGGTCACGACCGGATACGTACAGGGCCTCGCGCTCCTCACCCGCGTGCTGGACGGCGGGGCGATCGCCATGGAGGACCCCGGGCTGCCCTTCCACCGGGACGTGGTGCGGCACAACGGCGGGACGGTCACCCCCGCGGAGGTCGACGAACGGGGCGTCCTCGTAAGGGGGCTCGGTGACGCGGCGGCCGTCGTGGTCACGCCCGCGCATCAGTACCCGACCGGGGTGACCCTGCACCCGGAGCGGCGACGGGCCCTGACGGACTGGGCACGCGCGCGTGGAGGGGTGATCGTCGAGGACGACTACGACGGGGAGTTCCGTTACGACCGGCAGCCCGTGGGCGCGCTCCAGGGGATGGCACCCGGGCAGGTGGCCTACCTGGGGACGGCGTCCAAGACGCTCGGACCCGCGCTGCGGCTCGGCTGGATGGTGCTGCCGCCGTATCTCGTCGACGCGGTCGCCGACGCCAAGCTGCACAGCGACCACCACACCGAGTCCATCGGCCAGTTGGCCCTCGCCGAGCTGATCACCGGCCACGCCTACGACCGGCACGTACGCGCGTGCCGGCTGCGCTACCGGCGCCGCCGGGACCAGCTCCTCCACCGGCTGGGCGCGCGACGGAACGTACGGGGTGTCGCGGCGGGACTGCACGCGCTGGTCGAGGTGGCGGACGAGGAAGCGGTGCTGGCGCGGGCCGCCGAGAAGGGCCTCGCGGTGGGGCGCCTCGGCGAGCACTGGCACACGCCGGGCGACGGGCGGCCCCAGGGACTGGTGGTGGGGTACGGGACGCCTCGGGAGCGGGTCTATCCGGAGGCGTTGGAAGCGTTGGGGCAGGTGCTGGAGCGGCCCTGAGGCAGGACGGGCGCTGGGCACCGCACACCGGGCACCGGGCACCGGGTATGGAAATTGGGCCAGGAAACAGCACAGTTATTGGGCCTGTTGAGAGGTCCACTGCCCTCATAGCGTCATGACCATGAGCAACCGAGCAACGGCAGCCGACGCGTCCGTACGGGCGAACCGTGTGATCCCGCCCGCGGGGCCGCAGCGGGTCCTGGCCCTGGCCCAGTTGAGCAACTCCGTCGGGGACGGCGCCTACTACGTCACCTCCGCCCTCTACTTCACGCACGTCGTCGGGCTCGCACCCGCGCGCGTGGGACTCGGGCTCACGATCGCCTGGGCGGTCGGTTCGGTGGCGGGCGTACCCCTGGGGCGGTTCGCCGACCGACGGGGGCCACGCGGCACGGCGGTGCTCCTGGCGCTGGCCACGAGCCTCGCCGTGGCGTCCTTCCTCGTCGTCCGCGGCTTCGTGCCGTTCGTGCTGGCGGCGTGCGCGTACGCGACCGCGCAGTCGGGGCTCGCGGCCGCCCGGCAGGCGCTCCTGGCCGGTCTGGTGTCCCGCCAGGAGCGCACGGGGCTGCTCGCGCACCTCCAGTCGACGCTCAACGCCGGGCTCGCGGTGGGCGCGGGACTCGGCGGACTCGCGCTGCACGCGGGGTCGCGGGCGGCCTACCTCGGGGTGTTCGCGCTGGACGCGGTGAGCTTCCTGCTGTGCGCGGCGGTGCTGCTGCGGTTGCCGGCCGTGGACGGGACGCACGCGCGAAACGGGACGCACGCGCGCGTGGGGGCCGGTCGGGGGCCCGGACGGGGCGGCGCTCCCGGCGTCCTGCGCGACCGTCCCTACGCCGTCGTGACCCTCCTCAACACCGTGCTGCTGCTGCGGATGCCGCTCCTGAGCCTGGGCATCCCGCTGTGGATCGCCGAGCGGACCGCGGCTCCGACGTGGGTGGTCTCCGCGCTGTTCGTGCTCAACACCGGTGCGGTGATGCTCTTCCAGGTGCGGACGGCCCGCGGGATCACGGGCACGGCGTCGGCCACGCGCGCGGTACGGCGTTCGGGGCTCGTGATGCTGGCCTCGTGCGCGGTGTTCGCCCTGTCGGCCGGGGTCTCGTCGTGGACAGCGGTCGGCGTGCTGGCGGTGGGCGCGGTGCTCCAGGTCGTCGCCGAGATGCAGCAGTCGGCGGGGTCCTGGCAGCTCTCCTTCGACCTCGCTCCGGCCGACCGGGTGGGCGAGTACCAGGGCTTCTTCGGTACGGGTGTGACGGTGGCTCGGACGCTGGGCCCGCTGGTGCTGACGGCGCTGCTCGTGGGCTGGGGGACGCCGGGCTGGCTGCTCCTCGGCACGCTGACGCTGGCGGCCTCGTACGCGATGGGTCCCGCGGTGCGGTGGGCGGCGCGGAGCCGGGCCGCGGAGAGCCGGGGCACGGAGAGCCGGGCCGCGGACCCGCTCGGCGGCCAGGCGGCCGAACCGACCGTCAAGCGGCCGGTACCGGTGAACTGACCCACACCGGAAGCGAGTCCGCGAACAGGGCGCCCGCGAGCAGTCCGCTGCTTCCGCGGGGGCTCCACGCGCGCGCGTGGAGGTCCTCGTCGAAGGCCGCCAGGGCCGCCCGGCCCGGCCCGGTGGACGTGCTGCCCGCCTCGACGACCCCGCGCGCACCCGCCTGCACGTGCCGCAGACCGTGCGGCCCCGCCGTGTACAGCAACTCGGTGTCCTGGAGCGTCGACATGACGGTCAGCAGGGCGTCGAGCCGCGCGTACGGCTCGGGAACGCCCGCGGTGCGGGCCGCGGCCAGCGTGTCCAGCGCCCGGCGCACATGGGGGAAGCCGGCTTTCGCCTCGCCCCGGGCGCCGGCCGCGCCGTACTTCGCGGAGACCGAGGAGCCGCGGGAGGGCCGTCGTGGCGCCCGCCGGTCGGAGTGGGCCGCGATCCGCTTGGCGGCCGTGGTCAGGTCCCGTCCGCCGGCCCGGGGTTCCAGGGCCGCGGCGGCGACCAGCAGGCCGAGCACCCACAGCGCTCCGCGGTGCCCGCCGCCCGCCAGGGCCACCGAGTGCTCGGTGCAGCGCCCGATCGCACCCAGTTCGGCCCGGAGTTCGGGCGTCGCCGAACCGGTGCGGCGGGCGGCGGCGGCCATCGCCGCTAGGCCCGGCTCCAGCGCCTTGGCCGACCAGCGCAGCGAACAGTGGTCCTCGCCGGTCACCCGGGCACCGAGATCACGCGGGTCGGGCAGTCCTGGCTTGGGTGCCAGCGCCAGCTGCCCGGTGAGCGCGGTCACCGCGGCCCGCGCCAGCGCCTCGTCCGCACGGCTGCTCATCGCCCGCGGCCCCCTTACGAGGAGGAGGCGGAGGAGGAGGCCGACGCGCTCGGGGCGTCGCTGGGAGCGCCGCTCGGGGGCGTGCCGCCGCCACCGCCACCGCTCCCCGCGCCGGTGTTCTCGGCGTCCGGGTCGACCCCGAGCGTGATGGAGCCCTTGTAGCCCTTGGAGGGGTCCTTCTTGTGCACGGCTTTGAGGGTGAGCAGGCCGCTGGAGGCGCCCCCTCCGTCGTAGACCATGTCGTCGTCGAGCTTGGTCCAGGTGCCCGAGTGCTTGGAGTAGGGCTCCAGTTCGAAGATCTGCTCGGCGATGTCGTCGTCGAAGAAGAGCTGGCCGGTGTAGTTGACCTTGCCGCCCTCGTAGGTGCCGTCCTCCTTCTCGCCGCCGGTGTGCACCTTCACGTGGATGTGGCAGGTCCGCGGCGTGTACCAGCCGGGGACGATGGTCTCGAACGTGGCGACCCCGTTGGCGTCGGCGACCTGGTAGCCCCGCAGATAGGTCTTGTCGTCGGCGGTCGAGCCGTCCTCGCTCTCGGCGGGCGCGGAACCGCCGGGATTGGCGGTCGTGTAGCCCGAGTAGTAGCCCCAGGCGTCGCAGTGCCAGATCTCCACGGCCGCGCCGGCGACCGGGGCGCAGGACTCCGTGGTGTCCTGCACGGTGATCCGCAGCGTCAGCGGGACACCGCTCTTGCCCTCGGTGATGTCCTTCCGTACGAGGGCGCCGTCCAGGTAGTACGGGCCTTCGGTGACGCTGGACATGAGGACGCAGGTGCCGCCGCCCGAGGTGGCGGACGCACTCGCGGAGGCCGTCTCCGAGGCGGTCCCCGCGGCCGTGGCGGTCGTCCCGTCGGCGAAGGCGGACTGGTATCCGGCGATCGCGAGGCCGCCGGCCGCGGCCGTACCGCCGGTGACCGCGAGGGCCCGGCGCCGCGTGATGCTCGTGCCTTTGTGTGTTCCCGTCATGACGGAAAAGCTAGGGAGGCCACCCGTCAGGGACATGGGTGAAAGCTGTGAGCGCCCTGAGAATGCCGGGAAAGCTGAAATCGGCGGGAAAACAGCCCTCTTCGGAGGCCCTGGACGTGCCGTCAGGTGGCCAGCAGCGGTGTGCCCTCGCGCCACTTGAGGATCTTGTCGAAGCTGACGACGGCCCCACCCCTGACGGAGCTGCCGATGTGGACGTGGTCGGCGAGCTCCTGGATCAGACCCAGGCCCCGGCCGTGCTCCGCGTCGCTGTGGGAGGGCCGCAGGGGCGCACGGCCACGGCCCAACGGGAACCCCGGGCCGGAGTCGGTCACTTCGATACGGCACTTCTCGCCGTCGAGATAGGCGGTGACCCGGTAGGCCTCGGTGGGCTTCCCCCGGTCCGTGTCGCCCCCGTGCTCGACGGCGTTGGCGCAGGCCTCGCTCAGCGCGACGGAGATGTCGTAGGAGATGTCAGGATCCACCCCCGCCGACTCCATCGTGCCGATCAGCAGGCGCCGGGCGAGCGGAACACTCGCCGCCTCACGCCGGAGATGGAGGGACCACCAGATGCTCATGCTCCAGCCTCCTGGCCGCGGCTCGACATACCGTTACGTATTGCCGCGGAAACCCGGAACTAAGCGTGCGGTCGACGTGACAACGCCCATACGGGGGATGTACCGACGCCATCTGCCGGTGTATGGCCGGTATGTATCCGACACAATGTCGAACGACGCCGGCGCGTGTACGGGCACACATATGGGCGCATGCACGGATGAAAAACCCCAGAACCTCATCTTCCGGCACCTTCCCGACCTTCCGATATCTTCCGGTCCGCACGTCATCTTGTGGACCTGCCGTATGGGGCGGGTAAGGCCAGTGCGATGATGAGCCCGCCATGACTGCCTCCCACCAGCGCACGCGCACCGGAGGTGATCTCCGGGTCCTGAGGGCCGCGGTGTTCACCGCGGTCTGTGTCGTGCTGGCCGCGGCCGGCCACTCCATCGCCTCCTGCGCGACGGTTCCTCTGTGGTCGCTCGGGGTGGGCTTCCTCGCCGTCTTCGCCGTCGCGGCGCCGCTCGCCGGGCGTGAGCGCTCGCTGCCGGGCATCACCGTGCTCCTCGCGACCGGCCAGACGGTGCTGCACACGCTCTTCGGACTCGGACAGCACGGCACGGCGGTCACCGCGTCCGCCTCTTCTTCCACGGCTTCCATGGCTTCCACCGGCCTGGACACCTCGCTCGTGGCCCGGGCCGCGCGGCTGGTGTGCGGCGCGTCCGTCGCGACGCTCAGCCCCGCCCAGGCCCAGCGGATCCTCGCCGACGCACAACTCGGCACCGGCACCGGCGGCACGAGCACAGGTACGGGCACAGGCACCTCGCACGCCCTGCACGAGCAGACGGGCGTCATGTCGGCCGCCGTCGGATCGCCGGCCTCGGTGCTGCCGTCGCTGCCGATGCTCCTCGGTCACGTTCTCGCCGCGGTCGCCGCCGGGTGGCTGCTGCGCCGCGGGGACATCGCCCTGCGGCGCCTCCTGCGGCTCTCGGCGCACGGAGTGACGGAAGGGCCGCTGGTCTCCCTGCGCGGAGCCCTGGCGCTCGTACGGGCCCTGCTGTCGGGCCTGCCCGGCGTGCTCCCGGCGGTGCCCGGCCCACCGCGCCTCTGGGCGTACGAGCCGGCGGCCCCGCACACGACCGCTCTTCAGCACTCGGTCAGCCGGCGCGGTCCGCCGGCCGGCGAGGCACTCGCCCTCGCCGCCTGACACGACGGACCACTTCGGACGTACTTCTTCGGACGTACCCACTCCGGGGATGCCGTCGTGCGGCACGCGCGCGTGCCCGCTCTTCCACGCGCGCAATCCCCAGTTCTTCACCGAACGGTTCTTCACCGAACCAGTGCTGAAAGCGAAGTGTTTCCTGCCATGAAGGCTTCTCGTATCGCCGCGACCGGTGTCGTCGCCGCCTCCGCCGTCCTCGTCCTGTCCGGCCCCGCGTTCGCGCACGTCAGCGTGCAGCCCGAGGGCACGGCCGCCAAGGGCGGTTACGCGACGGTCAACTTCAAGGTGCCGAACGAGCGCGACAAGGCCTCGACCACCAAGCTGGAGATCAACTTCCCGGCCGACCACCCGCTCGCCTCGGTCATGCCGCAGCCCGTCGACGGCTGGAACGTCAAGGTCACCAAGTCCAAGCTCGACAAGCCGCTCGAACTGCACGGCGAGAAGATCAACGAGGCCGTCACCAAGGTCACCTGGACCGCGGACGGCAAGGGCATCCAGCCCGGCTTCTTCCAGAAGTTCCCGCTCTCCATCGGCGCGCTGCCCGAGGACGCCGACGAACTGGTGTTCAAGGCGATCCAGACGTACTCCAACGACGAGGTCGTGCGCTGGATCGAGACCCAGGAGAAGGGCGAGGAGGAGCCCGAGACGCCCGCTCCGGTGCTCGCGCTGTCCGCCGCGACCGACGACCACCACGGGTCCGCCGCCTCCGACGACGACGCCGAGAAGGCCGACGACGCGAAGGCCGCCGCGTCGACCACCGAGGCCACCTCCTCCGACAGCAGCGACACCACGGCCCGTGTGCTGGGCGTCGTGGGCATCGTCGTCGGTGTGGCGGGCGTGGCGTTCGGCGTTCTCGCCGGCCGTCGGCGTAGCAACGCTTAAGTCCAGTACGACCTGCGCGCAGGTCCGGACCGGCCCCCGCCGGTCCGGTACGGCCTCCGCGCAGGTCCGGTCCGACCGATCCGTGGTCGGACGCTCACCGCGATCCCGGCCGGTCCGTATCCGGCCGGGGCCGGGGCCCGTACACCGGAGACCGAGTGCGGCGTCCCCAGGAGAATGCACTATGCGCAAGAAGACGTACGCCGTGGCCGCTCTGTTCGCCGCGGCCGCTCTGACCCTTTCCGCCTGCGGCAGCGGCGGCAGCGGTGACAACGCCGTCGCCGAGGTGTCCACCGAGACCGGCTCGGACAAGGCCGCCACAGTCCTCGACAAGCCGTTCGAGAAGCCGGACCTGGTCCTCACCGACACGCACGGCAAGAAGTACGACCTCCGCGAGGCGACCGCGGGCAAGCCGACGCTCGTCTACTTCGGCTACACCAACTGCCCCGACGTCTGCCCGTTGACGATGAACAACATCGCCGTCGCCAAGAAGCAGCTCGCCCAGGACAAGAAGCTGTCCCAGGCCGAGAAGGACTCGCTGCGCATCGTGTTCGTCACCACCGATCCGGAGCGCGACACCCCCGCCGCGCTCGGCAAGTGGCTCAAGGGCATCGACTCGGACGTCGTCGGCCTGACCGGCTCCTTCGACACGATCCAGGCGGGCGCCCGGACGCTGGGCATCTCCATCGAGGCGCCGACGAAGGGCAAGGACGGCAAGGTCACCTCCATGCACGGCACGCAGGTCATCGCGTTCTCCCCGAAGACCGACGGCGGGTACGTGCTGTACGGCGAGGACGCCACCGTCGACGACTACACCAAGGACCTCCCCGCGCTGATCACGGGCGCGAAGCCGTGACCCGTCGTACGGCGTCCGCGGCGGCCCTCGTGGCTGCCGCCGCACTCGTCCTGACGGGCTGCGGGGACTCGGACCCCGGCGGCTCGGGCGGCTCCGGGAACGGGCTCTCGGTGGGCTCCGCCTATATGCCGCAGCCCGTGTCGGACTCCATGGCGGCCGGATTCCTGGTCATCGCCAACGACGGCGGCACGGGCGACCGGCTGTCCTCCGTCACCAGTGACGTGGCCGGCGAGGTCACCATCCACACGACCGTCGGGCAGTCGATGGAGCAGGTCAAGGATCTCGACATCCCCGCCCACGGCAAGCTCGTCCTCGAAAGCGGTGGCGACCACCTCATGTTCGAGAAGCTGAAGCGCAAGCCGAAGGAGGGCGACACGGTGTCCCTGGAGCTGCGTTTCACCGAGTCCGATCCGATCAAGGTCGAGATGCCGGTGAAATCCGCCACCTACCAGCCGTCGACGGCGACGAAGTCGTCCGCGCGGTCGTCTTCCGCTCCGAACGCCCCGACCGGCCCGTCCACCGTGTCCGCTCTGCCTGCCCTGTCCGTTCCGTTCACGACATCGCACCACTGAGGGAGGGACCACCGTTGAGCCAGACCATCGCTCCCCGTGTGCGGACGCTGTTGCTGCTGCTCCTCGCCGTCACCGGCGCGCTCCTCGCCGGGGCCGTGCCCGTCTCCGCGCACGCCGCCCTGACCGGGAGCGACCCCCAGCAGGGAGCGGTGGTCGCCGAGGCCCCCGCCCAGGTGTCGCTCACCTTCTCCGAGCAGGTCGCGATGTCCGACAGCTCGGTGCGCGTGCTCGACCCCAAGGGCAAGCGCGTCGACACCGGCAAGACGTCCGGGCAGGGCGGCAACACGTACGCCGTTAAGCTGCACTCCGGCCTGCCGGACGGCACGTTCACCGTGACCTACCAGGTGGTGTCGGCGGACAGTCATCCCGTCTCCGGCGCCTTCACCTTCTCCATCGGTGCGCCCTCCACGACCACCGTCGCCGTGTCCGACCAGGAGGCCGGCGGCGGGCTCGTGGGCGGCCTCTACGGCTTCGCGCGCTATGTGTCGTACGCGGGATTCATCCTGCTCGTCGGAGGCTCGGCCTTCGTGCTGGCCTGCTGGCAGCGCGGCACCGGTGTACGGGCGGTGCAGCGGCTCGTGGTCTCCGGGTGGCTCGCCCTGACCGGGGCCACGCTCGCCATGCTGATGCTGCGCGGCTCGTACACCGGCTCGGGGAAGTTCGGGGACATCTTCGACCTGAACCTGCTCAGCGAGGTGCTGCAGACCAAGACGGGCGCCGCGCTGGTGTCGAGGCTGCTGCTGCTCGCCGCCGCCGCGCTGTTCATCGCCGTGCTCTTCGGGGCGTACGAGAAGCGCGAGGACGAGGAGGAGAAGGGCGATCTGACCTTCGGGCTCGCCATCGGCGGGTTCGTCGTGGCGGCCGGTCTCGCCGCGACGTGGGCGATGGCCGAGCACGCCTCGACCGGTCTCCAGGCGGGGATCGCGATGCCCGCCGACGTCCTGCATCTGCTCGCCGTCGCGGTCTGGCTGGGCGGGCTGTCGACGTTGCTGGTGGTGCTCTACCGGGCGCCGTCGATCGAACGGTCCGCCGTTCAGCGCTTCTCCCAGGTCGCGTTCGGCAGCGTGGCCGTGCTGGTCGTGACCGGGATCTACCAGTCGTGGCGGCAGGTCGGCTCGTGGTCCGCGCTCACCGGGACCTGGTACGGGCAGCTGCTGATGATCAAGGTCGGCCTGGTGGTCGTCCTCGTCGGCATCGCGTGGATCTCGCGACGCTGGACCGCCCGGCTGGCGCAGACGCCGACGCCGGCGGCCAAGGAGTCCGTGAAGGCCTCCGCCGGGGCCACGGCATCCAAGAAGTCAAACGGATCGGCCGGGGGCAAGGGGTCCAAGGGCGCCAAGGCGTCCAAGGCGTTCGGCGGGTCCGAGAAGAGCCCCGCCGACAAGGAGACGGTCCCCGCAGGCGGGGGCGGGGGCAAGCGGGCCGCCCAGCTGGCCCGGCAGCGGGCCGCGGTGGCCACCGCGCGCGACAAGCGCCTGCGCGACGCCGACCCGCTCCGCTCGGGCCTGCGCCGCTCGGTGCTCGCCGAGGCGGGCGTCGCGGTCGTCCTGCTGGCCGTCACCACCGTGCTCACGTCCACCGAACCGGGGCGTACGGAGGAGGAGGCGAAGGCCGCCACCGCCGCCGCGTCCAAGGCGCAGACCGGTGAGGCGCTGTCGCTGGACATCCCGTTCGACACGGGCGGCCAGGACGGCAAGGGGATAGCCCGCGTCGAACTGGACCCGGCCCGCGTCGGCGGCAACGACATGCACGTCTACGTGGAGCGGCCGAACGGCAAGGCCTTCGACATTCCCGAGGTCAAGGTCGCCTTCACCCTCAAGGCGAAGGACATCGGACCGCTGCCCGTGGTCCCCGACCGCATCGCCACCGGACACTGGACGGCGAGCGGGGTGCAGATCCCCATGGCGGGCAGCTGGCAGATCGAGGTGACCGTGCGGACGTCCGACATCGACCAGGTGACCGTGGACAAGAACGCGCAGATCGGCTGAACGACACCATGGCTGAACAGTCCACTCCCAAGACCCCTGTTCCGAAAACCGCTGCTCCGAAGAACGATGCTCCGAAGGCCCCCTCCAGGGGGGTCGTCTCGCGGCGGCGTCTGCTCGGCACCGCCGGTGCCACGGGCCTCGCGCTGGGTGCGGCGGGCGGAGCGGCCGGTTACGCCGTCGCGCCCGCCGCCGACCGGACCGCGCTCCTCAACTCGGTGGGCGCGGACAAGGCGATGTTTCACGGGAAACATCAGCCGGGCATCACGAACGCCCTGCAGGCCAAGGGCCATCTCGTCGCCTTCGACCTGGCGGCGGGCGCGGGCCGCAAGGAGGCGGCGGCCCTGCTGCGGCGCTGGTCGACGACCGCCGAGCGGCTGATGGCGGGCGAGGCGTCCGCGCACGACGACACGGACGTGGCACGCGACGCCGGACCGTCCTCCCTCACGGTCACCTTCGGCTTCGGCCACAGCTTCTTCGCCCGTACGGGGCTGGAGAAACAGCGCCCGATCGCCCTCGACCCCCTGCCGGACTTCTCGTCGGACCATCTCGACAAGGCGCGCAGCAACGGCGACCTGTGGGTCCAGATCGGCGCGAACGACTCCCTCGTCGCCTTCCACGCCCTGCGCGCGATCCAGCAGGACGCGGGCCGGGCGGCCAAGGTGCGCTGGCAGATGAACGGCTTCAACCGCTCGCCCGGCGCGACCACCCGCCCGTTGACGGCCCGCAATCTGATGGGGCAGATCGACGGCACCCGTAATCCCAAGCCCTCGGAGTCCGACTTCGACCGGCGGATCTTCGTGCCCGACGCGAGCGACCCGGCGTGGATGGCGGGCGGTTCCTACGCCGTCGTACGCCGTATCCGGATGCTCCTCGACGACTGGGAGAAGCTCTCGGTCACGGACCAGGAGGACGTGATCGGGCGCCGGAAGTCCGACGGGGCGCCGCTGTCCGGTGGCACCGGCGGCACCGAGACGACCGCGATGGATCTGGAGAGGACCGGCGGCGACGGAAAGTTGCTGGTCCCCATCAACGCGCACGCCCGGATCACCCGGCCCGACGAGAACGGCGGCGCGGCGATGCTCCGCCGGCCCTTCTCCTTCCACGACGGCATCGACGCGGACGGTGTGCCCGACGCGGGGCTGCTCTTCGTCTGCTGGCAGGCCGATCCGTTGCGCGGCTTCGTACCGGTGCAACGCAAGCTCGATCGCGGGGACGCGCTGTCCACCTTCATCCGGCACGAGTCGAGCGGACTGTTCGCGGTGCCCGGCGGGGCGGCGGAGGGGGAGTACGTGGGGCAGAAGTTACTGGAGGGCTGAGATCCACTCGGTGGGGCGTGGTTCCGGAAGCGTGAGTCCAGTTCCGCAAGGCCCATTAGGGTGAGGCCATGCCAGCCAGCTACGCGTATCTCGGCCCCGAGGGCACCTTCACCGAAGTCGCCCTGCGGACTCTTCCGGAGTCGGCCACCCGGCAGCTCGTCCCGATGGTGTCCGTCCCCGCGGCGCTCGACGCCGTCCGGGCCGGTGAGGTCGAGGCCGCGTTCGTGCCGATCGAGAACTCGGTGGAGGGCGGCATCACCACGACGATCGACCAGCTGGCCGTCGGCGAGCCGCTGATGATCTACCGCGAGGTGCTGCTCTCGATCACCTTCGCGCTGCTGGTCCGCCCCGGCACGAAGCTGTCCGACATCAAGACGGTCAGCGCGCACCCGGCCGCCCAGCCGCAGGTGCGCAACTGGATGAGGGACAACCTCCCGGACGTCGTCTGGGAGTCGGCGGCCTCCAACGCGGACGGTGCCCGGCTGGTGCAGGAGGGGCGTTACGACGCGGCCTTCGCGGGCGAGTTCGCGGCGGCGCGGTACGGCCTGGAGGCCCTGGAGACCGAGATCCACGACGCGGAGAACGCGCAGACCCGGTTCGTCCTGGTGGGCCGGCCCGCCCGGCCCGCGGCGCCGACCGGTGCGGACAAGACGTCCGTGGTGATCTGGCAGCGCGACGACCATCCCGGCGCGCTGCTCGAACTGCTCCAGGAGTTCGCGGTCCGCGGCGTCAACCTGATGCTGCTGCAGTCCCGGCCGACCGGCGAGGGCATCGGCAACTACTGCTTCGCCATCGACGCGGAGGGGCACATCGCGGACCGGCGGGTGGCCGAGGCGCTGATGGGGCTCAAGAGGGTCTGCCCGAAGGTGCGGTTCATCGGGTCCTATCCGCAGGCCGACGTCGATCCGAAGGACGTACGCGCACCGCGCGCCGGTACGTCGGACGGCGAGTTCGCGGCGGCCTCGGACTGGCTGGCGCGCTGCCAGGACGGCCGCTTCTGACCGGACCTGCCCGTCCGGCCCGCCCGCCCTGTCTGTCGGCCGTACCTGCCCTGCCTGTCGGTCCTACCTGCTGGTCCTACCTGCAGATCTTCTTCATCCACAGAAGTTATCCACAGGCGCGCTTCTCGACCTGGGGACAAGTCGACAACGAAGTGCGACACAGTCGACAAATCGGCCTACAACCCACAACTGCTTCCACAGCCCCGCAGGTCACCCTTCGTCCACCTGTTTTCCCTGACCAATCCCTTAGAGGGAACCATTTCCACCCGAACGTGGGTGTAGAGAGGGTTTGGCTCGGGAATTCCCCGTCCCGGATGCGGCTTTCGGAACGATCACTTCCGATGTCCACAGATCTTTCGCACAGCCTGTGGATAACTTTTCGAAGGTGTGGATTCCTGTGGACAACCCCCATGCCAAGTCCCTTGCCCCGCAAGGGAATCGGGTCAACCCGCCGCACCCTCCCTGCCCCGTTCCAGGGAGCCGGGCCCTTTTCGATTGACGCGGATCCGGCGCGGATCGGCGCAATTCGATCGAATCCATAATTCGCTCAAAGCATGACAGAAGCGACAGATCGGAATACCGGGTCGTGCCCCGGAACCCGGCACCGGTAACCTTGTGGGGTGATTGACCTTCGCCTGCTTCGTGAGGACCCCGACCGTGTTCGCGCCTCCCAGCGCGCCCGTGGAGAGGATGTCGCGCTCGTCGACTCCCTGCTCTCCGCCGACGAGCGGCGCAGGTCGTCCGGCGTCCGCTTCGACGAGCTGCGCTCCGAGCAGAAGGCGCTCGGCAAGCTCATTTCCAAGGCCTCGGGCGACGAGAAGGCCGAGCTGCTCCAGAGGACCGGCCGGCTCGCGGCCGACGTCAAGGCGGCCGACGCCGAGCAGCACGAGGCGGACGACGAGACCAAGCGGCTCCTGCAGCAGCTCGGCAACCTCGTGCACCCCGACGTCCCGGTCGGCGGCGAGGAGGACTTCGTCGTCCTGGAGACGCACGGCACGATCCGCGACTTCGGCGCCGAGGGCTTCGAGCCCAAGGACCACCTGGAGCTCGGCGAGGCGCTGGGCGCCATCGACGTCGAGCGCGGCGCCAAGGTGTCCGGCTCGCGCTTCTACTACCTGACGGGCGTCGGCGCGCTCCTGGAGCTCGCCCTCGTCAACGCGGCGATCGCGCAGGCCACGGAGGCCGGCTTCATCCCGATGCTGACCCCGGCGCTGGTCCGCCCGCGCGCCATGGAGGGCACCGGTTTCCTCGGCCAGGCCGCGGAGAACGTGTACCACCTGGAGAAGGACGACTTCTACCTGGTCGGCACCTCCGAGGTCCCGCTCGCGGCGTACCACATGGACGAGATCCTCGACGCGGACAAGCTGCCGCTGCGCTACGCGGGCTTCTCGCCGTGCTTCCGCCGCGAGGCCGGCACGTACGGCAAGGACACCCGGGGCATCTTCCGGGTGCACCAGTTCGACAAGGTCGAGATGTTCTCGTACGTCGATCCGGCGGACGCGGAGAACGAGCACCAGCGGCTCCTCGACTGGGAGAAGCAGTGGCTGACCGGCCTCGGGCTGCCCTTCCAGGTCATCGACGTGGCCTCGGGCGACCTGGGTTCGTCCGCCTCGCGCAAGTTCGACTGCGAGGCGTGGATCCCGACCCAGGGCAAGTACCGCGAGCTGACCTCGGCCTCGAACTGCGACGGTTTCCAGGCCCGCCGGCTGTCGGTGCGCATGCGGGACGGCAAGAAGGTGCAGCCGCTCTCGACACTGAACGGCACACTGTGCGCCGTTCCGCGCACGATCGTGGCGATCCTGGAGAACCACCAGCTGGCCGACGGTTCCGTACGGGTGCCCGAGGTGCTGCGTCCGTACCTGGGCGGCCGTGAACTGCTGGAGCCGATCTCCAAGTGACCGGCACCACCGAGTCCACCGGGGCTTCCGAAGCATCAGAGGCGTCCGGGGCGTTCCCGTACAAGCTCGTCGCGACCGATCTCGACGGAACGTTGCTGCGCTCCGACGACACGGTCTCGGAGCGCACCCGTGAGGCACTCGCCGCGGCCACCGTGGCAGGTGCCGCGCACCTCGTCGTCACCGGCCGGGCCGTGCCCTGGACCCGGCACATCCTCGACGACCTCGGGTACGAGGGCCTCGCGGTGTGCGGCCAGGGCGCCCAGCTGTACGACGCCGGGGCGCACCGGCTGCTCACGTCGGTGACCCTCGACCGGCAGCTGGCGGGGCTCGCGCTCGCCAAGATCGAGGCGGAGGTCGGCCCGCTGGCCCTCGCCGCGAGCCGCGACGGACTCGATGGTGACGTCCTGGTCGGCCCCGGCTACCGGGTGCAGGGCCTGCTGAAGTCCGTCCCGTTCACCGACGTGGCCGAGCTGTGGGCCGCGCCCCTGACCAAGATGTACATCCAGCATCCGCGTCTCACCGACGACGAGCTGACGTCCGCGGCGCGGGCGGCGGCGGGCTCCCTGGTGAACATCGTGATGGCGGGCGAGGGCATCGTGGAGATCCTTCCCCTGGGCCTGTCCAAGGCCACGGGGCTGTCCCTGGCGGCCCGCCGCCTGGGTGTGAAGGCCGCCGACACGATCGCCTTCGGCGACATGCCCAACGACATACCGATGTTCGCGTGGTCGGCGCACGGCGTGGCGATGGCCAACGCCCACACCGAACTCAAGGCCGTGGCCGACGAGATGACCCTGTCGAACGACGAGGACGGCATCGCGGTGGTGCTGGAGAGGCTGCTGGGCTAGCCGCTCCGCGGCGCCCTCGAAGCCCCGCCCGGGGAGGGCGGCCCGCGCGGAGGTACGCGCTCGAAGCGGCCGCCCCGGGCAGCTCCCGTACGGGGCGGACTCGACGGAGCTGACTACTCCGGAGCCCGCACGCTGCCCTCTCGGGAGTCCGACGAACTGCCACTGACGGGCACCGTCGTGCTCCTCACCCGGACTGCGGCGCCGGAGGAACCCGGCGGCCTGGACATGACCACTGTGCCCGTGGGACGAGTCGGACGCCACTGATTAAAAGGGCGTCCGGCGCACAGCGGGCGGGCGGATCAGCTGCGTCGCCATCTGCGCCGCCGCGCCTTGCTGAAGAACCAGCCCGCAGGCGGCTCGTCGGAGCGCCAGGGCTGTGGATCGGGGCCGCCCTCGCGCCAGCGGGCCGCGAGCATACGGGCGCGCGCGGACGGCTCCTCCGTATCGGCGGACCGTATGAAGTCCTCGTCCAGGACGAGTTCGTCCCAGACCTCCCCGGCGGCCTCCCCCTGGCCTTCGCCGGGGCGCTGTCCATCGCCGTGTCCGTCGCCGTGTCCGTCACCGCGTGGTGCCTGTGCCGTCATCCCCGTTCCTCCTCGTCGCATCCCCTCGGGCCAGTGTGCCGTCACCGGCGTAAAACCCACTTCAAGATCAAAAATCACCGCAAGATCAAAGACAGATGCGGCTCCACGCGCGCGTGGAGCCGCATCGACCACCCGAAGACCCCGCTTCACGGGGTCCCGGAAGGCCTACTCCTCGCCGGCCAGCGTCAGCGTCCGCAGTTTCTGTCCCGCGAACCAGGTGGCGGCGACGGTCACCACGACCAGCAGCACCGTGCCGGTGGTGAGACCCACGTCGGAGGTGACGAGATCGCCGCCGGACACCTTGTGGGCCACCGCGAGCGACCACTGCTGGACACTGAGCGTCTTCGCCCCGGAGACCAGCGTCCCGAAGAGTGCCTCCCACACGAGGGCGTAGACGAGCCCGAAGACCACCGCGTGCCGCGTGATGGTGCCGAGCAGCAGGAAGAGCGCGGCGTACGCGATCGAGGCGACCAGCGCGGCCACGGTGTAGGCGACGGCGACCTGCTGGCCGTTGCCGTTGAGGATCAGCCCCGCGAGGAACGTCGGGACCGCCGAGAACACCATGGTGACGGCGACGGCGACGATCAGCTTGGTGAAGATGATCGTGGGGCGCTTGACCGGCTTGGCGAGCAGGTAGACGACCGAGCCGTCGTCGATCTCGGGGCCGATCGCGCCGGTGCCCGCGATGACGCCGATGATGGGCACCATCGTGGCGAGCGCGAAGCCGCCGAGGACGTCCGCGGCCACCTGGTCGTCGGCGCCCGTGAAGCCGCGTACGGCCGCGGAGATGACGATCAGCAGGACGGGCAGGGCGCCCAGGATGAGGGCCCGGCGGCGGCCGAGGAGGCCGCGGTAGGTGAGCCGGGCGACTGTGGGGTCGTACATCTTTCGGCCTCCTACGCCGCGACGAGATACGAGAAGACGGACTCAAGGGACTCGTCGGACGGCGAGACCGTGAGCAGTCGGATGCCGTGGTCGCGGGCCACTCGCGGCAGAAGTGCCGTGAAGCGCGGGAAGTCGACGGCCTGGATGCGCAGGGCGCCCTCCTGGAGGTCCACCTCGATGCCGGACGTCGACGGGTCGGCGATGAGCGCCGCCGCGAGCGCGCGGTCGTCGCTGGAGCGGACCAGATAGCGGTGCGGACGGTCGGTCATCAGGCGGCGGATCCGGCGGAAGTCGCCGCTGGCCGCGTGCCGTCCGGCGACGATCACCTCGATGTGCGAGGCGAGCTGCTCGACCTCCTCCAGGATGTGCGACGAGAAGAGGACCGTGCGGCCCTCGTCGCCCATCCGCCGCAGCAACTCCATCAGCTGCATGCGCTGGCGCGGGTCCATGCCGTTGAAGGGCTCGTCGAGCAGCAGCAGCGAGGGGTTGTGGACGAGCGCGGAGGCCATCTTCACGCGCTGGCGCATGCCCTTGGAGTACGTCGAGATCTTCCGGTCCTGCGCGTACTCCATCTCGACCGTGGCGAGGGCCCGGTGCGCGGCCTTGTCGCCGAGGCCGTGCAACTCGGCGTTGGCGACGACGAATTCGCGCCCCGTGAGGAAGTCGTACATCGCCTCGCGCTCGGGGACGATGCCGATCTGCTTGTAGATCTCCTCGTTGCGCCAGGTCGGCCGGCCGTCGAGGGTGACGGAGCCGGTGGAGGGTGCCAGGAAGCCGCCCATCATGTTGATGAGGGTGGACTTTCCGGCGCCGTTCGGGCCGAGCAGGCCGGTGACTCCGGGACCGATGGTCATGGTGATGTCGTTGACGGCCACCACGTTGCCGAACCAGCGCGAGACGTGGTCGATGGTGAGGGTGCTCATGGGCGCGGCCCGTTCCTTGGAAGGGTGGTGGCGGACGACGGGCGGGCGGTCACAGTCCGACCTTTCGGTAGCGGCGCATCAGCAGGCCGTAGCAGCCCGCGACCAGTCCCAGGACGACGAGCAGGAAGACGACGCCTTCTCCGCCCGACGGGCCCTCGCCGCCGGGGAAGGCGGAGGTGGCGCCCAGGAAGGCGGTCTGCACCCCGTCGATCAGCGTGATGGGCGAGAAGAGCCCGAGCCAGGAGACCGCGTCGGTGCTGGACTGGTTGTAGGCGATGGCCTGGACGGTGGACACCGCTCCGTAGGAGATGGTCAGCACCGCGATGACGGCGGCGATACCGAAGCCGCGGCGCGGGGTGACCGCCGAGATGACCAGGCCGATGCCGGCGAAGAGCAGGGAAAGCAGTGCCACGGAGACGAGCCCTTGTCCGAAACCCTTGGTCTGGTCCCAGAAGTCCAGTTTGGCGAGCAGCGCTCCCACGTACAGCACGAGGAGCGGTGCGGCGGTGAGCATGAAGAGCGCCGAGGCCAGCGCCGCGTACTTGGCGCGTACGTAGTCGGCGGTCTCGATGGGACGTGAGAAGTACAGCGGGACGGTCTTGAAGCGCAGGTCGCGGGAGACGGACTGCGGTCCCTGGGAGGCGACGTACAGACCGATGACGGCCTGCATGATGATCGCGTAGCGCGTGTAGTCGACGGGCAGGTCCTTCGCCTTGGTGGCGACGGCGACCGCGACCATGATCAGTGCGGGGACGCACATCACCACGAAGAGCAGCATCGGCAGCACTTTGGACTTCACCGAGCGGCCGAGGCCGTACGAGCCGCGCAGGGACATCGAGTAGAGCGAGCGGCGGGCGTACGCGCGGCCCAGGCGGGGGCCGTCGTAGTTGCGGTAGCCGATGTTGTGGATCCGGGTCTGCTCGCCGCCGCGCGCCGGAGCCGGGGCCTGTGCCTGGGGCTGCTCAACCGCCATGGCCGACCGCCTCCTTCCGCTGTTCGTCGCCGTCCTTCAGGGCCGACCGTGCTTCTGCGTCCCTGGCTGCCTGCTCGTCGCTGTCCTTGAAGACCTCCGCGATGTGGTGCCTGCGCTGCTCCATGCGCACCAGACCGAGGCCCAGGTCGGCGACGACGTCCCGGACGAGGTCGTACGTCTCCTCGCCCTGCGCGGTGAGCAGGAGGATGTGGCCCGCGCCGGGCAGTCCGCTGCCGTCGTGGGTCTCGACCCCGCGCGCGTGGAGCACGTCGCGCAGTGCGCCGGTGCCGTCCGGGTGCTCGTCCGTGTCGGTGACCTCGACCGCGAGGATCGCCGTGCGCTGCGTGAAGTCCGTGGTGGAGCTGGACCGCAGGAGCTTGCCGCCGTCGATGACGACGACGTGGTCGCAGGTGCGCTCCAGTTCGCCGAGCAGGTGCGAGGTGACCAGGACGGAGATGCCGAAGTCGGTGTGGATGCGGCGGATCAGGCCGAGCATCTCGTCGCGGCCGACGGGGTCGAGGCCGTTCGTCGGCTCGTCGAGGAAGACCAGCTGCGGGTCGTGGACCAGCGCCTGCGCGAGTTTCACGCGCTGCTTCATGCCCGTCGAGTAGCCGCCGATGGGGCGGTACCGCTCCTCGTAGAGGCCGACGTGGCGCAGCGTGTCCGCGGTGCGCTCGCGGGCCGCCGCCGGGGGCAGGCCGGACATGCGCGCCATGTGGACGACGAACTCGGTGGCCGAGACGTCGGGCGGCAGACAGTCGTGCTCGGGCATGTATCCGACGCGCTCCCGGATGTCGCCGCCGTTGGTGGCGACATCGAGTCCGAGGACCGCGGCGCGGCCCTCGGTGGCGGGGGACAGCCCCAGCAGGATCTTGATCAGTGTGGACTTGCCGGCTCCGTTGGCTCCGACGAGTCCGGTCACACCGGGTCCGACGTCCACGGAGAGCCGGTCAAGAGCGGTCACCCTGGGGAACCGCTTGCTCAGGCTTTCGGTCGCGATCACAGTCACATTTCGAAGGTAGTGGCGCAGGCCACATCAGTCGTCAGACCTGGGAGCTGTATCGCTGTCACTCTCCAGGCGTACGGGCCCGTAAGGGTCCCCCTCAGGTCGAACAACCGACGGCCGCCGCTGTGCCCGGGTCGGCCGGGTTGTCCACAACCACACGGTTTTCCACAGGTCTCGCACCCACCCCTTGACTCAGCCGCCAACAATGGTCACATTCATCAGTGTCAAGTTACGGGCGCGTACGGCAGTCGGCTTGGAACGGACGGTGGCATGACCTCAGCAGTGGCCTCGCCAGGGGCCTCATCAGGCCCGCTCGCCGCGGAGCTCGGCGGGTTCAGGCAGGTGCAGCGGCTCGCGTACGCGTGCGCCGAGGCGGTGGCCGCGCGGCTGAAGCCCGGTGTGACCGAGCGCGAGGCGGCGCGGATGCAGCGCGAGTGGCTGCAGGAACGCGGGGTCCGGGACTGGTTCCATCTGCCCTTCGCCTGGTTCGGGGACCGTACGGCGTTCACGGGCTTCCGGATCCCCCTGCAGTTCTTCCCCACGAACAAGCGCCTGGAGCCGGGGATGCCGTTCATCCTCGACATGGCCCCGATCCTCGGGGGCTGCACCGCGGACATCGGCTACTCCGGCTCGCTGGGCCCGAATCCGGTCCAGGACCGGCTGCTCGCCGACCTGGAGGCGCACCGCGAGCTGCTGCTGCGCGAGGTGCGCGAGCGGCGCCCGCTGCGGGAGATCTACGAGGACGTGGACCGGCTCATGGTCCGCCAGGGCTACGCGAACCGGCACCGGGCGTACCCCTTCGGCGTGATCGCCCACAAGGTGGACCGCGTCCGGGAACGGCGCTGGTCACCGCGTCTGTTCGGCTTCGGCACCCAGTCCCTGAAAGGTCTGGCGGGCGACGCGCTCCACGGCCACCGCGACGGCTGGTCCCCCCTGTGGTCGCCGTACCGCTTCTCCGACCACCCGCCGCATCCCGGCCTGTGGGCGGTCGAACCGCACCTCGGATTCCGGGGCACGGGCGCGAAGTTCGAGGAGATCCTCGTGGTCACCGACTCCCGGGACCCCGAGCAGAGCGCGTTCTGGCTGGACGACGATCTGCCGCACGTGCGGCGCTGGGCGGAGGACAAGTGACCCTTGGCGAAGGACGAGTGCCCCTCGCGGGCGGAGTGCCCCCCGGGGGCGCGCGTGAGCGCTGGGTGCGTACGGGCGGAGTCGAGCTGTGTGTCGCCGAGTGGGGTGATCCCGCGACGCAGCCCACGGTGGTGCTCGTGCACGGCTATCCGGACTCCAAGGAGGTGTGGTCCGAGGTCGCCGGGCGCCTGGCCGAGCGCTTCCATGTCGTGCTGTACGACGTGCGCGGCCACGGCAGGTCCACCGCGCCCCGGCCCCTGCGCGGCGGGTTCACCCTGGAGAAGCTGACGGACGACTTCCTGGCGGTCGTGGACGCCGTCAGCCCGGACCGGCCGGTCCATCTGGTCGGCCACGACTGGGGCTCGGTGCAGGCCTGGGAGTTCACCACGGTCACACGCACGGAAGGACGGATCGCGTCCTTCACGTCGATGTCCGGTCCGTCCCTCGACCACTTCGGGCACTGGATCAAGAAGCGCATGTCCCGCCCGACACCCCGCAAGGTCGGTCAACTGCTCGGCCAGGGCGCCAAGTCCTGGTACGTGTACCTGCTGCACACCCCCGCCCTGCCCGAACTGGCCTGGCGCGGCCCCCTCGGCAAGCAGTGGCCGAAGATCCTGCGCCGCCTGGAGAAGGTCCCCGCCGGCGACTACCCGACCTCGTCGCTGCCCAGGGACGCGGCCAACGGCGCATGGCTGTACCGCGACAACATCCGCCCCCGCCTCGGCAGGCCCCGCAGCGACGCGTACGCCCACGCGCCCGTGCAGCTCATCACGCCTCTGGGAGACGCCTACCTCTCGGAGCGGCTCTACGACGAACTGGAGCAGTGGGCTCCGCAACTGGTGCGCCGCACCCTCCCGGCGAAGCACTGGATCCCGCGCACCCGGCCCGACCAGGTGGCGGCGTGGATCACCGAGTTCGTGACCTCGACCGAGGGCGGACGGCCGGCACCCGCGGTGAGCGGCCCGCACGCCGAGCGCTTCGGCGGGCAGCTCGTCCTGGTCACCGGTGCGGGCAGCGGCATCGGACGGGCCACCGCCTTCGCGTTCGCCGAGGCCGGCGCGCGCGTGGTGGCCGTCGACCGGGACGCGGAGAGCGCGGCGCGCACCGCGGAGCTGTCCCGGCTCGCCGGCGCCCCGGAGGCCTGGGCCGAGACGGTCGACGTCTCGGACGAGCAGGCCATGGAACAGCTCGCCGCGAAGGTCGCGGCCGAGTACGGGGTGGTCGACGTCCTGGTGAACAACGCCGGGATCGGACTGGCCGGCTCCTTCCTCGACACCACCGTGGACGACTGGCGGAAGGTCCTCGACGTCAATCTGTGGGGGGTGATCCACGGCTGCCGGCTCTTCGGGAAACAGATGGCGGAACGCGGACAGGGCGGCCACATCGTCAACACCGCGTCGGCTGCCGCGTATCTGCCCTCGAAGGCGCTGCCCGCCTACAGCACCTCCAAGGCGGCGGTGCTGATGCTCAGCGAGTGTCTGCGCGCCGAGCTGGCGGGCCAGGGCATCGGCGTCTCGGCGATCTGCCCCGGATTCGTCAACACCGCCATCACCTCGACCGCGCGCTTCACCGGAGTCGACGCCGACGAGGAGAAGCGGCGCCAACAAAGGTCCGCGCGGCTGTACGGGCTGCGCAACTACCCGCCGGAGAAGGTCGCCGAGGCCGTTCTCCGGGCGGTCGTCCGCAACCAGGCCGTGGTGCCCGTGACGGCGGAGGCCCGCGGCGGCCGTCTCATGTCCCGTTTCACTCCCAGGGCACTGCGCGCGATCGCACGGATGGAGCCACCGCTGTGACAGAGCACCACGCCATCACACCCCGCCGGGTCTCCTTCGACTGGGAGCGGACCCCGCTCCACTGGATACCGGACGAGCCGACCGCCACCCACGTCATCAATGTGCTGCATCTGCTGCTGCCCGCGGGGGAGCGGTGGTTCGTCAAGGTCTTCAAGGAGGGCCTGCCGCTGGTCACCGACCCCGAACTGCTCAAGGACGTCAAGGGGTTCATGGGGCAGGAGGCGACGCACAGCGTGCAGCACTCGTACGTGCTGGACCATCTGGCGGCGCAGCGCCTGGACACGGACGCGTACACGAAGCATGTCGAGTTCCTCTTCCGGAGGATCCTGGGCGAGACTCCGCCGCTGGGCCGCATACCGGCCCGGGAGTGGCTGCTCTTCCGGCTCTCGGTCGTCGCGGCCATAGAGCAGTTCACCGCGGTGCTCGGCGACTGGGTGCTGGCCGCCGAGGGACTGGACGAGGCGGGGTGCGACGAGGTCATGCTCGACCTGCTGCGCTGGCACGGCGCGGAGGAGGTCGAGCACCGCGCGGTCGCCTTCGACATGTACCAGCACTGCGGCGGCGAAGGGCTGCCCCGGTATGCGCGCCGGGTCGCGGGCATGGCGGTCACTGCGCCGGTGATGCTGTACATGTGGGCGTGGGGCGCGGGCTATCTGATACGCCACGATCCCCAACTGGCGGGCCGGCTGCGCTATTCGCTCGGGGCGCACAACCGGGCGGTGCGCAAGGGGCTGCTGCCCACGTGGAAGGAGCTCGGCTCGGCCGTACCGCGTTATCTGCGGCGCTCGTACCATCCTTCGCAGGAGGGCTCGATGCGCCGCGCGGTCGAGTATCTGGCGACGTCGCCCGCGGCGCGGGCGGCGGCGGGGGCGATCGGCAGGGCCGCGATCGCGTAGCGACGGGCGCTCGGGGGCAGGGAACCGAAAGGGCAGGGACTGTGATCGACGAGCCGGCCGGCGCCGCGTACCGGATCGAGGACCTGGCGCACCGCAGTGGCGCCACGGTCCGGACGATCCGCGCCTATCAGGACCGCGGGCTGCTCCCCCGCCCGGAGCGGCGCGGGCGCGCCAACCTCTACGCGGACACCCATCTGGCCCGGCTGCGGCAGATCGCGGACCTGCTGGACCGCGGCTACACCCTGGCCTCCATCAAGGAGCTCCTGGAGGCCTGGGACGCGGGGCGCGGCCTGGGTGGCGTGCTCGGTCTGGTCGCCGAGGTCGACGGGCCGTGGACGGACGAGGAGGCGGTCCGTATCTCGCGGGCCGAGCTCGACGAACGGTTCGGCGGGCACCCGGACGACGCGGCGGTGGCCGAGGCGATCGAGCTGGGTGTGCTCGAACGGATCCCGGGACAGGTTCCGGGCCAGGAGGACACATTCCTCGTACCGAGCCCCCAAGAGCTGGCGGTGGCGGTCGAGTTGTACGAGGCGGGCGTTCCGCTGTCCGCGATCTCCGGCCATCTGCGGGAGTTGAGGGGTCAGGTGGAGCACATCGCCTCGCGGTTCCTGGAGTTCACGGCCGAGCACGTCTTCGCCCGTTATCTCGGCGAACATCCGCCGAACGACTCCGACGCCACGGAAGCGACCGCGCTCGTACGCCGCCTGCGACCGCTCGCACGCCAGACGGTGGACGCCGAACTGGCCCGGGCCATGCAGCTGTTCGCCCATCGGCAGCTGCGCCGGCACCTCGGGGTGGAGAAACCGCGGGCGGAGGCGGAAGAGACGCGTACCGTGGCGGTCCCGGCCACGACAATGACCGCTGTGGAAGGGCTTGTCGGCGCGGAGCACGCTGCCGAGTTCATCACTCTGGCCGCCGAACGGGAGGTCAGGGCGCGGGCCTTGGACACACTTGCCGCACACCGCCCTCAAACGACTGAAGTTGACGAACCATCATAAAATATCGGGGAGTTGTCCACAGATTCCTCAACTGGGGCTGTGGATAACGCATTTGGCTGTGGATCAAACCTCCGGGCCAAAATCAAATGCGTGATCAGTGTCTCTCCAGGCACCCTGGCGGGATGAACGAGAGACCCATGAAGGAGAGGCGCACCGCGAGCGGGAGACGCACCGCGGACGAGAAGCGCACCGCGGACGAGAGGCGCACCGTGAAGGTGTCGAAGTACCTCTCGAAGCATCTGCGGCACCAGCCCGAGCGGATCGGGCTCACGCTCGACGACGCCGGCTGGGTCGAGATCGGCACGCTGATGGCCGCGGCGGCGGCGCACGGCTTCCCGTTCACCCGGGCCGAGCTGGACCACGTGGTGGCCGCCAACGACAAGCAGCGCTTCGCGATCGAGGGCACCCGGATCCGCGCCAGCCAGGGCCACTCCGTGGAGGTCGACCTCGGACTGCCACCGGCGACGCCGCCCGCGTACCTCTATCACGGCACCGTCGCCCGCAGCCTGGAGGCGATCCGCGCCGAGGGGCTGCGGCCCATGAACCGCCACGACGTGCACCTCTCGGCCGACCGCGAGACGGCGACCCGTGTCGGAGCCCGCCGAGGCCGCCCCGTCGTGCTCTCCGTGGACGCCGGCGCCATGAGCCGCGACGGGCATGTCTTCACGGTCAGCGCCAACGGCGTCTGGCTCACGGCCGCCGTCCCTCCGCGCTACCTGCGGTTTCCGGCCACGCTCTGAGGGGCCGCTGAGCGGGGTGGCCCGCGCCGGGCCGCTTCGGTGTGCCGTACGGCTGCGCTTAGGCTCTGCGGCATGAGTCTGCGCCTGAGCACCGTGATCCTGCCGTACCTCCGCTGGCACGAGGGAGGACGTTCCACCTGGCAGCGCGCCGAGCAGCTCGGGTTCCACACCGCTTTCACCTACGACCACCTGGCATGGCGGACGTTCCGCGAAGGCCCCTGGTACGGCGCCGTGCCGACCCTGACCGCCGCCGCGGGCGCCACCGACCGGCTGCGCCTCGGCACGCTCGTGACCTCCCCGAACTTCCGGCACCCGGTGGCCCTCGCCAAGGAACTGATCTCCCTCGACGACATCTCCGGTGGCCGGATCACACTGGGCATCGGCGCGGGCGGCTCCGGGTTCGACGCCACGACGCTGCTGCGCACCGGCGAGGAGCCATGGACGCCGCGCGAGCGCGCGGACCGCTTCGGCGAGTTCGTACCGCTGCTCGACCGGCTGCTCACCGAGGACACCGTGTCGTACGACGGCACGTTCTACTCGGCGCGTGACGCGTACAACATCCCCGGCTGTGTGCAGCGCCCCCGGCTGCCCTTCGCGGTGGCCGCCACCGGGCCCCGCGGGCTGAAGCTCGCCGCCGCGCACGGACAGGCGTGGGTGACCACCGGGGACCCGAAGCTCTTCGAGGCGGGCACGCCCGAGCAGTCGGTGGACGCCCTGCGGGGACAGCTGGAGAAGCTGGCCGCGGCGTGCGGGACGGTCGGGCGCGATGTGCGCGAGCTCGACAAGGTCCTGCTCACCGGCTTCACCCCGGACCGCGGACGCCCGCTGGAGTCCCTCGACGCGTTCGTCGACTTCGCGGGCCGCCACCTGGAGCTGGGCTTCACGGACATCGTGATCCACTGGCCCATCCCGGACTCCGACTTCGCGGCGGACGAGAAGGTCTTCGAGCAGATCGCGCTGGAAGCGGTCGCCCAGTTGGGCTGACGCCCCGTTGAAGGGCGGCGCCCGGCGGGGAGGGGCCGATGCCCCGTTGAAGGGCGGCGCCCAGCGGGGAGGGGCCGACGCCCGGTGCGCGACCGCGGGTCGTCCTGGGTTGCTCGCGCCGTTCCCCGCGCCCCTTCCGGGGCGCCCCCGCCCCGCGGCCTCCGCCCAGCCGCCCCCGCCCCGCCGCTCGCGGTCTGCGGCTTGCGGTGTGGAAAAGGGCAGGTGAGGGGTTACGTCACTCACATGTGCGGACCGCCGCACGCCCGTGCACGCATATGCGGGAGAATGGCGGAGTGACCTCAGCGACCCGACGGCCCGGGATTCCGGCCTCCCCCCTCCCGCCCCGCCTGATCGCCACGGACCTCGACGGCACCCTGCTCGGCGACGACAAGTCCGTCTCACCGCGCACGGTGGCCGCCCTGGCCGCCGCCGAGGCGGCCGGCATCGAGGTCTTCTTCGTGACCGGGCGCCCGGCCCGCTGGATGGACGTCGTAAGCGATCACGTCCACGGCCACGGCCTCGCCATCTGCGGAAACGGCGCCGCCGTGGTCGATCTGCACGGCGGCCCCGGCGCCCACCGCTTCGTCAAGGTGCGGGAACTGGCGCGGGAGAACGCCCTCGACGCCGTACGGCTGCTGCGCGACGCCGCTCCCGGCACCCTCTTCGCCATCGAGCAGACCTACGGCTTCTACCAGGAGCCCGCGTACCCGAAGCTGCACCTGGAGGCGCCCGACACCGTCGCGCCCGCCGAGAAACTTCTGGCGCCGGACGCCCCGGGTGCCGATGAACCGGTGCTCAAGATCCTCGCGTACCACCACGAGATCGCCCCGGACGACTTCCTCATGACCGCCCGGCTGGCCATCGGCGAGCGCGCCAACGTGACCCGGTCCAGCCCCAGCGCGCTGCTGGAGATCAGCGGTCCCGGCGTCTCGAAGGCCAGCACCCTCGCGCTGTGCTGCGCCGAGCGCGGCATCTCGCACGAGGAGGTCGTCGCCTTCGGTGACATGCCGAACGACGTGGAGATGCTCACCTGGGCGGGCACGTCGTACGCGATGGGCAACGCGCACCCCGATGTGATCGCCGCGGCGTCCGGACGCACGGCCGCCAACACCGAGGACGGCGTGGCCGTCGTGATCGAGCGGATACTCGCGGAGCGCCGGTAGGTACGGGTCGGCAGCCGGCCCGCCCCCACAGTCGGCCCGCTCCCGCCCCGCCCCCGCCCTCACCCCTACAGCTACAGCTACAGCTACAGCTACAGCTACAGCTACAGCTACAGCCGAACTCCCCGCTCGGCCAGCCACTCCCGCGGGTCGACTCCCGAGCCCGGCTGCGGGGTCAGGCGTACCTCGAAGTGCAGGTGCGGGCCCGTGGAGTTGCCGGTCGTGCCCGACTGGCCGACCCACTGCCCGGTGGACACCCGCTCCCCCTGGTCCACGGTGACGGCCGCCAGATGGGCGTACTGCGTGTAGTAGCCGCCCGCGTGCCGCACCACGACCTCCATGCCGAACGGGCCGCCGCACGACACCCTGACCACCCGCCCCCGGCCCACCGAACGCACCGGCGTGCCGATGTCCACCGCGAAGTCCTGCCCGGTGTGCCGGCTCGCCCAGCGTTCACCGCCGCTGCCGAACCCCGCGGAGAGTCCGTACGTCTCCACCGGCGGGATCCACGGCTGGGTGAAGGCCTCGTCCGGCTGGTGGAGCCGGACCGAGCCCCGGCACGCACCGGCGGCGGCCGAGGCGTCCGCCTGCCCCTGGAGCGTGCCCTGGGCCTCAGCCAGCTTCCGCTCGATGCCGCGCTTGATCCCGGCGAGTTCGTCGTTGCGCCGCTCCAGCACCTGCCGGGCGGAGGCCGCCTTCGACTCGTCGGCCGCGAGCCTGCGCTCGGCCCGGCGGCTCTTGGTGACGGCGTTGCCGACCGCCAGATCCGCCCGCCAGACCGCACGCTGACCGCGCATCAGTTCATCGGGGCTGTCCGCGAGCAGCAGCTGCGCGGTGTGCGGGAGCCCGCCGCCGGTGCGGTACTGGGCACGTGCGATGCGGCCGAGGTCCCCGTGCAGCACGGCGATGTCCCGCCGCTCCCGGTCGAGAAGCCGCTCCAGCCGCTCGGCCCGGCCCCGCTGTTCATCGGCCTCGCGGCGCCCCGCTTCGTACCGCCGCGTCGCCAGTGACGCCTCCTCGTACAGCCGCACGACCTCGGCACCGGCCCCGCCGGAGCTGTCGGAACCGTCGGCGTCCCCGGTGGCCGCCGTGGGTCCCGCCGCCAGGACGGCCAGCGCGCACGACAGCGCCGTGACGAGCAGGGGGCGGCGACGTCGACGTGAGCGCATGACATGGATCGTGTCGCGCGGGGACGGCTCCGGTCCTGTTCAAGTCGTACACCTGGGGGAGCGGCAGGCACGGATGGACCACTGCGCTGGGCCGAACAGGGGTCTCGCCGACGCCACTTCGGCGCGTCGCGCCGCCCGGATTCAGGACGGCGCCTCCCAGATCACCGACGTGCCGCCGCCGTCCTCCCCGGACCCGGGTCCGTACCAGCTGTCCCCGCCCAGCGACTCCGCGCGCCGTTTCAGGTTCTTCAGCCCGCTGCGCCGGCCTCCTTCGGGGATGCCGACACCGTCGTCCGTCACCGTCAGCCGTACGCCGGTCCGCTCGTCCGGAAGCCGTACGGTCGCGTCCACGGTGACGTCGATATGGGACGCTCCCGCGTGCCGGAAGGCGTTGGACAGGGCTTCGCGGAGGGCCGCGACGAGGTTCTTGGCCGTGAGTTCGCCGACCGCCGTGTCAACGGATCCGACGAAGCGGTGTGACGGCTTGAAGCCGAGCGGTACGGCGGCCATGTTGATCTCCCGCAGTACGCGCGTCCGCAGCCGGGTCGGAAACTCCGCCGGCCCCTGCTGGAGCGCGAAGATGGCCGTACGGATCTCCTGGATGGTGACGTCGAGTTCGTCGACCGCCTTGCCGACGCCCTTGCGCACCTCGGGCAGCACGGACCGCCGCTGGGCGCTCTCCAGCAGCATCCCCGTGGCGAACAGCCGCTGGATGACGAGATCGTGCAGGTCACGGGCGATCCGGTCACGGTCCTCGTAGACCGCGAGCTGTTCCCGGTCCCGCTGCGCCTCGGCCATCATCAGCGCGAGCGCGGCCTGGGAGGCGAACTGCGTCGCCAGGGTGCGTTCGGCATCCGTGAACGGGCGGGCGTCCGCCGCGCGGGCCATGACGAGGGTCCCCAGGACCCGGCCGCCGCTCCGGAGCGGAAGGAGCATCGTCGGTCCGTAACCCCGGGAGAGGTCGGAGAGCATCCGCGGGTCCGAGGCCGCGTCCTCGACGAACACGGCGTTCCCCGCGAGGATCTGGCCCGCCACCTCGTTCTCGGGCGGCACGACGAGGCCCAGTGCCCTCGACGGGTGCTCGGAGGCGACGGCGACGATCTCCAGGCCGCCCGCCGCCGCGGGCAGGAGTACGAGCCCGGCCATCGAGTCGGAGAGCCGGCGGGCCTGTTCGGCGACCACCTGGAGGGCTTCGTCGGCGTCTCCGCCGGAGAGCAGCGCGGTGGTGACGGCCACGGATCCGTCGATCCAGCGCTCACGCCGCTTGGCTGCCCCGTACAAGCGCGCGTTCCCCACCGCGATGCCCGCCTCGCGCGCCAGTACGCGCACCATGTCGAGGTCGTGCTCGCCGAACGGGCCCCCGTCGCGCTTCTCGGCGAGGTAGAAGGTGCCCAGGCTCTCGCCCTGTACGCGGACGGGTACGGCCAGGAAGCCGGATTCGGGCGAACGACAGGTCCCCCCGGTCGCTCCGGTCGCTCCGGTCGTCCGGGTCGTCCCGGTCTCCTCGTATCCGTCCGGCAGCCGCCCGACCCACCGGACCGCCTGTCCGCCGGTGTCCTCGCCCGCGTGCTCGGTGAGGCCGTCCCCGCACTCCGCCGTCAGCCCGACCGCCGCGTACCGCGCGTCCGCCAGTTCCGCCGCGGTCTCGCAGATCCGTTCCAGCGTGGACCGCAGCTGCAGCCCGCTTCCGACCGCCCGCATCGCTTCCAGCAGCCGCGGTACGTCGTCTGGGTTCGGGGCGCCACCGGGGCCCGGCTCGACTGACATGCACCGAGCCTAGTTAGTCCCATTTGCCAGGGAAAGTCGAACCCTGCCACGTGGTCCTGCGCACTCCCCTCGCCGCGCGAGGCCCGGCATCTCCCTCCTGTCCACCGCGCGAAGACCGGAACCTCCGTCCCGTCACCGCGCGAAGGCCGGCATGTCCGTCCGGCTCTCCCGCTCGGCCATCTCCCGCAACGGTCCCTCTGCCCGCACCAGCTCGTCGAACGTGCCCCGCTGCACCACGTGCCCCTCGGCCATGACGATCACCTCGTCCACCGCTTCGAGGCCCGCGAGCCGGTGAGTGATCATCAACGTCGTACGTCCCTCGGTCGCGGCCAGCAGATCGGCGGTGAGGGCGTCGGCGGTGGCCAGGTCGAGGTGCTCGGCGGGCTCGTCGAGCACCAGCACGGGGAAGTCCGCGAGCAACGCGCGCGCGAGCGCCAGCCGCTGCCGTTGTCCCCCGGACAACCGGGCCCCGTGTTCCCCGATCATCGTGTCGATCCCGTCGGGCAGGCCGTCGGCCCAATCGAGCAGCCGTACCCGGCCCAGCACGTCCCGCAGCGCGGTGTCCGTCGCGTCCTTCCGTGCGAGCAGCAGGTTCTCGCGCACCGAGCTGTCGAACAGGTGCGCGTCCTGTGCACAGAGCCCGACCAGTCGCCGCACGTCGTCGCCGTCCATGCCGGACGCGTCCACACCCCCCAGCGTGTACGTCCCGCCACGCGGGTCCAGGAAGCGCAGCAGTACCTGTGCCAGTGTCGTCTTGCCGGATCCGGACGGCCCGACGACGGCGGTGCGGCGGCCTCGTCCGAGCACCAGGTCCACCCCGGCGACCGCGTCCCGCCGCTGTCCCTCGTACCGGGCGGCCAGGCCCTTCACCACGACGGGGAACGGCGACTCGGGCGCCTTCGTCGGCCGCTCCGGTTCCCGTACGGGCTCGGGCGCGTCCAGGACCTCGTACACGCGCTCCGCGCTCTTGCGCACCCTCTGTCGGTACTGCGCGGCGAGCGGCAGCCCCATGACGGCCTCGAAGGCGGCCAGGGGGGTGAGGACGACGACGGCCGTCGCCACGCCGCTGAGGCGTCCGTCGACGACCGCCTGAGCGGCCACGAGCGCGGCGCCGGTGACGGTGAGGCCGGAGATCAGCGCGGTCAGTCCGTCGCCGAGCGCGGTGGCGGTGGCGGCGCGCGAGGTGATGCGGGTGAGTTCGGCGTCGGCCCGCCGCGCCTCGGCGGTACGCGCGGGCAGCGCGCCCGCGACGGTCAACTCGGCGGTTCCCGTGAGGAGATCGGCCACCCTGGTCGCCAGTACCCCGCGTGCCGGGGCCAGCCGGCGCTCGGCGCGGCGCGCGACGGCGGCGGTCACCAGCGGAACGCCCACGCCCGCGGCCAGCAGTCCGACGGCGAGCACCGCGCCCGCCTCGGGCAGCAGCCAGGCCGTGAACCCGACCGAACCGGCGGACACGACGGCCGCCGCGGCGGCGGGCAGCAGCCAGCGCAGCCAGTAGTCCTGGAGCGCGTCGACATCGCTGACGAGCCGCGAGAGCAGATCACCGCGCCGGGTGGTCCGCAGTCCCGCGGGCGCCAGCCGTTCGAGTCGCCGGTACACGGCGACCCTGGTGTCGGCGAGCATCCGCAGCACCGCCTCGTGCGACACCAGCCGCTCGGCGTACCGGAAGACGGCCCGCCCGATCCCGAAGGCCCGCGTGGCCGTCACGGCGACCATCAGATACAGCACGGGCGGCTGCTGCGAGGCCCTGGAGATCAGCCAGCCCGAGGTGGCCATGAGGCCGACGGCACTTCCGAGCGCGAGGCTGCCGAGCAGGAGGGCCAGCGCGAGCCGCCCCCGGCGCGGCCCGGCCATGGCCCGTACGCGCGCGAGCACGTCACCACGCCTCTCCGGGGACGCGTCCGCCTTGTCCTCGCCCGCCACGGGCGCCGGCGCCACCACGTCGGAGCGGTCCGGCCGCGTACCGCCGGGCTCCGCGACGGCCCGGTCCGATGAAGCCTCCGGTTCCAGGCGCACCACGCGGTCGGCCACGCCCAGCAGGGCCGGCCGGTGGACGACCAGCAGGACGGTCCGTCCGACGGCGAGGCGCCGGACCGCCTCCACGACCTCGCCCTCGGTCGCCCCGTCCAGCGAGGCCGTCGGCTCGTCGAGCAGCAGCACCGGCCGGTCCGCGAGGAACGCCCGCGCCAGGGCGAGCCGTTGACGCTGCCCGGCGGACAGCCCGGCACCGTCCTCACCCAGGAGCGTGCGCAGTCCGTCGGGGAGCGCGTCCACGAACTCCAGGGCCCCCGCGTCGGCCAGCGCCTCCCGCACCGCGGAGTCGTCCGCGTCCGGCCGCGCCAGCCGTACGTTCTCGGCGACGGACCCGGCGAACAGATGGGGCCGCTGCGGCACCCAGGCGATGTGTGAACGCCACTGCTCCGGGTCGGCGTCCGTCAGATCGACTCCCCCGACCTCGACCCGCCCCTCCGTGGGCCGGACGAACCCCAGCAGCACGTTCAGAAGAGTCGTCTTGCCGACGCCGCTGGGGCCGACGAGCGCCACCGTCTCGCCGGGCCGGACCGCGAAGGACACATCCGACACGGCGTCGGACGACCGCCCGGGGTAGCGGACCGTCACTCCGTCGAAGCGCAGGTCCCCGGAGGCGGGCGCGACACCGGTCCCGGGCTCCCGCACAGGCGTCTCCAGGACGGAGAAGATCTCCTCGGCGGCCGACAGCCCCTCCGCCGCCGCGTGGTACTGCGCCCCGACCTGGCGCAGCGGCAGATAGGCCTCGGGGGCGAGGATCAGCACGACCAGTCCGTCGTACAGCGCCATCTCGCCGTGGACGAGCCGCATACCGATGGTCACCGCGACCAGGGCGACCGAGATCGTGGCCAGCAGTTCCAGCGCGAAGGACGAGATGAAGGCGATCCGCAGGGTCCGCATGGTCGCCTGCCGGTACTCCCCGGTGATCCGCCGGATGGACTCGGCCTGCGCCTTGGCCCGTCCGAAGACCTTTAGCGTGGGCAGCCCCGCGACGACGTCCAGGAAGTGCCCCGAGAGCCGGGACAGCAGGTGCCACTGCCGGTCCATCTGGGACTGCGTGACCCAGCCGATGAGCATCATGAAGATCGGGATGAGAGGCAGCGTGCCGACGATGATCGCCGCCGACACCCAGTCCTCGGTGACGATCCGCGCGAGTACGGCGACGGGTACGACCACCGCGAGCCCCAACTGCGGCAGATAGCGCGAGAAGTAGTCGTCGAGGGCGTCCACCCCTCGGGTGGCGAGCGCGATCAGTGAGCCTGTCCGCTGCCCGCTCAGCCACTCCGGACCGAGCGCGCCGGCCCGTTCCAGCAACCGTCCGCGCAGCTCCGACTTGACCGCCGCGCTCGCCCGGTGCGCCGCGAGTTCGGTGAGCCAGGAGATGAGCGCGCGACCGACCGCGACGGCCGCCAACAGCAGCAGCGGCGTGCGGAGTTCGGTCGTCGACAGTCCGTGCTGGAACGCGCCGACCACCACTTCGGCGATGAGCATGGCCTGCGCGACGACCAGTCCCGCTCCCACAACTCCCAGCCCCACGACCGCCATCAGGAAGAGACGGGTGGCGCGGGCGTATCGAAGAAGTCGTGGGTCGATCGGTTTCACGTGAAACACACCCTTGGGTCAAGCCGGTGTGTTTCACGTGAAACACACCTTCTTCTCATGAGGCATGTTTCACGTGAAACATACCTCCGGATTCTTGGGCCTCAGTGCACGGCGTCGGCGATGTGCTGGGTACCGATCCGCTTGCGGAACACCCAGTACGTCCAGCCCTGGTAGAGCATGACCACCGGTGTCGCGATCACCGCACACCACGTCATGATCTTCAACGTGTACGGGCTCGACGAGGCGTTGGTGACCGTGAGGCTCCACTCGTCGTTCAGCGAGGACGGCATGACGTTCGGGAAGAGCGTCAGGAACAGCATCGTGACCGCGGCGACGATGGTGAGGCCCGACAGCCCGAAGGCCCAGCCCTCACGCCCCACCTGGTTCGCCCCGATCGCCGCGACCAGCGCGACCACCGCCACGACCAGCGCGACCAGACTCTTGCCGTCGCCGTTCTCGACCTGGGTCCAGAGCAGGAAGACCAGCGCGAGCACGGCCGTCACCACTCCGAGCCGCAGCGCCAGCTTCCGCGCCCGCTCCCGGATGTCACCGAGGGTCTTGAGCGCCGCGAACACCGCTCCGTGGAAGGTGAACAGCGTCAGCGTCACCAGCCCGCCCAGGACGGCGTACGGGTTGAGCAGGTCCCCGAGGCTGCCCACGTACTCGAAGTTCTGGTCGATCTTCACGCCCCGGACGATGTTGCCGAAGGCCACACCCCACAGGAACGCCGGGAGCAGCGAGGTCCAGAAGATCGCGTTCTCCCAGTTGCGCTGCCACTGCTCCTCGGGCCGCTTGGCCCGGTACTCGAAAGCGACTCCGCGCAGGATCAGGCAGACGAGGATGAGCAGCAGGGGCAGGTAGAAGCCGGAGAAGAGCGTGGCGTACCACTCGGGGAAAGCGGCGAAGGTCGCGCCTCCCGCCGAGAGCAGCCACACCTCGTTGCCGTCCCAGACCGGGCCGATGGTGTTGATCAGGACCCGCTTCTCGGTCCGGTCGCGGGCGAGCAGCTTGGTGAGGACGCCGATCCCGAAGTCGAAGCCCTCCAGGAAGAAGTAGCCGATCCACAGGACGGCGATGAGGACGAACCAGATGTCGTGAAGTTCCATGACTCAGCAGCTCCCTGGGCCTAGTACGAGAAGGCCATCGGCTTGTCGGCGTCCCGGGGGTCGCCGCCGATCTTCGTGGGCGGGTTGAGGTCGGCCTCGGTGAGCTCGGGCGGTCCGGCCTTGATGTACTTCGCGAGCAGCTTCACCTCGATGACGGCGAGGATCGCGTAGATCGTCGTCAGGACGGCCAGCGAAATGATCATCTCGGTCTGCGACACACCGGGGGAGACCGCGTCCCGGGTCTGCATGACGCCGTAGACGACCCAGGGCTGGCGGCCCATCTCGGTGAAGATCCAGCCCCACGAGTTGGCGATCAGCGGGAAAGCCATCGTCCAGACCGCGAGGAGCCAGTACAGCCGGGTGAGCCTGGACCCGAGCGGCTTCCTCAGCAGCACCAGATGCGGTACCTCGTCCTCCCCCGTCCGCCGGGCAGCCGGCAGCAGGAACCTCTTCCGGGTCAGCCACAGCCCCAGCAGGCCCAGCGAGAAGGACGCCATGCCGAAGCCGATCATCCAGCGGAAGCCCCAGTAGGCGACGGGGACGATGGGCTTGTAGTCGCCGGGGCCGAACTTCTCCTGCTCGGCCTTGTTGGTGTCGTTGATGCCGGGCACGTACGAGTCGAAGTCGCTGTGGGCGAGGAAGGACAGGAGCCCGGGGATCTCCAGGGCCACCGAGTTGTGCCCCTTGTCGACGTCCCCGTAGGCGAACACGGAGAAGGGTGCGGGTTCCTCGCCGTCCCACAGGGCCTCGGCGGCGGCCATCTTCATGGGCTGCTGCTCGTACATGACCTTGCCGAGGGTGTCTCCGCTGATCGCGGTGAGGAGGCCGCCGACGGCCATGGTGACCAGGCCGAGCCGGAGCGAGGTCCGCATCACCGGGATGTGCTTCTTGCGCATCAGGTGGAACGCGGCGATGCCCACCATGAAGGCGCCGCCCGTCAGGAAGGCCGCCGAGAAGCTGTGGAACACCTGGTTGAGCGCGGTGTTCTGGGTCAGGACCAGCCAGAAGTCGGTGAGTTCGGCGCGGCCCTTCTTCTCGTTGATGCGGTAGCCGACCGGGTGCTGCATCCAGGAGTTGGCCGCGAGGATGAAGTACGCGGAGAGCAGCGTGCCGATCGAGACCATCCAGATGCAGGCCAGGTGGATCTTCTTCGGCAGCTTGTCCCAGCCGAAGATCCAGAGCCCGATGAACGTGGACTCGAAGAAGAAGGCGATCAGGGCCTCGAAGGCGAGCGGGGCACCGAAGACGTCACCGACGAAGCGTGAGTAGTCGGACCAGTTCATACCGAACTGGAACTCCTGCACGATGCCCGTGACGACACCCATCGCGATGTTGATCAGGAAGAGCTTGCCCCAGAACTTGGTGGCTCTGAGGTACTTCTCCTTCTCCGTGCGCACCCAGGCGGTCTGCAGGCCCGCGGTGAGCGCGGCGAGCGAGATCGTGAGCGGGACGAAGAGGAAGTGGTAGACGGTGGTGATGCCGAACTGCCATCGCGCTATCGTCTCCGGCGCCAAAGCCAATTCCACGTCGTCAACTCCTTACGTCGCCGTGGTAACCGCGGCAGTTTGTCCCGCTTGCCCCAGACATCCAGGGAGCAAATGGGACGCGCTTGTGAACGCGTTCACATTCACAAGCAATTATGACCCATGCCTGTTCGAGCGGTGACAGGTGGGGGTGCCTTGCTGCGGACCCCGGCGCGTCTGGTACGAAACGCCAGGTCGGAGGCGCGCGAGGGCAAGGAACGAGACGAACGCCACAAGGCCCTGGCACCCCGCGAGCGCGGGGTGCCAGGGCCTTGGTCGACAGCCTGTGCCGGCGGTTCGGCTAGATCTCCTTGCGGAAGCTCTCCGCCGTCTTCAGGAAGATGTCGTTGCCCTCGGTCTCGCCCACCGTCACCCGGACACCCTCGCCCGCGAACGGCCGCACGACGACCCCGGCCTGCTCGCACACGGCGGCGAAGTCGACCGTGCGCTCGCCGAGCCGCAGCCACACGAAGTTCGCCTGGGTGTCCGGCACCGTCCAGCCCTGGCCGCGCAGCGTCTCGACCACCCGCGTGCGCTCGGAGACCAGCGAACCGACCCGCCCGAGCAGCTCGTCCTCGGCACGCAGCGAGGCGACCGCCGCGTCCTGCGCGAGCTGGCTCACGCCGAAGGGCACGGCCGTCTTGCGCAGCGCCGCCGCCACCGGCTCATGAGCGATCGCGAAGCCGACCCGCAGCCCGGCGAGACCGTACGCCTTGGAGAACGTGCGCAGCACGCACACGTTCGGCCGCTCCCGGTACAGCTCGACGCCGTCCGGCACGTCGGCATCGCGCACGAACTCCCGGTACGCCTCGTCGAGAACCACCAGGACGTCGGCCGGCACCCGGTCGAGGAATCGTTCCAGCTCGGCCCGGCGCACCACCGTGCCCGTGGGGTTGTTGGGGTTGCAGACGAAAATCAGCCGGGTCCGGTCGGTGATCGCGTCCGCCATCGCGTCGAGGTCGTGGACGTCCCCCGGCGTCAGCGGCACCTGGACCGGCGTCGCCCCGCTGACACGGGTGACGATCGGGTACGCCTCGAAGGACCGCCAGGCGTAGATCACCTCGTCGCCCGGCCCGGAGGTCGCCTGCACCAGCTGCTGGGCGACGCCGACCGAGCCGGTGCCGGTCGCCAGATGCGTCAGCGGCACCCCGAACCGGTCCGCCAGCTCGTTCATCAGCCCCGTGCACGCCATGTCGGGGTAGCGGTTGAAGGCCCCGGCCGCCGCGGTCACGCTCTCCAGCACGCCCGGCAGCGGCGGATAGGGGTTCTCGTTGGAGGACAGCTTGTACGCCACCGGACCGTCCGCGGCCGCGGGCCTGCCCGGCTTGTACGTGGGGATACCCTCCAGCTCGGCTCGCAGCTTCGGGCTCGTCTCGCTCACCGCAGTCCTCCTTGTGACCGTCTCCGGCTCATCACCACCACCGGCTACCAATACTGCTCACCTTAAGAGGATTCGGAGCCGCTGAGTACGGCCCGGGACCGACCTCCCGGCCGGCACCGAAGATCCGTGTGCGCACTCCCGGGCATCACCGCACGAAGGCGTACGAAAGAGGGGGCGCGCTGCCCGTCACAGCACGCGCCGGTGGCTCGCGCCGTGGCGCGCATCCCTCGTGAAGGTGAGTTGAGACCTCTTCGAGACATGGCCTCTTTGGCAGGCTCATGCGCGTCGACAAGTGACGTACTGCCATTGAATCGGTCAACTCCCTTGCTTTCCAAGGAAGTTAAGCACTAATGACCATGCAGAAACGTGCCTGTCAACGAGTGCATATGCGTCCGCACTACCCCACCGCATGAGCCCTACTATCGGCTCGCCATGACAGCAGCAGGGAAGCACCAGGTGAGCCGGTCGGATACCTCGCGTCGAGGAAACCGGCCGGGCCGGGCGGGCATCAGAGACGTGGCCGCGGCCGCCGGAGTCTCCATCACGACGGTCTCCGACGCCCTCAACGGCAAGGGACGGCTCCCGGACGCCACCAGACGCCATGTCCGCGAGGTCGCCGATCGGCTGGGCTACCGGCCCTCCGCGGCGGCCCGAACCCTCCGTACCGGCAAGTCGGGCCTCATCGGCCTGACCGTGACGACCTACGGGGACGAACCTTTCACCTTCACGGAGTTCGCGTACTTCGCGGAGATGGCCAGAGCCGCCACCTCGGCCGCGCTCGCCCGGGGCTACGCCCTGGTCATCCTCCCGGCGACCTCGCGCCACGACGTGTGGTCGAACGTGGCCCTGGACGGGACGGTCGTCATCGACCCCTCCGACCAGGACCCGGTCGTCAGCGAACTCGTCCGCCAGGGATTACCGGTGGTCTCGGACGGCCGCCCGGCCGGCTCCCTGCCGGTGACCGCCTGGGTGGACAACGACCACGAGGCCGCGGTCCTGGGCATCCTCGACCACCTGGCCGCCGCCGGAGCCCGCAGGATCGGCCTGCTGACCGGGACGACCACGGACACGTACACGCACCTGTCGACGACCGCGTACCTGCGCTGGTGCGAGCGCGTGGGCCAGGATCCCGTGTACGAGGCCTATCCCGCGCACGATCCGTGCGCGGGGGCGGTGGCCGCCGACCGGCTGCTCGCCCGGCCCGACCGTCCCGACGCCGTCTACGGGCTGTTCGACCCGAACGGCACCGACCTCCTCGCGGCGGCCCGGCGCTACGGCCTGCGCGTACCGGACGACCTGCTTCTCGTGTGCTGCAGCGAGTCCACCGTCTACGCCAACACCGAACCGCCCGTCACGACACTCTCGCTCAAACCGAGACGAATCGGCACGGCCGTGGTCCAGCTCCTCATCGACGCCATCGAGGGGGTCGAATCGGACCAACCGGTCGAGCAGGTGATACCGACGGAGCTGATCGTGCGCACCTCTTCCGAGCGACGGCCGCCACGGACGACCGTCAGTCCGCCGAGGTCTCCGGAGCAGGGGTGACCTCCGACGCGGAAAGGCCCTCTCAATTCGGGAGAAAACCACGGTGAACTGGGGTTCTGCTCCGATTCACCACCCCTGGGTCATCACATGGCGCGATCCGCATTCCTATGATGGGCGCACGACACCGCGGGCCGCTGCGACCAGGCAGTCCGACGCGGTGCAGATGCGGCGCGATGGTGGTGGAGGGGTCGATGACTCAGGGGGCCGGTCAGGGACCCGAGATGCGGACGCCGACGGTGCGGACGCCCACGGTGCGCGACTTCCGCGTACCGGCGTACGTCCACGAAGCCGGTCCGTACGCGCAGCCGCCCGGACCGCACCCGGCACCGCCCGGGCAGTACGACCGGCCGGCCGAACCGTACGACCGCTCCGCCGAGCCGTACGACCAGGCCGCCGACCCGTACACCGGGCCCCCGGAGCCGTACGTCCGATCCGGTTCCTACGCGGACGGGCCGCCGCACGGTACGGCCGGCGTCCCCGCCGCGGAGCCGGAGGGCTACACGCCCACGGAGCGCGATCTGCCGGTCATCAACCGCGGTGACACGGTTCAGGTGCCGGTCGACCCCGAGGCCGGGCAGATCCCGCAGCCCGAGGAGGGTCCCGGTCCGCTGTACGTCGTCGGTGACGTGCACGGCTACCTCGACGAACTCGTCTCCGCGCTGCACGAGAAGGGCCTCATCGACCTCGAAGGCCGCTGGGCGGCCGGGACCTCCCGGCTGTGGTTCCTCGGTGACTTCACCGACCGCGGGCCCGACGGGATCGGCGTCATCGACCTCGTCATGCGCCTGTCCGCCGAGGCCGCCGCGGTCGGCGGCTACTGCAAGGCGCTGATGGGCAACCACGAGCTGCTGCTCCTGGGCGCCAGGCGGTTCGGGGACACCCCCGTCAACTCCGGCGCGGGAACCGCCACCTTCCAGGCCGCCTGGCTGCTCAACGGCGGCCAGAAGACCGACATGGAGCGTCTCCAGGACCATCATCTGCAGTGGATGGCCCGCCTGGACGCGATGGAACTGGCGGACGGGCATCTGCTCGTGCACTCCGACACGACCGCCTATCTCGACTACGGCGACTCCATCGAAGCGGTCAACGACACCATTCGCGAAACCCTCACCCGCAATGACGCGGACGAGTGCTGGGACCTGTTCCGCAAGTTCACCAAGCGCTTCGCGTTCCGCGACGACGGCGGTGCGCAGGCGGTCCGCTCGCTGCTGGAGACCTACGGCGGTTCACGCATCGTCCATGGTCACAGCCCCATTCCGTACCTCAGGGGCGAGGTCGGCTCGGAGGACGGGGAGAATTCGCCGCCCCTCGCGGTCGAAGAACCTCATGTGTACGCCGACAAACTCGCGATCGCGATGGACGGCGGCGTGACCATGGCAGGAAAACTGCTGGTCCAGCAGCTTCCGCTGGACAGCTGAGCGCTCACGGGGCACGCGTCCCGCGATGGAGGACGCGTGCGGTCCGGGGGCAAATTCTGGAAACCCCCTGTCACCCTGTGCCGTCATCGCTCTACCATCGGCTTATCCGTAGCAGGCTCCCCTCCGTTTCTGCCCGACGGCTCGTCAGCATGCCGAGTCACCCAGCCCTACGGAGCATCGGGGGATGCACATGAACAGCGTTCCGCAGCACCTGCTGAGCGAGGACCGCCAAGAGTACGAGCGGATCCTCGACGAGGCGCTGCGCTCCGCACCACACCGTCCGGAACTCGCCGCTGTGGGTCAGCGGCTCAACCCCGAGCAACTGCGCACGATGGCACTCAACGCCACCGCACTCATCACGGCGGCCGCGACGAGCGAGTACCAGCACTATGTGAAGGTCCGCGAGGAACTGCGCCAGCCGGCACCGGCCGCCCCTCACGTCCGCGAAGGATCCAGCAGTTCCTCGGATCCGGGCACGAGCGCGGTGGGGCTCGCCACCGCCATGGGGGAAGTCGCCGAGACCGCGGGGGCCGGTGTCGCCGCGGTCGTCGCCGTGCTCGCCCCGGTCCTCGCCGGCACCGCCGCGGCGATCTTCCTGCTCGTCGGCTACATCCTGAAGATGCTCGACCCCGAGCCGGGCATCGCACGGACCCTCCTCACCACCGGCTGGGTCTTCGGCGCCATCACGGCCGTCTCGATCCTGGTCGCCGCGGTCGGCCTGCTCCTCGCCGCCCTGCGCAACGGCGCCAGCTCGCTCCAGGCCGATGTGCACGGCGAGCGGAACGAGGAGGTCGCTCTGGCCAGGGAGGCCTGGCACGAAGCACTCCTGGAGCGCGGCCTCATGCCGTTCCTCAGGGAGGCTCTCGCCGACCCGGGCACAGCGGCCCTCGGCCGGATGAAGCCGACGGAACCGGTCAGCCGGATGCCGCAGCTCGGCTACAACCGCCCGGGCTTCAGCAGCCCCGACGGGGGTGCCGGTACGGGCCCCCGCCCCAGCTACTCAAGCCCGGACTTCAGCAGCCCGGACTTCGGGGGCCCGGAACACGCTCCGGAGTAGGGGCGCCGAAGAGGGGCACAGAAGTAGGAGCTCCGAGGTAGGGGCGGGCTCGCCGACACAGCCCGCCCCGGCAGAAATGATCGGCGACGGACATCCGTCGTCGATCTTTTTTGTGCTTTCGGCACTCGTCCCCCTGTGCGGAGATCACCGTATACAGAGATCCACGCCCCACAGGAATTCCACTGCACCACTGGGAAATTCTCTTTTCTTGTGCGGCGCGAACCACACGACAGCACTCCTGTCGCTCTTCCGCACACATTCGCAGGTGGGCTTGTCTTATGCGCAGGCACGGAAGATGCTGTATGCCATGTGGCGATCCATCACCAGGCAGGAAGCGGACACGCACTCCGCTGTACGGCGCTGAGCAGGGTGTCGGACGGCGGAGAGGCCGTTAGCCTGCTGACCGACAACGCCGGCTGTGTGGGGACGGAGTGCCAAGTGGCCCAGGAAGATCCCGGATTCCAGCGTGCACGACTGCGGGACCGCCTGCGGAAGGCACGGGAGGGCGCGGCGCTGAAGCAGCGCGAGGTGGCCGAACAGCTCGACTGGTCACCTTCCAAGGTGATCCGCATCGAGGCGGGCACCGTCGGAGTGTCCGTGACCGATGTACGCGTTCTGCTGGGCCATTACGGAATCACCGACCAGGATCAGGTAAAGGCCCTGACCGACATGGCCCGGGCGGCGCGTCAACCGCCGTGGTGGGCGCCGTACCGCTCCTGGGTGAGCCAGGATTTCGAGACCTATCTCGGTTACGAGAGTTCGGCGTCGGTCATTCGGAACTTCGAAACCCATGTGGTGCCCGGTCTGCTGCAGACCGAGGAGTATGCCCGAGAACTCATGACACGGACCAATGCCGGCACCGAGGCGACGGAACAGCTCGTGCAGCTCAGGATCGAGCGACAGGACCGCCTTGTGCGGACCGACGGACCCGATATCTTCTGCGTCCTGGACGAAGCGGTGATCCGCAGGGCGGTGGGCTCGCGGGAGACCATGAAGAGGCAGTACGAGAAGCTGCTGGCCGTCGGTGAACTGCCGAACGTGACCGTGCGCGTCGTCCCTTTTGACGCCGGCGTCTACCGGCAGTTCCGCTCGCCCTATGTTCTCTTCGAATTTCCCGGCGACGAGGACGAGATGGTCGCCTACCTGGAGAGCGCGGATGGCGAAGTCATCATCAGCGAGAAGGCGCTGGGGCGCACGTCCCAACGCCGCCCGACCGACTATCTGGACGACTTCTGGGACGTGGAGAGGGGGGTGGCGACGGAAGTGACGAGGGAGTTCCTGTTCGGCCAGAGCTAAAGGCGCCAAGGGGAGCGTGCCACGGAGAAACATTCTGACCGCACGAACGGAATCCCGTCACCACTCGGATACGCAGGTCTCTCTACGAGGATGCCCGTAGGGAGGTGTCTCGGTCCTTCAGACCGGAGAGGAATGAGCGCCAAGCATATGCACTGAATCCCACCGATGCCCCGTCCGGGTCATTCGAATCGCGCACTGCTATCCCGCCGGTGGCGGACACCTCTACGCAGTTGCCCTCCAGGCTGGCCGAACTCTTCAGCCAGCGCACTTCAGCATCATCGAGCCCCATGCATCCCCCACACCTTCACCTACGAAAAGTGGCGATGCCTGCATTTCGGCATCGAAATCAGTATGAGCGCCGCTCTCAGCACTGCCAAGATGCTCGTGAACGCCCTACGCAGGCCATTAAATGGAGGTATATGCATAATAAACGCAATAAACGGCCGCCGTGTCGTACAAATGGCTGGCCGAAAAGAATCCGGGATTGCTTCTACGGGCCGGATCACCGAGGTCCTGGTAATGATCGTCCAAGACCTCGGCGTCGCGGCACCATGCCCTATCGGTCGGCCGGAGGTGCGCCGAACCGATGGACGGCGAGGTTCAGTCGGCCATGGGCAGATAGACCCGGTTGCCCGCAGCAGCGAACTCCTTGGACTTCTGGAGCATCCCGTCGGCGACCTCTTCGGGTGAGGCTCCCGCGTCCGCCGTACCGCCGAACTGCTCGTTGATGCTGTGGCTGATCTTCATCGAGCAGAATTTCGGCCCGCACATGGAGCAGAAGTGCGCCGTCTTGGCCGGTTCGGCCGGCAGCGTCTCGTCGTGGAACTCCCGGGCGGTGTCGGGATCCAGGGCCAGGTTGAACTGGTCCTCCCAGCGGAACTCGAAGCGGGCGTCCGACAACGCGTCGTCCCACTCCTGTGCGCCCGGATGTCCCTTGGCGAGGTCCGCCGCGTGAGCCGCGATCTTGTAGGTGATGACACCCGTCTTGACGTCGTCGCGGTTGGGCAGGCCCAGGTGCTCCTTGGGCGTGACGTAGCAGAGCATCGCCGTGCCCCACCAGGCGATCATCGCGGCACCGATGCCGGAGGTGATGTGGTCGTACGCAGGCGCGATGTCGGTCGTCAGCGGGCCGAGCGTGTAGAACGGCGCCTCCTCGCAGATCTCCTGCTGAAGGTCGATGTTCTCCTTGATCTTGTGCATCGGGACATGTCCCGGGCCCTCGATCATGGTCTGTACGTGGAAACGCTTCGCGACCTTGTTGAGCTCCCCCAGGGTCCGCAACTCCGCGAACTGCGCGGCGTCGTTGGCGTCCGCGATCGACCCGGGCCGCAGCCCGTCACCGAGCGAGTACGTGACGTCGTACGCGGCAAGGATCTCGCAGAGCTCCTCGAAGTGCTCGTACAGGAACGACTCCTTGTGGTGCGCGAGGCACCACGCCGCCATGATCGAGCCGCCGCGCGAGACGATGCCGGTCTTGCGGTTCGCGGTCAGCGGGACGTACGGCAGCCGCACACCCGCGTGGACGGTCATGTAGTCCACGCCCTGTTCGGCCTGCTCGATGACCGTGTCCTTGTAGATCTCCCAGGTGAGTTCCTCGGCGCGTCCGTCGACCTTCTCCAGCGCCTGGTAGAGGGGGACCGTGCCGATGGGGACGGGGGAGTTGCGCAGCACCCACTCGCGGGTGGTGTGGATGTTGCGGCCGGTCGACAGGTCCATCACCGTGTCGGCGCCCCAACGCGTCGCCCAGGTCATCTTGTCGACCTCCTCCTCGATGGAGGAGGTGACCGCGGAGTTGCCGATGTTGGCGTTGACCTTCACCAGGAATCGCTTGCCGATGATCATCGGCTCGATCTCGGGATGGTTGACGTTGGCCGGCAGCACGGCCCGGCCCGCCGCGATCTCCTCACGGACGACCCCGGGGTCGACGTTCTCCCGGATGGCCACGTACTCCATCTCCGGCGTGACCTCGCCCCGCCGTGCGTAGGCGAGTTGGGTCACCGCCTCCCCGTCACGGCTCCGGCGGGGCAGCCGCGGACGCCCCGGGAAGACCGCGTCGAGGTTGCGCAGTCCGCCGCGCGGCGAGGTGTGCTTGATCCCGTCATCCTCGGGGCTCACGGGACGGCCCGCGTACTCCTCGGTGTCGCCACGGGCGATGATCCAGTTGTCGCGCAGGGGTGTCAGACCCCTGCGTACATCGGTGTCGACGACCGGATCGGTGTACGGGCCGGAGGTGTCGTACAGAGTGACCGACTCGCCGTTGGTGAGATGCACCTGACGGACCGGCACCCGCAGATCGGGGCGCGAGCCCGCGACATACGCCTTGTGCCAGCCGATGGACTTCGCGGTTTCGGACTTCCCGGCTTCGCCGTTCCCGGGCGAAGCGGCTGCGCCGCCGTTCTCGGCCGCTGCGGACACCTCGGTGCCGTCGACCGGAGCGTGCGCCCCGCCCGTCTGGCTGGAGGCAGGCGTGCGTACGTCCTTGTTGGTCATGAGACCTACTCCCTACGCCGGCATTACCCGGTAACAGGTTCGGCGGTCGACGCAGCGTTTCCCGTCCGGCGATGTTCCACGTGAAACATCGCGGATACGGAGGTCAGCGCCCTCTCAGCCCGGTGCTCCGAGCTCCCGCGTGTGCAAAGGTGCTTCCACGCTAGCGTCACAATGGGCGCGGTGAACAGTGGGCCCCTCTCGTTCTTGCGATGATCGGTCGGTGACCACGACGCAGCAGCCCCCACTTCCGCCGTCCGAACCGCCCCACGGACACGGCCACGACGGCCACGGTCACGGCGGACCTGGACAGGGACCCCATGGCCCCGGAGGCGGTGGCGACCGGCCCGGCGGCGACGGACCTGTGGGTGGCGGGCACGGCCACTCGCACAGTCATGGCCCCGCGGCTCCTGTCTCCATGCATCTGCGCAAGATCATCGCGGCGGTGCTGATTCCTTTCGCCGCGGCGGTCGTTGTCGGTCTCGCGGTGCTCTGGCCGGGCGGTGCCCCCGGCCATGAGCGCACGGGCGTCGGCTTCGACCGGCAGACCCAACAGGCCAGCGTGACCAAGGTCGACAAGGTCGACTGCAAGTCCGTGAACGCCTCGGGCGGGACTCCGACCGGCGACACCTCCACGGCCGAGGGCTCATCGGCTCAGCAGCAGGACTCGGGCACCTGCAAGAAGGCGACGATCCGGGTCGACTCCGGCAAGGACAAGGGCCGTACCTTCACGGAGATCGTCCAGCCGGACTCCTCACGGCAGTTGGAGCAGGGCCAGGAGGTGATCGTGGCGTACGCGCCCGACGCCCCCAAGGAACTCCAGTACTCGGTCACCGATGTGAACCGCACGTTCCCCATGGCGCTGCTCGCCGGCATCTTCGCCCTCGCCGTGGTCGTGGTGGGCCGGATGCGCGGTGTCATGGCACTGATCGCCCTGGCCGTCAGCTTCCTGATCCTGACGTTCTTCATCCTGCCCGCGATCCTTCAGGGGTCGAATCCGCTGGTCGTGGCGGTGGTCGGGGCCAGCGCCATCATGCTGATCGCGCTCTACATGTGCCACGGTCTCTCGGCCCGGACATCGGTCGCCGTACTGGGCACCCTGCTGTCCCTGGTGCTGATCGGACTGCTCGGCTCACTGTTCATCGACTGGGCCGCGCTGACCGGCAACACCGATGACAACACCGGCCTGATCCACGGTCTCTACCCGTCCATCGACATGAGCGGTCTGCTGCTCGCGGGTGTCATCATCGGTTCGCTCGGCGTGCTCGACGACGTCACGGTGACGCAGACGTCGGCGGTCTGGGAACTGCACGAGGCCAACCCGACGATGGGCTGGCGCGGGCTGTACCGGGCCGGCATCCGCATCGGCCGCGACCACATCGCGTCCGTCGTCAACACGCTCGTCCTCGCCTACGCCGGCGCGGCGCTGCCTCTGCTGCTGCTCTTCTCCATCGCGCAGAGCAGCGTGGGGACTGTCGCCAACAGTGAACTGGTGGCCGCGGAGATCGTCCGTACCCTCGTCGGCTCGATCGGGCTGGTCGCCTCGGTTCCGGTCACCACGGCTCTCGCGGCCCTGGTGGTCTCGGCCGACCGCCCGGGTGACGCTGCCCCGGCCCAGCAGCCGCAGCCACAACAACCTCAGCCGCAGGCCCAGTCGGGCTCGAAGGCGCCGCTGCGCGGTGGAAGCGGCCGTCGCCGCAAGCACTGAGCCCGCCGCGTCACCCCGTGCTCTGCTCCTCCGCCAGGATGCGGTCCAGGGCCTCGTCCAGATGGGTGTCGAAGTCGGCGAGGGAGCGCTCCTGGCCCAGCGGGACCAGCCGGTCCGTACGGTCGAGGAACGCCAGCAGCGGCGCCGTACCGCAGCGGAACAGGGCCTGGTCGACGCCCACCTGGAGCCGGATCAGCACATCGCCGAAACCCTCGGAGTCCGAGGGAGTGATGTGCACGTCTCCGTCCCCGCACGGTCGGCCCACCCCGTCGATCAGCAGCTCCCGGCCGAAGGCCCAGGTCACCGGAGCGTCGCCGGGCAGGTGGAAGGTCAGACGCACGGCATAGGGATCACAGGTCTCGTAACGCAGCTCCACCGGAATGCGGAAGGAGAGCTCCTCCGAGACGACGAAGCTCATCATGACCTCTGCCTGTACTACCGACTCGCGCATCGCCTACCCCGTCGTTTGCCGTCCATGGCCGGGAATCGTCCACCTAAACACTTCTGGCATCTTGCTGAACGTGTACACCAGATCACAAGGAGTGAGTTTTCAGATGCTGATAGAGACCGCGAGTGTCCCCAGCAGCGTGTCGATCTCACCCTGCAGTCGCCGGGCCGCGGGCAGCAGCCGTTCTGCCTGGTGGGAGGGCATGGAGATGGCCACCGTGGCGGCCGTGCTGCCCAGCGTGAGCGGGATCGCGGCGCAGACCGTGCCCAGCGCGTACTCCTGACGTTCGATCACCGGTTGCATGCGTCCGGCCGATTCGAGACGGCGAATCATGGTCTGATCGTCACGCACCGTGTACGGCGTGACGGATCGCACGGGATAGCGGTCGAGGTGGTTCCTGCGCCCCTCCCTGTCGAGCTGGGACAGCAGACACTGGCCGATCGCGTGCGCGTGCCCCGTCTCCCGGAAGTCCGCCCACTCCTCGACCGCTGGATTGCCCGGGGTGTCGGCGACGCACTCGACCTCGATCTCCCCGCCGCGGTAGACCGCGTAGTAGACGGGCGCACCGATCGAATCGCGCCAGCTTCCCAGGGCGTCGGCGATGGTGCTGCGACGTTTCTGCTGGGCGCCGCTGCGGCTCAGCCGCTCGGCCGCCTCGCCGAGGAAGAACAACCCCTTCTCGCGGCGCAGATATCCCTCGTGCACCAGGGTGCGCAGCAGGTGGTACGCCGTGGGGAGAGCGAGTCCGGCCTCGCGGGCCAGTTGCTTCGCGGGTGCTCCGTGCTCGTGACGCGCGACGGACTCCAGAAGACGCATCGCACGCTGCACCGAACCGATGAGGGTCGTGGGATGCGGCTCGGAAGCCGAAACCTTCGGTCCTGCGGGTGCGGTGTCCACCGTGGCCAAAGGTCACTCCCGAAGCGCGAGGGGGCCGCCCGTGCGAGGGTGACACGGGAGGGTTCGAAACGCCGCTCCCGAGGATCAACCCCGCGGCGAGTTCCGGACTTTAACCGTCTGCCACCGATCGCCGACGACATGCCTCGAAAACTTCCCCCACCCGAGGGAACCGACGGCCCCCTGCGGCGGTGAGGGCCTGCCGGACGGCGGGGTCCGGCGGATCATCTGTCCCCCGCGCCACCCGACTACCAGTCGCTCCTCGACGAGGAGCCCGACATGAACTTCCGTACGACGTAGATCAGTCCGCCGACCAGTGCCACGAAGAGCAGCAGCTTGAAGAGCAGGCCGATCACGAATCCGACGACGCTCGCTATCAGGCCGCCGAAGACGACCAGAGCGATGACCGGCACCGCGACCCACTTAACCCACCACGGCATCCCCGCGAAGATCTCTCGCATCGCCCTTGTTCCTTGTCTCTCTGCCCGTTTCCGAGGGCTGTCCCTGATCGTTCCCGCCGTGCCGGCGGGCCACGAACGTCCTGCCTCGATGCTAGGCGCGGCAGGGGTGCCGGCGGGGGCCTCGCACCCCTTGTCTCCCCCTGAGCGTTCCCCTAGGGAACCCTGAGGCCGACGTCAGCTCTCCGGCGGAGAGAAGACCACGACGACCCGCAGATCCTCGCTGATGTGGTGGAACTTGTGCGCCACCCCCGCGGGTACGTACACGACGCTGCCGCGCGCCACCTGGGTCGTCTCCATGCCGACCGTGATCGCGGCACGGCCGCTGACGACGAGATACACCTCGTCCTGGCTGTGGGGCTGCTGCGGGTCCTGTGCGCCCGCGTCCAGCGCGTACAGGCCGACCGACATGTTCTTCTCGCGCAGGAACTGGAGGTACGCGCCGTCGTTGGCGGCGCGCTCCGCCTCCAGTTCGTCCAGCCGGAATGCCTTCATCGCTCTGGTCCGCCCTTGCCCCGCTGCTCGTATCCGATCTCTTCTGTCACGATCAGACACATGAAGAATTTTGTAGTCAAGACGATCGCCAACGCGGGCGCCCTGGCGGTCGCGGTGTGGCTGCTCGACAAGATCACCCTGAGCGGTGACAGCAAGGGCAAGGAGATCGGCACGCTGCTGCTCGTAGCGCTGCTGTTCGGACTGGTGAACTTCCTGGTCAAGCCGGTCGTGAAGGTCCTCACCTTCCCGCTGTTCATCCTCACGCTCGGCCTGATCACGCTGGTGGTCAACGCCCTGATGCTGCTGCTCACCTCGTGGCTGGCGGACAAGCTCGACCTGAGCTTCCACGTCGACGGTTTCTGGACCGCCGTCCTGGGCGGCCTGATCATCTCGGTCGTCTCCTGGGCCCTGAACGTCGTCCTTCCCGACGAGGACTGAGCGACCCCGATGCCCTATCGCGTGTGCTTCGTATGCACCGGCAACATATGCCGCTCCCCGATGGCCGAATCCGTCTTCCGCGCGCGGGTGGCCGAGGTGGGCCTCGACGGTCTGGTCGAGGTGGACAGCGCGGGTACCGACGGCTGGCACGAGGGTGACGGCGCCGACCCGCGCACCGTCTCCGTGCTGGAGACGAACGGCTACGGCAGCGGCCATGCGGCCCGACGGTTCCGGCCCGACTGGTTCTCCCGGCTCGACCTGGTGATAGCCCTCGACTCCGGCCACCTCAAAGCCCTGCGCCGGCTCGCACCGACCCCGGCCGACGCCGAGAAGGTCCGGCTGCTCCGCTCGTACGACACCGCCGCCGGCGCCGATCTCGACGTACCTGATCCCTATTACGGGGGGATGGACGGTTTCGAGGAGTGTCTTGAGATGGTGGAGGGGGCGAGCACCGGACTGCTCGCCGCTGTACGCGAGCAAGTGGAGGAACAGGCGGCATGACGAATTCTTTCGAGGAAGCGGGTTCCGAGGGAGTGGGTGACGGCACGCGTGCCGTGCGGGCGGGGCTGCCCGAGCCGGTCAAGCACGAGCCGACCCTCCCCGGCCCGGTCTTCGCCGCCCACTTCCATCTGCCGGGCGAGCCCACCGGCGCCTACACCTACGGACGCGACGAGAACCCGACCTGGACCCACCTGGAGCGCGCCATCGGCGAGCTGGAGGCTCCGGGCCGGGACGGCGTCGAGACGCTCGTCTTCGCCTCCGGCATGGCCGCCATCTCGGCCGTCCTCTTCTCCCAGCTGAGCGCTGGCGACACGGTCGTGCTGCCCGACGACGGCTACCAGGTCCTGCCGCTCGTACGCGGACAGCTGGAGGCGTACGGCATCGAGGTGCGCACGGCGCCGACCGGCGGCGACGCCCAGCTCGACGTCCTCGACGGAGCGAAGCTGCTGTGGATCGAGACCCCGTCGAACCCGGGGCTCAACGTGTGCGACGTGCGACGGCTCGTCGAGGCCGCCCACGCGCGCGGCACGCTCGTCGCCGTCGACAACACCCTGGCGACGCCGCTCGGGCAGCGGCCGCTGGAGCTGGGCGCGGACTTCTCCGTGGCCAGCGGCACCAAGCAGCTCACGGGGCACGGAGACGTCCTCCTGGGGTACGTCACGGGCGTCGACGCCTCGGCGATGGCCTCCGTACGACGCTGGCGCAAGATCGTCGGGGCGATCCCGGGCCCCATGGAGGCATGGCTCGCGCACCGATCGCTCGCCACGCTGCAGATGCGCGTGGACCGGCAGAACGCGAGCGCCCAGGTGATCGCCGAGACACTGCGGGACTGGCCCGAGGAGCTCGGGGTCCGTTATCCCGGACTGCCCGGCGACCCTTCGCACAAGATCGCCTCGCAGCAGATGCGGCGCTTCGGGTGCGTGGTGTCGTTCACCCTGCCCACGCGCGCGCGTGCCGACCGTTTCCTCGACGCGCTGCGGCTCGTGGACGACGCGACGAGCTTCGGCGGGGTGCGGTCAACCGCCGAGCGGCGCGGGCGCTGGGGCGGCGACGCGGTCCCGGAGGGCTTCATCCGTTTCTCGGTCGGCGCCGAGGACCCGGAGGATCTGGTGGCCGATGTCCGGCGGGCGCTCGACGAGTCCGCGAAGTAGGCACCTGCTGAGTGACCGGCCAGTAACGGCACTACGCACAACGGACGGTCCGAGCCTCCCCCCTCGTGGCTCGGACCGCCCCGGTTCTCTGCGCTAAGAACCGCGCGAACAAGGCTAGTTGACTCTGTGTCAGTGTCCAATCACGGTAGCGACAGGGGGCTATCGACTTATTTATAGTTGGGGGCTTCCGGCACGCTGGAGATCGAAGGGAAGCCATGGATCTGGCCCTGCTGCGGACCTTTGTGACCGTGCATCGGGCCGGCTCCTTCACCCGCGCCGCCGCCCTGCTCGGCCTCTCCCAGCCGGCCGTCACCTCACAGATCCGCACGCTCGAACGGCAGCTTGGACGCCCCCTGTTCCTGCGCCAGGCCCGCGGGGTGACCCCCACCACCATCGGGGACGAACTCGCCCACAAGGCCGCCCCGCATCTCGACGCCCTCGTGGAGATCACCGAGACCGGCCTCGACGCGGACTCCTCCGTGCGCACCCTCCACCTCGCCGGGCCACCGGAGTTCACCGCCGAGCGCGCGCTGCCCGCACTCACCGAGCTGATCGGCGACGACGGTCACGGCTTCGCGCTGCGGGCCTCCTTCGGCAATGCGGAGGAAACGCTGGAAGGGCTCGCTGCCGGGCATCACGATCTGGCCATCAGCACGGCACGCCCCCGGGGCTCCCTGCTCACCGCGACTCCGCTCTGCGACGAGGAGCACATGCTGGTCGCCGCCCCGCGCTGGATCGCCCGTATCGACTCCGACAAGTTACGGCTCCAGGGCGCGCCAGCCCTGGAGAACCTGCCCGTGGTCGAGGTGCACGAGTCGCTGCCGTTCATCGCCCGCTACTGGGCTTCCGTCTTCGACTCCCTGCCCGCCGCGTCGGGCACCGTCATCGTTCCCGACCTGCGGGCCGTGCTCGCCTGCGCCACCACCGGCGCGGGACTCGCGGTCCTGCCGCGCTATCTGTGCGGACCGGCTCTGGAGCGGGGCGACGTGGTGGCGCTGAGCGAACCGACGGTCCCGCCCCTTCGTACGTACTTCCTGGTGGTACGGACCGGCACATTGGCCATGCCGCATATCGCGCGGGCTCACGAGTGGCTGATGCGTGCCGCTACCGGCTGGTCGTGACGCAGAAGCGCCGCCTCGTCCGGGCGGCGATGTTTCACGTGGAACCAACCGGGCCACATTCCTCCCATGACCGACCGACCCGTGGTCAAGCGCACCGCCCGGGCCGTCCTGCTGGACGGCGACGACTTGATCTTGATCAAGCGGACCAAACCCGGCGTCGATCCCTACTGGCTGACGCCCGGCGGCGGCGTCGAGCCCGAGGACACGACCGTCGTCGACGCGCTCCACCGTGAAGTGCACGAGGAACTCGGCGCCAAGATCACCGATGTCGTGCCGTGCTTCGTCGACACCGTCGAGCACATCGGCGAGGACAGCAGCTCGACCGGGGTGAAGGTGCAGCACTTCTTCGTCTGCCACCTGGAGTCGATGGATCCCTCGCTCCGCCACGGCCCCGAGATCGAAGAGCCCTGCGGCGACTACGAGATCGTGCGGATCCCCTTCACGCGCGTGGGCATCGCCTCCGTCCACCTCGTACCGCTGTCTCTGCGGCACTATCTCGACGGGAACATCGAGGGCGTACGGGCGATGCAGGCACCCGACTTGGGCTGACGTCCAGCGGGCAGCCCCGCTGTTTGCCCCTGGTTGCCCCCTGGTTGCCCCGCTGACGCGAGCCGGGGCCGAGGCCTGGGTCCGGCCCCGTCGGGTCCCGTCCTGTGCCGTCCGGACCGGTGTCAGTCGCGTGCCGCTACCAGGTCCTCCACCGCGTCGTGACGGATCCGTGCCGACGGGATACCGATGTCCCGGAGTGCGTCCACGCCGTTGCGGATCATGCCGGGCGGGCCCGAGAGATAGGCGTCGTACTCGTTCCACGGACCGTATTCGCGGACCGCGTCGGGCAGTTGGAGATGTGCCTGCTGGTCGACGATGGGACGCACCGAGAGCCATGAGTGGCTCTGCTGGAGCCGGAGCATGGTGTCGATGTCGTACAGGTCGTGATCGGTGCGGGCCCCGTAGAAGACCTCGACCGGGCGCCTCTGCCCGTGCTCGGCGACGTCCTCGACCAGTGCCTTGATCGGCGCGATGCCGGTGCCGCCGCCCAGGCAGAGCAGTCCGCTGTCGGTGGTGTGGTCGACGGTCATCGAGCCCGCGGGCGGGCCGAGCCTGACGATGTCGCCGGGACGGGCCCGGTGCACCAGCGCGCTGGAGACCCAGCCCGCCGGAACCGCCTTCACGTGGAACGACAGCAGGCCGTCCGAGCGGGGCGCGGAGGCGAACGAGTAGTGCCGCCAGACGCGGGGCCACCACGGGGTCTCCAGGCTCGCGTACTGGCCGGCGAGGAAGGGGTACGGCTGATCGGGGCGCACCGTGACGACAGCGACGTCCGGGGTCCTCAGATCGTGCGAGATCACCTCGGCGTACCACCAGGCCGGCGCACGCAGTTCGTCCGCCGCGGCGGCGTCGATCATGACCTGGGAGATCTTCGTGTACGCCCTGACCCAGGCCGCCTCGGTCTCCCCGTCCCAGACCGTCCCGGCGAACCGGCTGAGCGCACCGAGAAGGCACTCCCCGACGGCGGGGTAGTGCTCGGGGCGTGTGCCGTACTTGCGGTGGCCGCGGCCGAGGTTCTGCAGATACGAGACCAGGACCTCGGTGTTGTCGATGTGCTCGGCCGCTGTCAGCAGGGCCTTGAGCAGCCGGTCCCGCTGGGTGTCCATCGCGGCCGGGAACAGGGGGCGCAGGTCGGGATGGCGGACGAAGAGCAGCGCGTAGAAGTACGAGGTGACCTTGTCAGCGACGGGCGCCACCTCGGCCATGGTGCGGCGGATGAGGACGGCGTCGGGGGAAGCGGGCCTCGCGGGTGCTTGCACGGGCGCGGGCACCGAGTCGGGGGCGGGCGCGGAGGCCGCTGCGGGGGCTGCTGTGGGGGCCTGGACCGGAGTGGGGGCGGCTGGTGTGGGGGCCGCGAAGTGAGGGGGCCGTCGGCCGGGGACGGCGTGCTCGTGGTCCGGATGTTCAAGGCCCGGATTCGGCGGAGGGGGAGGGCCGTTGTGCGTCACCGCGAGGGGTGTCGCCTCGCGTGTCGCCTGCGGGGGCACCGACGCGACGGGACGAGCTGGGCCTTCGCTCCCGCCGGGGGCGCCTCCGCGGCCGGAGCCAGGGCCCGGGCCGAGGTCGGGGCCGGTTCGAGCGGCATCGATTCGGTCGGCGTCGGTTCGGGCGGCATCGGTTCGGGCGGCGTCGGTTCGATCCGTGTCCGGTCCGGGCTCCGCCTTGGAGGGTATTCGCCGCGGCGACGCGTCGCTCTCTCCCGTCGCAGACCTGCGGACGGGCCGCAACGCGGCCAGGCGCCGCCCCTCGGTCGCCCCCTGCTCGCCGCCCGCGGGCGGGTCCGGTGGCGTGTGCGGTGTGAACCAGCCGCCTCCGCCGCCACCCCCTGAAGTGCCGTTGTCGGCCGACGTGGTGGTCGGAGCGTCCATGCTGTGCCTCGCCTCGAACATCTTTCGGTCGGTCTGCGCACCTCCTCGATCGGAAGATGCCTGCTTTCCCCCCGCAGACTGCTTACTTCGCCCCGTTCCGTCCTGTCGGCCAATGCGCCCATAGTGGACCGCGTCATCGCACACTGGGGACAAGTGAGCCGAGAATGTGACATTGGCCGCACTACAGCCAAGTCAGCATCCCACCCAATACCACCAGCCGGTCGCGTAACCGGAAATGCGGGTATTCGATCTTTCTGTCCCGTTAGGCTGCATTGCCCTGTGATCGCCCCGACATGATGTGCGGACACCTCGTCGGACACGAACCGGAGTCGACCATACCGGCCGCGGTCCGACGCACAAGTCCCCACTTCCTTACGTCAGGAATTGCGTGGTGGACGTCTCACCAATTCTTTCAATTCCCGGGCGGAGCAAGCCAATTCACAGGGTGTACGCCGAGGCTAGTACGCGGGGTTACTCCCGCCGTCAGATGTCATAGCCGCTCGCGCCCAGCACGGTGTTTCACGTGAAACTAAGCCGCCCCGCGCGCCGGGCCAACCTCGTCGTCCATGTAGCCGCGTCCGCGTGCTGGCTCGGGCTCACGCTCGGGCTGCTCGCCCTGGGAATCACCGCGACCACCACAGGGTCCGCGATGACCGTGGCAGCCTCTGTCCGTGCCATGAAGACCTTTGCCGACTGGCTTCTGCTCCCCCTCGCGTTTCTCACGTTCTTCACCGGCCTGGTGCTGTCCCTGGGCACGCCGTGGGGGCTGGCGAGGCACCGGTGGGTCTACACGAAGTTCTGGCTGACTCTGGCCACTGCCACGGCCACGGTTCTCGCCCTGCGCCCCGGGGTCGACACCGCGGTCGCCGCGGTGTCGGACGGAGGACCGCTGCCCGACCCCGGTGACGTCCTGTTCGGACCGATCGTCTCACTGTGCGCGTATCTCTTCATGACGGTGATCTCGCTCCTCAAGCCCTGGGGGCTGACCCGGCGTGGGCAAAGGATGCGTACGGCCGCCCGCAAACCGGTGGACGCGGGAGCCGCCCGTCGGACAGCCTGACCTGCGTGCCGACTCCTTCCGCCGCCGCTCTGCCCATCCGTCGTCTGACGCCTCGCGATCTCTCCGCCTGCGCCGACCTCTCCGAGAACCGGGACTGGCCCCGCGAGGAACACAAGTGGGGTCTGCTGCTCGCGGCCGGCACGGGCTACGGCATCGACGACCCCGGCGGAGGCCTTGTCTCCGCCTGCGTCGTGACCGCTTACGGGCCCCGGGAACAGCCGGATCTGACAGCCATCGGCATGGTGCTGGTCGCCGAGCGGTACGCACGCCAGGGCATCGGGCGCCGCCTCATGCGCCATGTCGTGGCCGAGCTGGGGACGACCCCGGTGACCCTGCACGCGACGCCGTACGGGCGCCCTCTGTACGAGGAACTGGGCTTCAAGACCATCGGACGCGCCGAGATGGTCCGTGGCCGCTTCAATCCTGTGGGCCCGGAGCCCGAGGTGGCCACGCGCGCGGCCACGGCCGAGGATCTCGTCACGATCCTCCGCCTCGACGAGGAGGTCTTCGGCACGGACCGGACGCACATGATCACGCGGCTGCCCGCCTTCTCCGACCAACTGCGCGTCGCCGAGAAGGACGGCCGGATCATCGGGTACGCGGCCGCCTGGCCCAACATGGACAGCCATGTCGTGGGCCCGCTGATCGCCCGGGACACCGAGACGGCGAAGGCTCTCATCGCCTCGCTGGCCTCGCGTACCGACCGTCCCCTGCGCACGGACATCGATGTACGCCATGAGGAACTGCTGGCGTGGGTCAAGGAGCGCGGGCTCGCCTCCCTGAGTTTCAACGCGGTCATGACGTACGGCATCGGGGAGTTGCCCGGCGACTGGACACGGCGGTTCGCTCCGCTCACCGTGGCCGCGGGCTGAACCCGGCGACACGGGCTGAACCGCGCGAACCGCCCGCTCTGGGATGAGCGGGCGGTTCGTCGGTACGGGACGCTCCGGGCGCCTGCCCTCCTACGCGAGGGTCTGCAGCGCTGCGGAGGCGAAGCCGTGGTCCTGCTCCGGGGCGCCGCCACCGACGCCGATCGCGCCGATCAGGCGGCCGTCGCGGTGGACCGGCACACCGCCGGCGATGAACAGGAGCGGGCGGTCGAGCGCGGTCGGCAGGGTGTGGAAGAGCCCTCCGGGCTGGACCGCCTCGACGAGATCCGCGGTGGGAGTGCCGAGCTGCAGCGCCGTGTACGCCTTGCGGGTGCTGGTCTCGCCCGAGATCAGGACCGCCCGGTCGTCCCGCCGGAAGGCGAGCAGGTGGCCGCCCGCGTCGAGGACCGTGACGCTGACCTTGACGTCCGCGGCTTCCGCGGCACGACGGGCGGCCGTGACGAGCGCCTCGGCGTCCTGGATGGTCAGCGGGGTGACGGTGGTGGTGTTCATGAGGGGTTTCTCCTTGCGAGATGGTGCGGTGTGGGGGTGCGGCCGTCGCTCAGTTGTGGGCGATGGTCTGCTGCTGCACGGAGTGCGCCTGTTCCGCCTTCACGGCGACGACCGGGTCGGCCGAGTCGGCGCGGCGCTCCAGTGCGGCCGAGAGGACCGCGAGCAACAGGGCGGCGGCGGCCAGGACGGCGCCGACCCAGTTGGGGGCGGTGTAGCCCATGCCGGCCGCGATCACGACGCCGCCGAGCCAGGCCGAGAGGGCGTTGCCGAGGTTGAAGGCACCGATGTTCACGGCGGAGGCGAGGGTCGGGGCGCCGTGCGCCTGGTCGAGCACCCGCTTCTGCAGCGGCGGAACGGTGGCGAACCCGAGGGCTCCGATCAGCGTGATGGTCACGGCCGCCGCGATCTTGTTGTGCGCGGTCAGGGTGAACAGGGCGAGTACGACCGCGAGGGCGCCCAGTGACACGTACAGCATCGGCATCAGGGCGCGGTCGGCCAACCTGCCGCCGACGAGGTTGCCGCCGACCATACCGAGGCCGAAGAGGACGAGCAGCCAGGTGACGGAGCCGTCGGCGTAACCGGTGACGTTGGTCATCATCGGCGCGATGTAGGTGATCGCCGCGAAGACTCCGCCGAAGCCGAGCACGGTCATCGCCATGGCGAGCAGGACCTGGACGTTCTTGAAGGCGGCCAGTTCGTGCCGCAGGTGCACGCCTTCGGGCTTGGGCATGTCGGGCACCAGCTTGGCGATGCCGGCCAGGCCGAGCACGCCCAGCGCGGCGACGACCGTGAAGGTCACGCGCCAGCCAGCGGACTGCCCGATGAGGGTGCCCAGCGGTACGCCGACGACGTTGGCGACGGTCAGACCGGTGAACATCATCGCGATGGCGCCGGCCTTCTTGTCCGGCGCGACCAGGTCGGCGGCGACGACCGAGCCGATGCCGAAGAAGGCACCGTGAGCGAGCGAGGCGATCACGCGTCCGCTCAGCATGACGGTGAAGGTGGGGGCGACCGCGGAGATCAGGTTGCCGACGATGAAGAGTCCCATCAGCAGCATCAGCATCCGCTTGCGGGAGATCTTGGTGCCGAGCACGGTCATGAGGGGCGCGCCGAACATGACTCCGAGCGCGTAGCCGGTCACGAGGAAACCCGCGGTGGGGATGGAGACACCGAAGTCGCCGGCGACCTCGGGCAGCAAGCCCATGATCACGAACTCGGTGGTTCCGATTCCGAAGGCCCCGATCGCGAGGGCCAGAAGCGCGAGAGGCATGGGGGACGACCTTCCCAGAAGATTGCAGGAGCGCTTTACGTGCGTTCACAATAGTTGCAGACGCGGGTTAAGTGCAAGCGCAGGATATTGCGGTCGTGCCCTATCCTGGTGTCAGCCACTCCGGGACGGAGGAAATGCCATGACAGCGACGGACCCCGCGCTCACCGCTCTCGCCCAGGGCTGGTGCGCCCTCTCTCTGCTGCACGGGAGGATCGAGGCGCACATCGAGCGAGCCCTGCAGACGCGGCACGGTCTGAGCGTGCGCGAGTACTCGCTCCTCGACGTCCTCAGCCGCCAGCACGACGGCGACGGCGGCCATCTGCAGATGAAGCAGGTCGCCGACGCGGTCGTCCTCAGCCAGAGCGCCACCACCCGGCTGGTGACCCGGCTGGAGGACCGGGGCCTGCTCTCGCGCTACCTGTGCCCCACCGACCGCCGCGGCATCTACACGAACGTCAGCGAGGCGGGGCTCACGCTTCTGGAGGAGGCCCGGCCCACCAACGACGCGGCCCTGCGGGAAGCGCTGGACGAGGCCGCCAGGAGCCCCGAGCTGGCCCCGCTGGTCCGCGTCGTGGAATCGGCGAGCCTGCCCGCGCCCGCATAGGCAGGTCCACCGCGGACGCGGCTGCGTCGTTCTCGCTCTGCATAGGCTGACGCCATGGGAGATCTTGAGATACGCCCCGCGGTCGCCGACGACCTTCCCGCGATCGTCGCGATGCTCGCCGACGACCCGCTGGGCTCGCAGCGTGAGTCACCGGACGACCTGACGCCGTACTTGGCCGCGCTGGAACGCCTCAGCAAAGATCCCAACCAGCACGTGGTCGTCGCCGTGCGGGAGGGCCGGGTCGTCGGCACGCTCCAGCTGACGATCGTTCCCGGGCTGTCCCGCAAGGGAGCGACCCGCTCGATCATCGAAGCCGTACGCGTCCATGCCGACGAGCGGGGCAGCGGTCTGGGCACCCGCTTCATCGAATGGGCCGTGGACCGCTCCCGGAGCGAGGGCTGCCAGTTGGTACAGCTGACGTCGGACGCCACCCGGACGGATGCTCACCGGTTCTACGAGCGTCTCGGCTTCACGGCGTCGCACGTCGGGTTCAAGCTGCAGCTCTGAGGCCCGTGCTGGCGAAGCCCGGTCATGGATCACGACATTGCACGGCATGCCGAGGGGCGTCCTGTTTCACGTGAAACAGGACGCCCCTCGGCATGACACATCCATGCGGCACAGCCGGAATGGCAGCTACTTGATGCCGCGCCACCCCTCGGGGTCCACTCCACCCGGGACCGGAACGCCCTCACCGTACGGCTGACGGGTGAACACGAACGAGCCGAGGTCCAGGTGGGTCACCGTCCCGTCAGGCCCCTCAACGGCCCGTAGAAGCTCACCGGCGTAGTAGCCGTCGAGCCCGGTCCAGGTCCCGTTGTCCTCCGCGCGGAAACGCGAGCGCCGACCGTTGCCCGCCAGGGGCCCGAGCGTCACGCCCCCGTCGGAGGTGAGGCGCAACGCGAAAGCGTGCGTCCCCCAGTACCAGGGCCCGGCCAACTCCAGTACGGACCGGTCGACTTCGGGCAGCGGCCGCCACGGCTCGGGAATCCGGGGCTCGGCCTCCGCGACGATACGCACGAGGTCGGCGGCGACCGTCGCCACCGGTGGACCCGAGGTGCAGTTCGCGAGCACGACGGCGGCGAGATCGTCCTCGACGCTGATCATGAGCCCGGCGACAAAGCCCGGCAGGGAACCGCCGTGCCCCACCAGAGTCCGGCCGTTCCGACACTGAACCTGCAGACCGAGCCCGTACGCGGCCCCGGCCGCCACCTCTTCCGGTTCGGCGGGCGCGGCGGGCGTACGCATCTCCCGTACGGACTCCGCGCTCAGCACCCGGTCGTCGCCCCGCGCGAGGAAGACGGCGAAGCGCGCCAGATCGCCGCTGGTCGACCAGAGCTGACCGGCCGGCGCCATCAGCCCCAGGTCCTCGACCGGCTCGGGAAGCATGACGTCCGCCCAGGGGTGCACGGCCCAGCCTCCCGCATGAGGTGCTTCCGGCTGTCCGCTCGTCCGGTGCAGTCCCAGCGGTTCGAGCACCTCGCTGCGCAGGACCTCCTCCCAGGGGGCGCCCCGCAGTTCCTCGATCAGCGCGCCCAGCAGGGTGTAGCCGGGGTTCGAGTAGTGGAACCGCCGGCCGACCGGATGCCGGTGCGGCTGCTCGCCCAGGACGTCGGCGAGTTCGGGACGCAGCGACCCGGGGGTGCGCTCCCACCAGGGGCCGGGCGACTCGGCGGCCAACCCGGCTGTGTGCGCGAGGAGCTCGGCGATCGTCGCCTCCCCCGCGCCGGTGCCCGGTAGATGCTTCTCCAGCGGATCACCCAGGTCGAGCAGACCCTCGTCCCGCAGCCGCAGGACCAGGACGGCCGTGAACGTCTTGGTGATCGAGCCGATGCGGTACTGCACGTTCTCGTCGGGTCCGTGCCCGTCCACCGAGGTGCGGGACCCGTGCCAGACCGTCTCCCCGCCCCGCACCACCGCGGCGACCAACGACGGCGCACGCCCCTGCGCCTGGGCGGTGGCGATTCTGTGCAGCAGGGCCCGGCGCGTGGCAGGCAGCAGTTCTTCGGCGGAAGTCGTCGTCATGGCCCCAGTCCACCTGCCCCGACGTCCCGCGTCGAGCGCATTTGGCCCCGGCCCGGTGACTCCCGGGGAGAGATCAGGTCTGTGCCATGTCCACGAACCGGGAGTAGTGGCCCTGGAAGGCGACCGTGATGGTGGCCGTCGGGCCGTTACGGTGCTTGCCCACGATGATGTCCGCCTCGCCCGCGCGCGGTGACTCCTTCTCGTAGGCGTCCTCGCGATGCAACAGGATCACCATGTCCGCGTCCTGCTCGATCGAGCCGGATTCACGGAGGTCGGAGACCATGGGCTTCTTGTCCGTGCGCTGCTCGGGACCACGGTTCAGCTGGGACAGCGCGATGACGGGCAGCTCCAGCTCCTTGGCCAGCAGCTTCAGGTTTCGCGACATGTCCGAGACTTCCTGCTGCCTGCTCTCGGAACGTCCCTTGCCGCCCGACTGCATCAGCTGCAGATAGTCGATGATCACGAGCTTCAGATCGGCACGCTGCTTGAGACGGCGGCACTTGGCCCGGATCTCCATCATCGACAGGTTCGGGGAGTCGTCGATGTAGAGGGGAGCGGCCGAGACGTCCGGCATCCGGCGGGCGAGCCGGGTCCAGTCCTCGTCGGTCATCGTGCCGGAACGCATGTGGTGCAGGGCCACGCGCGCCTCGGCGGACAGCAGACGCATGGCGATCTCGTTGCGGCCCATTTCGAGCGAGAAGATCACGCTCGGCATGTTGTGCTTGATGGAGCAGGCTCGGGCGAAGTCCAGCGCCAGCGTCGACTTACCCATCGCGGGACGGGCCGCGATGATGATCATCTGACCGGGGTGCAGCCCGTTCGTGAGCTGGTCGAGGTCGGTGAAGCCGGTCGGCACACCGGTCATCTCCCCCGACCGCGAACCGATCGCCTCGATCTCGTCGAGCGCGCCCTCCATGATGTCGCCGAGCGGCAGATAGTCCTCGGTCGTGCGCTGCTCGGTGACCGCGTAGATCTCGGCCTGGGCGCTGTTAACGATCTCGTCCACGTCGCCGTCGGCCGCGTAACCCATCTGCGTGATGCGCGTACCGGCCTCGACCAGGCGGCGCAGGACCGCGCGCTCGTGGACGATCTCCGCGTAGTACTCGGCGTTGGCCGCCGTCGGGACCGTCTGGACCAGGGTGTGCAGATACGACGCTCCGCCGACCTTGGTGATCTCGCCGCGCTTGGTGAGTTCGGCGGCGACCGTGATCGGGTCGGCCGGCTCGCCCTTGGCGTAGAGGTCGAGGATCGCGCCGTAGACGGTCTCGTGCGCCGGCCGGTAGAAGTCGTGGCCCTTGAGCACCTCGACCACGTCGGCGATGGCGTCCTTCGAGAGCAGCATGCCGCCGAGGACGGACTGCTCCGCGTCCAGGTCCTGTGGCGGCACCCGCTCGAAGGACGAACCCCCGCCGTCCCAGCCACCGCTGTCCGAACCGCGGTCGTGCTGGTCCTCCCTGTTCCGGCCGCCACCGTCGCGGCGCTGTCGGGAGGCGGGCAGACGGTCACTTGGACCGCTGTCGGCCCACGGGTCGTCCAAGGGCTCGGAAATACTCACCGGGCCACCTCCTCCCGTCCGCCGAGCGGACCTCGCCGTGCCCTTTATTCCTACGGCACGACACTGACAAATAAGACGCCCAACTCCGGTTCTGACGCGTCGGTTTTGCGAGGTTTCCGAGGACGGAGGAGGGAGAGGGTGCCGCACCACGGTAGGCCCGCGGGCACCGTCAGCCAATCTGGTTATCCACAGGCCATGTGGACGACGGCCCCGATGCTGTGGAGAACTCCGCAAAACCTGTGCACGACCCGGTGGACAGGCCTGTGAACAAGCACTCAGCCTGTTTTCCACACCGGCTCTGACCTGCACTTACCCCATCCACCGGCTGTGCAGAAGAAAAACTTTCCGACTCGGGCCAAGATCGATGCGAATGGCGTGCGGTGGTACGTCGCACGAGTTTGCCAGTAAGGGTCACAGGATAGTTGCATCTCTTACCTGTGGAAGATTAGATTGATGTGCATGACACAGGCTCCAGCAGCCCCCAGGGCCCCCCGGCGACGGCACGACCGAGAGATCGTCGCGCTGGCCGTTCCGGCCTTCGGCGCGCTCATCGCCGAGCCTCTTTTCCTCATGGCCGACACCGCCATCGTCGGCCATCTCGGCACCGCCCAACTCGCCGGTCTCGGAGTCGCCTCCGCTCTCCTCACCACGGCCGTGAGCATCTTCGTCTTCCTCGCGTACGCCACCACGGCCGCCGTCGCCCGACGAGTCGGGGCGGGCGACCTTCAGGCCGCCATCCGCCAGGGGATGGACGGTATCTGGCTGGCCCTGCTGCTCGGTATCGCTGTCATCGCCGTCTTCCTGCCCACCGCACCCGCGCTGGTGGAACTCTTCGGGACCTCGGACACCGCCGCGCCCTACGCCATCACGTATCTGCGTATCTCGGCGCTCGGCATCCCCGCGATGCTCGTCGTCCTCGCCGCCACCGGCGTACTGCGGGGTCTGCAGAACACACGGACACCGCTCTATGTGGCCATCGCCGGCTTCGTCGCCAACGCCGCCCTGAACGCGGGTCTCGTCTACGGCGCGGACCTCGGCATCGCCGGATCCGCCTGGGGCACCGTCATCGCCCAGTTCGGGATGGCCGCCGCCTACCTCTTCGTGGTGGTCCGCGGTGCACGCAAGCACGGCGCCTCCCTGCGGCCCGACGCCGCCGGGATACGCGCCTGCGCCCAGGCCGGTGCACCACTGCTCGTCCGCACCCTCTCCCTGCGAGCGGTGCTGATGATCGCCACCGCCGTCGCCGCACGCCTCGGAGACGCCGACCTCGCGGCCCACCAGATCATCCTGTCCCTGTGGAGCCTGCTCGCCTTCGCACTCGACGCCATCGCCATCGCGGGGCAAGCCATCATCGGACGCTATCTCGGTGCGGGCGACACCCAAGGAGCCCGTGAAGCCTGCCGACGCATGGTGGAGTGGGGCATCGCCGTCGGAGTCGTACTCGGCGGCCTGGTGATCGCCTGCCGCCCCCTCTTCCTCCCACTGTTCACCAGCGACTCGGCCGTCCATGACATCGCGCTGCCCGCCCTGCTCATGGTGGCGCTCTCCCAGCCGATCTGCGGCATCGTCTTCGTCCTGGACGGCGTCTTGATGGGTGCGGGGGACGGCCCCTACCTGGCGCGGGCCATGGTGCTCGTCCTGGCGGTGTTCGCTCCGGTGGCGCTACTCATTCCCACCCTCGGTGGCGGCCTCACCGCTGTGTGGGCGGCGATGACCCTCATGATGACCGTGCGCATGCTCACCCTGTGGCTGCGCACCCGCTCGGGCCGCTGGATCGTCACGGGCGCTACGCGCTGACTGTTTCACGTGAAACGGGGACGTTCTTGTTTCACGTGAAACGAAGGAACTCCTCGTTTCACGTGAAACAAGGCATTGGTCAGCCCGGAGCGAGATCGGCTCGTAGCGGCAGGACAGGACAGCAAGAAGGGCCGCACCCACGCGGGGTGCGGCCCTTCTTTCAGCTCTGCTGAGCGCAGCGGTCAGGCTGCGACAACCTCGATGCTGACCTTGGCGGCCACCTCGGGGTGCAGACGCACGGACGTCTCGTGAGCGCCCAGCGTCTTGATCGGCGAGCCCAGCTCGATGCGGCGCTTGTCGACCTCGGGGCCACCGGAAGCCTTGATCGCCGAAGCGACGTCGGCCGGGGTGACGGAACCGAAGAGACGGCCGGCGTCGCCGGAGCGGACGGCCAGGCGGACCTTGACGCCCTCAAGGCGCGCCTTGATCTCGTTGGCCTGCTCGATCGTCGCGATCTCGTGGATCTTGCGAGCACGACGGATCTGCTCGACGTCCTTCTCGCCGCCCTTGGTCCAGCGGATGGCAAAGCTCCGCGGGATCAGGTAGTTGCGAGCGTAGCCGTCCTTGACGTCGACGACGTCGCCCGCGGCACCGAGGCCGGAGACCTCGTGGGTGAGGATGATCTTCATGTTTCGGTCACCCTTCCCTTATCGCGCGGTGGAGGTGTAGGGCAGCAGCGCCATCTCACGGCTGTTCTTCACGGCCGTGGCGACGTCACGCTGGTGCTGAGTGCAGTTGCCGGTCACGCGGCGGGCACGGATCTTGCCGCGGTCGGAAATGAACTTCCGCAGCATGTTCGTGTCCTTGTAGTCCACGTACGTGACCTTGTCCTTGCAGAATGCGCAGACCTTCTTCTTAGGCTTGCGCACAGGCGGCTTCGCCATGTGTGTCTCTCCTGTTTGATCAAGAAGTGTGGGTACGACCCACCCTCTTCGGCCCTGAGCCTAGAAGGGGGGCTCGTCCGAGTAGCCGCCACCGGAACCGCCGGAGCTGCCGGAGTTTCCACCCCAGCCACCGCCGCCGCCACCGCTGCCGCCGGCCTGATTGCCGCCGCCCGCAGGAGCGCTGGTCGCCCAGGGATCGTCGGCGGGAGCACCGCCGCCACCCTGCTGCTGACCGCCGCCGGAGCCTCCGCCCCAGCTGCCGCCCTGCTGGCCGCCGCCACCGCCGCCACCGCCGCTGTAACCGCCCTGGCCACCTCGGCCGGTGGTCTTGGTGACCTTGGCCGTGGCGGTCTTAAGGCTGGCGCCAACTTCCTCGACGTCCAGCTCGTAGACCGTGCGCTTGACGCCCTCACGGTCCTCGTAGGACCGCTGCTTCAGCCGGCCCTGCACGATGACGCGCATGCCTCGCTGGAGCGACTCCGCAACGTTCTCCGCCGCCTGACGCCAGACCGAGCAGGTCAGGAACAGGCTTTCGCCGTCCTTCCACTCGTTCGTCTGACGGTCGAAGGTGCGGGGAGTGGACGCGACACGGAACTTCGCGACCGCCGCACCGGACGGGGTGAAGCGCAGCTCGGGGTCGTCGACAAGATTGCCGACGACCGTGATGACGGTCTCGCCTGCCATGGGGGAACCTCTCGGCGGGTTTGCTGCTGGCTGCTTGGTGCTGCTACTCGATGCCCGAGTTCAGCTGAGCTGGAAAGCTCAGTGGGTCTCGGGACGGAGGACCTTGGTCCGGAGGACCGACTCGTTCAGGTTCATCTGGCGGTCGAGCTCCTTGACGACCGCAGGCTCGGCCTGCAGGTCGATGACCGAGTAGATGCCCTCGGGCTTCTTCTTGATCTCGTACGCGAGACGACGACGGCCCCAGGTGTCGACCTTCTCGACCTTTCCGTTCGCCTCACGGACGACGGAGAGGAAGTTCTCGATCAGCGGCGAGACAGCACGCTCTTCGAGATCGGGGTCGAGGATGACCATGACTTCGTAGTGACGCATGTGTAACCCACCTCCTTTGGACTCAGCGGCCACGGTCGTTCCGTGGCAGGAGGGTTGTGATGCGTTCGCAACGGTATCGGCAGCCACTGACAATCGGGCCGCCGATCAGCGAACTGAGCGAGAGACCGTGCCGTGGCCTGGGCAGACACCGGTGCAGACGCTACAGACTACCCGCTCACCGGCTTCCGGTTGAAATCAGGGCCCGGTGACCGTCAGTCTGTACCCATCGGGTGTGTATGGCGCTACGATGCGCCACCTTCCGCAGGAGGTGCCAGATGGCACAGACATTGCGACCCAACACCGCCGGCTCTCTCTTCGCCACCGACCACAAGCCCCATCCGCTCCAGCACACGCTGGTCGCCGTGACGCTGGTCCTCGGAGTCACGGCCTTCGTCTCCGCGATGTTCCACAGCCTCCATCTGCTCAGTTCATGGGCGGGGCTGATCGGCATCATCACCGGCGCGTACGGACAGTTCGTCTCCGAGACCACCCGGGAACGGTTCGCACTGATCGTCGGTCTGGGTGCCTCCGCCGTCGGCTTCCTCCTCGGCATGGCGCACGGCGGCCTCTTCGGCGGCGTCATCGGCTGACGGCGGCTCCGGACACGTGTCGAAGGGCCCCGGCCGCACACCGGCCGGGGCCCGGGACGCATACGGCCAGACGGGGCGCTCGCAGGGCGCAGTAGGCTTCGGCGCGAGAGCCGGAGCCCCTGTACCCATGGGGACACACCAGCCGAGGAGCGCCCCGAATGAGCCTGACCCTGAGGACCATCAGCCGCGAGCAGCATCTGGCGTACATCCAGAGCCTGCCCGCGGCCAGCCACATGCAGGTCCCCGCCTGGGCAGATGTCAAGGCGGAGTGGCGCTCCGAGAGCCTCGGATGGTTCGACGACAGGTCCGGCGAGATCGTCGGTGCGGGCCTGGTGCTGTACCGCCAGCTGCCCAAGATCAAGCGCTATCTCGCCTATCTGCCCGAGGGACCGGTCATCAACTGGTTCGCGCCGAATCTGACCGAGTGGCTGGATCCGATGCTCGCGCACCTCAAGCAGCAGGGTGCCTTCTCCGTGAAGATGGGCCCGCCGGTGATCATCCGGCGCTGGGAGGCCACCTCGATCAAGAGGGGCATCCAGGACCCGGACGTGAAGCGCCTGCGCGACATCGAGGCCGACTTCATCGAACCGCGCGCCTTCGAGGTCGCCGACAAACTCCGGCGCATGGGCTGGCAGCAGGGCGAGGACGGCGGGGCGGGCTTCGGTGACGTACAGCCCCGCTACGTCTACCAGGTGCCGCTGGCCAACCGGTCGCTGGAGGACGTCCACAAGGGCTTCAACCAGCTCTGGCGGCGCAACATCAAGAAGGCCGAGAAGGCCGGCGTCGAGGTCGTCCAGGGCGGCTACCAGGACCTGGAGGAGTGGCAGCGCCTCTACGAGATCACGGCGCTGCGCGATCACTTCCGGCCCCGGCCACTCGCGTACTTCCAGCGGATGTGGACGGCTCTCAACACCGAGGACCCCAACCGCATGCGGCTGTACTTCGCGCGGCACGAGGGTGTGAACCTGTCCGCCGCGACGATGCTGGTCGTCGGCGGGCACGTCTGGTACTCCTACGGCGCCTCCGACAACATCGGGCGGGAGTTCCGGCCCTCGAACGCCATGCAGTGGCGGATGCTCCGCGACTCCTACGCGCTCGGCGCGACCGTCTACGACCTGCGCGGCATCTCCGACTCGCTGGACGAGACCGATCACCTTTTCGGCCTCATCCAGTTCAAGGTGGGTACTGGCGGGCAGGCCGCCGAATACATCGGCGAGTGGGACTTCCCCCTCAACAAACTGCTCCACAAGGCTCTCGACATCTACATGTCGCGCCGCTGACGCACCAGAATTCGTCTTCACATCTCTGATACACCGCTGCCACGAGAAAGGTTCCAGGTCCGGCCATGGCGCTCACGCTCTACGTCGACACCGCACGCTGGCGGGCGCACCACAAGCACGTGTCCGAGCAGTTTCCGGGACTCGTCCCCGTCTGCAAGGGCAACGGCTACGGCTTCGGCCACGAGCGGCTCGCCGACGAGGCCACCCGCCTGGGCTCGGACGTCCTGGCCGTCGGCACGACCTACGAGGCGGCGCGGATCAAGGACTGGTTCGGCGGTGACCTGCTGGTGCTGACGCCGTTCAGGCGGGGCGAGGAGCCCGTACCGCTGCCCGACCGTGTCATCCGGTCCGTCTCGTCCGTCGACGGGGTCTACGGCCTCGTGGGCGCCCGTGTCGTCATCGAGGTCATGTCCTCCATGAAGCGGCACGGGGTGAGCGAGCGGGATCTGCCCCAGCTGCACGCCGCCATAGAGAACGTGCGCCTGGAGGGCTTCGCCATCCACCTGCCCCTGGACCGTACCGACGGCTCGGACGCCGTCGAGGAGGTCATCGGCTGGATGGACCGGCTGCGCGCGGCACGGCTGCCGCTGCACACGATGTTCGTCAGCCATCTCAAGGCCGACGAGCTCGCCCGGCTGCAGCAGCAGTTCCCGCAGACCCGCTTCCGGGCCCGTATCGGCACGCGGCTGTGGCTGGGGGACCACGACGCGACCGAGTACCGCGGAGCCGTCCTGGACGTCTCGGCCGTCGCCAAGGGCGACCGTTTCGGCTACCGGCAGCAGAAGGTCGCCTCGGACGGCTGGCTGGTCGTCGTGGCGGGCGGTACGTCGCACGGGGTGGGCCTCGAGGCCCCCAAGGCCCTGCACGGCGTCATGCCGCGCGCCAAGGGCGTCGCCCGGGCCGGCCTCGCCACGGTCAACCGGAACCTCTCGCCGTTCGTCTGGGGCGGCAAGCAGCGCTGGTTCGCGGAGCCCCCGCACATGCAGGTCTCGATCCTCTTCGTGCCCTCGGACGCGCCCGAGCCGAAGGTCGGCGAGGAGCTGGTGGCCCATCTGCGGCACACCACCACGCAGTTCGACCGCGTCGTCGAGCGCTGACCGCACGGCGCCGCGCGTCGGGCCCGCACACGGGCGAAAGGCCGTACACGGACTCCGTGTACGGCCTTTCGTGTGCCTGCCCCTGCCCCTGCCTCTACTCCTGTTCGCTCAGAGCGAACTCGGATCTCTCCCGTCCTTGCCCTCGCCGCCGCCCCACTCCACGTACGGGCCGTCGAACTGTGCCGCGTGCCGGGGCGGATGGGCCGCCGGGCCCACGACGAAGACGTCCTGGGCGCCGTCCAGCACACCGCCCGACGGATCGTCGTCCCCGGAGCGGCGCACCACGTCCCTCTCGGGCATGAGGATGTCGCGCACGATCACGGCGCACAGGTACAGCGTCCCCAGGAGGTGGACGGCGATGGCCAGCTGATAGCCCTCCTGGGGCAGTCCCTTGTGGGCGTCGCCGCTGGTCGTGTAGGCGAGGTACATCCAGATCCCGAGGAAGTACGCGACCTCGCACGCCTGCCAGATCAGGAAGTCCCGCCACTTCGGGCGGGCCAGCACCGCGAGGGGAATCAGCCACAGTACGTACTGCGGCGAATAGACCTTGTTGGTGAGGATGAAGGCCGCGACGATCAGGAACGCCAGCTGGGCGAAGCGGGGCCGGCGCGGAGCGGCCAGCGTGAGTGCCGCGACGCCCACGCAGGACAGCAGCATCAGTACCGAAGCCCACGTGTTGACGGTGTCGGTGTCGAGCGGCGTGTCACTGCGCTGGGAGAGGATCAGCCAGAAGGAGCCGAAGTCGACCCCGCGTTCCTGGCTGAACGTGTAGAACTTCGACCAGCCCTCGGGCGCCAGCAGCATGACCGGAAGGTTCACGACCAGCCAGGCGCCCGCTGCGCCGAGCAGGGCGGTGCCGAACGCACGCCACCTGCCCGCCCGCCAGCACAGCACGAGCAGCGGCCCCAGCAGCAGCACGGGATAGAGCTTGGCGGCCGTGGCGAGCCCCAGGAGGACCCCGAAGGCGAGCGGACGACTCCGGGACCACATGAGCATCGCCGCGGCCGTCAGAGCGACCGCCAGGAGGTCCCAGTTGATGGTGGCGGTCAGCGCGAAGGCGGGCGCCAGAGCGACCAGCAGGCCGTCCCAGGGCCGCCGCCGATGGGTACGGGTCACACAGACGGCGATGACGGCCGTGCAGGCCATCAGCATCCCGGCGTTGACCATCCAGTAGACCTGCTCCTGGTCCTGGATGCTTCCGCTGCCCGGCGTGAGCCAGGAGGCGACCTCCATGAACACGCCGGTGAGGACCGGGTATTCGAGGTACTCCATGTCGCCTTCGAGCTTGTCGAAGTACGGCACGAGCCCGTCGGCGAAGCCACGCCCCTGGTAGAGATGCGGAATGTCCGAATAGCAGGCGTGCGTGTACTGGGAGCTGGCCCCGAAGAACCAGGCACCGTCGTAGCAGGGCAGTTTCTGCACCATGCCGAGGGCGAACATGCCGATCGCGACGAGTGCGACGACCCGTACGGGAGTCCACCAGGACGTCCCCGTCAGCGCGCGCCGCCCGAGGGGACCGCCGAACAGTTCACTGCCGGTCGCCGCGACCGGGTCCTCCTTGGTCGGCGGCACCAGATCTGGCTCGTGCACGCTCGCGCGCGTCGTTTCTGCACTGGGCATGCCGCACATCCTGCCGTACGTGCCTGGGAATACGCCGGGGGCGGGCGGGTTCGGGCCCGGCAGCCGCCCGCCGGGGCGCCCGACCTCGTAAAACGCGAGTGGCCGCCGACCGGAGCCGGCGACCACGTCGCGTCGATGGAACTTCCTGGCTGCTAGCCCGAGGACCCCTGGAACAGGCCGCCGTTGCCGTTGCCTCTGCTGTTCCCGCCGTCCTCCTCCTCGGATTCCGAGGTCGAGGGACTCGCGCCGCCGTCCGTACCACCGGTGTCGGTCTCGCCCGTGCTGGCTCCGCCGTCGTCCTCACAGCCGAAGCCGAAGGCGCCACAGGACTCGCTGGTGGTGGGAGCGGGGGGAGACGGCTCGCTCTTGGTCGGCGTGGGCTCCGGCTCCTCGCTCTCCTCCTCCTCCGTCTCGGTGGGCGTCGGAGTCGGGGTCGGGACCACGACGTCGTTGACGACCTCGCCGATGGGGTCGGGCGTCGGGAACTGCTCGACCTTCGTGCCCTTGAGCGCCTGCTCCATGTAGTCGTGCCAGATCTCGGCCGGGAACGAGGCACCGTGGATCTTGTCCTGGCCGCCCGTTCCGTACATCTCCAGGAACTCGCGCTTCTTGTTCGACTCGTCGTCGTCCATGCGGTACATGGAGATCGCGGTCGAGAGCTGCGGGGTGTAGCCGACGAACCAGGCGGACTTGTTGCCGTCGGTCGTACCGGTCTTGCCCGCCACCGGCCGGTTGCTCAGCTTCGCCGCGGTACCGGTGCCCTCGTCGACGACGGTCTTGAGGACGTCGGTGACGTTGTCGGCGACCAGTGCAGTGAAGGCCTGCTTCGCCTTGGCCGAGTTCTCGTGCGTGAAGACCGTTCCGTCCTTGTCGGTGATCTCGTCGACCGAGTAGGGCTCGTTCTGCTTGCCGCTCGCCGCGAAGGTGGCGTACGCGCCGGCCATCCGGATCGCGCTCGGGTCGGAGGTACCGATCGAGAAGGACGGGAAGTTGGCGCTGGCCAGGCTGCCTTCCTTGATGCCGGCGTCCACTGCGGACTCCCGCACCTTGTCCAGGCCGACGTTCATGCCCAGCTGGACGTAGGCGGAGTTCGAGGAGACCCTCATCGCCTCACGCAGGTCGATCTGGAAGGTGGGCGGGTTGTACGACTCGTCGCCGTCGTTCCGCTGCAGCCATTCCTTCTCGTCCTTGTCCTTCCAGACCGTCCCGTCGTAGTCCTCGATCTTCAGCTTGTTCTTGCCGCTGTAGAGACTCTTGGGAGAGACCTTGATCCGCTCGTCCTGGGCCTGCGTCGGCTCCAGGTCGGGATCGCGCACGCCCCACTTCATGGCCGCCGCGAGGACGAACGGCTTGAAGGTCGAACCGACCTGGGCGCCCGTCTGGTCGGCGTTGTTGGTGAAGTGCTTGGTCGCGTCAACACCGCCGTAGATGGCCTTGATCGCGCCGGTCTCCGGGTCCACGGAAGCGCCGCCGAACTGGACGTGCTTGTCCGTCTTCGGGCGCTCCTTCTCCTTGATGTTCTCCTTGCGGACCTTCTTCACCGCGGCTTCGAGCTGAGTGACCTTCTTCTTGTCGAAGGTCGTGTGGATCTCGTAGCCACCGTCACGCAGCTGCTTCTCGGTGATCCCGGTCTTCTCGCTGTTGTTGACGATGTACGCCTTGGCGAGGTCGACCAGATAACCGACCTGACCGCCCAGTTGGGCGTTCGACCGCGGGCTCTGCAGCGTGGGGAAGTCGGGGTACTTGCTCCGTACCGACTCCTCCAGGTGCCCGTCCTTGACCATCTCGCCCAGGATCCAGCGCCAGCGGGTCTCCGCGCGCTGGCGGTTGGCCGCGGGGGTGGCGGACGGGTCGATCGACTCCGCGCCCGCCGGGTCGTAGTACGTGGCGCCCTTGAGCACCGACGCCAGGAAGGCGCACTGGCTCGGGTTGAGGTCCTCGGCGTCCTTGTCGAAGTACGTACGCGCGGCGGCCTGGATTCCGTAGGCGCCGCGGCCGTAGTAGGCCGAGTTCAGATAGCCGGCCATGATGTCTTCTTTGTCGACATTGGCGCCGACCTTGATCGAGACGAAGAGCTCCTTGAACTTCCGGGAGATCGTCTGCGACTGGTCCTCCAGCATGGCGTTCTTCACGTACTGCTGGGTGATCGTGGAGCCGCCCTGGGTCTGACCGCCCTTGGCCATGTTGAACAGGGCGCGGCCGATACCCATGGGGTCGACGCCCCGGTCGTTCTCGAACGTCTTGTTCTCGGCCGAGATGACGGCGTAGCGCATCTCCTTGGGAATCCGGGAGTAGTCGATGATCTGCCGGTTCGTCTCACCACCGGTGGCGACCATCTGCGTCCCGTCGGCCCAGTAGTAGACGTTGTTCTGGGCCTCGGCCGTCTTGGCGACGTCCGGCAGGCCCACCAGCGCGTACGCGACTCCCGCGACGGCCATCATGCTGCCGAAGAAGCCGATGAACAGACCCGTCACGAGCTTCCAGGACGGCACCCAACGTGCCGCCCCGTACTTGCCCGCGCGCGGGTAGTCGATGATCCGCTTCTTCGGCGGTACGGACCCACGCCCGCGCCCACGGCCTCCCTGCCCCGCGCCGTCGGCCGCTCTGCGTCGACCGGCGGCGCTGCTGTTTCTCTGTGACGCCCGCCGGGCCTCGGCGCGACTGCCGAACGGGCGTTCCTCACCCCCCGAGTCGTATGAATCGGAAGGAGACTCGGTTGCGCCTCGCGGTGCCGCACGGCGGCCGGAGGACGAGCCGGTCTGGCCGCGTCGGGCCGCGGCACGTCCGCCACCTTGCGGCTGCGGCGATTTGCGACGGTGCTCGCTCATCGAACGATTACTCCTCGGGCAGGCGCACCTGAGCGCACCTGGAAACGGCAGCTGGTTTCCGGTCCCCCCGAAGTACGGATGCGGTCGTTTTTACATTCATCCGTACTGCACCGAGGACAAGGACGTCCCCAGGCGTCACTCGGTTCCCGGTGGTTTGCATGGCGGACAGACTACGCACCGTCAAAACCTGCCTAGCACCGAAGTTCACCCCAAATCAGGCAACTTGCTTCCTACGAATCGGTGATGTGACGCCGTTCACCGTGCCCCCTCTTGTCGCAGGGGGAGGACCGATCTATCGTGTCGATGTATCGAGTCGATACATCAGCTCGGCATAAAGACCGTCACGGCACGGCCGCGGCAGAGAGGAGGCGACGATGAGCCGGCGTTCCGGGATCCTTGAGTTCGCCGTCCTCGGCCTTCTCCGCGAGTCCCCGATGCACGGCTATGAGCTGCGCAAACGTCTCAATACGTCACTGGGTGTGTTCCGTGCGTTCAGCTACGGGACGCTCTACCCCTGCCTCAAGACGCTGGTCGCCAACGGCTGGTTGATCGAGGAACCGGGGAACACCTCCGAGGACGCCCTCGCGGCGCCGCTCGCAGGACGTCGCGCCAAGATCGTCTATCGGTTGACGGCGGAAGGTAAGGAACACTTCGAGGACCTCCTCTCGCAGACGGGTCCCGACGCGTACGAGGACGAACATTTCGCCGCTCGTTTCGCCTTCTTCGGCCAGACGTCACGGGATGTACGGATGCGGGTCCTCGAAGGCCGCCGCAGCCGTCTCGAAGAGCGCCTGGAGAAGATGAGCGCCTCGCTGGCGCGCACCCGGGAGCGACTCGACGACTACACGCTTGAGCTCCAGCGCCACGGAATGGAGTCCGTGGAGCGCGAAGTGCGCTGGCTGAACGAGCTCATCGAGAGCGAGCGGGCGGGACGGGACCAACGGCGTCCCGGACCTGACGGCTCCGCTCAGCAGGACAACACATCTGGGGAGTCGGGCGGCCTGCCCCGGCCCGGGGGCACCCCCGGGCCGGATCCGTCCGATGACACTGCCACGTGAAGTCCTCTCAGGGCTTCACCGAGTACACACAGGGAGCAACCGGAATGGGTTCGGTTCGCGTAGCCATCGTCGGCGTGGGCAACTGCGCCGCCTCGCTGGTTCAGGGCGTCGAGTACTACAAGGACGCCGACCCGGCGTCCAAGGTGCCGGGCCTGATGCACGTCCAGTTCGGCGAATACCACGTGGGTGACGTCGAGTTCGTCGCCGCCTTCGACGTCGACGCGAAGAAGGTCGGCCTCGACCTCTCGGACGCCATCGGCGCCAGCGAGAACAACACCATCAAGATCTGCGACGTCCCGAACAGGGGCATCACGGTCCAGCGCGGCCACACCCATGACGGGCTCGGCAAGTACTACCGCGAGACCATCGAGGAGTCGACCGAGGCCCCGGTCGACGTCGTCAAGGTCCTCAAGGACAAGCAGGTGGACGTCCTCATCTGCTACCTGCCCGTCGGTTCCGAGGACGCGGCGAAGTTCTACGCCCAGTGCGCCATCGACGCCAAGGTCGCGTTCGTCAACGCTCTGCCGGTCTTCATCGCCGGCACCAAGGAGTGGGCGGACAAGTTCACCGAGGCGGGCGTCCCGATCGTCGGCGACGACATCAAGTCGCAGGTCGGCGCCACCATCACGCACCGCGTGATGGCGAAGCTGTTCGAGGACCGCGGTGTCCGTCTTGAGCGCACCATGCAGCTCAACGTCGGCGGCAACATGGACTTCAAGAACATGCTGGAGCGCGACCGCCTGGAGTCCAAGAAGATCTCGAAGACGCAGGCCGTCACCTCGCAGATCCCCGACCGTGACATGGGCGCGAAGAACGTCCACATCGGTCCCTCGGACTACGTGGCCTGGCTCGACGACCGCAAGTGGGCGTACGTCCGCCTCGAAGGCCGCGCCTTCGGTGACGTTCCGCTGAACCTGGAGTACAAGCTGGAGGTCTGGGACTCCCCGAACTCCGCGGGTGTCATCATCGACGCCCTGCGCGCCGCGAAGATCGCCAAGGACCGCGGCATCGGCGGCCCGATCCTCTCCGCGTCGAGCTACTTCATGAAGTCCCCGCCCGTCCAGTACTTCGACGACGAGGCGTACGACAACGTCGAGAAGTTCATCAAGGGCGAGGTCGAGCGCTGAAGGCTCGCTCCGCGCACGGCTGTTGAGGGTCCCCGGGGCATCGCTCCGGGGACCCTCGCCCTGTGCGAGGCTGTAACCCATGGCTGTCGTGAGTGACCTGCGCGTACTCCTGCGCTTCAGGAACTTCCGGCGTCTGCTCGCCGTCCGGCTGCTGTCGCAGGGCGCCGACGGGGTCTATCAGGTCGCGCTCGCCACATACGTCGTCTTCTCACCGGAGAAGCAGACCTCGGCCGCCGCGATCGCCTCCGCGATGGCGGTCCTGCTCCTCCCGTACTCCCTCGTCGGCCCCTTCGCGGGCGTCCTCCTGGACCGCTGGAGACGCCGCCAGGTCTTTCTGTACGGGAACCTGCTGCGGGCGCTCCTGGCGTCCCTGACGGCCGTTCTGATGCTCAGCGGTGTACCGGACTGGCTGTTCTACGCCTCCGCGCTGTGCGTGACCGCCGTCAACCGGTTCGTGCTCGCGGGTCTCTCCGCGGCCCTGCCCCGCGTGGTCGACTCCGAGCGCCTGGTGATGGCCAACTCCCTGTCGCCCACGGCCGGCACACTCGCCGCGACCCTCGGTGGCGGCCTCGCCTTCGTCGTACGCCTCGTGGGCTCCGACTCCGACGCGGCGGTCGTCCTGGTGGGAGCGGTCCTGTACGTGTGCTCCGCGCTCGCCTCGCTGCGACTGGCCCCGGATCTGCTGGGCCCCGAACGGCAGCCGGTGCGGCCACGACTGAGGACGGCCGTGCTCGGCACCGCGCGCGGCCTTGCGGCGGGCGTGCGTCATCTGGCCGAGCCCGCGCGCCGCGAAGCCGCCTGGGCGCTGGCCGCGATGACCCTGATGCGGTTCTGCTACGGCGCGCTGACGGTCATGGTGCTGATGCTCTGCCGGTACGCCTGGTCGTCCGGCCCCGACGACGACGGGCTCGCCCTGCTCGGCCTGGCCGTGGGCATCTCCGGAGCGGGTTTCTTCGCCGCGGCCGTACTGACACCGGCGGGCACGAACCGGCTCGGCCCCGGTGGCTGGATCATCACCTGCGCGGCTACCGCTGCCGTCCTGGAACCGGCGCTGGGCCTGTCGTTCGCCGAGGTCCCCCTCCTGATCGCTGCCTTCGTACTGGGTCTGACCACTCAGGGAGCGAAGATCGCCACCGACACCGTCGTCCAGTCGTCCGTCGAGGACGGCTTCCGTGGCCGGATCTTCGCCGTCTACGACGTCCTGTTCAACGTCGCCTTCGTGGGCGCCGCGGGGGTGGCAGCCCTGATGCTGCCCCCTGACGGCCGATCCGTGCCGCTTGTGGTCACGGTGGCCGTTATCTACGGGGCGGTTGCGGCGGCTATGGCCCGCTTTGAGCGCCAGTAAGTGTCACATCAAGGACACAGAGACACTCCGGGCTACGGAGTTGTCAGTGGGGCCCGGTAGCTTACGTGCGTCTTATTTCGCGCCACGCGCTCCACGTTCGAGGGGGACCCCCAAGTGACCACGCCGCCGCCGCAGGGCCAGAATCCGTTCGCTCAGGGCCAGCCGGCCGAGGGAAATCCTTACGGGCAGCAGCCGCCCCAGGGCAACCCCTACGGCCAGCAGCCCCCGCAGGGCTACCCGCAGCACCCGAACGCTCCCTACGCCCCGGTCCCGCCCGAGCCGCCGAAGCGCAACCTCAAGAAGTACCTGCGTTTCGCCATCCCGGTCGTCGTCCTCATAGTCGCCGTCGGCGGCTGGCTGGCGAGCCGTGACGATGCGTCGAGCGCCAAGGTCGGCGACTGCATGAGCATCGGCAACCCGAACAGCACCACCGACCCGGAACTTGAGGTCGTGGACTGCGGCAACTCCAAGGCCGCGTACAAGGTCGAGCAGAAGAAGAGCGACAACTCGGGCTGCGACCGCACCAAGTACGCCGAGTACACCGAGACCGGCGGCAGCAGTGACTTCACCCTCTGCCTGTCGGAGTACTCCGCCAAGAAGTAAGAACCAAAGAAGTAAGAACCACTGACGCCGAGGGCCGTTGTTTCACGTGAAACAACGGCCCTCGGCGAATCCGGCTTCGAGTCGGCCGGGGTCATGTTTCACGTGAAACATGATCCCGGCCGATCGCGCTCGTGCGTTCTCAGCTCTGTTCCGCCCACCACTCCTTGAGAGCCGACACCGCGGCGTCGTACTCCATCGGCCCGTTCTCCAGACGCAGTTCCAGCAGGAACTTGTAGGCCTGACCGATGGCCGGGCCCGGTCCGATGTCCAGGACCTTCATGATCTGGTTGCCGTCGAGGTCGGGACGGATAGCGTCCAACTCCTCCTGGTCCTGGAGCTGGGCGACGCGCTCCTCCAGGCCGTCGTAGGCACGGGAGAGAGCGGCGGCCTTGCGCTTGTTCCGTGTCGTGCAGTCCGAGCGGGTCAGCTTGTGGAGCCGGCCGAGGAGCGGTCCCGCGTCACGGACATAGCGGCGGACAGCCGAGTCGGTCCACTCCCCGGTGCCGTAGCCATGGAAGCGCAGGTGCAGCTCGACCAGGCGCGAGACATCCTTCACCAGCTCGTTGGAGTACTTGAGCGCGGTCATCCGCTTCTTGGTCATCTTCGCCCCCACCACCTCGTGGTGGTGGAAGGAGACCCGCCCGTCCTCCTCGAAGCGACGCGTCCGCGGCTTGCCGATGTCGTGCAGCAGCGCGGCCAGGCGCAGCGTGAGGTCCGGACCGCTCTCCTCCAGGGCCATCGCCTGCTCCAGGACGATCAGCGAGTGGTCGTAGACGTCCTTGTGCCGGTGGTGCTCGTCCCGCTCCAGACGCAACGCGGGCAGCTCGGGCAGCACACGGTCGGCGAGCCCCGTGTCGACGAGCAGCGTCAGACCCTTGCGCGGGTGCGCGGAGAGGATCAGCTTGTTCAGTTCCTCACGCACCCGCTCGGCCGAGACGATCTTGATGCGGTCGGCCATGGCCTTCATCGCCGCGACGACCTCCGGCGCCACCTCGAAGTCGAGCTGCGCCCCGAAGCGCGCCGCCCGCATCATCCGCAGCGGGTCGTCGGAGAAGGACGACTCAGGAGTCCCCGGAGTCCGCAGGACACGGGCTGCGAGATCGTCGAGTCCGCCGTGCGGATCGATGAACTTCTTCTCGGGAAGCGCCACGGCCATCGCGTTCACCGTGAAGTCACGGCGGACCAGGTCATCCTCGATGGAGTCTCCGTAGGACACCTCGGGCTTGCGCGAGGACCGGTCGTACGCCTCGGACCGGTAGGTCGTCACCTCGATCTCGAAGCTCTGCACGACATCACCCACGCGTGCGTCCTTCTGCGCCCCCACCGTGCCGAAGGCGATGCCCACCTCCCACAGCGAGTCGGCCCAGGGACGCATGATCTTCAGTACGTCCTCGGGGCGGGCATCGGTCGTGAAGTCCAGGTCGTTGCCGAGCCTGCCGAGCAGGGCGTCCCGGACCGAGCCGCCGACAAGGGCGAGAGAGAACCCGGCCTCCTGGAAACGGCGGGCCAGTTCATCGGCGACGGGGGACACCCGCAGCAGCTCGCTCACCGCGCGGCTCTGCACCTGGCTCAGTGCACTGGGACTGTCTTCGTTGGCGTTCGACACAACAGAAAAGGTTACGTGGCCCCGATGCCCGAGAGCGCCTTCATTAAAAGTGCACAGGTCCCTCCCCTTGTTCAGGGTGGGGACACCGCCCTAGATAGGGCCACATAGAGGGACAGCCGGGTCTCTTCTTCCGATCTTGTGGAGCGGACCGCGGCACTTACCCTCGGCGCGCATCGTTACCATGCGTGGACGCACATTCCGACGACCACTGACGACGACGAGGGACGGGCGAGCGCGTGGCCGAGGCGGCAGACTTCCAGGGGACCATTCCCTCACCTGCCCGCCGGTGGCTTCGGCGCACGGGAGCACTGCTCGCCGGGGCGCCTCTGCTGGCCGGCGTCCTACAGCTGCCCATTTCTTCGTCCTCCTATGCCGCTGAACCCAGCGCCGCCGCCGAAGCCACCGGCTCCCGTACGGTCGGCGTCTCGCTGGACGCGCTCAGCCCCGCCGTTCCTTCCGACGGTGACACGCTCACCGTGTCCGGCAGGGTCGTCAACAACGGCAAGCAGGCGGTCACCGCGGCGCACGTCGGACTGCGGGTGGGCCCGACGCTGAACGGCCGCTCGGCCATCGACGACGCCGCCAAGAGCAACCCCTACGCGGGCTCGGAGGTCGGCGGCAAGTACGTGGCCGAGTTCGCGAGGCTCGCCCCGGGCGTCCCGCAGACGTTCAGCATCTCCGTCCCCGTCGACAAGCTGGACCTCGGCTCGGACGGCGTCTACCAGCTCGGTGTCACACTCACCGGCCGGACCACCGCCGCGGCGTACGACCAGATCCTCGGTATCGAGCGAACCTTCCTGCCGTGGCAGCCGGAGGCCGCGGACACGAAGGCCAGGACCACCTACCTCTGGCCGCTGATCTCGACCTCCCACATGACGGCCGAGACGGGTTCGAACGAGCAGCAGACGCCCGTCTTCGCGGACGACGACGCCCTGGCCGCCGAGCTCTCCCCCGGTGGCCGTCTGGAACAGCTCCTCAGCCTCGGCAAGGACCTCGACATCACCTGGGTCATCGACCCGGACCTGCTCGCCTCCGTCGACGCCATGACCCGCAGCTACCGGGTCCAGGTGAACGGCTCCAGCACGACGACCACGGCCGGTACGCACCAGGCGGTGGCCAAGCAGTGGCTCAGCAAGCTGGAGAAGGAGGTCGAGGGCGAGGAGGTCGTCGCCCTCCCCTTCGCGGACCCGGACCTGGCGTCCCTGGCTCACCACGGCACGAAGGTGACCGGATCCCTGAGCCATCTCAAGGACGCCACCACCGCGGCCGCGATCACCGTGGAATCGGTCCTCCATGTGACCCCCAGCACGGAGTACGCCTGGCCCGTGAGCGGAGCGATCGACCCGTCGATCGTCAAGGTCGCGACCTCGGCCGGCGCCGACACGGTGCTCGCCCGCAGCGACAGCCTCCAGGAGACCGGCGCCCTCCCGTACACACCCTCGGCGGCCCGGCCGATCGGCGGCGGCACCACAGCGGTCGTCGCGGACGCCCGACTGTCGACGGCCTTCCAGGGCGACATGACGGTGGCCGGCAACTCCACGCTCGCCGTGCAGCGGTTCCTCGCACAGAGCCTGATGCTCACCCGGCAGGCGCCGGACAAGCAGCGCAGCGTCGTGGTCGCCCCGCAGCGCATGCCGACCGCCAGCCAGGCCCAGACGATGGCTCAGGCACTGACCGCGCTCCAGGCCGGGAACTGGTCGGAGTCCGCCGAGCTGTCCGCTGCCACCAAGGCCAAGCCGGACGCGGGTGCCACCACCCGGGTGCCGTCGGCGTCCGACTACCCCCGCTCACTGACCAAGCAGGAACTGCCCGAAGAGGCCTTCGCGCGGATCGAGGAGACACAGAAGAAGCTCAACAGCTTCCAGGTGATCCTCTCCGACAAGTCCCGGGTGGTCACCCCCTTCGGGCGGGCCATGGACCGGTCGATGTCCACCTCCTGGCGCGGCCGTGCGGACGAGGCGACGGCGTACCGCGAGGGTGTGCTGAACTACCTCATCGGCCTCACCGAGGGCGTCGGGCTGATCGACAAGTCCGAGGCCAAGCTCTCGGGCCGCAGCGCCACGATCCCGGTCACCGTGCAGAACAACCTCGTCCAGGGCGTCGACCACCTGGTGCTGCGGCTCACCTCCACGCAGCCGAGCCGCCTCAGCATCGACGACGGTGACTTCCAGGAGCAGCCGGTAGCGGTCGCGGGCGGGCACAGCCAGTCGGTGAAGTTCACCACCAACGCCCACGCGAACGGCCGGGCCGGGGTGATCGCCCAGCTGTACACCGAGGACGGCCAGGCGTACGGACCCGCGGTCACCTTCGATGTGAAGGTCACCGAGATCACGGCCACGGTGATGCTGGTCATCGCCGGTGGCGTCCTGCTGCTCGTGCTCGCCGGGTTCCGGATGTACACGCAGCGCAAGCGGGAGGCCGCCCGCCAGGCCGCACTGGAAGCCGACGCCGTCCCCACGGACGGCTCGGCGGAACACGCCGCCGCCACTGATGCGGAGAGCACCGACGCGGAGCAGGCCGCCGCGGGGAGCGCGGACGAGACGGAGGGTGGCCGCGACCGGGCGTCCACGACCGAGTCGAGCGCACCCGACCCGGAGCACCCGAGTGACCCTTCACCGGACACCGCACCGGAAATCACCGACCCGTCCGGCACGGGTGAGAGAGTGGACCGTTGAGCGATGTCGTGGCCGGTGGGCCCGGGGACGATGAGGTGGGGTAACCATGAACGCGCCGTACGACGGTGACCGCGGTCAGGGCGCGGGAGGCTCCGGCCACCCCGACGGCCCGCCGCAGGGCCCGCCGGAACCTGGCGAGGTGCCTCCGCAGCCCGCGGCCGAGGTGTACTTCCAGGACGCCTATGCCCAGGACCCCTACCGGGCCCAGGACCTGTCCGCCCAGGACCCGGTCACCGAGGCTCTCTACGACCGCGCCGCGCATCCTCCGCCGCCGCCCGGCACGTACCCGCCGCAGCCTCCGCTCTACGCCCAGCCGCCCCAGTCCCCGTACGCCCCCGACCCCCGCGTGTGGGCACAGACCCCGGCGCCCGAGCCGGAGGGCCCCACCCAGTACCTGCCCTACGGGGACGATCCCCGGACGACGCAGTTCGTGGGTGTGGACGACCTGGTGACCCAGGCCGGCGAGGAGCGCCACGAGCCGGACGCGTTCGCCCATCTCTTCCGGGACCAGCAGCAGGGCGGCGTCCAGCCTCCCGCCGGGCCGCCCAGCGTGCCCCCGCCGGCGAGGGAGCCGACGGCGGCCACCATGGCGCCTCCCGCGCCCCCGGCCGCCCCCGCCAAGAAGTCCGGGGGCCGTGCGTCGGGGCTGCTGAAGTCGAGCGCCGTGATGGCGGCCGGGACCATGGTGTCCCGTCTCACCGGCTTCATCCGCTCCGCGCTGATCGTCGCGGCGCTGGGCGTCGGCCTTCTCGGTGACACCTTCCAGGTCGCCTACCAGCTGCCGACGATGATCTACATCCTCACCGTCGGCGGCGGCCTCAACTCCGTCTTCGTACCGCAGCTGGTGCGTGCCATGAAGGACGACGAGGACGGTGGTGAGGCCTACGCCAACCGCCTGCTGACCCTCGTCATCGTGGTTCTCGGCCTGCTCACCGCACTCGCGGTGCTCGCCGCACCCCTGCTGGTCCGCGCGCTGTCGACACGGGTCGCGGGCGATCCGGCGGCCAACGGCGTCGCCGTCACGTTCGCCCGCTACTTCCTGCCCACGATCTTTTTCATGGGCGTCCACGTGGTGATGGGTCAGATCCTCAACGCGCGCGGGAAGTTCGGCGCGATGATGTGGACCCCGGTCCTGAACAACGTCGTCATCATCGTGACGCTCGGCATGTTCATCTGGGTGTACGGCACCGCGAGCAGCTCCGGCATGGAGGCCTCGACCATCCCGCCCGAGGGCGAGCGGCTGCTCGGCATCGGCGTCCTGCTCGGCCTCGTCGTCCAGGCCCTCGCGATGATCCCCTACCTCCGTGAGACAGGCTTCCGGCTGCGGCTGCGCTTCGACTGGAAGGGCCACGGACTCGGCAAGGCGGCGATGCTCGCCAAGTGGACCGTGCTCTTCGTCCTCGCCAACCAGGCGGGCGCGATCGTCGTGACCCAGCTGTCCACCGCGGCGGGCAAGGACTCGCCGGTCGACGGCACCGGCTTCGCCGCCTACGCCAACGCCCAACTCATCTGGGGCCTCCCGCAGGCCATCATCACGGTCTCCCTGATGGCCGCCCTCCTGCCGCGCCTCGCACGCTCGGCCCACGAGGGCGACACCGGCGCCGTACGCGACGACATCTCCCAGGGGCTGCGCACGACGGCCGTGGCGATCGTGCCGATCTCCTTCGGCTTCGTCGCACTGGGCATCCCGATGTGCACGCTGATGTTCGGCGCCTCCGGGACCAGCGAGGCCACCAACATGGGCTTCATGCTGATGGCCTTCGGCATCGGCCTGATCCCCTACTCCGTCCAGTACGTGGTGCTGCGAGCCTTCTACGCGTACGAGGACACCCGCACCCCCTTCTACAACACGGTCATCGTGGCCGTCGTCAACGCCAGTGCCTCCGCGCTCTGTTTCCTTCTGCTTCCCTCGCGGTGGGCGGTCGCGGGCATGGCCGCCTCGTACGGGATCGCCTACGCGATCGGCGTCGGGGTCGCGTGGCGGCGGCTGAGCAAGCGGCTGGGCGGCGACCTGGACGGCGGACGCGTCCTGCGCACCTACGCGCGGCTCGCGATCGCCGCGGTACCGGCCGCGCTGCTCAGCGGCGCGGCCTGCTACGGAATCAGCAAGTCGCTGGGACAGGGCGTCGGAGGCTCGCTCGTCGCCCTGATCGGCGGCGGTGTCGTACTGCTCGGAGTCTTCTTCGTCGCGGCGCGACGGATGCGCATCGAGGAACTGAACGGAATGGTGGGCATGGTCCGCGGGCGCCTTGGGCGCTGAGAGCGGGGTATGCGCACAACCATCGTCCGCGACCGCGTGTCGTGCAGAGGGACGGACTGTGGGCACAATTGGCTTTGGCGTCGGACAGCGCGCAACGAATGGGGAGGCAGGAGCGACGGTGGCGGAACGGAGCACGGCTGCCGTCGACGTGGCGGACAACAGCGGCGATGAGCCGCTGACCGCGAAGGCGGACCAGTCCACGGCCGACGGGGTGGCCCAGAACCGGGAGCGGGACACGGACAGCTCGGAGAGCACAGAGGCACAGGGGAGCGGGGGGAACGAGAGCCCCGGCAGGACTGCACCGCCCGAGTTGCACAGCGGTCACAAACTCGCCAGACGTTATCGCCTGGAGGAGTGCGTCACCCGTGTGGACGGTTTCAGCAGTTGGCGTGCGGTGGACGAGAAACTCCGCCGTGCCGTCGGTGTGCACCTGCTGCCCGCCGACCATCCACGAGCGCGTTCCGTCCTCGCGGCGGCCCGTTCGTCCGCCCTGCTGGGCGACCCCCGGTTCGTCCAGGTCCTGGACGCGGTCGAGGAGAACGACCTCGTCTATGTGGTGCACGAATGGCTGCCCGACGCCACGGAGCTGACGACGCTCCTGGCCGCCGGAACGCTTGAGGTGCACGAGGCGTACCAGATGGTCAGTCAGGTCTCCCAGGCGATGGCCGCCGCGCATCGCGAGGGGCTGGCGCATCTGAAGCTGACCCCGGGCGCCGTGCTGCGCACCTCGTCCGGTCAGTGGCGCATCCGGGGCCTCGCCGTGAACGCCGCGCTGCGCGGCATCACTTCGGACACCCCGCAGCGCACGGACACGGAGGCGATCGGCGCTCTCCTGTACGCCACGCTCACGCAGCGCTGGCCGTACGAGGACGACGCGTACGGGCTCTCCGGACTGCCCAAGGGCGTCGGCCTCATCGCGCCCGACCAGGTACGCGCAGGCGTGCACCGCGGTCTCTCCGAGCTCGCGATGCGCGCACTCGCCAACGACGGGGCCACCGCGTCCCGTCAGGAACCTCCGTGCACCACGCCGGAGGAACTGGTGAAGGCGATCGGCGAGATGCCCCGCATCCGTCCGCCCGAGCCGACGTTCACCGCGCCGCCCGACTATCAGCGCACGACGTACCAGCAGGGCAACTACGGCCGCCCCGCGCCTCACCCGGGAGCCACCCAGGCGATGTCGGCGCCGCTTCCCCCGCTGCAGACCCGCACCGGCAAAGCCCTCAAGTGGGCTGTGTCCGCGCTTCTGATCGCCGCGCTGGGACTGGGCAGCTGGCAGCTCGCCGACGCGCTCATGGATCACGGGAAGTCCGACGAGACGGGCGACACCCAGATCACGGACGACAACGACAAGAGCGGCGACGAGACGAAGCCGGCCAAGCCGCTCACGATCCAGAGCGCCGCCGAGTACTTCCCGGACGGCAAGCCCCAGCATGCGAACGACGTGGGCCTGACGTACGACAAGGACAGCTCCACGTACTGGAGGACCTACTCCTACCGGGGCGGCCCCACGCTGGCGCCCTTCAAGGAGGGCGTCGGGATCGTCTACGACCTCGGGTCCGAGAAGGACGTGTCGGCGGCCTCGATAGGGCTGTACTACGCGGGCGACCACACGACGGCCACGCTCTACGCGGCCAACTCGTTGTCGTCCTCGCAGAGTCTGGGTTCGATGACGAAGATCGCAGCCGGCAAGACCAGTACGACGGACTTGAAGATCTCGGCCAAGAAGGCTGTGAAGACCCGGTACGTTCTGGTCTGGATCACGGCGGTGCCGAACGCGGTCGGCGACCAGTTCAGTGGCGCCGGGTACAAGCAGGCGATCACCGACGTGAAGTTCACCGGCTGAGGAGCAACCGAGGGGGAGGGGGTTCGATGGCGGACGGCGCCTACAGCGAAGTAAGCGATCAGGACCTCCTCACCCGTCATGTCGAGGGTGATCCCGATGCCTTCGGCGAGCTCGTACGGCGTCACCGCGACCGGCTCTGGGCCGTGGCCCTGCGGACGCTGGGCGACCGCGAGGAAGCCGCTGACGCCGTCCAGGACGCTCTCGTCTCCGCCTACCGGGCCGCCCACACCTTCCGCGGCCAGTCGGCCGTCACCACCTGGCTGCACCGGATCACGGTGAACGCCTGCCTGGACCGGGCCCGCAAGACGGCCTCCAGGAAGACCTCCCCCGTGGACGACACGGAGCGCCTGGAGCAGCTCCTGGAGCCGCATGAGTCGGCTTCCGCGCCGGCCGAGCGCAATGATCTGCACCGCGAGCTGCTGGCTGCTCTGGGCACCCTGCCCGCCGACCAGCGGGCCGCTCTCGTCCTGGTGGACATGCAGGGTTACCCCGTGGCGGAGGCCGCCAGTCTGCTCGACGTGCCGACCGGCACGGTGAAGAGCCGCTGCGCCCGTGGCAGAGCCAGGCTCCTCCCCCTGCTCAAACACCTGCGCACGGAGAGCGGGAGCGACAGACCGAGCAAGAAGTCGGGCGAGGGAAGGAACCGTACGCAGGGGACATCCGTCCCACCCGCAGCGGGACCACATGACGGACCAAGCGATTCAGCGGCTGTGAAGGGCGGAGGTGGGCGAGCGTGACATCCACGACCGACACGGCCGGGCACCCGGACGTCACGGAGATCTCCGACCTCACCGAAGGTCTGCTCCCCTCGTCCCGTTCAGCCGATGTACGACGTCACCTGGACGACTGCACCCTCTGCGCCGACGTGTACGACTCGCTGGAAGAGATCCGCGGCATGCTCGGTACGCTGCCGGGCCCCCTGCGGATGCCCGACGACGTCGCCGGACGCATCGACGCCGCCCTCGCCGCCGAAGCCCTGCTGAACGCCACAGCGCCCGGTGCCTCCGGTGCGGGCGCTCTGTCGTCCGTGAGTGAGTCCCGTCCGTCGGCCGACGATGAGCGCAGGAGCCAGAGCGGCGACGGCAGCGGTCATGTTTCACGTGAAACATCGACCGTGACGGACCGCCCCGCGGGACATTCACGGGCCGCCACCGGACCGGGTCGCACGAACCGCCCCCGTCGCGGTCGCCGCAGCACCGTCGTCCTCGGCGCCATGTTCACGGCAGCCGCGCTGGGCCTCGGAGGCCTGCTGATCCAGGCAATGGGGGGCGACGGCACGGACAACGACCCGCCGTCGGCATCTCCACAGCAGAGCGACTCCGCGAACACGTTCGCCGGGGAGAAGCTGGAAAACCAGGTAGCGGATCTCCTGGCCAAGGCGGAGGAGGAGAAGGGCGGCGGTCCGCGCAGCTCCCGCCCTCAGGGCACCGCATCCACCGATGGGCCGCAGGTGCTCAACACTCCCTCGGTGCCCAGCTGCGTCTTGCAGGGGATCGGCCGCGATGCGATTCCGATCGCATCCAAGGAAGGCTCCTACGAGGGCACGGACGCGTATCTCGTGGTGCTGCCCGCCGCCACCGATCTGACACAGGTCACGGCGTACGTCGTCGACTCCGCCTGTATGGACAAGCCGTCGGCCTCCGGTGGCAAGGTCCTGCTGGAGCACACCTACCCGCGCAGCTGAGTCTGCTCGGCTCCGCCACGGACGGCTGTCGGCACACTACGGCCCGGCCCTGACCTCCCCTCGCGGTGACTCGTCTTCGTGTGCCCGGACACAGTGGGAATGCGCGCCCCTTAGGATCCGTTGGGTGGGGTGAGAGTTCCGAGAGAAGCTCCCCCGGTCGTACGTAGCAGTCCCCAGAGACGAGGAATCAAGCCGTGACCGACGTCCGTAACGTGATCATCATCGGCTCCGGCCCCGCCGGCTACACGGCGGCGCTCTATACCGCGCGCGCGTCACTGAAGCCGCTGGTCTTCGAGGGCGCCGTCACCGCGGGTGGTGCCCTCATGAACACGACCGAGGTGGAGAACTTCCCCGGCTTCCAGAACGGGATCATGGGCCCCGAGCTCATGGACAACATGCGGGCACAGGCCGAGCGCTTCGGTGCCGAGCTGATCCCGGACGACATCGTCTCGGTCGACCTCAGCGGTGAGATCAAGACCGTCACGGACACCGCGGGCACCGTCCACCGGGCGAGGGCCGTCATCGTCACCACCGGCTCGCAGCACCGCAAGCTGGGCCTGCCGAAGGAGGACGCCCTCTCCGGACGCGGCGTCTCCTGGTGCGCGACCTGTGACGGCTTCTTCTTCAAGGACCAGGACATCGCCGTGATCGGCGGCGGCGACACCGCCATGGAGGAGGCCACCTTCCTCTCCCGGTTCGCCAAGTCCGTGACCATCGTCCACCGGCGTGAGACGCTGCGCGCGTCCAAGGCGATGCAGGAACGCGCCTTCGCCGACCCGAAGATCAAGTTCGTCTGGGACAGCGAGGTGGCCGAGATCCAGGGCGACCAGAAGCTCGCCGGCCTGAAGCTGCGCAACCTGAAGACCGGCGAGACGTCCGAGCTGCCTGTCACCGGCCTGTTCATCGCGATCGGCCATGACCCGCGCACGGAGCTCTTCAAGGGCCAGCTCGACCTGGACGAGGAGGGCTACCTGGAGGTCGAGGCGCCCTCGACCCGCACGAACCTGACGGGTGTCTTCGGCGCCGGCGACGTCGTCGACCACACCTACCGTCAGGCGATCACCGCGGCCGGCACCGGCTGCTCCGCAGCTCTCGACGCCGAGCGATTCCTCGCCGCCCTCGCGGACGGCGAGCCTGCGGAGCCCGAGAAGACCACTGTCTGACCCCCATCCGCCTCACCGCACCAACCAGTTAAGGAGCCCGCCGTGGCCGGCACCCTGAAGCACGTGACAGACGACTCTTTCGAGCAGGACGTACTGAAGAGCGACAAGCCCGTACTGGTGGACTTCTGGGCCGCTTGGTGCGGTCCCTGCCGCCAGATCGCGCCGTCCCTTGAGGCGATCGCCGCCGAGTACGGCGACAAGATCGAGATCGTCAAGCTCAACATCGACGAGAACCCGGGTACGGCCGCCAAGTACGGCGTCATGTCCATCCCGACCCTGAACGTCTACCAGGACGGCGAGGTCGCCAAGACCATCGTCGGTGCGAAGCCGAAGGCCGCGATCGTGCGGGACCTTGAGGACTTCATCGCCTAGTAGTGCAGCAAGCCGTCGCTCGCGGGCGACGATGTTTCACGTGAAACATGAATGGGCCGACCCCAGCGGGTCGGCCCATTTCGTATGCCCAGCACGATCCGCTCTACAGCGGGCGTAGGGCTGGTTCCTTCTGTACGGCTCCCAGCAACCGGTCGAGCGCCAACTCCACGTCTTCCTTCCAGGAGAGCGTCGTCCGCAGCTCCAGACGCAACCGCGGGTACGTCGGGTGCGGCCGGACGGTCTTGAAGCCCACAGCCAGCAGATGGTCGGCGGGAAGGACGCAGGCGGGCTCCTTCCACCGAGCGTCCCCAAAGGCCTCGATGGCTTTGAAGCCTCGCCGCAGCAGATCCTTGGCAACCGTCTGGACCATCACACGTCCGAGCCCCTGCCCCTGGAACTCCGGCAGGATGAAGGCCGTCATCAGCTGGATCGCGTCAGGCGAGACCGGGCTCGTGGGAAAAGCCGTGGAACGCGGTACGTAGGCGGGCGGCGCGTACATCACGAAGCCCACCGGTGTGTCGTCCACATAGACGACCCGGCCGCAGGATCCCCACTCCAGCAGAACGGCGGAGATCCATGCCTCCTTCTCCAGATCGGGAGTGCCTGCCTTTACCGCGGCCTGGCCGCTGACTGGGTCCAACTCCCAGAAGACGCACGCGCGACAGCGCTCGGGAAGGTCCTGAAGGTTGTCCAGCGTGAGCGGTACGAGCCGGCGCCCCATGAAGGCAGTTCCTCGCTTCCCTCGCCCGCGGCATCGCGGGCGGCTGTCAGAGCGCTCCGTTCCCGAAGCAGGCTGCCGACGAATCCGCCGACCGCGCCGAGCCCCAGCGCCGCGCTCACCAGTCCTGTGCGGCTCACCGTTCGCATGGCCTCCGCCTCCCCACAGAAGGTACTGCCAGGTGAATGCGCCATACCCGAACGCATCGTATCCACGATGCGATTCCATCGATACCGACAGAAAGCAAAGAGCGGGCCGTGTTCCGGTACACACCGGACACGGCCCGCGACACTGGCCGGCCGGCTCAGCCGACCGGCCGGTCGAGACTCAGGACTCCGGGTCCTCGGAGTCGTCGTCCAGGAGACTCTTCTGCAGAACCGGTCCCTCACCAGGGGCGAGCGAGCCGAGGATCCGCTCAAGGTCCTCCATCGAGGCGAACTCGACGGTGATCTTGCCCTTCTTCTGACCGAGGTCGACCTTCACCCGGGTCTCGAAGCGGTCCGAGAGACGGCCCGCGAGATCGCTCAGCGCGGGAGAGACCAGAGCACCGGCTCGCGGCCCCTTGGAACGCGGAGCCGACTGCGGCCGTGAACCCATGAGGGTGACGATCTCTTCGACGGCCCGCACCGAGAGTCCCTCGGCCACGATCCGGTGAGCCAGTCGGTCCTGCTCCTCCGAGTCCGCGACGGAGAGCAGAGCGCGGGCGTGTCCGGCGGAAAGAACACCCGCGGCCACCCGACGCTGGACCGAGGGCGAGAGCTTCAGCAGACGCAGGGTGTTGGAGACCTGAGGACGTGAACGCCCGATGCGGTCGGCCAGCTGATCGTGCGTGCAGTTGAAGTCCTGGAGCAGCTGGTCGTAGGCGGCAGCCTCTTCCAGCGGGTTCAGCTGAGCCCGGTGCAGGTTCTCCAGGAGGGCGTCCAGGAGAAGCTTCTCGTCATCCGTGGCACGCACGATCGCCGGGATGGCCTCAAGCCCCGCCTCACGGCAGGCCCTCCAGCGGCGCTCGCCCATGATGAGCTCGTAGCGCGTCGGTCCCGCCTGCCGTACGACGACCGGCTGAAGAAGCCCGACCTCCTTGATGGAGGTGACGAGCTCGGCGAGAGCGTCGTCGTCGAACACCTCGCGGGGCTGACGCGGGTTCGGCGTGATGAAGTCGAGGGGCAGCTCGGCGAAGTACGCACCCACAGGTGCTGCCGGAGCCTCCCCGAACACGCTCGCCGACGGCTCTTCCGGCTCATGGGAAACCTGGGCCGGCGGAAGTGCGGCGACCTTGGCCGCCGCCACCCCGCGCTCAGCGGTGAGCACCGGTACGGCTCCCGGCGATGCGGACGCTCCGCCCATCGCCGGCGGTACTGCCTTATCCCCTGTCGGGGCAGCAGGGATCAGTGCGCCGAGACCACGGCCCAACCCCCTCCGTCGCTCGCTCACTGGATCCCCTCCACCATGCTCTGTTCATTGTGTGCGCCCATGTGGGCGTGTTGCGCGTCGTAGGCCACGCCAGCTCCGCGCAAGGCGATCTCGCGCGCCGCCTCAAGATAGGAGAGAGCGCCGCTCGATCCCGGATCGTAGGTCAGCACCGTCTGCCCATAGCTGGGGGCTTCGGAGATACGGACCGAGCGCGGAATGCTCGTACGCAGTACCTCTTCGCCGAAGTGGCTGCGCACCTCGTCGGCGACCTGGGAGGCGAGACGCGTCCTGCCGTCGTACATGGTGAGCAGGATCGTCGACACGTGCAGGTTGGGGTTGAGGTGTCCCCGAACCAGGTCGACGTTGCGTAGCAGCTGGCCCAGACCCTCCAGTGCGTAGTACTCGCACTGGATCGGGATGAGGACCTCGGCGCCCGCGACGAGCGCGTTGACCGTCAGCAGTCCCAGGGAGGGCGGGCAGTCGATGAGGATGTAGTCGAGCGGCTGCTCGTACGCCAGGATCGCCCGCTCCAGCCGACTCTCACGTGCCACCAGGGACACCAGCTCGATCTCCGCACCGGCGAGATCGATCGTGGCAGGCGCACAGAAGAGGCCTTCGACATCTGGGACCGGCTGAACAACCTCGGAGAGCGGCCTGCTGTCGATCAGCACGTCGTAGATGGACGGAACTTCGGCGTGATGGTCGATCCCCAGCGCGGTGGACGCATTGCCCTGGGGATCCAGGTCGATCACCAGGACCCGGCCGCCGTGCAGCGCGAGAGAGGCAGCAAGGTTGACCGTGGTCGTGGTCTTTCCGACCCCGCCCTTCTGGTTGGCGACCACCATGACGCGGGTCTGCTCGGGCCGTGGCAGGCCTTCGCCGGCTCGACCTAGAGCCTCCACAGCAAGTTGGGCAGCACGACCAATGGGAGTGTCGTCCATCGGGGGCGGTGTTTCACGTGAAACATCGTCCCCGATCGACTCGGTTCGGGGACCGGGGACCGGATCGGTCATCGGTCCCGCGATGTTGGCGTCGGACCGCAAGGATTCACTCTCCTCGACTTCAGGCTCGCAATGAACAGAGCCTCCCATGCCATCGGGGTCGTGAACCAGCGAGGCCCGTGCTTCTGTGGAGAAATCCACCTCTGTGGACAACTCCGTGCCCTCTTCGGGGGACGCGCTTCGGGCAGGAGAGGCTCTTTTCCCGAAGGATCCCAGGGATCCCAGCGGGTTACGGTCGCGGGGTTCGGCCGCGGCACGACCGCGACCGATGATGCCGTGCAGCAATGAGCGACGTTTCACGTGAAACACGATGCACAGGGCGCGGGGTCGCCATCGCGCGACACTCCGGCATGCATAGGTTCGGCAGCTTGTGTGGAGTACGTCTCGTCGTCAGGACGGATCAGTCACCATGCCTCCGCCCCGACGACGTACACCCACCGTCCGGCATCCCCGCCGGACCGGGGTCAGCGGCGCCTGCGGGTCCTCCCCGTCCGCGCCGCCTTCGCCCGTTTGGCCGCGAACCGAACACCGCCTGGGCTCTCCCCGACCTCCACACGCACCACCGTGGCCAGGGGCTCCACAACGCCCTCGCCGACGTGCAGCACCGAGGTGTCGACGGCGCCGAGCTTGCTCAGGGCGGCTCCGGCGCTCTTGACCTCTTCCTCCGCGGTGTCGCCCTTGAGGAGCAGCATCTCTCCGTACGGACGCAGGAGCGGGACTCCCCAGGCCGCGAGACGGTCCAGAGGAGCCACCGCCCGGGCCGTCACCACGTGGACCGGAGGCAGCTTGCCGAGGACCTCCTCGGCCCGCCCACGGACCACGGTGACGTGGTCGAGCCCAAGCAGCTCGACGACCTCGTTGAGGAAGTTCGTGCGCCGCAGCAGCGGCTCAAGCAGTGTGATCTTGAGGTCCGGGCGGACAAGGGCCAGGGGGATGCCGGGCAGACCGGCCCCGGATCCGACGTCGCACACGGTCACGCCCTCCGGAACCACTTCCGAGAGCACGGCGCAGTTCAACAGATGCCGTTCCCACAGACGAGGCACTTCGCGAGGACCGATCAGACCGCGCTGAACTCCCACGTCGGCCAGCAACTCCGCGAAGCGAACCGCGTCCGCGAAGCGATCACCGAATACCGCCCGAGCCTGCTCGGGCGCAGGGGGGAGCTCCGCTGCCTCCGTCACGGGGAACCGTCCTTCCGTACCGCTTGAGCGCATGACGCGCTGACTACAAGGACTATCAGGAACTATCGACAAGCACCGGGCTGACAAAATTCGGCCCCGCCTGCGAACACAGACGGGGCCGGAAGTACGACGTGCTTGATCAGGCGGGGAGCACGACGACGAAGCGCTGCGGCTCCTCGCCCTCGGACTCGCTGCGCAGGCCGGCCGCCTTGACGGCGTCGTGCACCACCTTGCGCTCGAAGGGCGTCATCGGATTCATCTTGACCGGCTCACCGGAGCTCCTGACCTCGGCCGCGGTCTTCGCGCCCAGCTCGGAGAGCTCCTCACGCTTCTTGGCGCGATAGCCCGCGATGTCCAGCATCAGCCGGCTGCGGTCTCCGGTCTCCCGGTGCACGGCCAGGCGTGTGAGCTCCTGGAGCGCCTCCAGCACCTCGCCGTCACGGCCGACCAGCTTCTGCAGGTCACGGCTGTTGGAATCACTGATGATCGAGACAGCCGCACGGTCGGCCTCGACATCCATGTCGATGTCGCCGTCGAGGTCGGCGATGTCCAGCAGACCCTCAAGGTAGTCGGCCGCGATCTCGCCCTCCTGCTCCAGGCGGGTCAGGGTGTCGCCACCCTCAGGGGCAGCGGAGGTGGTGCCTTCCGTCACGGGATGGACTCCTTCTTGCTTACTTCTTGGACGGGGACTTGGGCCGCTGCGGACCCTTGCGCTGTCCGGACTGGGCCTTGCTCCGGGTGCCACCGGATGCGGGCTTACCGCCGGACGCGGGCTTGCCACCCGCAGGCTTGGGGTCGGGCTTGGCGTCCTGCGGTTCGTCGGACTTGCTGAGGGAGGTCTTCGGCTCGGACTCGCCCGCTGCCTTGGCACCGCCCTGGACCGTGCCCGACTGCCGCTGGGACTTGCTCTGCCGCTTGGGCTGCTGGCGCTTGGGAGCCGCGCCTGCCACCGGGGTGCCGTCCTCGGTCTCGACCAGGGTCGAGGCCTCGCTCTTCACCACGTTGCCGTCGGCCTGGGCCGCCAGGCCCGCCTTGGTCAGGCCGTTGATGAACTTGCGCTCGAACTCGTTGCGGTCACGGCCCTTGGCGACGATGGCCTTGACGATGGCCTTCTCTCCGCGCCCGCGGGTCTTGCCGTGCTGCGTGACGTGCTTGTTCAGGCGCTCCAGGTAGGAGGCCTGGGCCTTGGAACCCGGCGTCGGGTTGTTGCGGATGACGTACATCTGCTGGCCCATGGTCCACACGTTGGTGGTCAGCCAGTAGACGAGGACACCGACGGGGAAGTTGATACCGAAGACGGCGAACATGACCGGGAAGACGTACATCAGCATCTTCTGCTGCTGCATGAACGGCGTCTTGACCGTGGTGTCGACGTTCTTCGTCATCAGCTGACGCTGCGTGTAGAACTGCGAGAACGACATCAGGACGATCATGATCGCCGTGACGACGCGCACGTCGGTGATCGAGGAGCCCAGTGCTTCGACCTTGGCGCTGCCGTCCGTGAACTTCGCGGCCAGCGGGGCGCCGAAGATGTGCGCCTTCTGCGCGCTCTCCAGCAGCCGGTCGTTGATCACGCCGATGGTGTCGTTCGACGCGATGCCGTTGAGCACGTGGTACAGGGCGAAGAAGAACGGCGACTGCGCCAGGATGGGAAGGCACGAGGAGAGCGGGTTGGTACCCGTCTCCTTGTACAGCTTCATCATCTCTTCGGACTGGCGCTGCTTGTCGTTCTTGTAGCGCTCCTGGATCTTCTTCATCTCGGGCTGCAGCGTCTGCATCGCCCGGGTGGCCTTGATCTGCTTCACGAAGAGCGGGATCAGGCAGATACGGATCAGGATCACCAGGGACACGATGGACAAGCCCCAGGCCCAGCCCGTGTCGGGGCCGAAGATGGCGCCGTACACCGAGTGGAACTGGACGATGACCCAGGAAACGGGTGTCGTGATGAAGCTGAAAATACTGGCAATCGTGTCCACTAATCAGGCTCCTTGAGCATGGGACGGGGTCTCGGCGGCCGGGCTTGAGGGATGGTTGGACATACCGTGCCCCTCGGTGGCCGGTTCGGCGGCGGAGTTCCCGCCCTTGCGTGCACGCCAGGCGTTGCGCAGCATCTCGTGCCACCGCGGACGCTTGCGCGGCGGGACATGGTCCACACCGCCGAGCGACCACGGATTGCAGCGCAGGATGCGCCAGGCGGTGAGTGCCGTTCCCTTGATCGCACCGTGCCGGTCGATGGCTTGGTACCCGTAGTGGGAACACGACGGGTAGTACTTGCACACCGGCCCGAGCAACGGGCTGATGGTCCACTGGTACATCTTGATGAGAGCCAGCAGCGGGTACTTCATCGCGCGCCCCCTCCCAGCAACCGCTCCAGGGCGGCGTCCAGGTCTCGGGCCAGCTGTGCATGGTCGGCGTCGCCCGCACCGGGCAGCGCTCGTACGACTACCAGGCTACCGGGGGTCAGCCGAGCCACTCGCGTACGCATCAGATGGCGAAGCCGACGCTTCACCTTGTTGCGCACGACGGCTCCGCCCACGGCTTTGCTGACAACGAAACCCGCACGCGTCGGGGGAGTGCTCTCCCCAGGCACGTGCGGGTCTGTTGCACCGCTACGAAGGTGGACGACGAGGAGCGGGCGTCCGGCCCGGCGTCCTCGGCGTACCGCGGTCGCGAAGTCCTCGCGCCGCCTCAGCCGATGCTCGGTAGGCAGCACGTCATGACCTGTTTAGGTAATCAGGCGGACAGGCTGCTGCGACCCTTGCCACGGCGGTTCGCGAGAATCGCGCGGCCGGCACGGGTACGCATCCGCAGGCGGAAGCCGTGGGTCTTGGCGCGACGGCGGTTGTTCGGCTGGAAGGTGCGCTTGCTCACTCGGGGGCTCCAGAAAGAATCGGTGGCGGCGGAGTGCCGTCCTGGCTGTCACCGTGCGCCAACGAGTAGCTCGCATTACGCCCGAGTGCACCGCTTCCCGATCACTCTTCGCGATCTGTGCCCATCGGAGGCAGGCGGCAGCAGCCATCGACAACTCGACCTGGTCACGGTACGCGCGGCTACGCCATCCGGTCAAACCGGCGCCGCACGGGAGACACTGTCCACAGGCTGGGGACAACAACTTGAACCGCATGGGTCGCCCTGACTACCGTGGCCGGACTCCGGTTCGTTCCCTTCTCTCCGCTCCAGCTCATTCGTTCCGGCCGCTGCAGCAGCTTCGTCCACCCCGTTCACCGAGTTCCAACCCAACCCGTCCCAGGAATCACACGTTCGTGGGACCCGTGAGAGAGCGTGCCCTGTGGCTGACGTACCTGCCGATCTTGCCGCAGTGTGGCCACGAGTATTGGAGCAACTTCTCGGGGAGGGCCGCGGGCAGGGTGTCGAGACGAAGGACGAGCACTGGATCAAGCGCTGCCAGCCGCTGGCGCTGGTGGCGGACACCGCACTGCTCGCCGTCCCGAACGAATTTGCGAAGAACGTCCTCGAAGGGCGCCTGGCCCCGATCGTCAGCGAGACGCTGACGCGTGAGTGCGGCCGGCCGATCCGGATCGCGATCACCGTCGACGACTCGATGGGGGACTCCCCCGCACCGCCGGCGCCGCCCGTCCAGCAGTCGCAGCAGCGTTACGAGGACCAGGACCGCTCGCCCTCGCAGGGCCGCGACGGCTACCGCGGGTATGGCCGGCACCGCGCGGACGACCGCATGGACGATCATCCGCAGGGCCGCCCCGATCAGCAGCCGCCCTCCCACGAGGACCAGCTCCCGACGGCCCGCCCCGCGTACCCCGACTACCAGCGCCCCGACCCGGGCGCCTGGCCGCGGCCCTCGCAGGACGACTACGGCTGGCAGCAGCAGCGGCTGGGCTTCCCCGACCGCGACCCGTACGCGTCCCCTCCGCGGGACTACCGGCAGCAGCCGGGCCGCTCTCCGTACGACCAGCGCTCGGACTACGAGCAGCAGCGGCCCGACTACGACCAGCCCCGCTCCGACTACGACCAGCGTCCCGACCGCCGTGACCGGTCCGAGCCTCCCTCGCCGTCCGGCATGGGCCATGTCCACCGCGGCGGCCCCGTCGGCTCGTCACTGCCCGCCTCCAGCGGCGCACCGGGCCCGCTGGCCGCACAGCCGGCGCCCGCGACGGGTCCCGGCGAGCCCACCGCGCGCCTGAATCCGAAGTACCTCTTCGACACCTTCGTCATCGGGGCCTCGAACCGTTTCGCGCACGCGGCCGCCGTCGCCGTCGCCGAGGCTCCGGCCAAGGCGTACAACCCGCTCTTCATCTACGGGGAGTCCGGGCTCGGCAAGACGCACCTGCTGCACGCGATCGGGCACTACGCGCGCAGCCTCTACCCGGGCACGCGGGTGCGGTACGTGAGCTCGGAGGAGTTCACCAACGAGTTCATCAACTCCATCCGCGACGGCAAGGGCGACAGCTTCCGCAAGCGGTACCGCGAGATGGACATCCTGCTCGTCGACGACATCCAGTTCCTGGCGGACAAGGAGTCGACGCAGGAGGAGTTCTTCCACACCTTCAACACGCTCCACAACGCGAACAAGCAGATCGTGCTCTCCAGCGACCGGCCGCCCAAGCAGCTGGTGACGCTGGAGGACCGGCTGAGGAACCGCTTCGAGTGGGGTCTGATCACCGATGTCCAGCCGCCCGAGCTGGAGACCCGGATCGCCATCCTCCGTAAGAAGGCGGTGCAGGAGCAGCTCAACGCCCCGCCGGAGGTGCTGGAGTTCATCGCGTCCCGCATCTCGCGCAACATCCGCGAGCTGGAGGGCGCGCTGATCCGGGTGACGGCGTTCGCGTCGCTCAACCGGCAGCCGGTCGACCTCGGTCTCACCGAGATCGTCCTCAAGGACCTGATCCCCGGCGGTGAGGACTCGTCCCCGGAGATCACCGCGCCGGCCATCATGGCGGCCACCGCCGACTACTTCGGCCTCACGGTGGACGACCTGTGCGGCTCCTCGCGCAGCCGGGTCCTGGTGACGGCCCGCCAGATCGCCATGTACCTCTGCCGCGAACTGACGGACCTCTCCCTGCCGAAGATCGGCGCGCAGTTCGGCGGCCGTGACCACACGACCGTGATGCACGCCGACCGCAAGATCCGCGCGCTGATGGCCGAGCGCCGCTCGATCTACAACCAGGTCACCGAACTCACGAACCGCATCAAGAACGGCTGACACCCACCACGGTACGTCACGGAAGGCGCCCCGGGACTCGTTCCCGAGGGCGCCTTCGCCGTTCCTGCGCCAGATCGGCAGCAAGGGGCGCGCCGTCCCCGGATGCGCTCAGACGCTCCCGTACGCGTCCTGTGGACCGTCTCCCGGAGGCTCCGGACCCCTCTTCGGGCCCCCGGAACCCCTCCCGAAGCGCCTCCGAACCCCTCCGGAGCCCCGCCCCGACCCGTTTCGCCGTTACCCGACAGCCATCAGCTGTTCGATTACGCGCCTGGTTACGGGCGCCCTCCACAGATTCGGGGACTTTCTTGTGTCCACACCCTGGGGACTGCGAAGTTGTCCAGATCGTGTCCACAGGCACGGCAGCTGAAAGAGAATCAGCCCAGCTCAGTCGCCTGTGGATCCGTGGATAAAAGATCTCCACAGCCTGTGGACAAAGAAATGATCCACAGGCTGTGCGGGAAGTTGTCCACCGGCGACCCACAGGCTAGGGGCAGTTGTCCCCAGTGATCGTCAGCTTCTCCACATCGCTGTCCACTGTTCGGCAACACGACGCGCGTTCTCACCGGGTCGAGTGAAAGGCGTCACACGAAGGTGCCGGGTTGGGCTGTGGGGAACGTGGGTAAAGCTGGGGACGGCGCTGGGGAGAAGTACCCCCTGCCTGTGCACGGAGTGTGCAGAACTTTTCGTCGTCCACAGAAGAGGCGTGTTATCCACCGCCTCCACCCACAGGGTCAGTGGACAAAAAACCTGCTCTGACCTGCGAAAACGGGGTTATCCACGGTATCCACAGCCCCTACTACTACTGACAACTAGAGAGAGCCTGAGAACCGTTTCGAAGCCTGGGCTGTGCACAACTCACGCTCGGAGCCTCGACTGCCGCTCGGAACGACTTGACCCCGAGAGGCACCGACTGTCAGTGCGGTGCGTCAGACTGGTCCCCGGCGACCGGCCCATCGGTGGGCTGAGCAACGCCGAGTCAGACGACGAAGACCGAGCAGGGCGAGAGCGCCGGCAACAGACGGAGGCGGCAACGGTGAAGATCCGGGTGGAACGCGACGTACTCGCGGAGGCAGTGGCCTGGGCGGCACGCAGCCTCCCGGCCCGTCCACCGGCGCCTGTGCTCGCCGGCCTCCTTCTGAAGGCCGAGGAGGGCGCACTGAGCCTCTCCAGCTTCGACTACGAGGTCTCGGCACGCGTCTCCGTGGACGCGGAGATCGACGAGGAAGGCACGGTGCTCGTCTCCGGCCGCCTGCTCGCCGACATCTGCCGCGCCCTCCCCAACCGGCCGGTGGAGATTTCCACAGACGGTGTACGGGCGACCGTGGTCTGCGGCTCCTCACGCTTCACCCTCCACACACTGCCTGTGGAGGAGTACCCGGCGCTGCCGCAGATGCCGGTCGCGACCGGCACCGTCCCCGGTGACGTCTTCGCCTCGGCCGCCGCACAGGTGGCCATCGCAGCGGGCCGCGACGACACGCTGCCTGTGCTCACCGGTGTGCGCATCGAGATCGAGGGCGACACGGTCACCCTGGCCTCCACCGACCGCTACCGCTTCGCGGTCCGTGAGTTCCTGTGGAAGCCGGAGAACCCCGAGGCGTCCGCGGTCGCCCTGGTGCCCGCCAAGACGCTCCTGGACACCGCCAAGGCGCTCACGAGCGGCGACAGCGTGATCCTGGCGCTGTCCGGCTCCGGAGCCGGTGAGGGCCTGATCGGCTTCGAGGGAGCGGGCCGGCGTACGACCACGCGTCTGCTGGAGGGCGATCTCCCGAAGTACCGCTCGCTGTTCCCGACGGAGTTCAACTCGATCGCCGTCATCGAGACCGCCCCCTTCGTGGAGGCCGTCAAGCGTGTGGCCCTGGTCGCCGAGCGCAACACTCCGGTGCGGCTGAGCTTCGAGCAGGGCGTGCTGATCCTGGAGGCCGGCTCCAGCGACGACGCACAGGCTGTGGAGAGGGTCGACGCCCAGCTGGAGGGCGACGACGTCTCGATCGCCTTCAACCCGACGTTCCTGCTCGACGGACTGAGCGCCATCGACTCCCCGGTCGCGCAGCTCTCCTTCACGACGTCCACCAAGCCTGCGCTCCTCAGCGGCAGGCCCGCGCTGGACGCCGAGGCGGACGAGGCCTACAAGTACCTGATCATGCCGGTGCGGCTCAGCGGCTGACGAAGAGCCGCAGGTGAGGGCATACGTCTGAGCGGCTATGCCCACAGGTGGGCAGGAGAGTCCGGGTTTAGGCTCGGGCGCAGGCACGAAAGTGCCCTCCTGCCACATCGCTAGTGAAGGAACAACCTGATGGAGCTCGGTCTCGTCGGCCTCGGCAAGATGGGCGGCAACATGCGCGAGCGCATTCGCCGCGCAGGCCACACCGTCATCGGATACGACCGCAACGCGGATCTCGCCGATGTCCACAGCCTTGAGGAGCTTGTGGGCAAGCTCAAGGGTCCGCGGGTCGTGTGGGTGATGGTCCCGGCCGGTGCCGCGACGCAGTCCACCGTCGACGAGCTCGCCGAGCTTCTTGAGCCGGGTGATGTGGTCGTGGACGGCGGGAACTCGCGCTGGACGGACGACGAGAAGCACTCCGAGGAGCTGGCGGCCAAGGGCATCGGTTTCGTCGACGCCGGCGTCTCAGGGGGCGTGTGGGGCCTCAAGAACGGCTATGCGCTGATGGTCGGCGGCGACGCCGAGCACATCGCCAAGGTCCAGCCGGTCTTCGACGCCCTCAAGCCGGAGGGCGACGCGGGGTTCGTGCACGCGGGCAAGGTCGGCGCCGGGCACTTCTCCAAGATGGTCCACAACGGCATCGAGTACGCCATGATGCAGGCCTACGCCGAGGGCTGGGAACTGCTTCAGGCCGTCGACTCGGTCACCGATGTGCGCGAGGTCTTCCGGTCCTGGCAGGAGGGCACGGTGATCCGTTCCTGGCTGCTGGACCTGGCGGTCAACGCGCTGGACGAGGACGAGCACCTGGAGCGGCTGCGCGGCTTCGCGCAGGACTCCGGCGAGGGCCGCTGGACCGTCGAGGCGGCCATCGACAACGCGGTACCGCTGCCCGCGATCACCGCGTCGCTGTTCGCCCGCTTCGCGTCCCGGCAGGACGACTCGCCGCAGATGAAGATGATCGCGGCACTGCGCAACCAGTTCGGCGGCCACGCCGTCGAGAAGAAGTAGCCCGGAGGCGGTCCGGAGGATTCCGGCAGCGGTTCGGGAGAAGAAGCAGTCCACGGGTCCGCACCGCGGATCCACAGCTCCGGGGGAGGTCGGCGAACGACCATGCACGTCACGCATCTGTCGCTGGCCGACTTCCGTTCGTACGCCCGGGTCGAGGTTCCGCTCGACCCGGGCGTCACCGCGTTCGTGGGACCCAATGGCCAGGGCAAGACCAACCTCGTCGAGGCGGTCGGCTATCTCGCCACCCTGGGCAGCCACCGGGTCTCGTCCGACGCGCCACTCGTGCGGATGGGTACCGAGCGGGCGATCATCAGGGCCAACATCCGCCAGGGCGATCGCCAGCAGCTCGTGGAACTCGAACTGAACCCCGGCAAGGCGAACCGCGCCCGCATCAACAGGTCCTCGCAGGTCAGACCCCGTGACGTACTCGGCATCGTACGGACCGTGCTGTTCGCGCCCGAGGACCTGGCGCTGGTCAAGGGCGACCCCGGTGAGCGCCGGCGGTTCCTCGACGAGCTGATCACCGCACGCTCCCCGCGGATGGCGGGCGTGCGCTCGGACTACGACCGGGTCCTGAAGCAGCGCAACACCCTCCTGAAGTCGGCCGCGCTCGCCCGCCGCCACGGCGGCCGCACGATGGACCTCTCCACCCTCGACGTGTGGGACCAGCACCTCGCGCGCGTGGGCGCCGAGCTGCTCGCCCAGCGGCTCGACCTGATCGCCATGCTCCAGCCGCTCACCGACAAGGCGTACGAGCAGCTGGCGCCCGGCGGCGGTCCGGTGGCCCTGGAGTACAGGCCCTCCTCGCCCGGGATCACCGGGCACGCGCGCGAGGAACTGTACGAACAGCTGACCGCGGCCCTGGTGGAGAGCCGCAAGCAGGAGATCGAACGGGGGGTCACCCTCGTGGGCCCTCACAGGGACGAACTACTGCTCAAACTTGGCCAGCTGCCCGCGAAGGGATACGCGTCACACGGCGAGTCCTGGTCGTACGCGCTGTCGCTGCGCCTCGCCTCGTACGACCTGCTGCGGGCCGAGGGCAACGAGCCGGTGCTGGTCCTCGACGACGTGTTTGCCGAGCTGGACACCCGCCGTCGCGAACGCCTCGCCGAACTGGTGGCCCCCGGCGAGCAGGTGCTCGTGACGGCCGCGGTCGGCGACGACGTGCCCGGCGTACTGGCGGGGACGCGGTACGCCGTGTCCGAGGGCGCCGTGGAGCGCGTATGAGCGAGAACACACCCGACCCGGAGAACACCCCGAAGAACGCTCCCGAGCCCTCCGGGGTCGACCTCGCGCGCGTGGCCCTGCGCGCGGCGAAGGAGCAGGCACGCGCGCGCGGGGACGCGGTGCGGGACAAGAAGCAGGCGCGTCGTGGCGGTCTGCGCTCCGGCGCGCACGCCGACGGGCGCGATCCCATGGCACTGGGGTCCGCCATCAACCGGCTCATCACCGAGCGCGGCTGGGAGACCCCGGCCGCCGTCGGCGGGGTCATGGGCCGCTGGCCGCAGATCGTCGGGGACGACCTGGCCAAGCACTGCGTACCGGAGAAGTACGACGAGGACGAGCGGGTACTGGTCGTGCGGTGCGACTCGACGGCCTGGGCCACCAACCTGCGGCTGCTCGCTCCGCAGCTGGTCGCCCGCCTGAACGAGGACCTCGGGCACGGCACGGTGAGGCTGATCAAGGTGCTGGGCCCCGGGGGTCCCGCCCACCGCTACGGCCCCCTGCGCGCCCCCGGCAGCACGGGTCCCGGCGACACCTACGGGTGAGCCAGACCGGGCGGTATGCCGTCCGTAGCGCGGGGTTGACACCCGGAAGCGCTGAGTGCCGCTCTGCGCCTCTTTGAGCCCGGGTCCACATATGGGGAGTCGGTGGAGACCGGTTCAGGGCGGCACATGCGGACTCAGGTACCGGCAAACCCCCATCACTGTCGGCGCTACCGGTAGACTGGAAGCTAATCCCGCCCCACTTGTGGGACACACCGAGCAACGCTGACAAAGGCTTACCGACGTAACACGCCGCAGCCGCTCCGGACACCCTCCTCCGAGGGGACCCGGAGCTTGGCTTGTGCTGTGCCAGAAAGGGCGCTTCGTGGCCGATTCCGGCAACCCCAACGAGAACATCCCGTCCACCGACGCGGCCGCGAAAAGCGGGTCTCACTCCTCGAACGGCGAGGTCACGGCCTCGTACGACGCCAGCGCCATCACCGTCCTGGAGGGTCTGGACGCGGTCCGCAAGCGACCCGGTATGTATATCGGCTCGACCGGCGAGCGCGGACTGCACCACCTCGTGTACGAGGTGGTGGACAACTCCGTCGACGAGGCGCTGGCCGGCCACGCGGACACGATCGACGTCACGATCCTTCCCGACGGCGGTGTCCGCGTCGTCGACAACGGCCGAGGCATCCCGGTGGGCATCGTGCCCTCCGAGGGCAAGCCCGCCGTCGAGGTCGTCCTGACCGTGCTGCACGCGGGCGGCAAGTTCGGGGGCGGCGGTTACGCGGTCTCCGGTGGTCTGCACGGCGTGGGCGTCTCCGTCGTGAACGCGCTGTCCACCAAGGTGGCCGTCGAGATCAGGACCGACGGACGCCGCTGGACGCAGGACTACAAGCTGGGCGTCCCGACTGCGCCGCTGGCCGAGCACGAGGCCACGGACGAGACCGGCACCTCGGTCACCTTCTGGGCCGACGGGGACATCTTCGAGACCACGGACTACTCCTTCGAGACGCTCTCGCGGCGCTTCCAGGAGATGGCGTTCCTCAACAAGGGTTTGACCATCAAACTCACTGATGAGCGCGACTCGGCGAAGGCCACGGTGGGCGCCGACGAGGCCGGTGCGGACGAGCCCGTGGAGGTCAAGTCCGTCACATACCACTACGAAGGCGGCATCGTCGACTTCGTGACGTACCTCAACTCCCGCAAGGGCGAGGTCATCCACCCCACGGTGATCGACATCGAGGCCGAGGACAAGGAGCGCATGCTCTCCCTCGAAGTCGCGATGCAGTGGAACGGCGGCTACAGCGAGGGCGTGTACTCCTTCGCCAACACCATCCACACCCATGAGGGCGGTACGCACGAGGAGGGCTTCCGTGCGGCGCTCACCGGTCTCATCAACCGGTACGCGCGCGACAAGAAGCTGCTGCGCGAGAAGGACGACAACCTCACGGGCGACGACATCCGCGAGGGTCTGACGGCGATCATCTCGATCAAGCTGGGCGAGCCGCAGTTCGAGGGCCAGACCAAGACCAAGCTGGGCAACACCGAGGCGAAGACCTTCGTACAGAAGGTCGTGCACGAGCACATCAGCGACTGGCTGGACCGCAACCCGAACGAAGCCGCGGACATCATCCGCAAGTCCATCCAGGCGGCCACCGCGCGCGTGGCGGCCCGCAAGGCCCGCGACCTCACCCGCCGCAAGGGGCTCCTGGAGACGGCGTCGCTGCCGGGCAAGCTGAGCGACTGCCAGTCGAACGACCCCACCAAGTGCGAGATCTTCATCGTCGAGGGTGACTCCGCCGGCGGTTCGGCCAAGTCCGGCCGGAACCCCCAGTACCAGGCGATCCTCCCGATCCGAGGAAAGATCCTCAACGTCGAGAAGGCGCGGATCGACAAGATCCTGCAGAACCAGGAGATCCAGGCGCTGATCTCGGCCTTCGGCACCGGGGTCCACGAGGACTTCGACATCGCGAAGCTCCGCTATCACAAGATCATCCTGATGGCGGACGCCGACGTCGACGGCCAGCACATCAACACCCTGCTGCTGACCTTCCTGTTCCGCTTCATGCGTCCCCTGGTCGAGGCCGGGCACGTCTTCCTGTCCCGTCCGCCGCTCTACAAGATCAAGTGGGGTCGCGACGACTTCGAGTACGCGTACTCGGACCGTGAGCGCGACGCCCTGATCGAGCTCGGCCGACAGGCCGGCAAGCGCGTAAGGGAGGATTCGATCCAGCGCTTCAAGGGTCTCGGTGAGATGAACGCCGAGGAACTGCGCATCACGACCATGGACCAGGAGCACCGCGTCCTCGGCCAGGTCACCCTCGACGACGCCGCCCAGGCCGACGACCTCTTCTCGGTCCTGATGGGTGAGGACGTCGAAGCACGCCGCGCGTTCATCCAGCGCAACGCCAAGGACGTCCGCTTCCTCGACATCTGAGTCGGTCTCAGCTGACCGCGTCAGAAAGGATCTGCACCAGCAATGACCGACGAGACACCCATTTCCCCCACCGGTCCGGGCATCCCCGCAGGCATCCCTGTGGAAGAGGGCGGCACCCTCCAGCGTGTCGAGCCCGTCGGGCTCGAAACCGAGATGCAGCGCTCGTACCTCGACTACGCGATGTCCGTCATCGTGTCGCGCGCGCTGCCCGACGTACGGGACGGTCTCAAGCCCGTCCACCGCCGCGTCCTGTACGCCATGTACGACGGCGGCTACCGGCCCGAGAAGGGCTTCTACAAGTGCGCCCGCGTCGTCGGCGACGTCATGGGCAACTACCACCCGCACGGCGACTCCTCGATCTACGACGCGCTGGTCCGTCTCGCGCAGCCGTGGTCGATGCGGATGCCGCTGGTGGACTCGAACGGCAACTTCGGTTCCCCGGGCAACGACCCGGCCGCCGCCATGCGGTACACCGAGTGCAAGATGATGCCGCAGTCCATGGAGATGGTCCGCGACATCGACGAGGACACCGTCGACTTCACGGACAACTACGACGGCCGCTCCCAGGAGCCGACCGTCCTCCCCGCCCGCTTCCCGAACCTGCTGATCAACGGCTCGGCGGGCATCGCGGTCGGTATGGCCACCAACATCCCGCCGCACAACCTGCGCGAGGTCGCCTCCGGCGCCCAGTGGTACCTGGAGAACCCCGAAGCCTCGCACGAGGACCTCCTGGACGCGCTGATCGAGCGCATCAAGGGCCCCGACTTCCCGAGCGGCGCCCTGGTGGTCGGCCGCAAGGGCATCGAGGAGGCCTACCGCACGGGCCGTGGTTCCATCACGATGCGCGCGGTCATCGAGGTCGAGGAGATCCAGAACCGCCAGTGCCTGGTGGTCACCGAGCTCCCCTACCAGGTGAACCCCGACAACCTGGCGCAGAAGATCGCCGACCTGGTCAAGGACGGCAAGGTCGGCGGCATCGCGGACGTCCGGGACGAGACCTCGTCGCGTACGGGCCAGCGCCTGGTCATCGTCCTGAAGCGGGACGCGGTCGCCAAGGTCGTCCTGAACAACCTGTACAAGCACACCGACCTGCAGACGAACTTCGGCGCCAACATGCTGGCGCTGGTGGACGGCGTGCCGCGCACCCTCTCGCTCGACGCGTTCATCCGGCACTGGGTGACGCACCAGATCGAGGTCATCGTCCGGCGTACGCGGTTCCGGCTGCGCAAGGCCGAGGAGCGCGCGCACATCCTGCGCGGCCTCCTGAAGGCCCTGGACGCCATCGACGAGGTCATCGCGCTGATCCGGCGCAGCGACACCGTCGAGATCGCGCGCGAGGGCCTGATGGGCCTCCTGGAGATCGACGAGATCCAGGCCAACGCCATCCTTGAGATGCAGCTGCGCCGGCTGGCGGCCCTGGAGCGCCAGAAGATCGTCGCCGAGCACGACGAGCTGCAGGCGAAGATCCGCGAGTACAACGCGATCCTGGCCTCGCCCGAGCGGCAGCGCGCCATCATCAGCGAGGAACTGACCGCGATCGTCGACAAGTTCGGTGACGACCGCCGCTCCAAGCTGGTGCCCTTCGACGGCGACATGTCCATGGAGGACCTGATCGCCGAGGAGGACATCGTCGTCACCATCACGCGCGGTGGCTACATCAAGCGCACCAAGGCCGAGGACTACCGCTCGCAGAAGCGCGGCGGCAAGGGCGTACGCGGGACGAAGCTCAAGGAAGACGACATCGTCGACCACTTCTTCGTGTCGACGACGCACCACTGGCTGCTGTTCTTCACCAACAAGGGCCGGGTCTACCGCGCGAAGGCGTACGAGCTTCCCGACGCAGGGCGTGAGGCGCGCGGCCAGCACGTCGCGAACCTGCTGGCCTTCCAGCCGGACGAGGCGATCGCCGAGATCCTCGCGATCCGCGACTACGAAGCGGTGCCCTATCTGGTCCTCGCGACCAAGGGCGGGCTGGTGAAGAAGACATCCCTGAAGGATTACGATTCGCCGCGTTCCGGAGGCGTCATCGCGATCAATCTCCGTGAGACGGAGGACGGTTCCGACGACGAACTGATCGGAGCCGAGCTGGTTTCGGCAGAGGATGATCTGCTTCTGATCAGCAAGAAGGCCCAATCGATCAGGTTCACTGCGACGGACGACGCGCTGCGGCCCATGGGCCGTGCCACCTCGGGCGTCAAGGGAATGAGCTTCCGCGAGGGCGACCAGCTCCTCTCGATGAATGTTGTTCGACCCGGTACGTTCGTGTTCACTGCCACAGACGGTGGGTACGCGAAGCGGACCGCTGTCGACGAGTACCGCGTCCAGGGTCGCGGTGGCCTGGGTATCAAGGCCGCCAAGATCGTCGAGGACCGCGGCTCGCTCGTCGGCGCGCTGGTGGTCGAGGAGACGGACGAGATCCTCGCCATCACACTGTCCGGCGGTGTGATTCGCACGCGAGTCAACGAGGTCAGGGAGACGGGCCGTGACACCATGGGCGTTCAACTGATCAACCTGGGCAAGCGCGATGCCGTCGTCGGTATCGCACGTAATGCCGAGGCCGGTCGCGAGGCCGAGGAAGTCGACGGGGTGGTCGACGACTCGGACGAGGTCGAGTCGGCCGTCGGTACGGACGAGGGCGAGCCGTCCTCGGACGAGTAGCGCGAGGAGTGAGTCATCGTGAGCGGAGCCACGGGCGCCGGTTCGACCGATACGGAAACGGACGGCGGCCGTGGCTCCGCCACGGAGGCGACTGACTCCCATGACTCTCATGGATCCCAGGGGGGAACTGTGACGGACACCCGAGGCCCACAGACGCCGCAGTACGCGGCCGGTGCGGCCCCAGGCTCGCCGGTGCCTCCGGGCCCGGCTGCACCCTCCGGTACGGCCGTGCCGGAGGGTTCGCCCCTCCCGGGCGAGCGGCAGCCGCAGCAGGCCGCCCAGCCGTACCACCCGCCTCAGGCGTACGCGGCGCACACGGCGCCCGGGGGCGCCGTCCGCCGGCCGCGCACCGGGGCGCGCACCACGCCCCGTACGCGCAAGGCCCGGCTGCGGGTGGCCAAGGCCGACCCCTGGTCGGTGATGAAGGTCAGCTTCCTGCTCTCCATCGCGCTCGGGATCTGCACGATCGTCGCGGCCGCCGTGCTGTGGATGGTCATGGACGCCATGGGCGTCTTCTCCACCGTGGGCGGCACGATCTCCGAGGCCACCGGCTCGAACGAGTCGAACGGCTTCGATCTGCAGTCGTTCCTGTCGCTGCCGCGCGTCCTGATCTTCACGTCGATCATCGCCGTCATCGACGTCGTCCTGGCCACCGCGCTCGCCACCCTCGGCGCGTTCATCTACAACCTCTCCGCGGGCTTCGTCGGCGGTGTCGAGCTCACGCTCGCCGAGGACGAGTAAACGTTGTCACCACGGCTTCACCGCGAGAGCGCATCCCGGCCCGGGGTGCGCTCTCGTGCTGTCGGGGGTGCACCTCTGTACGGCCGGCGGGTGCGTTTTCGGTCTGTCCGGGCAGGCCGGGGCGGGCCCCGGATACCGATTTTGGGACTGGCCCCGTCGTGCGCTAATCTTCAGAGGTCAGCGCGCGGGACATACACCGCAGAGCGCGGCGGGGCTATAGCTCAGTTGGTTAGAGCGCATCCCTGATAAGGATGAGGCCACAGGTTCAAATCCTGTTAGCCCCACCAGTTCAAAGGCCCCCAGGCCATCGTGCCTGGGGGTTTTTGGCATTTGTGGCTCGTATCCAGAGCCTGTTCCCGGAGTGCCGAAGTGCCGGTGGGCCCGGGGCAGTGGTGGGCCGACGCTCTCGAATGGGTTCTGTGTGCTCGGCCAACGGCAGCGTCGAGGCTCTGAGGGCGCTGGGGCCACTGAGAGCCACAGGAATGCCTGAGGGCGCCTGAGAAGCCCTGAGGGCTGTCGGGAGCGCGCCCGGTCGGGAAACGGTGAGGGTTTCCACGTTCGGCGGCTGACCGGCCGTCAGGGGGCGCGCGGTGCCTCCTCGTCGGGATGTCCAGGGGTGATCGCATCTACGGCGTGCGTGTAGTGCCAAGTGCTGCTTTATGGGAATGAGAATGCAACCCGTCGGTCTGCGAGCTACGTGTCCATGCAGATGCCGATGGTCAAGGCTTGAGCTTGTGACCAGGGTCTTTCAGTCGGATGGGGCGTCCGGTGTGAGTGAGCCGGACCTGGGCCGGGACGTCGCCGTCGAGGGCGAGGACCTGCCCGCGCTGCTGGAGCGCCTTCTTGGTGAGCCGCAGGACAGGACCCGGAAGGACCTGGCCGTGTGAGCCGGTATCTCCTATCCGACGCTCAATGCTCGGAAGAACCGGACGCGTGGGACGTCCCGCATCGATCCGGGGCGGTTGCGTGCGATGGCCGAGGCGTTCCGTCGCTGGGGTGTTCGGACTGCGCCGCGGGAGTTCTTCGGCGCCGTGGGCCGGCCGGTGCCCGGACCCCATGGGGACGAACGCGAGGCGCACCTGCTCAAGCTCAGCCACGCGATCCGACTGCCCGTATGTCGGTGTGTCCGTCTGCCCGGAGTGCGTCCCGCTTTTCTGTGGCCTTCGTGGGGCGCCTTCGAATCGAACCGGTCGGTGAAGTCCGCATCGTCGAAGCGTCGAGCGTTGTCGAAAAGTCGGGTGTCGACGAAACGTTGGGTGTCAGCCTGCCGGGTTCTCGGCATCGCTGCGGGCGCAGGCCGTCCGTCCCAGCCGGACGGTTCCTGGTACGAGGTCATCCCCGAGTCGCTGAGCCGACGGCGGCCAGGACCTGAGCGGGCGCCGGCGCCGGGAGCTGGACCGAGGCCGGTGCCGGGAGCGAGGACTGTGAGGGGAGCGTGACGACGCTGCTGACGGGTGCGGCATCCACGGCGGGTGCCGGTGCTGCTGCCCGTGCGGTCTGTGCCGCGGGTACGTCGACGGCGCCGGTCGTCATGTGGGTCGTGTCGCAGGGGTGGGCGGGTGCCACGACTGCATCCCTCGTGACAGATTCCCTCGTGGCGCGTTCCCTCGTGGCGGAGTCCGTCGTATCGACGGCAGTAGGTACTGCGGCGCTCATGGCGGCGGTGACGATCGCTGGTGCCTCTGCGCTGTCCCGTGTGACGGCGGCGTCCGCGTCCGTCGTGTCCGTCGCGTCCGTCGGCGGGCGGTGTCGGCAGGACGGTGAGGAGCCGTGCGCCTCCGCGTGGATGCGCTGTTTCATCGTGGGTGGCAGGGAACTCGCCCGCGGGCGGGTCCAGATGGGCTCCTCCTGCGCCGTCGCTTCCTGCGGGGTGTTGATGTTGCGCGCTGCCTCCGTCGCGGGTACGGCGGCGACGGCGGTCGTCGTGATCAGTCCGAGTGACGTGCACAGCGCGAGGAAGGCGGTGACGACCGCGGTCCACAGGTTCATGACCTTGTTGCGAGTCATGGTCCCTCTCCTTTCGGGTGGGTGGATTTGCATACTTTCCTCATGATGTGTATGTCGGTTGCGAAGTGACGGACCGACGCCCGTGGCGCGGCGATCTTCTGATGAACACCACTCGGATGGGCTCAATGCTCACTAAATGAGCGGAAGCATGAGGAAAGCGGGGCGAAATAACCCTCGGTGAGGATGTGATCACCCTCCGATCCGAGTGGTCGGCCCCGGTCGTACTGCGCTGCCCCGACGGGCAGTTGAGGCCCCGACGCAGGTCACCGATCGGTATCGGCCGGTGTGTATAGTCGGGCGCCAGAAGTCCCCAACGCCTAAGAAAGACGAGGTCTCGCGGTGAAGAAGCTTCTCCTGGTCGCACTGGCCGCCATCGGCGGGCTCCTCGTGTACCGCCAGATCCAGGCGGATCGCGCCGAGCAGGACCTGTGGACGGAGGCGACCGACTCCGTGCCCACGGGTTCGTGAGTGTCGACCACAGTCTCAGTACAAACCCCGGCCGCCTTGCTGCGGCCGGGGTTTTGTGTTGCCCGGGCGCGCACGGCTCGGTAAGTGCAGGATGGTCGAGGCTTCGCGGGCGTTCGGGACAGTGTCGGAACAGCGACGGCGCCGACCCGCGGGAGCCCGTCGAGTGAGGGTCCGGGTTACGGCGAGGGGGCGCGTGATGGGGCGGCGCACGGGATGGTGGCGCGGCCGTACGGTCCTGGCCGGGGCGGCGGCGCTGCTCTCGGTCGCGGTACCGGCGGGGCGGGCGACGACGGCGACAGCGGCCGACGCTCCCCCTCCCTACCGTTTCGCCGCCGACGCCGAGCGGATCGAGGGCGCGGACCAGCCCACCGACGGCGAGCGTCTGACACCCGGCACGTCCTACCGGAGCACCATCCGCGACAACGGAAAGCTCTATTACGGGCTGCGGCTCGACGAGGCCTCCGACGCCTCCAGTGCGTACGTGTCGGCCACCGCCGTACCGAAGCCGGGCACGAAGGTCATGTACTCGGACGGCATCAAGGTGTCCCTCCAGGACCCCGACGGTCATCGATGCTTCTCCGGGGATGCCGGCATCGCCCGTTTCGGACCCACCCAGAGCCCGCGTCCGCTGACCGCCTGGGCGTCGCGAAGGACCGGCCCCGGCGCCTACACCTGCAAGAACGCCGGTACGTACTCGGTGCTCGTCGAGCGTACGAGCGGGCCCGGCTCCTCGCTGGACGACTGGGAGCTGGAACTCCAGTACGTCTCGGAGCCCGCTCTGGAGAAGGCCGCGTCGACGGCCGCCCCGCAGGTGTGGGACTCCGCCTCCCCCCAGGCACTCGAAGGCCCTGCCCTGGCCCGTGAGGGAGGTGCGGGCTTCAGCGGGGCGCGCTCGCTGGAGCAGGGCGTCTGGAAGGACGGGATCCGGGCTGGGCAGACGCTCTTCTACCGCGTTCCCGTCGACTGGGGACAGCAGCTGGACGCCACCGCCGAACTGGGCCAGGCGAGCGGCGACGGCTATCTGGGGAACGCGCTCGTCATGTCGCTCCACAATCCCGTACGCGCCCTGGTGGACGACGCCGGCACCGGATACGACGGCTCGCGGAAGCAGACCGCGCTGAAACCGCTGCCCCCCGTCGCCTACGAGAACCGGTTCGCCGTTGACGACCGGGTCGGCGGTATGCGGTTCGCCGGCTGGTACTACCTCGTCGTGCATCTCTCGGCGGGGATGTCGGACAAGTTCGGCGACGGGCCGTTCGGGCTGACGCTGCGCGTAAGGGTGAGGGGTACGGCCGAGGAGGCACCGGCCTACAGCGGTGCCGCCGTGCCGCGTGACGTCTTCGAGGTCTCCGCGCAGGACAGGGACGCCGCGGCGAGCGGCAGCGCGGCGACCGGTGGAGACGGAGGCGACGGTGGTTCTTCGGGCGAGAACACCGCGATGAAGGCGGTGGCCGTGGGCGGGATCGGCACGGGGTGCGTCCTGGTGCTGGGGCTCGCGATGTGGACGGTGGTCGCCCGGCGGCGGGCGGGGACCGGGACGGCCGAGGGCGCCGTGCCTGTTGCCGGCGGCGGAGCCGCTCGGACATATGGACGGTCCCGGGGCCGGTAGTTCAACGGGTCTGCCGGCCGGGGGCCAAGGGGTCTAGGAGCTCCAAGAGGTCCGGGAGGTCCGGGAGGTCCGGGAGGTCCGGGGCCGGTTCAGATCCGTGCCAGGGCCCAGAATCCGACCGCGAAGCAGATCAGCGCGAGCAGGAGCACCGGGACCGTCACCGCCATGGGCGGTCCGGGCCGCCGTCGTGACCGTCTGGCGCGGTGCCGCGCAACCGGCTGCGGCTGAGGCGGAACCTGAACGCCTTGAGCGGTGTATGAAGCAGTAGAGGCTGTGTCACCCGGCTGTGACTGCGGCAGCGGTAGAGGCAGCGGCATGGATTGGGGCAGCGGCAGCGGGAGTGCCGACAGGGGGGATTGCGGCTGTGGTGGTGGCGTAGGCGCAGACGCTGGGGCGGGAACCGTTGGGTACGGGGCCTGGGGGGAGGGCACGTGGGTGGGTTCGTACGACTGCGACGTGGAGTAAGCGGAATCCGGGAGTTCGCGCGGTGCGGGGGGAGTAAGGGACTGCTTTTCCCGCAGCGGGGGCGGCAGATGGAAGCTGCCGGTGTCCGAGGGGGTGGGGGGCTGCGGGGGGAAGGGATCGATGGTCGGCTGGGGCGGTATGCCACCGGTCCACCGCCCGGAAGTGGAAGCGAAAGGAGTGGGGGAAGGACCGGTCGGTGGGGGACCGACCGCTGGAGGGCCGGCCGCAGGGGGACCGCTCGCTGGGGAAGCGGCTCCCGTATCTGCCTCAGGAGAGGCCGTGCCCGGGGCTGGACCCGATGCCGTTCCCGACGCTCTGTCCGTCCGCTGGGCCTGTCCTGGTTCCGCCCCCGGCCCGGGCCCCTGTCCTGGCCCCGGTATCTGTTCGGAGACGGTCGCCCGGGACGTCGTGGCAGCCGTGGCAGCCCTGGCAGTCGTGCTCGTGAGGGGGCCTTCAGGACCGAACCCGGCCGGAAGCGGGCCGAGTTGGTCGAATATCTCTATCAGCTCGTCGTCCGGGCCGGGCTCCGGGAGGAGCTCCCTGGCCGAGACGAGCGCCTTGCGCGCTCCGTTGGCCGTGCGGAACCGCGCGTGCGGGTCCGGTTCGAGCAGAGACGCCACGACCTGCCACAGAGGCTCGGGAATCCCCTTCGGGGCGCCCGGCGTGCCATGGGCCCCGAAGTGCTCGACCAGCGCCTTGGCGTCGGGTTTGGCCCCCTCCAGGAGGAAGAGAGCGACCAGGCCCACGGCGAAGAGGTCGGCGGGGAAGTCCGGGTCGGCGCCGATCAGCTGCTCGGGGGCGAAGTAACCGGGCGTTCCCACGACGTAGTTGGTCTCGGTGAGCCGCGGCTCACCCAGGCGCATCGAGATGCCGAAGTCGGACAGCCGCAGCCGCGGACGGCTCGTGCCGGTCGACTCCAGCAGGATGTTGGCGGGCTTGATGTCCCGGTGCACGATCCCCTCCGCGTGCACCGCGGCGAGTCCCGCCAGCAGCTGGTCGAGCAGGGTGCAGACGAAGGCCGGAGGCAGCGGGCCGTAGTCCCCGATCAGGTGGACCAGGGATCCACCGCCGACGAGATCCATGGTGAACAGGACCTTGTCGTCGTCGGCCGCCCAACTGGCGGGAGCGAGCACATGGGGGTGGTCGATCCGGACCGCCTGCTCGCGCACGAACCGCAGCAGCGAGTGGGCGTCGCTCTGCTGGAGCACCTTGGCGGCCACATACCGGCGCCGCCGGTGGTCCCAGGCGCGCCAGACGGCACCGACTCCCCCGCGTCCGATCGGGTCGACCAGTTCGTACCGGCCGGCGAAGACCTCACCCATGGTCGTGCGTCGCTCCCCCTTCGGCGGTCGGTACTGCGGCGGCCTCTTCCGAGGTGCCCGGCTGCCTGGCTTCCGCTGCCGGAAACCCCGACAGGGTTCCGGTGGCGGGGTGTTCGGCTGCCGGGCGTTGTACTCAGTTCTGGTGGGACTGGTAGTGGGCGACCGCGTCGGAAGTGCGGCCGGCTCCGTACACCCGGAGGAACTCTGCCAGTTCCGGGTGGGTCGGGGCGAGGGTGTCCGCCGCGTCGATGATGTCCCCGGCCGCGGACACCGAGCGGAGCAGTGACTGGATCTCGCGCACCACGCGCTTCACCGTGGGCGCACCGCCCGAAGTGGTCGTCGACTGCGTGGTGTTGCTGAGCACCGAGCCCCCCTGGGACTTCTTGATCTCGTCCATCCGTTCGGTGGCCTCGGCGGCGCTGACACTGCCGTCCGCGACCTGACCTGCGAGATCCTGCAGCAGCTGTACGCGCTGGACCACCGCGGGATTGCCGATTTTGGCGCGCTGGCCGCTCATCAACTGAGACAGCATGGGCGCGGACAGACCGAGCACCCCCGCCAGACGGGCCTGGTTGAGACCCAGGTCATCTATGAGCCTACGGAAGAGCGCCCCCAGCGGCTCCCCGTACCAGTTCCGCTGCAGCTCCCGGGCTCTCGCGGTTGCTTCCTGCTGTGCGGCGTCCATGCGCGTCTCCCCATCGCTTCCCCAAGTACCGTGGTTCGCTGTAGCGAACCACGTCGAGCATCTTACGGAGAGTGGTCGTGCACGGGGACCCCCAATCTTTTTGCGGGATACCCGGGGTGACCCGGTAGTCTGGTCTGCGGTGGCGGCGCGGAGGGAGATCCTTCCGGTGCCTGTCTCCCTTTCGGGGCCTTAGCTCAGTTGGTAGAGCGCTGTCTTTGCATGGCAGATGTCAGGGGTTCGACTCCCCTAGGCTCCACGAGAAGAACCCCCTCGGACCGGCTTTACGCAGGTCGGAGGGGGTTTTCTCATGTGGTGGGGTGGGGGAACCGGTGGAGTTCCGGTCCTTTCGGGGGCCGTGAGGGGCCGGTCGTCGCTCCGTCCGTGGTGCTGCTCGTGGTGCCGGGCGCAGCGCCTGGGAAGAATTTTGATCTCACGCGGTTTCGCGGTGATCCCGCTCCGCGTCGGCCTCTTCAACGGGTCCGGGGTGGAAGGGAATTGGCTGTCCGTCGTGACGTGACGTGGCCTCATCAACCTTCAGGATGCACCTTTCCAAGGGCGCTGGAACTCCATTGGGTCATGTGCGGTGATGTGCGTCACAAGGTTTTCGTTGCGATCTTTGCAATTGTTTGCGCAAAGAATCGACTAGGGGGAGGGGTGCGCGATCGCCGTTCAGGGGGTCGGGGTGACGTGAGGGTGGCATGCAGGAGTCGTGAAGGCATGCGTGAGCTGCTGTGAACGAAGATGCGTAATCAGAACGCTGCGCTCCGTTAGTCAGATCGGCGCGAATGTTGCACAGTCGATCGGTTGCAAACGTCATCGCGGGTCAAGGACGTAAACAGCGCCCCCGCGGGGCTCTCAGGCAGTCGCCGACGCATCGGACGGTTCTCGCGCACCTCGTCGGACGGTGCCTGTTTCACGTGAAACATGGCTGTAGGGCAACAGACTTGAAGCCTGCTGCCCTACAACTCTTCATCGCGTCCGACCTCGGCGTCGCGCACGGCAGGCGTGCCGGACGCGTCAGCCGCGCTCGGTGCGGTCCGCTGCCTCCGCTTCGGCCTGCTTGGCCTGGACCTCGGGGTCGAGGTCTTCCTGGCCGCTGCCGTCGACCGAGGTCAGCCGACCGGTCTCCGGGACCTCGGTGGCGACGGGCGGCTCGACCAGCCAGTCGGGGTTGGCCTGCTTGTCCCACCACTTCCAGGCGGCGAAGGCGCCACCGGCCAGAAGGCCCAGAACGGCCAGCCTCTTGGCGAGACGACCGTTCCTGGCCCGCCGCTCGTGCTTGCGGACCAGCTTCTCGACCTCCTTGGCCGAGACCTGGCCACGCAGAGCTGCCAGTGCCGCCGTGCTCCGGGACGCCGCCTCCTCGCGCACGGGGCCGGCCGCGGCCCTGGCGTGCTCGATCCGCGGGCGGGAGTAGTCCGCCGCCTGCCGAGCGGCCTTGCGCGTACGGGCGGCGGCCTCGTGCGCGGCGTGGTCGACCTTCGGCGGCACATGTGTACGCGCCTGCTCGATACGTGGTGCGAGATGGGCGGCGTACTGGGTGCGTGCCTGTTCGGCGGCTGTGACGGCGGTGGACGACACCTTGGGCGCGAGCTTCACACGGGCTTCATGCGCGTAGTGGGTGGCTCGGTCCTTTGTCGTGTCGGCGTAGGGCGCCACCACTTCCGCGGCGTGCCGCACGCTGTCCTTCGCCGACTCGGCTGCCGCGCGCACGCTGTCCTTGCGGGTCACGGGATCCTCCTCCTCGGTGGCGTACATGGGGGCTCGGGGGCCGTCCCCCGGAAAGTCACAGTTCGCCTTTCCACCCTTATCCGGATCATGCCTCCCGGAGCGCTTCGGGGCATGTGAGGACAGGCATCCGGGTCATGAATGGTGACTCCGGGTGTACTTGGTGCAATAACCGATCAATATGGTGCAACAGGAGTCTGCGACGACAATGCCATGGATCCCCGGTCCGCGCGCCTGTTTGGTGCGAAGCGGCTGAACCGGTGTGTACGGCGGTGACGGAAGACTGGCGGCGCGGTCCGTGCGAGGATCGGAGCGTCACAAAGGACAACGGAAGGCAGATCGTGGCCGAGCAGCTTTACGCCACCCTGAAGACCAATCACGGCGACATCGAAGTGCGGCTCCTGCCGAACCACGCGCCCAAAACGGTCCGGAACTTCGTGGAACTCGCCCAGGGCGAGCGTGAGTGGACCAACCCGGCCACGGGTGCGAAGTCGACGGACAAGCTCTACGACGGCACGGTCTTCCACCGCGTGATCAGCGGCTTCATGATCCAGGGCGGCGACCCGCTGGGCAACGGCACCGGCGGCCCCGGCTACGAGTTCGAGGACGAGTTCCACCCGGACCTCGCCTTCGACAAGCCGTACCTGCTGGCCATGGCGAACGCCGGCCCGGGCACCAACGGCTCGCAGTTCTTCATCACCGTCTCCCCGACGGCCTGGCTGACCCGCAAGCACACCATCTTCGGTGAGGTCACCGAGGGACCCAGCCAGAAGATCGTGGACGCCATCGTTGCGCTGCCGACGAACCCGCGTACCGACCGCCCTGTCAACGACGTCGTCATCGAGTCGGTCGTCGTGGAGACCCGCTGACCCGACAGCCGTAGATCCCCTCGTCGGTGAGCCCTCCGGCCCGGTGCCGGAGGGCTCCCGCAGGGAACCAAACGCCCCGCCCGTCCGTAAGGATGAGCGGGGCGATGCGTTGCGTACCCAGTGCGTACAGAAGGATGAGGGGAACCGATGGATCAGGTGCCAGGCAGCCCGCAGGAACCGCAGGGCGCGCCGAGCCTGCCCACCTGCTACCGGCATCCGGACCGGGAGACCGGCATCCGCTGCACCCGGTGCGAGCGCCCGATCTGTCCTGAATGCATGATCAACGCTTCGGTCGGCTTCCAGTGCCCCGAGTGCGTACGGGAGGGTTCCGGCACCGGGCACGCGCCCGGGGCCTCCCAGCCCCGCACCCTCGCGGGCGGCACGGTCACCTCGGACCCCCGGCTCCTCACGAAGATTCTCGTCGGGCTCAATCTCGCCGTCTATCTGGTCCAGCTCTCCGTGGGTGACCGCTTCACCGACAGCTTCGACCTGATCGGCCGGGCGTTCGTGCCGGTCCTCGGCGATGTCGAGGGTGTCGCCGAGGGCCAGTGGTACCGGATGGTCACGGCGATGTTCCTGCACGGGAGCTATATCCACATCGCCTTCAACATGCTCAGCCTGTGGTGGATCGGCGGCCCCCTGGAGGCGGCCCTCGGCCGCGCCCGCTATCTCGCCCTGTACGTGTCGTCCGGCCTCGCGGGCAGCGCGCTCACGTATCTGATCGCCGAGCCGAACCAGCCCTCGCTCGGTGCCTCCGGAGCGATCTTCGGTCTCTTCGGTGCGACCGCCATCCTGATGCGGCGGCTCAACTACGACATGCGCCCGGTCATCGCCCTGCTGGTGATCAACCTGATCTTCACCTTCGGGTGGCCCAACATCGCCTGGGAGGCCCACGTCGGCGGCCTCGTCGGCGGTGTCCTCGTCGGTTACGCGATGGTGCACGCACCCCGGGAACGACGTGCGCTCATCCAGTACGGCGCATGCGCCGCGGTACTGCTCGTGGTTGTGGTCATGACACTCATCAGGACTGGTCAGCTCACCTGAGCGTCCACGTTGTCCACAGACCGTGGCGGATCTTGTGCATGCTGTGCGGGAACAAGTGTGCCCCCTGTCGCTGACTCGGGTTTCCCCAGGCAGGACAGGGGGCGAACATGCTTCCGGATCCCGGTAGGTCAGTCACACCGGCGTCAACACGACGGCAGTCCCGAGAGGGTTATCCACAGATCTTCTGACCTTTTCCCCACTGTGGACATCGCTGTGGATAACTCAGTGGAGAACGTGGGCCAGGGCTTGCGGAAGAGGGCTTGTACAGACTCCGTACAAGCCCTCGGAACCCCGGGTGGGAGTTACTTCCACTGAGTGGAGACGCCGAATCCCGCCGCGATGAAGCCGAAGCCGACCACGATGTTCCAGTTGCCGAGCGAGTCGATCGGCAGCGAGCCGTCCGTCACGTAGAACACGACGATCCAGGCGAGGCCGATGAGGAACATGGCCAGCATGACCGGGGCGACCCAGGCACGGCTGTTCAGCTTGATGTTGGTCGCCTGCTTCGCCGGAGGCGGCGTGTAGTCGGCCTTCTTGCGGATACGTGACTTCGGCACGAGGGTCTCTCCTGTCGATGCGCTGCGTGGCCGCGCAGGGAACGGGGGCTGCCGGGGCAGCGTACAAGGGGACTCCTAGGACCTGTCCGGTCGATCACGGCGAAGACGCGGGGTGTGGCACGCACATCTGCGCCCACAAGGCACCGCAGCTTTCCTTCGCCGTGATCGACCGGACAGGTCCTAGTGCTCCCCCGGGCGTCCGTTAGCGTAGTGCTTCCGCGGCGCCGAAGGAGATAAGGGTACGTTGAGCAATTCTGCCGACTCTCCCCAGTCGGGTTCCAGCCCCGACCGTATCCGGCGATTTCGGCCGGTGCGGTTGCTGACCATGGCTGTCTTCGCGCTGGCCGGGCTGATCTTCTTCACCAGCTTCGACACGGCCAACGGCACCAACATCCGTACGGACGCCTCGCTGCTGAAGCTCTCCGACCTCATCCAGGAGCGCAGCCACAAGAACGGGCAGCTCGACGAGAGCAACGGTTCGCTGCGCGACGACGTCGAGACCCTCGCCGAGCGGGACAACGGCAGCACCGCGGCGGAGGCGGCCAAGCTCGCCGCCCTGGAGAAGCACGCGGGCACCCAGAAACTCAAGGGCGAGGCGCTCACCGTCACGCTCAACGACGCGCCCCCGAACGCGACGGCCAAACTCCCCGGCTACCCCGAGCCGCAGCCCGACTACCTGGTCATCCACCAGCAGGACCTGCAGGCCGTGGTCAACGCCCTGTGGCAGGGCGGAGCCAAGGGCATCAAGGTCATGGACCAGCGGCTGATCTCCACCAGCGCCGTCCGCTGCGTCGGCAACACCCTGATCCTCCAGGGCCGCGTCTACTCGCCCCCGTACAAGATCCAGGCGGTCGGTGACCCGGAGAAGCTCCAGAAGTCCCTCTCGGCGTCCCCGGCGATCCAGAACTACATGGTGTACGTCAATGTCTACGGGCTCGGCTGGAAGGTCGAGGAGGACGGGACGCGCACCCTGCCCGGCTACTCGGGCACGGTCGATCTCCACTACGCGAAGCCCGTGGAGTAGCGGGGCGGCGGGATGACGGCGTAGCGGATCCGATTCCCAAGAGTTGCCAAGAGCCTGTGCGGCGAGGGTCGTTGGGGTAGAAGGCTGTGGAGTACGGGAACAGCTGCCGCTGGGGGACCTTGTGTCGGTGCGAGTCGTCGTCAGGACGTTCAGCGAGCTGTGCATCACGGTCGGCACCGTGATCGTGCTCTTCGTGGTCTACGTGCTGTTCTGGACGGGTGTGAAGGCCGACACCGCGATGGACGACCAGATCGACCAGCTGCAGAAACAGTGGGCGAGGAACTCGGCGACGGCCGAGCCCGGCAGATCGTCCACTACGGAGAGCCCGGACAAGGCTCCGCCGAAGCCCGCCGCGTACAAGGACGGCCGGCCGTTCGCCGTCATGTACATCCCCAGGCTTGGTTTCACGTGGAACAAGCCCGTGCTCGAAGGCACGAGGACGAAGACCCTCAAGAAGGGCCTGGGCCACTACGCGAGCACCGCGCAGCTCGGTCAGCGGGGCAACTTCGCCGTCGCCGGCCATCGCCGGACGTACGGGGACCCGTTCAAGGACTTCCCCAGATTGCGCCCGGGGGACCCGGTGGTGCTGACCGACGGCACCTCCTGGTTCACGTACCGCATCGACACCAAGCCCTACCGGACGCTGCCGAGTGACACAGCAGTCATCGACCCCGTCCCGAAGAAGTCCGGGTACACGCGAGAGGGCCGTTATCTGACGCTGACCACGTGCGACCCCGAATGGGGCCACAGTCACCGATTGATCGTCTGGGCACACCTTGACGAAACCCAGCCCGTGGAGGCTGGGAAACCGGAGGCTCTGCGCCGTTAGTCTGAGTGGGTACGGCGTGAGTCTGGTGCCGTGGTGCGACGGAAGGGACGGCATGTACGGCTTTATCTGGCGGCTTCTGCCGGGGAACACGTGGATCAAGGCACTGCTCTCGATCGTGCTGGCCCTCGCGGTGGTCTACGTGCTCTTCCAGTACGTCTTCCCGTGGGCCGAACCGCTGCTCCCCTTCAACGATGTGACGGTGGACAACCAGTGACCGCGCGGATCCTCGTCGTCGACAACTACGACAGCTTCGTCTACAACCTGGTCCAGTACCTCTACCAGCTCGGCGCCGAGTGCGAGGTGCTGCGCAACGACGAAGTGGCGATGGCGCACGCGCAGGACGGGTTCGACGGCGTGCTGCTGTCGCCCGGACCGGGCACTCCCGAGGAGGCCGGGGTCTGCGTCGACATGGTGCGGCACTGCGCCGCGACCGGGGTCCCCGTCTTCGGGGTCTGCCTCGGGATGCAGTCGATGCAGGTGGCGTACGGCGGGGTGGTGGACCGCGCGCCCGAGCTGCTGCACGGCAAGACCTCGCTCGTCGAGCACGAGGGCCGGGGCGTGTTCGCCGGGCTGCCGTCGCCCTTCACCGCCACGCGCTACCACTCGCTGGCCGCCGAGCCGGGGACCGTGCCGGCCGACCTGGAGGTCACGGCCCGTACCCACGACGGGATCATCATGGGTCTCAGACATCGCGAACTCCCGGTCGAGGGAGTGCAGTTCCACCCCGAGTCCGTGCTGACCGAACACGGTCACCGCATGCTGGCCAACTGGCTCGCCGAGTGCGGCGACCAAGGAGCCGTGGCCAGGTCGGTGGGGCTCGCCCCGGTGGTGGGCAGGGTCACGGCGTGACCGCGCTGCGCCCCGAGCGCGACAGTGCCGCCCCGTACGGCGAGGACGCCGGGTACGGGGGCGCTGCGGCATTCGAGGCGCCGGGTGCCGGCGGCGCGATGAGGGCCGCCGTGGACGGGCTGGCGGACCCCCTCAGCGATCCCCTGCCGGGCCGACGGCAGCCGGCGGCGCCGGAGCAGGGGTGGTACGACCCGCAGACGTACGCACCGGACTGGAGCGTCGGGCAGAACGCCCAGAGCGCGCAGAACGCCTCGACATACGCGGAGCCGACGGGCCGTGGGCAGGCGGAGCCCGCGCACGGCTACGCGGCACCGACCGCGCCGACCTCCCCGGCCGCGTCGCAACAGCCGTACGCGACGCCCCAGGCCCACACCCAGCAGCCCTACGCGCAGCCGCAGCCGCAGCCTCAGCAGCCTTACGCCCAGGGGCCCGGTCACGCGGGTCCGCAGTCGGCGTACACCGGTTCGCAGCAGACGTACGGGCAGGCGCAGACGGCGTACCCCGGGTATCAGGAGGCGCGGCCGCAGTACGGCGACGCGTACGCGCCGGCCGCCCCGGTCGCGCCCGCCGCGCCCGTCTCGCAGCCGCTTCCGGAGGCTCAGCCGTACACGCCGTCGTACGAGGCTTCGCCGGCCGCCGAGGAGACGGTCGCGCTGCGCATCGCCGACATCGGGTCCATAGCCGGCCGTCGGACGCGCTCAGCGCCCTCTGAGGGCCCCGCAGCGACTCCGGGTCCCGTGGGTACCCCGGGAGGCCGTGCGGCCCGGCGCAAGGCCTCCAGGCGCCATGGACGGCACGGCGGGACCGAGACCGACGGGGTGCACGAGGAGCAGGCGGGGGCGGACGCGGCCGACGCGCCCGTCTCGCGTGCGGCGGCCAGGCGCGCGGCGAAGGCGCGCAAGCCCGGGGCGGCCGTGGTGGCGAGCCGCGCGATCGGCGAGGTGTTCATCACCGCCGGTGTGCTGATGCTGCTGTTCGTGACCTACCAGCTGTACTGGACGAACATACGGGCCCACGCACAGGCCGACAGCGAGGCGAGCAGCCTCCAGGACGACTGGGCGAGCGGCAAGGGAGCTCCGGGCACGTTCGAGCCGGGGCAGGGGTTCGCCCTGCTGCACATCCCGAAGCTCGACGTCGTCGTACCGATCGCCGAGGGCATCGACAAGAAGCGGGTCCTGGACCGCGGCATGGTGGGCCACTACGCCGAGGACGGCGTGAAGACCGCGATGCCGGACGCCAAGAAGGGCAACTTCGGGCTCGCGGGCCACCGCAACACCCACGGCGAACCGTTCCGCTACATCAACCGTCTCAAGCCGGGCGACGCGATCGTCGTGGAGACGCAGAACAAGTACTTCGTCTACAAGATGGCCTCCATCCTGCCGGTGACGTCGCCGAGCAACACGTCCGTCCTGGACGCGATTCCCAAGGGATCGACCTTCAAGTCGGCGGGCCGGTACATCACTCTCACCACCTGCACGCCGGAATTCACCAGTAAGTACCGGATGATCGTCTGGGGCACGATGGTCGAGGAACGAGCGCGCGACAAGGGCAAACCGGACGAACTCGTCGGCTGACCGCGCGGGCAGCTCACCGCACTCTCCTGAGCACGTCTTGCACAGCAGTACTTATTGCACAGCTTTCAACAGCCGCCTGAAGACCTTCCTGAAGACCTTTCTGAACAGCTTTCTGAGACACCAGACGGGGAAAACGCAGTGGCAGCGACGACCGACCACGAAGAGCACACGGACGCGCCGGCGTCCCCGCCCGCGCCGCCGCGGCGCGGCGGCGGCCCGATCGCGACGGCCGTCAGCGTCCTGGGCGAACTCCTCATCACGGCAGGCCTGGTCCTCGGCCTGTTCGTCGTCTACTCCCTGTGGTGGACGAACGTGATCGCGGACCGCGAGGCCCACAAGCAGGGCGACAAGGTGCGCGACCACTGGGCCGAGGACCGCGGTCCGGTCGGCCTGGACACCAAGGACGGCATCGGCTTCCTGCACGTCCCGGCGATGAAGAACGGCGAGGTGCTGGTCAAGAAGGGCACTTCCACGAAGCTGCTCAACAACGGCATCGCCGGCTACTACACGAACCCCGTCAAGTCCGCGCTCCCGCAGGACAAGAAGGGCAACTTCTCCCTGGCCGCCCACCGTGACGGGCACGGCGCGAAGTTCCACAACATCGACAAACTCAAGAAGGGCGACGCGATCGTCTTCGAGACCAAGGACGACTGGTACGTCTACAAGGTCTACGCGACCCTTCCGGAGACGTCGAAGTACAACGTCAACGTCCTCGGGTCCGTCCCCAAGGAGTCGGGGAAGGCGAAGGCGGGCCGCTACATCACGCTGACGACCTGCACGCCGGTCTACACGTCCCGCTACCGGTACGTGGTCTGGGGCGAGCTGGACCGCGTGGAGAAGGTCGACGACGAACGGACGCCCCCGGCGGAACTGCGCTGACGGCTCCCGTAGAGCCCCGTACGACGAAGAGCCCGTACGACGAAGAGGCCCCGGCCCCCCTCTCAGGGGGCCGGGGCCTCTTCGTGTGCCGTGCAGCAACCGCCGTGCGACAACCGCCGTTCAGCGGCAGCCGGGTGACGGCCGGGCGTCAGCCCGAGCCGCCTCCCAGGAAGCCGCCGCCGTTGCCGCCGCCGTTGTTCCCGCCGGCGTCGACCGTGACGAGGTTGACCCTGTCACCGGCCTTCACCTCGTTGCCCTGTCCCGGGTCGCTGGCGAGGACGATGGCGTTGTCGTCCTGCGAGCCCTGGATGTTGCCGACCTGGAGCTGACTCTGCCCGATGACCTGCTTGGCCTGCGCGAGCGTCATCTGGGTCACCTTCGGCATGGCGAACTTCTGCGGCTCTTCTTCCTGCTTCTTCTTGCCGATCTGGATGGTGACCGTCGACCCGGGGTCGGCCGGCGAGCCCGCCTGCGGGGAGGTCGCGACGACCTTGCCGACCAGGTTGTCGTCGTCGGTCTCCACCTCGGTGCAGGTACCCGTCAGATCGTTCTGATCCATCTGGGCCTTGGCCTGGTCACAGCTCTGGCCGCCGACGTCGGGAACGGTGGACTGTTCCTTCTCCTTGGCGACGGTGAGCGTGATCGTGGAGCCCTTCTCCACCTCTTCGCCCGAGGACGGGTCCTGGTCGAGGACGGTGCCGGGGTCCTCGCTGGACTCCTTGCTCTCCGTCTTGACCTCGAACTCGTACTTTTCGCTCTCAAGCTTCTTGGTCGCGGCGTCCACCGAGTCGTCGATGACGTTGGGAACCGCCACCTTCGGCGCCCCCGTCGACACCGTCAGTGTGATCGTGTCGCCCTTCTTGACCTCGGTCTTCGCGGCCGGGCTCTGGTCGCAGACGGAGTTCTTGGGCGTGTTCTCGCACGGCTTCTCGTTGATCGTGAGTTTGAGATCGACGTTGGCCGCCGTCTGTTTGGCGTCCGCCACCGTCCGGTTCACGAAGTTGGGGGTGTCGACCAGGCTGTCCCCGCCGCCGTTCCCGCTGAACGCCCACTTGCCGATGAGGATCGCGCCGATCAGCACGAGCACACCGGCGACGACCAGCAGGATCGTCGAGGTGTTGCTCTTCTTCTGCTGGCGGCGCCGGCCGGCCCGGTCGTCGTAGCCGAAGGCCCCGTCGTCCGGGTTCTGCGGAGGCAGCATCGTGGTGTGCTGGCCGTCCGAGGAGCGCAGGGCGGTGGTCGGCTGGTCGTCCGGGTAGCCGCCGTAGCCGACCGAGCCCATGGCGGCGGTGGCCGCGACCGGCTGGCCGTCGAGGCAGGCCTCGATGTCCATGCGCATCTCGTCGGCGGACTGGTACCGGTAGTCCGGGTCCTTGGTCAGCGCCTTCAGGACGATCGCGTCCATCTCGGGCGTGATCTCGGGGTCGAAGACGCTCGGTGCCTGCGGTTCCTCGCGCACGTGCTGGTACGCGACGGCCACCGGGGAGTCCCCGATGAACGGCGGGCGCACGGTCAGGAGCTCGTACAGCAGACAGCCCGCGGAGTACAGGTCGGAGCGGGCGTCGACCGGCTCGCCCTTCGCCTGCTCCGGAGAGAGGTACTGCGCGGTCCCTATGACCGCCGCGGTCTGCGTCATCGTCATGCCGGAGTCGCCCATCGCGCGGGCGATGCCGAAGTCCATGACCTTGACCTGGCCGTTGCGCGTCAGCATGACGTTCGCGGGCTTGATGTCGCGGTGGACGATGCCGGCGCGGTGCGAGTACTCAAGGGCCTGGAGGATGCCGATGGTCATTTCCAGGGTGCGCTCGGGCAGCAGCTTGCGCCCGGAGTGCAGCAGTTCGCGCAGCGTGGACCCGTCGACGTACTCCATCACGATGTACGGGATGGAGATGCCCTCGATGTAGTCCTCACCCGTGTCGTACACGGCGACGATCGCGGGATGGTTGAGCGAGGCGGCCGACTGGGCCTCCCGGCGGAACCGGGCCTGGAACGACGGGTCGCGCGCGAGGTCCGCTCGCAGCGTCTTCACCGCTACCGTGCGGCCGAGCCGGGTGTCATGGGCGAGGTGTACCTCCGCCATGCCACCACGGCCGAGCACGTGGCCCAGCTCGTACCGGCCGCCGAGGCGACGCGGCTCTTCCATAGCTACCTACCAGCCTTTTCCGACGGTCCCGACCACACCACGTGTGGTCCGGCGGTGTGCTGTCCGGGCATACCGTACCCGGACCGCCTTGACTGACCTGGCCACAACCGTCACCCGATACAGGACCGGTATCGCAACGTGCACCGATGTGAAGGGGACGTGAGCGGGGTCACTTCTTGCTGTCGATGACTGCCTTCATCACGTCCCTCGCGATCGGAGCGGCGAGACCACCGCCGGAGATGTCGTCACGGTTGGCGCTCTCGTCCTCGACCACCACGGCGACGGCGACCGGAGAGCTGCCGTCGTCGAGCTTCGCGTACGAGATGAACCAGGCGTACGGGTTCTCGCTGTTGTCGACACCGCGCTGGGCGGTACCGGTCTTGCCGCCGACGGTGACACCGGCCTCGTTGATGTCGCCCTTGGTGCCGGTGCCCTCCTTGACGACCGTCTCCATGATCGACTGAAGGATCTGGGCGTTCTTCTCGGAGAGCGGCTCGCTCATCTTCTCGGGGTCGGTCTGCTCGATGACGTCGAGGCTCGGCGCCTGGAGCTTGTCGACCATGTAGGGCTTCATGAGCGTGCCGTCGTTGGCCACGGCCGAGGCGACCATCGCCATCTGCAGCGGAGTCGTCGCGGTCTCGAACTGACCGATCGAGCTGAGCGCGGTCTGCGGCCGGTCCATCTTCTCGGGGAAGTTGGAGGCGCTGGAGCGGATCGGTACGAACTGCTCCTCGTTGAAGCCGAACTTCTTGGCCGTCTCCAACATGTCCTCCTTGCCGACGTCGACGCCGAGCTTGCCGAAGACGGTGTTGCAGGACACGCGCAGCGCCTCGCGCAGCGTCGCGTTCTTGCAGGGGATGTTCCCCTCGTTCTTCAGCTCGGTGGTGGTGTCCGGCAGGGTGTACGGAAGAGGGGAGTCGGTTTTCTCATCGGCACTGTCGACGACGCCGTGCTCCAGCGCCGCCGCGGCCGTGACGACCTTGAAGGTCGACCCGGGCGGGTAGATCTCGCGCAGCGCCCGGTTCTGCATCGGGTCGTCCTTGTTGTTCTTCTTTTGGAGCTTGGTCCAGGCGCTGCCGTCGACCTTGGTGGAGTTCCCGGCGAACGTCGAGGGGTCGTACGAGGGGGTGGAGGCCAGCGCCAGGATCGCGCCGGTCTCCGGGTCGATCGCGGCGACGGCGCCCTTGCCCTGCTTCAGCAGACCCTTGTACGCGGCCTTCTGCGCGGCGGCGTTCAGCGTCGTGATGACGTTGCCGCCCTCCTGCTTCTTGCCGGTGATCATGTCGAGCGTGCGGCGGAAGAAGAGCCGGTCGTCGTTGCCGGTGAGGATGCCGTCCTCGATGCTCTCCAGCTGCGTGGCGCCGAAGGCCTGCGAGGCGTAGCCCGTGACGGGGGCCCACATCGCGCCGTCCTTGTAGGTGCGCTTGTACTCGAAGTCGTTGAAGTCGTCGCCGTTCGTCTTGGCGGACCCGGTGATCGGGTTGCCGTCGACGATGATGTTGCCGCGCGGTGTCGCGTAGCGCGCGATGGCGACGCGGCGGTTCTTCGTGTCGTCCTTCAGCGAGTCGGCCTGGACGTACTGGATCCAGTTGTCGCGGACGAGCAGGGCGAGGACGAGGAGCCCGCAGAAGATCGCGATCCGGCGCAGGGGCTTGTTCACGGTCGGACCACCTGGGTCATCTCGGCGTCGGGGTTGGGTGCGGGGGCCGGCGCGGGCCGGCGGGCGGTGTCGCTGATGCGGATCAGGATGCCGATGAGTGCCCAGTTGGCGATGACGGACGAACCTCCGTACGCCAGGAACGGCATCGTCATACCGGTGAGCGGGATCAGGCCCATGACGCCGCCGGCGACCACGAACACCTGGAGGGCGAAGGCGCCCGAGAGGCCGATGGCGAGCAGCTTGCCGAAGGGGTCGCGGGCGGCGAGGGCGGTGCGTACGCCGCGCTCCACGATCAGGCCGTACATCAGCAGGATCGCCATCACGCCGGCCAGGCCCAGCTCCTCGCCGAAGGTGGCGAGGATGAAGTCGGAGTTGGCGGCGAAGCCGATGAGGTCGGAGTTGCCCTGGCCGAGCCCGGTGCCGAGGGTGCCGCCGGACCCGAAGGCCCACAGCGCCTGCATGGACTGCTCGGTGTGGCCGAAGACGCCCTGCTGGCTGAGCTCGTACTCGCGCATCGGGTCGAGCCAGGCCTGGACGCGCTGCTGGACGTGCGACTCGAAGGAGGCCACGCCGACGGCGCCCGCCGCGGACATCAGCATGCCGAAGACGATCCAGCTGGTCCGCTCGGTGGCGACGTACAGCATGATCACGAACATGCCGAAGAAGAGCAGCGAGGTACCGAGGTCGGTCTCGAAGACCAGGATCAGGATGGAGATGATCCAGACGACGATGATCGGGCCCAGGTCGCGTCCGCGCGGCAGGTAGATGCCCATGAAGCGGCGGCTGGCCAGGGCGAGCGCGTCGCGCTTCACCATGAGATAGCCGGCGAAGAAGATCGCGAGGACGATCTTCGCGAACTCACCGGGCTGGATGGTGAATCCGGCGATCGAGATCCAGATCCTGGCGCCGAAGACGTTCAGGCCGAGGCCCGGGACCAGCGGCAGGAGCAGCAGGATCAGCGCGCCGACCATGGAGATGTACGTGTAGCGCTGCAGGACGCGGTGGTCCTTGAGGAACACCAGTACGACCACGAAGAGGGCCACGCCCAGCGCGGAGTACAGCAGCTGGCGGGGGGCGGCCTCGACGAACGTACTGCTCGCCTGCAGCCGCTTGGACTGGTCCAGGCGCCAGATGACGACCAGACCGATGCCGTTCAGCAGCGTCGCCAGCGGCAGCAGCAGCGGGTCCGCGTACGGCGCGAACTTTCGTACGACGACATGGCCGACGGCCGCGAGCAGGCCGAGGCCGAGCCCGTAGCTCAGCAGGCCCGGCGGCACCGAGTCATTGATGGCCAGCCCGACGTTGGCGTAGGCGAACACCGGGATGACCACGGCGAACACGAGCAGCGCGAGCTCGGTGTTGCGCCGGCTCGGTGTGCCGATCGAGCCGATCGTGGACGTGTGGTGCGTCGACGTGTTGGAAGTACTGCTCATCGTGTGACAGGGCCCCTCACGGCTGCTTACTGCTTACCGCACAGCGAGACCAGCTTCTGCTCTTCGTCGGAGAGGCTGGGGCCGGGTGTCGGAGTGGGTGCGGTCGTGGACTTGGACGGGTCGGGTGACGGCGACTTGTCTCCCGTGGGGGTCGGCGTCGGTGTGGCCTTGGACGCGGCGGAGGTCCGAGTGGTTCCCGTGACCCCGCCGGCCTCTCCCTCGCCGGTCTTCGCGTTCTGCTTGCTCTCGGCCTCGCGTCGGTCGGCGTCCTTCTTGCACGCGGACGCCTGCGTCTGCAGCTCGTCGATCTTCGAGCGGGCGTCGTTCAGACCGCCCTCGGTGATCGTCGCCTCGACCTGCTTCTGCTGGTAGGGCGGCAGGTACTTGAGTTCGATCTCGGGGTGGTCCTTCTCCACCTTCGAGAGCGAGACCCAGGCGAGGTCCTGGCTGATGCCGCGGTACAGGGCGACGTGCTCGTCCTTGGCGCCCACGTAGTACTGCGTCTGGGTCCAGCGGTAGCCGCCGTACAGCCCGCCGCCGATGACGCCGAGCGCGAGCACGATGTAGAAGGATCTCTTCAGCCACTTCCGGCCGGAGCGCGGCTTGACGAAGTCCTCGTCGGAGTAGTCGCCGAACCCTCCGGTGGGTACGTAACCGGTGGCGTCGCCGCTGCCGGGCGGGCCGAACTCGCCGCCGCCGCCCTGTCCCGGGACCTGACGGCCGAGGTTGGAGGCACGGCCGGCGGGCGTCTGCATGGCGCCGTTGTCGTGCAGCTGGTGCTGGTTCTCGGCGACCGCGCCCACGACGACCGGGGTGTCGGAGAGCTGCCCCGCGAGGGTGTCCCCGCCGTCGATGTCGAGGACGTCGGCCACGATGACGGTGATGTTGTCGGGGCCGCCGCCGCGCAGCGCGAGCTCGATCAGCTGCTGAACGGTCTCCTGGGGGCCCTGGTAGCTGGCGAGGGTGTCCTCCATCGTCTGATGGGAGACGACGCCCGAGAGCCCGTCGGAGCAGATCAGGTACCGGTCGCCGGCGCGGACCTCACGGATGGAGAGATCGGGCTCGACGTGGTCGCCGCTGCCCAGCGCGCGCATGAGGAGCGACCTCTGCGGGTGGGTGGTGGCCTCTTCCTCCGTGATGCGCCCCTCGTCGACGAGGCGCTGCACCCACGTGTGGTCCTGCGTGATCTGCGTGAGCACGCCGTCCCGCAGCAGGTACGCACGCGAGTCGCCCACGTGCACGAGACCGAGGCGCTGACCGGTCCACAGGAGGGCGGTGAGGGTCGTCCCCATGCCTTCGAGCTGGGGGTCCTCCTCGACCATCATCCTGAGCTGGTCGTTGGCGCGCTGCACGGCCGTGCCGAGCGAGGTGAGGATGTCGGAGCCGGGCACGTCGTCGTCGAGCGCGACGATCGTGGAGATCACCTCGGACGAGGCGACCTCCCCGGCGGCCTGGCCGCCCATCCCGTCCGCGATCGCGAGCAGCCGCGGTCCGGCGTAACCGGAGTCCTCGTTGCCCTCTCGGATCATGCCTTTGTGCGATCCGGCGGCGAAGCGCAGTGACAGACTCATGCGCACCTCGCCCGTCGGCTCCGGGTACATCCGCACGGTGCCCACCCTCCGGTCGGGAGCGCGCCGGGGTCCGTCGTGGGGACCGCCGCTGCTCGCTCGCTCCGCTCGCTCATTGTCGTACTACTTCCGCAGCTCGATGACGGTCTTGCCGATGCGGATCGGCGCGCCCAGCGGAACCGGCGTGGGGGTCGTCAGTCGGGTCCGGTCGAGATACGTGCCGTTGGTGGACCCGAGATCCTCGACGATCCACTGGCCGTCACGGTCCGGGTAGATCCTGGCATGCCTGCTGGATGCGTAGTCGTCGTCCAGCACGATGGTGCTGTCGTGTGCGCGCCCCAGCGTGATGGTCTGTCCCTGAAGGGCAACGGTCGTGCCCGTGAGGATGCCCTCCGAGACGACCAGCTTGGTGGGAGCGCCACGGCGCTGACGGCCGCCGCCACTGGGCGCCGCCTGCTGTCGTTGCGGTGGCGGTGCGCTCTGGCGCGCAGCGGCCTGCTGCGGCCTCTGGGCTTCCCGTCGCGACCCGCGCTGTGTGACACGCGTTCCGAACAGGTCGCTGCGGATGACCTGCACGGCCACGATCACGAACAGCCACAGTACGGCCAGGAAACCCAGCCGCATGACCGTGAGGGTCAGCTCTGACATTGCCCCCGCTTCACCCTTCGGCTTGCCGGTAAATGATGGTGGTGCTGCCCACGACGATCCGCGAGCCGTCGCGGAGCGTAGCGCGGGTGGTGTGCTGCCCGTCCACCACGATGCCGTTGGTGGACCCAAGATCCTGGACGGTCGAGGGCGTTCCGGTCCGGATCTCACAGTGCCGGCGTGAGACGCCGGGGTCGTCGATCCGCACGTCGGCTTCGGTGCTGCGGCCCAGCACGAGCGTCGGGCGGGAGATCTGATGGCGGGTGCCGTTGACCTCGATCCAGTGCCGCGTACGTCCACCCGGCTGCGGGGCCGCGGCGGGCCGCTGGCCCGCGGGTGCGGCGCCAGGACGTCCGCCGGGCGGCGGTGCGGCAGGCATGGGCGGAGCGGCCGCGGGCGGATAGCCGTAGCCACCGGGCTGGCCGCCCGCTTGGCCCCGGGCTGCCGCCGGGGGCGGGCCCGCGGGGGCGCGCTCGGGAGCGCCCTGCTGGTTGGCGGAGGAGGCGAGCGTACGACTGCGGACCCGGTACAGGCCCGTGTCGAGGTCGTCCGCCTTCTCCAGGTGGACCTTGATGGTGCCCATGAACGTGTAGCGCTGCTGCTTGGCGTAGTCGCGCACCATGCCGGCCAGCTCGTCGCCGAGCTGGCCCGAGTAGGGGCTGAGACGCTCGAAGTCCGGCGTGCTCAGCTCCACGATGAAGTCGTTGGGGACCACGGTGCGGTCCCGGTTCCAGATGGTGGCGTTGTTGTCGCACTCGCGCTGGAGCGCTCCAGCGATCTCCACCGGCTGGACCTCGGACTTGAACACCTTGGCGAAGGTGCCGTTGACCAGACCTTCGAGGCGTTGCTCGAACTTCTTCAGGACTCCCATGGGGCACCTCCTCCTGTGTCGTCGCCCTGGTACTGCTTACTGATCGTATCCACGCGCCGGGAAATCGGCTGGTTCCCCCTGTCGGCCCGGTCGACGGATGTCGACGCCCACTGAAGTCCCCTCCCGCTGTTCCCGCCGAAGTCCCTCTTCGAACTCCCCCGAGGCACTCCGTATGGGAAGGATCGTAGAGGCGGCTTCACCACAGTGTCCCGCACGCGGCAGTGGACCCCGGCCCCCTGACGGGGAGATGGCCGGGACCGGTACGAGGTTGATACGTGAACCGGTTCCGCTTGGTACGTGGCAGCCGGGGCCGGTGGGATCCGGGGCGCCACGGGAGTCGGTCCTGCTGGTGACGGCGTGGTGACGCGGAGGCCGGCCGCCGGGCCGCGGACCTCCTGGCGGGCTCCCGCCGCCCTCGGAAACGGATGTGAATCCACCCCCTCCAGCGTGCTAATCTTCTCGATGTCGGAAGGCGCTCACCCACCTGGTGAGAGACGGATGACACACCCAATGCGCGGGTGGCGGAATAGGCAGACGCGCTGGATTCAGGTTCCAGTGCCCGAAAGGGCGTGGGGGTTCAACTCCCCCCTCGCGCACCAGCAGAGACGGGTCTCCGTCAGAACGAAAGTTCTGACGGGGGCCCGTTTCTCGTTACCCCGCCGTCCCGCTGTCGCATCGTCCCGCAGCCGGACTCCACTCCTACCGGTGACATGGCACGGCCCTGGCGGTGAGGTATCTCACGGCTGGGGCTTTCTGTGTTCTGTGGGGTGCCTGGGGTCTCTGGAGTGGTCGATGTGGGTGCGTTGGCCGGGCCGGGAGCTGGGGGGGCGTCCGGGGTGACCGGAGGGCGGTTCGATGGGCTGGTGGTCGGAGAAGCGACTCAGCTTGTCAGCGGAATACCACTTGATCACTCAAGTCGGTGAAGCGTCCCATCATCCAGAAACATGATCGACGGGACGGAGTTCATTCCGGTCGGAAGAGATTCACCGCCGGAGGGGATTGTTCATGGCCGCGCTTTATCGATCCAGGCATTACCTGGCCGCTGCTGCTTGCCGCTGGCGTCTGCGCCCTCGTACTGACGAGTCCCTCGACGCCGGAGGCCGGCGCAGTCGGGTCTACACCGGTCCGGACCTTTGAGGACGGCGTCGGGGTCATGGCGATGCAGCACCGGCAAGATCGGCTGGACGTCCCGAGGGCGGACGCCCCCGAGTGCAAGATCGATCCGTTGCGGAACAACTCTCCCCGGACGCTGCCTCGTTATGGAAAGGCGTGTGCGCACCTTTACGTCACCGGGGTGCGGCGAGTGAGTCGGTGACGGCACATTACGAAGTGAGCTGTTCTTGATCGATCAACAGCGAGAGTGCGGGCGAGAGCGTGGGCGGGGGCGGTCGGGGAAGTCGCGACGGCGTTCGGTCGAGATTGCCGCGTTCTTGGCGGGCCTCGTGGCGACCTTCGCCTTCTTCGCCTTCTTTCCCGGGCTTCCGCACGTCATCGACTGGGGGGCGATCGTCGTCTCCCTCCTGGTGGGGGCGCTCGCCCGATGGGTCTGCCGGCGCTGGACGGAAAGGGGCAACACAGGGTCCCCGCGTCCTTGAGGGGCGCGAGGAACGGCGCGATCGGCCACCGCGCGCCCGCAGTTGCCGCACAGCCGACGCGCGCTCCGACCGATTCACGGTCCCCGCGCGGAGGCTCGACGGTGACGTATCTCACGGTCAAAAGGGCCTAGGGCGTGTCCGCGAAGTTCCGTCGTCTGCCCGGAGGACAGGACCAGCGGCGTCTGGTCTGTGCTCTGGGGCCCCTGCCGGAGGCTGGGAGAGCGTGCCAGGCGTCGCGGGGTTGGGGCCACCTCCCGTCCGGAGGCCGAGGGCGGGACGTGGCGGACACGGCCTAGGGTGCCTGTCCGGACTACGTGGTGGGAGTGGGGCTCTGTGAAAGTGATCCTCTTCGGGGCGACCGGGATGGTCGGGCGCGGGGTTCTGCGGGAGTGTCTCCGGGACGCGGCGGTCGAGAGCGTGCTCGTGATCGGCCGTACGACGGTGGGAGTCACGCATCCGAAACTGCGCGAGATCGTCCGGGCCGACCTCACCGACCTCGACGGCCTGGAGGGCGAACTCTCCGGGTACGACGCCTGCTTCTTCTGCCTCGGCGTCTCCTCGGCGGGCATGAAGGAGGCCGCGTACCGCGAGGTCACGTACGACCTCACGCTCTCCGTGGCGCGCACACTGGCCGCGTCGAGTCCGGGGCTGACCTTCTGTTACGTGTCGGGGCAGGGGACCGACAGCTCAGCGCGCGGGCGGGTGATGTGGGCGCGGGTCAAGGGGGAGACGGAGAACGCGCTGCTGGCGCTGGACGGCGTGGACGCGTACATGTTCCGGCCGGGGCTCATCCAGCCGCTGCACGGGATCACGTCCAAGACGCGGGTCTACCGGGTCGTCTACGCGGCGACCGGGCGTCTGCTGCCCCTCCTGCGGAAGCTCGCGCCCCGCTGGATCACCACTACGGAGCAGGTGGGTCTGGCGATGGTCGCCGTGGCTCGCGGCGAGTCCGGGGTCCGGGTGCTGGAGACCGAGGAGATCAACAGGCTCGCGGGGGCGTGACAAGCGCCCCGCCCGCGGTGGCGGGGCGGGGCGCGCGTCCATGCGGCCGGGCGCTGGTGCCGGCAGGTGCCAGGCGTCAGGCGGCCTTCGGGGCCAGCTGCTCGGCGAGGGTCCGGCCCTTCGCGGCCGCGTCCTCAAGCGCCTTGTCGCGGGACGCCTCGAAGAGCGGGACCAGGTCGGCCAGCGCCGGCATGTGCGGGGCCATCGTGAGCTCCGGGACGATGAACTCGACGTCCAGGCCAAGCATGTCCTTGAGGACGGCCCCCAGGTAGTTCTGTACGTACTCGTAGCCCTCGCGGGGCGTGCCGGGACCGTAGGCGCCGCCGCGGCTGGCCACGATGGTGACCGGGGTGCCCTTGGCGGACTGGGTGTCGCCCGCGGTGCGGCCGACGACGATCACGTTGTCCAGCCAGGCCTTCAGGGTCGACGGGATCGAGAAGTTGTACATGGGCGCGCCGATCAGGACGGCGTCCGCCTGCTCCAGTTCCTCGATGAACTCCAGGCGCGCGGCGAAGGCCGCGGCCTGCTCCGGGGTGTGCTCCGACGGGTCGGCGAAGACGGCGCTGTGGGCGTCGGCGGTGATGTGCGGGACCGGGTGCGCGGAGAGGTCGCGGTAGATCACGGTGCCCTCCGGGTGCTGCTCCTCCCAGGCCTTGCGGAAGGCGTCCGTGACGGAGCGGGACGCCGAGGCGGAACCGGGAAGGACGGACGAGTCCACGTGCAGCAGGGTGGCCATGGGGTTCTCCATCTGAGGTGTTCGGAGGCTCGGACTGCGGGTGTTCGCAGGGGTTCGAAAGGGGTGTGAAAGGGGTGCGCGCGCCGAAGAGGGCGCTGTTGTCGTGGGCGAGCCGGGTCAGGGCCCGCCCACGGCTGTGCTTTTTCGTTCGTAACTATGAATAACACAGGAGCTTACTTTTTTTCATCCCCATACGGGGCGGCAAGTACCCTGAAGGCATGGCGGTCCAGGAAAACCACGACGCTGCGTCGTGCAGACGGGTCGACGACGGCATCACCCGTGTCTTCCAGGTGATCGGAAAGCGCTGGACGGGCCCGATCGTGGCCGTGCTCATGCCTGCCCCCGTGCACTTCGCCGACCTGCGCCGGGCCATCCCCGGCATCAGCGAGCGCATGCTCTCCGACCGCCTCACCGAGCTGGCGGGCCTCGGAGTCGTGGTGCGAGAGGTCGACGAGGGGCCGCCGCTGCGCGTCTCCTACCGGCTGACGGAGGCCGGTTCCGCGCTGGAGCCCGCGCTCAGGGAACTGGGCATGTGGGCGGAGAAGTACCTGCTGGAGGACGGCGGTTGCGCGGAGCAGTTCCGGAAGTAGCGGAGCGTTCCGAACCTCGTCCTCCCCATTGAGCTGGGGTGTTGTCCACAGTCGCGGAGTTGTCCACAGGGGCTCACGCGAATCGGCGCCCGGCGGTACGGTCGTCCCGAGTTGATGTTCGGGTGCGGGGGAGGCGGTTCGAGTGAGTGAGACCGGTGGAGCGGTGGCCGGAGCGGCCGGAGTGACCGGAGTGACCGGAGTGACCGGGACGGCGAGGATTCCGGTGGTGCGCGGGTTCGCGCGGTGGCCGGCGGAGGACTCGGCCAAGAAAGAGGGCAAGGCCCTCCGGGCACGCGTCCCGCGCGGCGCGCACGCGTCGCTCGAAACGAACGGCGACCGCCCGGACGCGGTGACGGCCGTGGAGGAGTCCGGCCGGGGCCGGATAGCCGAGCTCACACCGATTCGGGTGGGCAGGATGGCGGCCACCCCCTTCGCCTTCCTGCGCGGTTCGGCCGGCCTCATGGCGTACGACCTGGCGCGTACGCCCGTGACGGGCATCGGCGCCCAGATCTGCGGCGACGCGCACGCGGGCAACTTCGGCCTGTACGGGGACGCGCGCGGCGGCCTCGTCATCGACCTGAACGACTTCGACGAGACGGTGCGGGGGCCGTGGGAGTGGGACCTCAAGCGACTGGCGACCTCGCTGGTGCTCGCCGCGCGCGAGGCGGGAGCGGACGAGGACACCTGCCGCAAGGCCGCGCACTTCACGGCCGGTTCCTACCGGCGCACGATGCGACTGCTCGCCAAGCTCCCGGCCCTGGACGCGTGGAACGCCATCGCGGACGAGGAGTTGGTCTCCCACGCGGACGCGCACGATCTGCTCGGCACCCTGGAGCGGGTCTCGGAGAAGGCGCGGTCCAACACCAGCGGACGGTTCGCGGCGAAGTCGACGGAAGAGGTCGAGGGCGGCGGGCGCCACTTCGTCGACGCCCCGCCGGTGCTGCGCCGGGTCCCGGACGGCGAGGCCTCCGCGGTGGCGCTGGCGCTGGAGGAGTACCTGGGCACGCTCTCCCCGGACCGGCTCCCGCTCCTCGCCCAGTACGCGGTGCACGATGTCGCCTTCCGGGTGGTCGGCACCGGCAGCGTGGGCACCCGTTCGTACGTGGTGCTGCTGCTGGACCACCGTGACGAGCCGCTCGTCCTCCAGGTGAAGGAGGCCCGCGCGTCCGTCCTGGTACCGCACCTGAAGACGGCGGGTCTCCCACTGCCGGAGGCCGAGCACGAGGGCCGCCGGGTCGTCCACGGCCAGAAGCGCATGCAGGTCGTCAGCGACAACCTGCTGGGCTGGACCACGGTCGACGGACGCCCCTTCCAGGTACGGCAGTTCCGCAACCGCAAGGGCAGCGTGGACCCCGCGGCGCTGGCCGCGGACCAGATAGACGACTACGCGCGGATGACGGGGGCGCTGCTGGCGCGGGCCCACGCGCACAGCGCCGATCCGCGGCTGGTCTCGGGCTACTGCGGCAAGAACGAGGAACTGGACGAGGCGATAGCCGCCTTCTCGGTGGCGTACGCGGACCGGACCGAGGCCGACCACGCGGAGCTGGTGTCGGCCGTGCGCTCGGGGCGGATCGCGGGGGAGCTGGGGGTCTGAGCAGGCGCGGGCCGCTCTCGCGCGGGCCGTCCCTGCTTCGGCCGGGGCAGGTTCGGGTGGCGGATGGAGCTGTGGCCTAGGCTGGGCGGGTGACGACCCCGGAAGCTGAGCAGTCCCCGTCCGAGCCGCCGTCCGAGCCCTCCGCGGAGCCGGTCGCCGGTGAATCGCGTGCCGGTGCGGCCGGTGAGGCCGATGCCGAGGCGGCCCCCGCTGGTACGGGTGCCGAGTCGCCTGTCGGCGGAGGTGCCGACGCGGGTGTCGGCGCAGGCACCGAGTCGGCTGTCGCGGCCGGTGACGAGTCGTCCGCGGATGCCGGTGCCGAGGCCGGTGCCGGGGTCCGTACCGAGGCCGGTGACGCGTCGGTCGATGAGGCCGGTGTCGCCGCGGACGCGGGCTCGGGCGCGGATGCGGGCTCGGGCGCCGGTGCGTCGGCGGGTGCCGTCGGGGACGGCGAGCCCGTGGCTGGTGCCGTGAGTGACGAGGGCGAGCGGCCCGAGGAGCGGCTTGAGCGGGCCGTACGTGCGGCCGAGCAGGCGTTGATCGAGTTCGAGATCGCGGTGGAGACGTTCCGGGTCGAGGTGGAGAACTTCTCCCGGCTGCACCACCAGCGGCTCGGCCCGATGTACTCGCGGCTCGACGAGCTTGAAGCGCAGATCGCCGAGGCGCGGGCCGCGAGCACCGGTGACCCGGAGGACGTGCGCAAGGCGAAGGAGGCCCGGGCCAGGGTCATGCCGATGCCGGGCATAGAGGAGCTGTTCCACGACTGGCTCGACTCGGACGGCCTGTCCCCGGAGGCCTCGGCAATGCTGACCGATCAGCCGGTGCGTCCGCCGCAGCGGGTGCGGCCGAGCGACGAGGCCCGCAAGCTCTACCGGGAACTCGTCCGCAAGGCCCACCCCGACCTGGCGCAGGACGACACGGAGCGCGCGCGGCGCGACGAGTTCATCTCCCGCGTCAACGCCGCCTACGGCCGCGGGGACGAGGTCCTGCTCCGGGAGCTGTCCGAGGAGTGGGCCGCGGGACCGGTCGCGGAGGAGTGGCGGCCGAGCCGCAGCGAGGAGCTGTACGCCCGCCTCGAATGGCTCGCCCAGCGCAAGGAACTGCTCGCGCTCGTGGCCCGCGACCTGGAGGAGAGCGCGATCGGCGGCATGCTCAAGATCGCGCCTGACGACCCCGACCGGCTGCTGGAGGAGATCGCCGAGCAGCTGCTCACGCAGGTGAGCGAGCGGGAAGCGGAGCTGGCGGGCCTGCTCGGCAGCGGTGCTTGATCACTCGGTTCGCGCGGTGACGGGTGCTCTGCCGTCCGCGGGCCGGTGGGGGCTGATCGCGCAGTTCCCCGCGCCCCTGAAAGGTGCGGGTGCGCCCCTTGGTAGCGTCGGGGGCATGAGTTTCGGAGCTGGTGTGCCCACGGTCGAGGTCGGGGATCTCGCGGACGGAGACTTCCTGCTGGACGTCCGGGAGGACGACGAGTGGCAGGCGGGTCACGCCGAAGGGGCCCTGCACATCCCCATCAGCGAATTCGTGGCCCGCTACGGCGAGTTGACCGAGGCGGCCCCGCAGGACGGCAGGGTCAACGTGATCTGCCGCTCCGGCGGCCGGTCGGCGCAGGTCGCCATGTATCTGAACCAGCAGGGCGTCGACGCGGTGAACGTCGCCGGCGGTATGCAGGTCTGGGCGGCCAAGGGCCGCCCCGTGGTGAACACGGAGGGGCAGCCGGGGTTCGTGCTGTAGCGGGGCGGCCCTCGGCCGGGGCCCGCCCCCCTTAGCCCAGGGGGTGGGCCGCCAGCAGGTCGCCCAGCGCCTCCTCGTGTGCCGCCGCCGGGCCGAGCGACAGCTCCAGGTGCTTGGCCCAGGCGTGGTACCGGTGCAGCGAGTAGTCGGTGTCCGCGCCGAAGCCCCCGTGCAGATGCTGCGCGGTCTGCACGACCCGGCGTACGCCTTCGGAGGCCCAGACCTTGGCGACGGCCACGTCACCGGACGCGGGCAGCGCTCCGCCCGCCCCCGTGCTGATCCGCCACGCGGCCTGCCAGAGGGTCGCCTCCATCGCGCGCAGATCGATGTAGCGGTCGGCGGCCTGTACGGCTACGGCCTGGAACGTGGCGACCGGGAAGCCGAACTGCTCCCGCTTGCCGGTGTATTCGCTCGTCATGTCCAGGACCCGCTCGCCCAGCCCGAGGGCCAGGGCGCACGTTCCGGTGGCGAGCAGGTTCCGCAGCCACTCCCACGCGCCGTCGGCGTCGATGACGTCACGGGCGGGGATCCGTACGGAATCCAGGTGGAGTTCACCGAGCAGTTCGCCCGTCGTCGAGATCTGCCCGGCGAGCGTCGCGCCCTGCTGGTCACGGGGCACGAGGGCGAGTACGGAGCGGCCCGTGCCGGTGCTCAGCGCGGGTACGAGGACGAAGTCGGCGTTCCGCGCCCAGGGAACGGCCGTCTGCAGCCCGTCCAGCACCCACGCGCCGTCCTCCTGCCGTGCGGTGACGGCGAGTTCGGCGCCGTCGTGTCCGGTGCGTCCGTTCGCGGCGACCGTCAGGACCAGCTCGCCCCGGCCGGCCCGTGAGAGCAGGTCGGTCTTCAACTCCTCGCCGCCGTAGGTCTGTACGGCCACGGCGGCGGCCGTGCTCTCCAGCAGCGGCACCCTGGCGAGTACCTTCGCCGATTCCCGCAGCACCAGGCACAGGGCGACGGCGTCCAGACCGGCGCCGCCGTGGCGCGCGTCGAGCAGCAGGCTCAGCAGGTCCGCGTCGGCGAGCCGGGACCACAGCGCACGGTCGAAGTCGTCCGCGACGGCGCCCGCGGTGAGCGCGGGACTCGGTACGCCGTCCGGCGCTACCCCTGCGAAGACCGCCTTCGCCGCCTCCACGGCCGCCTGCTGTTCCTCGGTGAAGGTGAAGTCCACGGTCCCGTCCTCCCGGTCGGTCTGACACGTCGGTCCGGCGGAGCGTCAAGATAGAACAGGTTCTACAAAAAGGGAACGACGGCGGGCCGTAAGGTGTCCACCGCTCCGCTGTGCCCCCTGGGCTGTGCCGGGCGGGTGGGGCTGAGTACCGTTCCGGTGCGGCCGTCGCCGTCGCGGCACGGGCGGCGGCAATCGGGCAGACATGGGGAAACGGGGCGCAATGGATGCGTACGACGAGGGCGCGGACGCCCGTCCCGTGGCGGGCGAGCCCCCGGAGGCTCCCTCGGCCACTCCCGTTCCGGCCGCAGACCCACTCCCCGCAGGTCCGCCCCCCGCAGATCCGCCCCTCGCAGATCCGCTTCAGGCCGGCTCCCCTCCCCCCGTCGGCCCTTCCTCCGCCGGTCCTCCCCCTGAAGGCCCTGCCCCTGTGGGCATCGCCGCACTCTCCCTCCCCTTTCAGATCGCCGTGGCCCTCGCGTTCGCGCTCGTCGCGCTGGTCGCCTGTGTGCACCTCGGCATGGTCTTCCTGCATGTCGCGCCGTCGAACACGGTCACCAAGCAGCACGGGCAGGCGATCGACGAGTGGATCTACCCGGAGTTCGAGCAGAACTGGAAGCTCTTCGCGCCCAACCCGCTGCAGCAGAACATCGCGGTCCAGGTCCGGGCCGAGGTGAAGAGCATGGACGGCGGCATCAGGACGACCCGCTGGTACGACCTCTCCGCACTGGACGGCAAGGCCATCGACGGCAATCTGCTGCCCAGCCACACCGAGCAGAACGAACTGCGCCGGGCCTGGGACTTCTTCGCGGCCACGCACGACAACGCGAACCGACCGAACGGTCTGCGCGGCGATCTCTCCGAGCGCTATCTGCGCCGCATCGCGGTTCTGCGCCTCGACCGTGAGGGGGCGGGCGGCCGGGGAGCCGTCGTCCAGCAGGTCCAGGTCCGTTCCCGTACGACCAATGTGCCGCCGCCGGAGTGGAGCCAGGAGCAGGTGTCCGACAAGCCCGTCCTGCGCCAGCTGCCCTGGTGGCCGGTGTCGGACACCGACCGGGCGGCCGGGACCAGGCCCGTGGACTCCACGGAAACGGCGGCGAGCGCCCGATGAGCGAGCACGAGAGCACCCCGGTGAGCGATCAGGACAGCGGTCCGGCGAGGGAGCACGACGGCACCGCCGTGAGCGATCGGCCCGGCGGCCCGGTGGGCGCCCCGGAGCAGCCCCGGCCGGCACGCAGTCCCGGCCGGGAGCGGCTGGCCGGACGGATCAGCCGTTTCGACCGCAAGCACCGGCTCGACCGGAAGCTGGGGCACGCCGTCTCGCGCCTCACCGGCCAGGCTCTGGGGCCGTACCAGACCGCGGTGATCCGCATAGGTTTCGCCGGGACCTGGCTGCTCTTCCTGCTGCGGGAGTTCCCGCACCGGCAGGAGATGTACGGGCCCGACGGACCCTGGAGCTGGGACCTGGCCCAGCAGCTCATCGCGAGCAACCACGCCTTCACCGTCCTGATGTGGGCCGACAGCCAGGTCTGGTTCGAGATCGTCTTCGGGTTCGCCGTGCTCTCCGCGGCCCTGTTCATGCTCGGCTGGCGCACCCGCACCATGTCCGTGCTCTTCCTGCTCGGGGTGCTCTCCCTCCAGAACCGCAGCATCTTCATGGGGGACGGCGGCGACAACGTCATCCACCTGATGGCGATCTACCTCGTGTTCACCCGCTGCGGCCAGGTGTGGTCGCTGGACGCGCGGCGCGAACGCCGGGCGGCGGCGGCACGCGCGCGTGGCGGTCATGAAGGGCGCGAGGGGTACGAGGAGTACGAGGGGCATCCCGAGGCGGGCCGGGGCGGTCGTCGGCCTGACCGGGTCGGGGTCGTTCTGTGGGCCGTGTTCGGTCTCGCCCTGGCGGCCGTCACGCTCGCGGGGAAGATCGACGGCGGAGTGCTGGGCGGCTGGCGGACGATCTACTGGGGACTGTGGGCGCTCCAGGCCCTGTGGTGGCTGGCAGGCCGGTACGCCGCCCGGAGCGACCAGCCGCGGATCCTCCTCGACGTCGTCGCCAACCTCGTCCACAACGCGGCCCTCTTCGTGATCATGGCCGAGGCGTGTCTGATCTACGCGACCGCCGGCTGGTACAAGATCCAGGGCTCGCGCTGGCAGGACGGCACGGCCGTGTACTACCCGCTGCACCTGGACTACTTCTCCCCCTGGCCCGTCCTGTCCGACGTCCTGTCCGCGAGCGGCACCATGGTGATGCTGGTGACGTACGGGACGGTGGTCGCGCAGGTCGCCTTCCCCTTCACGCTGTTCAACCGGCGGGTGAAGAACGTCCTGCTGGCGGTCATGATGACCGAGCACGCCGTGATCGCCGTGGTGCTGGGCCTGCCGTTCTTCTCCCTCGCGATGATCGCCGCCGACGCGGTCTTCCTGCCGACGTCCTTCCTGCGCCGCCTCGGCGGCTGGGCCGCCCGCGCGCGTGAGTGGCTGGTCTCCAGGGTCTCCAGGGTCTCCAGGGTCTCCGGCAGCTCCCGGTTCGGGCGCCTCGGGCGGGCGCTGCCGGGGCCGCGCGAGGACTCCGGGGAGGAGTCTGGTGAGTCGGGCGGGCCGGGTGCGGAAGCGGGCGACGAACCGGGTGAGGGGGACCCGCGTCCCCCGAAGGCGGCCGATCACCCGCACGTAGGCTTCACGGCATGACGGAACCCCGCGACCGCGAGCCTCTGAGCGCCTGGCACCGGCTCGCCGACACCGCTGTGCTGCTCGACGGCTTCCACGTCCTCAAGCACGCGCTGCGCTTCGACGCGGAGGTCCCGGTGGCCGTCACCACGGACCGGACGGCCGCGCTCGCCCTCGCGGACGAGCTGGCCCCGGACGTACGGGAGACGCTGGACGTCCTCCTGGCGGAGGTCCCGGAGGCCGTCTACCGGGCGCTCGTACCGCGTCCGCACCCCACGGGGGTGGCCGCACTGGCGGTACGGCCCTCACGTGACGCCAACCTGCGGGCGCTGGCCCGTATGCCCCGTACCGCGCCGGTGATCGTTCTCGACCAGCCGCGCAATCTCGGGAACGCCGGGGCGGTGATCCGGCTCGCGGCCGGGTTCGGGGCGACCGGGGTCGTCACGACCGGGACGCTCGATCCGTGGCATCCCACGGTCGTACGGGGTGGGGCGGGGTTGCACTTCGCCACGGCCGTCGAGCGGCTGGCCGTGGACGAGTTGCCCTCCGGGCCGGTGTTCGCGCTTGATCCGGAGGGGGCGGATGTTCGGGAGCTGAAGCTTCCCGATGATGCGGTTCTTGCCTTCGGCTCGGAGCGGAGTGGGTTGTCGGGGGAACTGCGTGCGCGTGTCGACCACTTGGTGTCTTTGCCCATGCGGCCTCAGGTGTCGAGTTACAACCTCGCCACCAGTGTGGCCATGGCGTTGTTCCACTGGAGTGCGTCGTAGGGGCGCGTGGGTGGGTGCGGGTCCGCTGTGGCTGGCGCGCAGTTCCCCGCGCCCCTGAAGGCGTGTTCGGCTGCGGGGCCGTTGTGGCTGGTCGCGCAGTTCCTCGCGCCCCTTGAACGCGTGGTTGGCTGACGGTTCGTCGTGGTTGAGCGCGCAGTTCCTCGCGCCCCTTACGGGGGCGCTCTGCGGGGGCTACGCCTTCGTGTGGTGTTCGCTTCGGATTTCCACTACTCGGAAGCGGTTGGAGACGAATGCTCCGTCGCACAGGGCGGCGTTGGCCGCCGGGTTGCCGCCCGAGCCGTGGAAGTCGGAGAAGGCGGCCGTCTGGTTGACGTACACCCCGCCCGTCAGGTTCAGGGAGAGCTGGGCCGCCTCGTCCAGGCACGCCTCCCGGACGGCTTCCTCGACCTCGTCCGAGGTCGTGTACGCGCCGACGGTCATCGCGCCCTTCTCACGGACGGTGCGGCGCAGCAGCTCCACCGCTTCCGCCGCCGAGTCGACCGCGACGGCGAACGAGACCGGACCGAAGCACTCGCTCATGTAGGCGGCCTGGTCGTCCGGCTTGCCCCCGTCGAGCTTCACGATCACCGGTGTGCGGACCACTGCGTCGGGGAAGTCCGGGTTCGTGATCTCCCGTGAGGCGAGGGCGACTTCGCCCAGGCCGGCCGCCGCTTCGACGCGGGCCTTCACGTCCGGGTTCACGATCGCGCCCAGCAGGGCGTTCGCCCGGGCGTCGTCCCCGAGGAGCCCGTCGACGGCCCTCGCGAGGTCGGCGACCACCTCGTCGTACGACTTGGGGCCCTCCTCCGTACGGATGCCGGCGCGCGGGACGAGGAAGTTCTGCGGGGTCGTGCACATCTGGCCGCTGTAGAGGGACAGGGAGAAGGCGAGGTTCGACAGCATTCCCTTGTAGTCGTCGGTCGACTCCACGATCACCGTGTTGACGCCGGCCTTCTCCGTGTAGACCTGCGCCTGGCGGGCGTTGGTCTCCAGCCAGTCCCCGAACGCCGTCGAGCCGGTGTAGTCGATGATCCGGATCTCGGGGCGGGTGGCCAGGGTCTTGGCGATGCCCTCGCCGGGCCGCTCGGCGGCCAGCGCCACCAGGTTCGGGTCGAAGCCCGCCCCGGCGAGCACCTCGCGGGCCACCTGGACGGTGAGCGCCAGCGGAAGGACCGCGCGCGGGTGGGGCTTCACCAGTACCGCGTTGCCCGTGGCCAGGGAGGCGAACAGGCCCGGATAGCCGTTCCACGTGGGGAAGGTGTTGCAGCCGATCAGCAGCGCGACCCCGCGCGGCACCGGCGTGAACTGCTTGGTCAGCGCGAGCGGGTCGCGCTTGCCCTGGGGCTTCGTCCACTCCGCCGTGTCGGGCGTGCGGACCTGCTCCACGTACGCGTACGCCACCGCCTCCATGCCGCGGTCCTGCGCGTGCGGGCCGCCCGCCTGGAACGCCATCATGAAAGCCTGGCCGCTGGTGTGCATGACCGCGAGCGCGAACTCGTGCGTGCGGTCGCTGATCCGCTTGAGGATCTCCAGACACACCACCGCGCGGGTCTCCGCGCCCGCGTCGCGCCACGCGCGCTGCCCGGCGCGCATGGCGGGCAGCAGTGTGTCGACGTCCGCGTGCGGGTACGTGACGCCCAGCTCGACCCCGTACGGCGAGACCTCGCTGCCCACCCAGTCGTCGGTGCCGGGCTGGTCCAGGTCGAGCCGGCCGCCCAGCAGGGCGTCGAAGGCGGCCTTGCCCTCGGCCATTCCCAGGCTGCCGTTCTCCCCGTACGCCTTGGGGTGTTCGGGGTGCGGCGACCAGTACGCGCGTGTGCGCATCGCCTCCAGCGCCTGGTCGAGGGTCGGCCGGTGCTTGGCGACGAGCTCGTGCGCGGTCAGTGCGGCGGCGGCCATGCGGAACCATCTCCTCGTTTCATGAACTCTTCGTCGGGCTCAGGACCTGGCAGATCCTGCTCATGACCTGGGCAGAAACAGCCGGACAGAGTTAGAGTAACCGAACGATCGGTCGGGACAAGGGGGTCCGCTGAACCTGTGGAAAACCCCGTGCGGGAGGATCGCGAGCATGACAGCACTCGACCTCGCCGGCCCCGTGGCCGTCGTCGGCACCGGCACCATGGGCCAGGGCATCGCCCAGGTCGCGCTCGTCGCGGGCCACCCCGTGCGGCTGTACGACACCGCGCCCGGCCGTGCCCGGGCGGCGGCCGAAGAGATCGGCGCCCGGCTCGACCGGCTCGTCGAGAAGGACCGGCTCACCGGCGCCGAGCGCGACGCCGCGCGTGCCCGGCTGCACCCCGCCGAGACCCTCGCCGAACTCGCCGACTCGGGGCTCGTCCTCGAAGCCGTCCTGGAGCGACTGGACGTCAAACAGCAGCTGTTGCGCGAGCTGGAGGACATCGTCCCGGACGACTGCCTGCTCGCCACCAACACCTCCTCCCTGTCGGTGACCGCGATCGGCGGCGCCCTGCGCAACCCCGGCCGTTTCGTCGGGCTGCACTTCTTCAACCCCGCGCCGCTGCTGCCCCTCGTGGAGGTCGTCTCCGGGTTCGCGACCGACGTCACGTCGGCCACGCGCGCGTACGAGCTGGCCCGCGCCTGGGGGAAGACCCCGGTCGCCTGCGCCGACACCCCGGGTTTCATCGTCAACCGCATCGCGCGGCCCTTCTACGCCGAGGCCTTCGCGGTCTACGAGGCCCAGGCCGCCGACCCCGCGACGATCGACGCGGTGCTGCGCGAGTCGGGCGGCTTCCGGATGGGGGCCTTCGAACTGACCGACCTCATCGGCCAGGACGTCAACGAGTCCGTCACGCGCTCCGTGTGGGAGGCCTTCTTCCAGGACGTGCGCTTCACCCCCTCGCTGGCCCAGCGGCGGCTCGTCGAGTCGGGCCGCCACGGCCGCAAGACGGGGCACGGCTGGTACGACTACGGCGACGAGGGCGAGCGGCCCGAGCCGCACACCGCGGAGAAGGTCCAGCCGCCCGCGTACGTCGTCGCCGAGGGTGATCTGGGCCCCGCCTCCGAATTGCTCGCGCTGATCCGCGAGGCGGGCATCCAGGTCCGCGAGGACGAGGAGGACCACGGCACGCGCCTGGTCCTGCCGAGCGGCGGCCAACTGGCCCTCGCGGACGGCCAGACCGCCGTCGAGTTCCGTGACGTCGTCTACTTCGACCTGGCCCTCGACTACCGCAGGGCGACCCGGATCGCCCTGTCCCACTCGCAGGACACCCAGACGCAGACCCTCGCCGAGGCCACCGGGCTCTTCCAGGCGCTCGGCAAGGACGTCAGCGTCATCGGGGACGTGCCCGGCCTGATCGTCGCCCGCACGGTGGCCCGCATCGTCGACCTCGCGCACGACGCCGTCGCCAAGGGGGTCGCCACCGAGGAGGACATCGACACGGCGATGCGCCAGGGCGTCAGCTACCCGCTGGGCCCCTTCGAGTGGAGCCGCAGGCTCGGCCGGAGCTGGGCCTACGACGTCCTGGACGACCTGCACATGCGCGACCCGTCGGGGCGGTACGCGCCGTCCCTCGCGCTCTACCGCCACGCGTACGCCTCGGAAAAGCGGGAGGGCACCCCATGACCACCGCCAAGCGCGACACGTACACGCCGGAGACGCTGCTCTCCGTGGCCGTGCGGGTCTTCAACGAGCGCGGCTACGACGGCACCTCCATGGAGCACCTCTCCAGGGCGGCCGGCATCTCCAAGTCGTCGATCTACCACCACGTCACGGGCAAGGAGGAGCTGCTGCGCCGGGCCGTCAGCCGGGCGCTCGACGGCCTCTTCGGGATCCTCGACGAGGAGCACGCGCGCGAGGGGCGTGCCGTGGAGCGCCTGGAGTACGTCACCCGGCGCATGGTTGAGGTCCTCACCGCCGAACTGCCGTACGTGACGCTGCTGCTGCGCGTGCGCGGCAACACCGACACCGAGCGCTGGGCCCTGGCCCGGCGCCGGGACTTCGACCACGAGGTGGCCGCGCTCCTGAAGGCGGCGGCGGCCGACGGGGACGTACGCGCCGACCTGGAGGTCCGGCTCGCGACGCGGCTGGTCTTCGGGATGATCAACTCGATAGTCGAGTGGTACCGCCCGGACGGGCGGGGCATGGGCGAACGCGAGGTCGCCGACGCGGTGGTGCTGATGGTCTTCGGGGGACTCAGACAGGCGGGCTGAGCGGGATCCCGCGGGGCGCGTGGGCCGGACGGCGCGCCCCCGCCCGCCCCGCTCACCCCTGCGGTTCCAGGTCCTCCTCCTCGAACACCAGCAGCGTTCGGGTGCTGAGCACCTCGGGGATGGCCTGGAGCCGGGTGAGGACCAGTTCGCGCAGGGCCCTGTTGTCCGGTGTGTGCACCAGCAGCAGGACGTCGAAGTCACCGCCCACCAGTGCGATGTGGGACGCCCCGGGGAGCCTCGTGAGCTGCTCGCGGACCGTGCGCCAGGTGTTCTGCACGATCTTCAGCGTGATGTAGGCCGAGGTGCCGTGTCCCGCGCGCTCGTGGTCGACCCGGGCGCCGAAGCCGCGGATCACACCGTCCTCGACGAGGCGGTTGATCCGCGCGTAGGCGTTGGCACGGGACACATGGACCCGCTCGGCGACCGACCGTATCGAGGCGCGGCCGTCCGCCTGGAGCATCTGGAGAATGTCCTGATCGATGGAGTCGAGCGGACGCGGCGGCGGCAGGGCCGCACCGGGGTCCGGTCCCTCGGCCATTTGTTCAGGTGCCATGTCCCCCCGCCTCCCTACCATGGACGTACTGCATCCATCTCAGGCTGTGCAGAACCGTTTGTCCACAGCCTGGAGGTGCCTGTAGCCAAAATGTGCCGACGACCGAACAATCGGTAGGGAGGCGCGTCACTCTCGGCGGCCTCCCGAAGCGACTCCCACGAGGAGGTGCCGACATGACGGTCATGGAGCAGCGAGGCGCATACCGGCCGACGCCCCCGCCCGCCTGGCAGCCACGTACCGACCCCGCGCCGCTGCTGCCCGACGCGCTGCCCCACCGCGTCCTCGGCACCCGTGCGGCCGATCAGGTGGACCCGGATCTGCTGCGCCGGCTGTACGCGGAGCTGGTGCGGGGCCGCCGGTACAACGCGCAGGCCACCGCCCTCACCAAGCAGGGCCGTCTCGCGGTCTACCCCTCCTCCACCGGCCAGGAGGCCTGCGAGGTCGCCGCCGCGCTCGTCCTCGAAGAGCGCGACTGGCTCTTCCCGAGCTACCGGGACACCCTCGCGGCGGTCGCCAGGGGCCTCGACCCCGTCCAGGCGCTGACGCTCCTGCGCGGCGACCGGCACACCGGCTACGACCCGCACGAGCACCGCATCGCCCCCCTGTGCACCCCGCTGGCGACCCAGCTGCCGCACGCCGTGGGTCTCGCGCACGCCGCCCGCCTCAAGGGCGACGACGTGGTCGCGCTCGCGCTGGTCGGCGACGGCGGCACCAGCGAGGGCGACTTCCACGAGGCACTGAACTTCGCGGCCGTCTGGCAGGCCCCGGTGGTCTTCCTGGTCCAGAACAACGGCTTCGCCATCTCCGTCCCGCTCGCCAAGCAGACCGCCGCCCCCTCACTGGCCCACAAGGCCGTCGGGTACGGGATGCCGGGCCGGCTGGTCGACGGCAACGACGCCGCCGCGGTGCACGAGGTCCTGGGCGAGGCGATCGCCCACGCGCGCGCGGGTCTCGGCCCGACGCTCGTGGAGGCGGTGACGTACCGCATGGAGGCCCACACGAACGCGGACGACGACAAGCGCTACCGCGAGGACGCGGAGGTCGAGGCCTGGCGGGCACACGACCCGATCGCCCTCATGGAGCACGAGCTGACCGAGCGCGGACTGCTCGACGAGGACGGGATGCGCGCCGTGCGCGAGGACGCCGAGGCGATGGCCGCGGACCTGCGCGAGCGCATGAACCAGGACCCGGCCCTCGACCCCATGGACCTGTTCGCGCACGTCTACGCCCGGCCCACCCCGCAGCTCCTGGAGCAGGAGGCGCAACTGCGCGCCGAGCTGGACGCCGAGGCGCGCCACCACGACGACGAGGACGCGCACGCCCCCTCGCACGAGCCGGAAGGAAACACGCGATGACGACCGTCGCGGTGAAGCCGGCCACCATGGCGCAGGCCCTCGGACGGGCCCTGCGCGACGCCATGACCGACGACCCCACCGTCCATGTGATGGGTGAGGACGTCGGCGCCCTCGGCGGTGTCTTCCGTGTCACCGACGGCCTCGCGAAGGAGTTCGGCGAGGACCGCGTCACCGACACCCCGCTGGCCGAGGCGGGCATCCTCGGCACGGCGGTCGGCATGGCCATGTACGGGCTCAGGCCGGTCGTGGAGATGCAGTTCGACGCCTTCGCGTACCCGGCCTTCGAGCAGCTGATCTCGCACGTGGCGAAGATGCGCAACCGCACGGGCGGGGCGATGCCGCTGCCCCTGACCGTGCGCGTGCCCTACGGCGGCGGCATCGGCGGGGTGGAGCACCACAGCGACTCCTCCGAGGCGTACTACATGGCGACTCCGGGGCTGCATGTCGTGACGCCCGCGACGGTCGCCGACGCGTACGGGCTGCTGCGCGAGGCCATCGCCTCCGACGACCCGGTCGTCTTCCTGGAGCCCAAGCGGCTGTACTGGTCGAAGGACTCCTGGAACCCCGACGAGCCGCAGCGCGTGGAGCCGATCGGCCGCGCGGTGGTCCGCCGCCCGGGCCGCAGCGCCACGCTCATCACGTACGGGCCGTCCGTGCCCGTCTGCCTGGAGGCCGCGGAGGCGGCGCGGGCCGAGGGCTGGGACCTGGAGGTCGTCGACCTGCGCTCCCTGGTGCCCTTCGACGACGAGACGGTCGCCGCGTCCGTGCGCCGCACCGGCCGGGCCGTCGTGGTGCACGAGTCGGGCGGCTACGGAGGGCCCGGTGGGGAGATCGCCGCGCGGGTCACCGAGCGGTGCTTCCACCATCTGGAGGCGCCGGTGCTGCGCGTGGCCGGGTTCGACATCCCGTATCCGCCGCCGATGCTGGAGCGGCACCATCTGCCCGGTGTCGACCGGATCCTGGACGCGGTGGCGCGGCTGCAGTGGGAGGCACAGAGCTGATGGCCCAGGTCCTGGAGTTCAAACTGCCCGACCTCGGTGAGGGGCTCACCGAGGCCGAGATCGTCCGCTGGCTCGTCCAGGTCGGCGATGTCGTCGCCGTCGACCAGCCCGTCGTGGAGGTCGAGACGGCCAAGGCGATGGTCGAGGTCCCCTGCCCGTACGGCGGTGTGGTCACGGCCCGCTACGGCGAAGAGGGCACCGAACTGCCCGTGGGCTCGCCGCTGCTGACGGTCGCCGTGGGAGCGCCGGCCTCCGGCACACCGGACTTCGACGCGGCGGACCTCGGCCCGTCCGCCTTCGACACCCCGGCGTCCGGAGCGCGGGCTGCCGGCGGCGAGGACGAGGGCTCCGGGAACGTGCTCGTGGGCTACGGCACACAAGCGCCTCCGGCACGGCGCCGCAGGGTACGGCCGCCCACGTCCGGCACGGGCCCGGGCCACCGGTCACCGGGCGCGTCCCCCGGCGCGTCCCGGACCGCCGCTCCGTCGCCGTCGCCCGTGGTGGGCGTGGGTGCCGATGCCGGGCGCCGGGCCGACGGCCCCGTGCCGGTCATCTCGCCGCTCGTACGGCGGCTGGCCCGGGAGAACGGGCTCGATCTGCGGGCGCTGGCCGGTTCCGGACCCGACGGCCTGATCACACGTGCGGACGTGGAGCACGCCGTACGGGCCGGCGCGTCCGCCCCGGCCCTCGCACGCCCGGAACGGAGCCCGGCGACGGCTCCCGTACCGGCCACCACGCACGCGTCCGGCACCGCCGCCTCCCACGCGGGCACCCGCGTCCCCCTCAAGGGCATCCGCGGTGCCGTCGCCGACAAGCTCTCCCGGAGCCGGCGCGAGATCCCCGACGCGACCTGCTGGGTGGACGCCGACGCGACGGAACTGATGCACGCGCGCGCGGCGATGAACGGGGCGGGCGGGCCGAAGATCTCCCTCCTCGCGCTCCTCGCCCGTATCTGCACCGCCGCGCTGGCCCGGTTCCCCGAGCTCAACTCGACGGTCGACACGGAGGCCCGCGAGGTCGTCCGGCTCGACGAGATCCACCTCGGGTTCGCCGCGCAGACCGAGCGCGGACTCGTCGTACCGGTGGTGAAGGGGGCGCACGCCCGGGACGCGGAGTCGCTGAGCGCGGAGTTCGCCCGGCTCACCGAGGCGGCCAGGGCCGGGACGCTCACCCCGGCGGACCTCACCGGCGGGACCTTCACGCTGAACAACTACGGGGTGTTCGGCGTCGACGGCTCGACCCCGATCATCAACCACCCCGAGGCGGCCATGCTCGGCGTCGGCCGGATCGTCCCCAAGCCCTGGGTGCACGAGGGTGAGCTGGCGGTGCGGAAGGTCGTACAGCTCTCGCTCACCTTCGACCACCGGGTGTGCGACGGCGGAACGGCGGGCGGTTTCCTGCGGTATGTGGCGGACTGCGTGGAACAACCGGCGGTGCTGCTGCGGACCTTGTGACCCCCTCGGCCCCGCAGAGCGCGCGGCCGTCCTTCGCCACCCCCGTCCACATGCTGTGCGCGGGGGTGGAAATGATCCATCGGACACCCATACTCGTGGGGTGACCGCGTTCGAGGCACCCAGCGCACCCGGTTCCTCCGACGCGTTCGGTTCCTCCGGCGCAGCCGGTACGGACGGCCATGACGCCGTCGTACTCGCCGGGGGCGCCGCCCGACGCCTCGGCGGCGCGGACAAACCGGGCGTTCGCGTCGGCGGTCGCGCCCTGCTCGACCGTGTTCTCACCGCCTGTTCCGGCGCGGCCGTCACCGTGGTCGTCGCGGAGCCCCGGCCCACCGCGCGTCCCGTGGAGTGGGCACGTGAGGATCCTCCCGGCGGAGGCCCGCTCGCCGCGCTGGACGCCGGCCTGCGGCACACCACCGCCGAGTACGTCGTCGTGCTCTCCGCCGATCTGCCGTTCCTCGACCGGGAGACGGTACGAAAGCTGCTGATCGCCCTTCACGAGAGCGGCGGCGAGGGCGTGTTGCTCACCGACCCCGGCGGCCGTGACCAGCCCCTCGTGGCCGCGTACCGCCGCTCGGCGCTGCGACGCGAGCTGACGGCGTTGCGCGCCGAGCACGGCGAACTGACCGGTCTGCCGCTGCGGCGGCTCACCGGCGCGCTCGAACTGACCCGAATCACCGACCCCGTCGCGTCCTTCGACTGCGACACCTGGGACGACATCGCCGCCGCCCGGGCACGTATCAGGGAGCATGGGCACGTGTTGGATGAATGGATCACCGCAGTCAAGGACGAACTGGGCCTCGACCTGGACGTCGACACCGACGTCCTGCTCGACCTCGCCCGCGACGCCGCCCACGGGGTGGCCCGTCCGGCGGCGCCGCTGACGACGTTCCTCGTCGGGTACGCGGCGGGCCGGGCCGAGGGAGGCCCCGAAGCGGTCGCGGAGGCCGCCCGCAAGGCCGCGGCACTCGCGCTGCGCTGGGCGGCGGAGGCCGGCTCCACCGGCCCGGACGCCAAGTCCACCGGCCCGGACGCCGGATGACCGCCTCGGGGCAGTTCGAGGAGATCGACTTCGACGTCGAGGAAGCCCTGGCCCTGGTCAAGGAAGGCGGTGCCCCGGTGCCCGACGACTCCGGATCCACCGGAGCCTCCCGTCCGGTGCCCTCACCGGCCCCGGGAACCGGGAGCCGTAAGGACACCGCCGGGCCTGCCGAGCACGCCGAGCACCACACCGCCACGCCCTGGCAGCGGGCCCGGACCATCGCCGGGCGAGCCCCCCGCCGCCCGGACACCGCCGTCTCCGTCACGCTGGACGCCGCGCTGGGCCTCGTCCTCGCCGCCCCGCTCGCCGCGCTCTCGGACCTCCCGTCCTTCGACACGTCCGCGATGGACGGCTGGGCGGTCGCGGGCCCCGGGCCGTGGGACGTGCGGGCCGAGGGGGTGCTCGCGGGCCACGGCGTGCCGCAGCGGCTCACCGACGGCGAGGCGGTCAAGATCGCCACCGGCGCGCGGATCCCGCAGGACACCTCCGCCGTGATCCGCAGTGAGCACGGCCGCACCGACGAGAAGGAGCGGCTGTACGCGACACGGGAGGTCGTGCACGGTCAGGACATCCGGCCCCGCGGCCAGGAGTGCCGCTCCGGCGACCCCCTGCTGCCGCCCGGCACGCTGGTCACCCCGGCCGTGCTCGGACTCGCTGCCGCCGCCGGATACGACACCGTCGCCGCCCTCCCCCGGCCCCGTGCGGAAATCCTCGTCCTCGGCGACGAGTTGCTCACCGAGGGGCTGCCGCACGACGGGCTGATCCGGGACGCGCTCGGCCCGATGCTGCCGCCCTGGGTGCGCGCGCTCGGCGCGGAGGTCATCGCCGTACGGCGGCTCGGCGACGACGCCGAAGCCCTGCGCAAGGCCCTCAAGAACTCCGGCGCCGATCTGATCGTCACAACCGGGGGCACCGCCGCCGGTCCCGTCGACCACGTCCACCCGATCCTGCGCCGCCTCGGCGCCGAACTCCTGGTGGACGGCGTCGAGGTACGCCCCGGCCATCCGATGCTGCTGGCACGCCTCAAGGAGAACCAGCACCTCGTCGGGCTGCCGGGCAATCCGCTCGCCGCCGTCTCCGGCCTCCTCACGCTCGCCGAGCCCCTGCTGCGCACCCTCGCGGGACGCGCGGCGCCGGAGTCGTACACGCTGCCTCTTCAGGACGGCGTGCACGGGCACCCGTACGACACGCGGCTGATTCCTGTCGTTCTGCGCGGGGACCGGGCCGTGCCGCTGCACTACAACGGGCCGGCCATGCTGCGGGGTATCGCCGTGGCCGACGCGCTCGCGGTCGTGCCGCCGGGCGGCGCACGGACGGGTCAGGAACTTGAGATCCTCGACCTGCCCTGGGCCATGGCTGGGATCGAGGTGTGTTTCACGTGAAACTTCCGGGCCACGACGCGATCGCGCGGCAGGCGGGCGAACGGCTGGTCACCCATCGGGTGGAGCTGCCCCGCCAACGAGTGGAACGCCCTCTGTTCCAGGTCACCAAACGCGTCCTCATGGCGCTGCTGGTGCTGGTCGGCACGGCATTCATCGTGTACTTCGACCGCGACGGCTACACCGATAACTCCGACAAGTCGGTCGACCTGCTCGATGCCTTCTACTACGCGACCGTCACGCTCTCGACCACCGGGTACGGCGACATCACCCCGGTCAGTGACGGCGCCCGCCTCACCAATATCTTCCTGATCACGCCTCTGCGCGTGCTCTTCCTGATCATCCTGGTCGGCACCACTCTCGAAGTTCTCACCGAACGGACTCGGGAGGAGTGGCGACTGAACCGCTGGAGGACCGCCTTGCGGGAGCACACCGTTGTCATCGGGTTCGGCACGAAGGGCCGCTCGGCGATTCAGACCGTGTGCGCGACCGGGCTGAAGAAGGAGCAGGTCGTGGTCGTCGACCCCAGCTCCAAGGTGATCGAGGCGGCGACCGCGGACGGGTACGCGGGGGTGATCGGCGATGCCACGCGCAGTGACGTACTGCTGCGGGCCGAGGTGCAGCGGGCCCGGCAGATCATCATCGCGACCCAGCGCGACGACACCGCCGTGCTCGTCACGCTGACGGCGCGGCAGCTCAACCGCAAGGCGAAGATCGTGGCCGCCGTGCGCGAGGAGGAGAACGCGCCGCTGCTGAAGCAGTCCGGCGCCGACGCCGTCATCACCAGTGCGAGCGCGGCCGGCCGTCTGCTCGGTCTCTCCGTGCTCAGCCCCAGCGCCGGCATGGTCATGGAGGACCTCATCCAGCAGGGCAGTGGGCTCGACATGACCGAGCGGCCCGTCATAAAGGCCGAGGTCGGCAAGGGGGTCCGCGAGATCGAGGACCTGGTGGTGAGCGTCGTACGAGGGCATCGGGTGCTCGGCTACGACGATCCGGCCATCGGGAAGGTGCAGTTGACGGACCGTCTGATCACCATCGTGCGGGTCAGCCCGCACAGCCATGTCGCGCCCGACATGAGGCCACTGCCGCAGGATTGAATCCCCACGTGGCGGGCCGTCGGGAGTAGCCTCGCCCGCATGCGAGCGATCACGATTCCTGAACCTGGTGGGCCCGAGGCGCTGGTGTGGGACGAGGTCCCGGACCCGGTGCCCGGCGAGGGCGAAGTGCTGGTCGAGGTGGTGGCGAGCGCGGTCAACCGCGCCGATCTGCTGCAGCGGCAGGGCTTCTACGACCCACCGCCCGGCGCGTCCCCGTATCCGGGGCTCGAATGTTCCGGACGGGTCGCCGCGCTCGGACCCGGTACCTCGGGGTGGAACGTCGGGGACGAGGTGTGCGCGCTGCTCTCGGGCGGCGGGTACGCCGAGAAGGTGGCCGTTCCGGCCGGGCAGCTGCTGCCCGTGCCCGAGGGCGTCGACCTCGACAAGGCGGCTGCGCTGCCCGAGGTGTCCTGCACGGTCTGGTCCAACGTCTTCATGATCTCCCATCTGCGGCCCGGCGAGACGCTGCTGGTGCACGGCGGATCGAGCGGGATCGGCACGATGGCGATCCAGCTGGCGAAGGCCGTCGGGGCGAAGGTCGCCGTCACGGCGGGCAGCAAGGCGAAGCTGGACTTCTGCGCGGAGCTGGGTGCGGACGTGCTCATCAACTACCGCGAGCAGGACTTCGTCGAGGAGGTCAGGGCGGCCACGGACGGGGCGGGTGCCGATGTCGTTCTCGACAACATGGGGGCGAAGTATCTGGGGCGGAATGTCACCGCTCTCGCCGCGAACGGGCGGCTCGCGATCATCGGGATGCAGGGCGGGGCCAAGGGGGAGCTGAACATCGGGGCGCTGCTGAGCAAGCGGGGTGCTGTGACCGCCACGTCGTTGCGGGCCCGGCCGGGTGGGGAGAAGGCGGCGATCGTGGCGGCCGTGCGGGAGCATGTGTGGCCGTTGATCGCCGGTGGGCATGTGCGGCCGGTTGTCGATCGGGAGCTGCCCATGCGGGAGGCTGCGGCGGCGCATCGGGTGCTGGAGGAGAGCAGTCACATTGGGAAGGTGCTGCTCACGTTGGCGTAGGGGTGGGTGGGGTCGGGGTTCGGGTGCGGGTCCGTGGGGGCTTGTCGCGCCGTTCCCCGCGCCCCTGGATGTGACGGGCTCGCCTTGTCGCGTTCGTGGGGGCGGTGGCGGTGGGGTTGTGTGACGGGTGCGGCCCGGTGGGGGTTTCTCGCGCCGTTCCCCGCGCCCCTGTGGGCGTGAGGTCTAGGCTCTGCGGGTTCTCAGGGCCAGGAACGTCAGGCCCAGGCCCAGGCCGATGAGGATCAGGCCTGTGCCCAGGGGGAGTACCTGGAGTATGGGTTCCGGGGTTTTCACCGGGCGGGTGGGGGCCTCGCGGGCGTCGATGGGGTGGGCAGGCCGTTCGGGAGGCGCTGCGCTGTCCGGGTGAGCCGACAGGGAGTCCTCCGGCGGCGGAGGCGTCTCCCGGCCCGGACGCTCACGGCCCTCTCCTGCCCGGCTGCCGGCCCGCGACTCGGCGGGGACCGGCTCGTACGCGGCGGCGTACGACGTGAACGCGGGGCCCGCCAGCAGCGGCAGCAGCAGGCCGGTCACGCGCAGGGTGCGAAGCCACGGAGTCACGTCGGTAACCCCCTCCCGGTACGGAGGATCCAAGATCAGCGGCTTCAGCCTCACACGGGGCGCCCGCACCGGCATCCGGAGCCCGGACGCCCTGAGCCGTGTCACGTTCAGTGGCAGCCGTGGCGCGCACAGGTGTACGGGGTACAGATCGGGTATGTCGATACGCCATGGCCTGCTGGCGCTTCTGGAGCGCGGTCCCCGCTACGGCTCCCGGCTGCGCACCGAGTTCGAGGCGCGCACCGGCTCGACCTGGCCGCTGAACATCGGCCAGGTCTACACGACCCTCGCCCGGCTGGAACGGGACGGCCTGGTCGTACAGCAGGGCGCCGACGCGGCGGGACACGTGCTGTACGCGCTGACGGACGCGGGGCGGGCCGAGCTTCGGGCCTGGTTCATCCGTCCCGTGGAGCGTTCGAACCTGCCGCGCGACGAACTGGCGATCAAGCTGGCCATGGCGGTCGGGGTGCCGGGAACCGACGTCCGGGCGATCGTGGAGGCGCAGCGGCGGTACCTCTCGGAGACCATGCACACGTACACCCGGCTCAGGGCGCGGGCGCTCGCGGAGGCGCCCGCGCACCGCGACGAGGTGGCGCGGCTCTTCGTGCTGGAGCATCTGATCTTCCGCGCGGAGGCCGAGATCCGCTGGCTGGACCACTGCGAGGCCCGTCTGCTGCGGCTCGCCGAGGCCGCCGCCACGGAGCCGCCGCCCCCGTCGCCGCCGCCCGCCTGACGCGGGGCGCCCGTTCGTACAGGGTGGATCACGCTCTGGAGGGGGCACCACGCTGGTGACGTGTGTGAGTGCGAGAGAATGGCGGCATGGAGATGCCGAGGAACGAGAGGTCACCGGAGAACCCCCAGATCCTGGTCGTAGGCCAGGACGGGATGGCTCTCGGTGGCGGTGGAGACGAGGACTCCCGAGAGATCCCGGTGACGGAGATGGTGGAACAGCCGGCCAAGGTCATGCGCATCGGGAGCATGATCAAGCAGCTGCTGGAGGAGGTGCGTGCGGCACCCTTGGACGAGGCGAGCCGGGTACGGCTCAAGGAGATCCACGCCAGCTCGGTGAAGGAGCTGGAGGACGGGCTCGCGCCCGATCTCGTCGACGAACTGGAGCGGCTCTCCCTGCCGTTCACGGACGACGGCATCCCTTCCGACGCCGAACTGCGGATCGCCCAGGCTCAGTTGGTCGGCTGGCTGGAGGGTCTCTTCCACGGGATCCAGACCACCCTGTTCGCCCAGCAGATGGCGGCCAGGGCCCAGTTGGAGCAGATGCGCCGGGCGCTGCCGCCGGGCGCGGGCGGCGAGGAAGAGCTGGTGGACCCGCGCGCGGGCGGCCGTTCGGGCGGCCCGTACCTGTAGTAGCAGCCAAACGAACGCAGTCAGACGAGAAGCAGTCGTAAGAGAAGCAGTCGCACGAGAGGGGCCCGGCAGAGATGCCGGGCCCCTCTCGTGCTGTCCTACGAGGTCAGCGACGGATCAGGCCGGGTCGCCCGTCGACACGTAGAGCTGGATCTTCGGCATGCTCTTGGGGTCGACGTCCGTCTCCGCCTCGGGGATCTGGGTCATGACCGTGCCCTCGCCGTAGGCGTTCTCGTCCACCGACTTGGCCTCGTACTGCCAGCCAGCCGCCTGGAAGCACGCCTTCACGGAATCGATGTTCTTGAACTTGAAGTTCGGGACCTTGATTTTGTCGGCGTCGTTGTACGACTCGTCGGGCTCCGTGCACTCGGTCGTGTCGATCTTCTTCGTGGTGTCCGGGCCCTTGTGGTTCTCCCCGGCCGCCTCCTCGGAGGCCGACGCGCGGGCACTGTTGGCGGCGTCCGTCTTCTTCTTGTCGTCGTCGCCACCGCCCATCGACAGAGCGGTGATCAGCCCGCCGATGGCGAGCAGCGCGACGACGATCGAGCCCACGATCACCGGCATGTTGCTCTTGCGGCCACCGCCGGACCCGCCCGCGGACTGCGGGGACATCGTGTACGGCGGCGGGGTCGTCAGGCCCTGCTGCGGGCTGTACGCGGCGGTCTGGTGCGGGGTCGGGTAGCCGCCCTGCTGCGGATAGCCGTACGACGGAGCCGGCGCGTGCGCGGGATTCGGCGCCGGAGTGGGCGCGGGCGTCGACGGGCCGTAGGGGCCGGGCTGGTACGGCGTCTGTACGTTGCCCTGCGGCGCCTGCGCCGAATGGTCGACCGGCGGGAACACCGCGGAGCCCACACCGGCTCCGCTGGACGTCTGCACGCCCGGCACGATGCTCGGGGGCACGGCCTGCACGGACTGGGCCACGCGCAGGCACTCGTCGCGCATCGACTCCGCGCTGACGAAACGCTCGTTCGGGTTCTTCTTCAGCGCGCGGGCGATCAGCGCGTCCACGGCCGGGGGCAGCGAGCGGTTGACCGAGGAGGCCGCGACGGGCGTCTCCTGGACGTGCGCGTACGCGATGGCCAGTGGCGAGTCCGCCTCGAACGGAAGCCGCCCGGTGACCAGTTGGAAGAGCATGATGCCGACCGAGTACAGGTCGGAGCGGGCGTCGACACCGCGGCCGAGGGCCTGCTCGGGGGAGAGGTACTGCGGAGTGCCGACGACCATGCCGGTCTGGGTCATGGAGGTCACACCGGACTGCATGGCGCGGGCGATGCCGAAGTCCATCACCTTGACCACGCCGCGCTTCGTCATCATGACGTTGCCCGGCTTGATGTCGCGGTGGACCAGCCCCATCTCGTGGCTGATCTCCAGAGCGGCCAGCACGTCCGCGGTGATCTTCAGGGCCTTGTCGACGGGCATGGCGCCGTACTGCGCGACGTCCTGGTCGAGGACCGAGCCGAGCGGACGGCCCTCCACGTACTCCATGACGATGTACGGGGTCGGCGCCCCGGAGCCGCCTTCGAGCTGGGTGTCCTCGCCGGTGTCGAAGACCGAGACGATGTTCGTGTGCGTGAGCTTGGCCACCGACTGGGCCTCGCGGCGGAAACGCTCGCGGAAGGCCTGCTCACGGCCGAGGTCGGTGTGCAGTGTCTTGATCGCGACCTGCCGGTCGAGCACCGAGTCGTAGGCGAGGTGCACGGACGCCATGCCGCCCTCGCCGAGCAGGTCGCGCAGCTGATAGCGCCCGCCGGCGACCGATCGCCCCACGTACCGCCCGTGTCCGCCGTCCTGGCTCATCTTTCCGCGTCCCCCATCGGCAGTGCGCCGTCACGCGGGCGAAAGTCGTCTGGTGTGGCTCCCGCGGCCGGTGATCTCTGGTGTTATTCAGGCCAAGTCTGCCGGAGGGCACTGACACGTCAAGCTCGGTGCCCGTTCCGTGACCGTACGCGTAGGAAGCGTCGCGGAAGCGTTACAGGTGCTGTACGGCCGGTACACACAATGTGCACCCGCGGACCGGCCGCGGGTTCCGCGAGCGGGTCCATCACGGACCGGCGCTTCGCGTGGAGGCTGTAGCGTGGCCCGACGGAGACCGTAACAACCACCGCGCGTACTACGTCGACCGGTGCGGACAGAAACGACGGCGAGGACTGATGGCACAGCAGCAGCGCGCTCAGGGCCCGTCCGACCCCGAGGCGACTGGCGGCGGTATGTCAGATGCGCCGGAGTTGTGGGGTAACGGCGGACTGGTCGGGGACGGCCGGTATCGGCTCACCCACAGACTCGGCCGGGGTGGTATGGCCGAGGTGTTCGCGGCCGAGGACGTCCGGCTGGGGCGGACCGTGGCGGTCAAGCTGCTCCGTTCCGACCTGGCCGAGGACCCGACCTCGAAGGCCCGCTTCACCCGCGAGGCCCAGTCGGTCGCCGGCCTCAACCACCATGCGGTGGTGGCGGTTTACGACTCGGGCGAGGACGTCCTCCCCCACCAGGTCGTCCCGTACATCGTGATGGAGCTCGTCGAGGGCCGCACGATCCGCGACCTCCTGATCAACGCCGAGGCCCCGGGGCCCGAGCAGGCGCTGATCATCGTCTCCGGTGTGCTCGAAGCGCTCGCCTACTCGCACCAGCACGGCATCGTGCACCGGGACATCAAGCCCGCGAACGTGATCATCACCGACACCGGTGCGGTCAAGGTGATGGACTTCGGCATCGCGCGCGCCCTGCACGGCGCCCAGTCGACGATGACCCAGACCGGCATGGTCATGGGCACGCCCCAGTACCTCTCTCCGGAGCAGGCGCTCGGCAAGGCGGTCGACCACCGCAGCGACCTGTACGCGACGGGCTGTCTGCTCTACGAACTCCTCGCGCTGCGGCCCCCGTTCACCGGTGAGACCCCGCTGTCGGTGGTCTACCAGCACGTCCAGGACATTCCGGTGCCCCCGTCCGAGGTCTCGGACGCGACGCCGCCGGAGCTCGACGGCCTGGTCATGCGCTCCCTCGCGAAGGAGCCGGACGACCGGTTCCAGACCGCCGAGGAGATGCGCGGCCTCGTCCAGTACGGGCTGCAGATGCTGTACGACCAGGGCGGCCACACCGGCACCTGGAACACCGGCCCGGTCGCCGCGCACGAGGGCATGACCACTCCGGCGCTGGGTCTCGCGGGCGCGGCCGGGCTGCCGCACCCCGGCGACTCGGGCACCGCCCAGATCCCGTCACCGCTGCTGCCCCCGGGCCGCGGCGGCGACGACGGCGGGTTCGAGGGCCACGGCAACCACGGCAGTGGCCGCGGCAAGATGTGGATCCTCGCCGTCTTCGCGGTGATAGCGATCGCGGCGGGTGTGGCGCTGGCGCTGAACGGCGGTGGCGGCGGTGGCGGCGGGGCCGGTACGAAGACGACGCCGACCGCCTCGGAGACCGAGAAGGACTCCACCCCGAGCGAGGACACCTCGGACGAGCCGACGGACGAGGAGACGGACGAGGACACGAGTACGGGCGGCAACTCGGACTACACGCCGTCGTACGAGCCGTCGCCGACCTACTCGCCCTCGCCCACCGAGTCGAAGCCCTCGGCCGACCCGACGACGAAGGAGCCCACTCCTACGGAGACGGAGGAGGAGCCGACTCCCACGGAGGAGGAGCCGACCGCGTCGGAACCGGCGGGCGACGGCGGCAACACGAACGGGGAGCCCGGCGCCGAGGGCTGACCCTCCGGCCCGCCCCTGAAGAAGCGTCCCCCACGCGCGCGTGGAGCCCGGGAAAGGGCTCCACGCGCGCGTTGCGTTCGTCCGGGACCCGGCGGGGAGCCTCGACCCCGGCCTCACCCCACGAAGGCCTCGCACACCGCGTCGTACTCCCGGGTCCACCACACCGCCAGCGCGGAGGCCGCGGGGAACTGCGGGTCGGCCCGGGTGTCCCCGCGTTCGTAGTGCCAGCGCAGTATCCAGAAGTCGTTGAGGCGCTCCCACCACACCCGGTGCACGGCGGCCGAGAGTTCGGCCGGGGTGGCCCGCGCGGAGCGCCGGTACGCGCGCGCGTAAGCCCGTACCTTCGTCAGGTCGAGCGTGCCGGCGGGGCGTACGAAGAAGATCACGGCGGCCCGTACCGCCTCCTCGGCCTGCGGCTGGACGCCGAGCCGGTCCCAGTCGACGATCGCTGCGGGGGCACTTCCTTTGTAGAGCACGTTGAAGGGGTGGAAGTCCCCGTGCACCCAGCCCACCGAGCCGCCCCGCGGGGGCAGCCGGTCCGCGTGCCGTTCCAGGAGGGTGCGCCGCTCCAGGAGACGGTGCCGGGCCAGTTCGTCGAAGGTGTCGGCCGGACGGTGGCGGCGTACCCGGGCGAGCAGGTCGTCGATGAGCGCGAAGGTGTCCACGGGGTCGGCGCTGTCGGCCCGCTCCTCGGACTCCCGTGGGGGCATCACCTGCTCCAGGGACGCGTGGACGACCCCCAGGAGGGCGCCCAGGCGGCGGCACTGCTCGGGGGTGAGCTGGGCGCCGCCGCGGTGCCGTCCGTCGATCCAGGGGTGCAGGGCGTACACGTGGCCGCCGATCACGGCGACCGTGCGGCCGTCCTTCCCGGTCAGCGGCGGGGCCACCGGGACGCCCAGGTCGGCGAGCCGCTGGGTCGCGCGGTGCTGGCGGACGATCGCCGCGGGGTCGGCCGTCTCGGGGTCGAAGTGGTGCTTGAGGAAGTACCGGCCCCGGGTGGTGGCGAGCCGGTAGCCGCGATTCAGCAGCCCCTGGTCGACGGGTTCGCAGGCCAGCGGCGCCCCGGCCGCGTACCGGCGCAGCAGGGCGCCCAGCGGGGGTGCGGGAGAGGGAGCGGGTGAAACAGATGAGCGCGGCACGCGCCAGATGTTAGGGCACCGGAGGGACCCTCCGTATCGTGCTCATTACTTATTGTGCTCGTTCGGGTGCTCCATGGCGATGCCCAGGGAGTGCACGGTGGCCATGCTGGGCGCGATCTCCAGGTAGACGGCCTCGAAGGGGCTGCCGTCCACGCGCAGCGGGCCGGGACCGAAGCGTTCGAGCTGGGCGTCGGTCGGCCGGGCGCTCTCGCACCACCCGACGACCTGGACCGACCAGCGTTCCGTGCCTGCGGGGGCGGAGCCCAGGTTGTCCGCGCCGTACGCGACGACACTGCCCGCGCACACCTGGTGGTGGCCGTGGCCCCGGTGCATCCTCAGCAGGACGCGGTCGGCCACGACGATATGGCGGGCCGGTGCCAGGAAGGGCAGGGCGCGCACGCTGGCCGCCACCCGGCCGTACTCGACGCGGCCGAGCAGGCCGGCGGCGATGTGCTGGTCGGTCGGCATGCCCCCAATCTGCGGCACCGGGGGAGCAGGGAGAAGAGGCCGCCGGACCCCCGCACGCGGGCCGTAGGTCCCGTTTCCCGCCGCTCGCCGCGAGAGGGCTTCAGCTCACTGCTGCCGGCCCGCCTGCATCCGGGCCACATAGGCGGCCGCCTGCGCGCGCCGCTCCATGCCGAGCTTGGCCAGCAGACTGGAGACGTAGTTCTTGATGGTCTTCTCCGCGAGATGCAGCCGCTCGCCGATCACACGGTTCGTGAGCCCCTCGCCGATCAGGTCGAGGATCCTGCGCTCCTGGTCGGTGAGCTTGGCGAGCCTGGCGTCCCCCTTGGGGCTGCCGCCGTCCCGCAGCCGCTCCAGGACGCGGGCCGTCGCCTCCGGGTCGAGCAGGGACTTGCCGGCCGCCACGTCACGGATCGCCGAGAGCAGTTCGTCGCCGCGGATCGCCTTGAGCGCGTAACCCGAGGCGCCCGCCATGATCGCGTCGAAGAGCGCCTCGTCGTCGGCGTAGGAGGTGAGCATCAGGCACTTGATCGACTCGTCCTTGGAGCGGATCTCGCGGCAGACCTCCACCCCGCTGCCGTCCGGCAGCCGCACGTCCAGCACGGCGACGTCGGGGCGCGTGGCCGGAATTCGCGCCAGCGCGTCGGCCGCCGTACCGGCCTCGCCGACCACCTCGATGTCGTCCTCCATCGAGAGCAGCTCATGAACTCCCCGGCGGACCACTTCATGGTCGTCGAGAAGAAAAACAGTGATTTTTCCCGCTTCGCGCACGGAGCCAGTCTCACACACGATCTTTCCGCTTGCGCCAGTCGAGCCCTTCCCGTCCCCGGGGTGACCGGGATAACGTGCCGGTGTTCCGGCCCCCTGCCAGGCTGTTACCAGTGCTGTGACCAGCGACTGTTCCCGACGCGCGCGAGGTACTTGGAAGTCCGAGTGAAAAGTACTTGGAACTCCGAGCAAAAACGCAGGTCAGGAGGGGTTTCACAGAAATGTGAAGCACTGGGTAACGTGCTTGTTGCAGGGCGCTCGCCGGGGCACCTGTCACGCCTGTTCCCGGCCGAGGGCACCCACCCCGTGCACGGGTACGAGGACCAGGCGAGCCGCTCCCCCGGCTCTCGACGAGCTGGGGGAACCCCAGTTCCCGGCAACCCCGGGGGCCGGACCGACGGAGGAGCACACGTGACCGTGGAGAGCACTGCCGCGCGTAAGCCGCGACGCAGCGCCGGTACAAAGCGCACCGCTGCGAAGAAGCCGCCGGGCGCCCAGCCGGACCTCGTACAGCTGCTGACCCCCGAGGGGAAGCGCGTCAAGAATGGCGAATATGACGCGTATGTAGCCGACATCACCCCCGAAGAGCTGCGCGGCCTGTACCGCGACATGGTGCTCACCCGGCGCTTCGACGCCGAGGCCACCTCCCTGCAGCGGCAGGGCGAGCTGGGCCTGTGGGCCTCGCTGCTCGGCCAGGAGGCCGCCCAGATCGGCTCCGGGCGGGCCACCCGCGAGGACGACTACGTCTTCCCGACCTACCGCGAGCACGGCGTCGCCTGGTGCCGCGGCGTCGACCCGGCCAACCTGCTCGGCATGTTCCGCGGCGTGAACAACGGCGGCTGGGACCCGAACAGCAACAACTTCCACCTGTACACGATCGTCATCGGCTCGCAGACGCTGCACGCCACCGGCTACGCCATGGGCGTCGCCAAGGACGGCGCCGACTCGGCCGTGATCGCGTACTTCGGGGACGGCGCCTCCAGCCAGGGCGACGTCGCTGAATCGTTCACCTTCTCCGCGGTCTACAACGCGCCCGTCGTGTTCTTCTGCCAGAACAACCAGTGGGCGATCTCCGAGCCCACCGAGCGCCAGACCCGCGTCCCGCTCTACCAGCGCGCGCAGGGGTACGGCTTCCCGGGCGTCCGCGTCGACGGCAACGACGTCCTCGCCTGCCTCGCCGTCACGAAGTGGGCGCTGGAGCGGGCCCGCCGGGGCGAGGGGCCGACCCTCGTCGAGGCGTTCACGTACCGCATGGGTGCCCACACCACCTCCGACGACCCGACCAAGTACCGGGCCGACGAGGAGCGCGAGGCGTGGGAGGTGAAGGACCCGATCCTTCGCCTGCGCACGTATCTGGAGGCCTCAAACCACGCGGACGAGGGATTCTTCGCGGAACTCGAAGCCGAGAGCGAGGCGTTGGGCAAGCGAGTACGCGAAGTCGTCCGTGCCATGCCGGACCCGGACCGCTTCGCCATCTTCGAGAACGCGTACGCGGACGGGCACGCGCTCGTCGACGAGGAGCGGGCCCAGTTCGCCGCCTACCAGGCGTCGTTCGCCGATGAAGGGGAGGGCATTCAGCGATGACAGCGGAAAAGATGGCGCTGGCCAAGGCGATCAACGAATCGCTGCGCACGGCCCTCGACTCGGACCCCAAGGTCCTGATCATGGGTGAGGACGTCGGCAAACTCGGCGGTGTGTTCCGGGTGACGGACGGCCTGCAGAAGGACTTCGGCGAGGACCGGGTCATCGACACCCCGCTCGCCGAGTCGGGCATCGTCGGCACCGCGATCGGCCTCGCGCTGCGCGGCTACCGCCCGGTCGTGGAGATCCAGTTCGACGGCTTCGTCTTCCCGGCGTACGACCAGATCGTCACGCAGCTCGCGAAGATGCACGCGCGGGCGCTCGGCAAGATCAAGCTCCCTGTCGTCATCCGTATCCCGTACGGCGGCGGCATCGGCGCGGTCGAGCACCACTCCGAGTCCCCCGAGGCGCTCTTCGCGCACGTGGCGGGCCTGAAGGTGGTCTCCCCTTCGAACGCGGGGGACGCCTACTGGATGATGCAGCAGGCCATCCACAGCGACGACCCGGTGATCTTCTTCGAGCCGAAGCGGCGCTACTGGGACAAGTCCGAGGTGAACCGCGAGGCGATCCCCTCCCCGCTGCACAAGGCGCGCGTGGTCCGCGAGGGCACCGATCTGACGCTCGCCGCGTACGGGCCGATGGTGAAGGTCTGCCAGGAGGCCGCGGCGGCGGCGCAGGAAGAGGGCAAGTCCCTCGAAGTGCTGGACCTGCGGTCGATGTCCCCGATCGACTTCGACGCCATCCAGGCCTCGGTCGAGAAGACCCGCCGCCTGGTCGTGGTGCACGAGGCGCCGGTGTTCCTCGGGACGGGCGCGGAGATCGCGGCCCGCATCACCGAGCGGAGCTTCTACCACCTGGAGGCACCGGTGCTGAGGGTCGGCGGCTATCACGCCCCGTACCCGCCGGCCCGCCTGGAGGACGAGTACCTGCCGGGCCTGGACCGGGTGCTCGACGCCGTCGACCGCTCGCTGGCGTACTGAGGAGAAGGTCGTGACGACGATGACTGAAACGGCCTCGGGGCTGCGCGAGTTCAAGATGCCCGATGTGGGCGAGGGCCTGACCGAGGCGGAGATCCTCAAGTGGTACGTCCAGCCCGGTGACACGGTGACCGACGGGCAGGTGGTCTGCGAAGTGGAGACCGCCAAGGCCGCCGTCGAGCTGCCGATCCCCTACGACGGGGTGGTGCACGAGCTGCGCTTCCCCGAGGGGACGACGGTGGACGTCGGCCAGGTGATCATCGCGGTGGACGTGGGCGGCGGAGCGGCTTCGGCCGGCGCGGCCGAGTCGGCCTCTTCGGCCGCTCCGGCTGCTTCAACGGCTCCGGCCGCGGCTGTGACGGCCCCGGCGACTCCTGCTCCGGCGGCTCCGGCCGCGACTCCGGCTCCCGCGGCTTCCGCGGAGGCCGAGCCCGCGCCGGAGGGCCGCAAGCCGGTTCTCGTCGGGTACGGGGTCTCGGTGGCCTCCACCAAGCGTCGCCCCCGCAGGGGTGTGCCGGCCCAGCAGCCGGAGGTGGCCGCGGCAGCCGCCGCGGTCAACGGCGAGCTGAACGGACACGCGGCCCCCGCGGCCCGTCCGCTGGCCAAGCCTCCGGTGCGCAAGCTGGCCAAGGACCTCGGGGTGGATCTGGCGGCGGTCACGCCCTCCGGTCCGGACGGGATCATCACCCGCGAGGACGTGCACGCGGCGGTCGCCCCCGCCCCTGCTCCGGCCTCCGTCCAGGCACCCGCGGTCACTGCGGCGCCCGCGACGGCACCGGCGTCCGTCGGCGCTCCGGCCGCGGCCCCGCTCGCCTCGTCCGCCCCGGCCGCCTCGTACGACGGTGTGCGGGAGACCCGTGTACCGGTCAAGGGGGTCCGCAAGGCGATCGCGGCCGCGATGGTCGGCTCGGCGTTCACCGCGCCGCATGTCACCGAGTTCGTCACGGTCGACGTGACGCGCACGATGAAGCTGGTCGAGGAGCTCAAGCAGGACAAGGACATGCAGGGGCTGCGGGTGAACCCGCTGCTGCTGATCTCCAAGGCCCTGCTGGTCGCCATCAAGCGCCACCCGGACGTCAACGCCTCATGGGACGAGGCCAACCAGGAGATCGTGCGGAAGCACTATGTGAACCTGGGCATCGCGGCGGCCACGCCGCGCGGTCTGATCGTCCCGAACATCAAGGACGCGCACGCCAAGACGCTGCCGGAGCTCGCCGAGGCGCTGGGTGAGCTGGTCGGCACGGCTCGTGAGGGGCGTACGTCGCCGGCGGCCATGCAGGGCGGGACGGTGACGATCACCAACGTCGGGGTGTTCGGGGTCGACACGGGTACGCCGATCCTCAACCCCGGTGAGTCGGCGATCCTCGCCGTCGGGTCCATCAAGCCGCAGCCGTGGGTGCACAAGGGGAAGGTCAAGGCTCGGCAGGTCACGACGCTTGCGCTGTCCTTCGACCACCGGCTGGTCGACGGGGAGCTGGGGTCGAAGGTGCTTGCGGATGTGGCTGCGGTTCTGGAACAGCCGAAGCGGTTGATCACTTGGGGGTAGCGGTTCTTCTGCGGGCCGGTGGGGGCCGGTCGCGCCGTTGCCCGTGGCCCTGAAAGGCAAAAGATTGCGCCGTTCCCCGCGCCCCTTTTCAGGGGCGCGGGGAACGGCGCAGTCGGTTTGGCTGGTTACCTGGCGAAGCCGTAGTTCATGAGCTTCTTCGCGTCCGACTCACGGGCCGTGATGGACGTCGAGGCGAGGACCGTACCGATGACGGTCTTGCCGTTGCGCGTGGCGGCGAAGACCAGGCAGTACTTGGCCTCCGGGCCGGAACCGGTCTTCACACCGATCGAACCGGAGTAGCTGCTGAGCAGACCGTTGGTGTTGGTCCACGGCGCCATCGTGCGGGTGCTGCCGGTCTTCGTCACGGTCTTGGCCGTGTACTTCTTCGTCTTGACGATCGCGCGGAAGTTGGCACTCTTCATCGCGCTGCTGGTGATCTTCGTGAGGTCACGCGGCGTCGAGTAGTTCGAGCCGTTGCCGATGCCGTCGAACGAGTCGAACTTCGTGTTCGTCAGGCCGAGGTCCTTGGCCTGCTTGTTCATTTTGCCGATGAACGACTTCACTCGGGCGGCACGCGTCGAGCCCGAACCGAACTTGTCGGCGAGGGCGTACGCCGCGTCGCAGCCGGACGGCAGCATCAGGCCGTACAGCAGCTGACGGACGGTGACCTTGTCGCCGACGATCAGACGGGCCGAGGAGGCGGTGTTGGCGACGATGTAGTCGCTGTAGGCCTTCTGGATGGTGACCTTGGTGTCGAGGTTGAGGTTCGGCTGGGACAGGACGACCTTCGCGGTCATGATCTTCGTGGTGGAGCCGGTGGAGCGGCGGGTGTCCGCTGCCTTGGTGTAGAGCGACGTGCCCGTGCCGTTGTTCATCACGAAGCCGCCCTTGGCGGCGATCGTGGGCTTCGTGAGGGCCTGCGCGGGCGCCGTGCCGAGGGCACCGGTCGCGAGCACGGCTCCGGTGGTGAAGACCACTGCGGCAGCTCTGCGGACGCGCATGCCCTTAATGGCAGTTATCAAGTCGATTACCCCGATTACGTTGGAAACACCGAACTGGTGTCAAATGCCCCAAGAGAGCGCCCACTTGCCGGTGGCGCCTTCTCTTCAGACACACGAGTAGCACAAAAGGATGTGCAGTTCCTGAAGCGGGGTGCCCCTTTTTACCTCGTCCATATCCTGGACCGTCCGAGACGATGCGTACGTGTTGTATCTATGCTGTGCGCATGCCTTCCGCCCCGTCCCCCGTCGTGAAGCCGCCGCCCGCCGCCGAACGCGTATATGCGCACGTCAAACAAGCTGTGCTGGAGCGCAGGTACGAGGGTGGGACCCTGCTCACCGAAGGCGAGCTGGCCGACGCCGTCGGTGTCTCACGGACACCGGTGCGCGAGGCGCTGCTCAAACTGGAAGTCGAGGGGTTGATCCGGCTCTACCCGAAAAAGGGAGCCCTCGTCCTGCCCGTCTCCGCGCAGGAGATCGCGGACGTGGTGGAGACCCGGCAGCTCGTCGAGGCGCACGCCATCCGCAAGGCGGTGCCGGCCTCGCCCGCGCTGATCGAGCGCCTGACCGAACTCCTCGCCGAACAGCAGGACCGGGCCGCCGCCGGCGATCTGGCCGGAGCCGCCGTCACCGACCGCTGCTTCCACGCCGAGATCGTCCGCAGCGGGGGCAACGAGATCCTCTCCCGCCTCTACGACCAACTGCGCGACCGGCAGCTGCGGATGGGCGTCGCCGTGATGCACGCCCACCCCGACCGGATCACCAAGACGCTCACCGAGCACCAGGAGATCCTCGACGCGCTGCGCTCCGGCGACGCGGAGGCGGCGGTCGACCTGGTGCACCGTCACGTCAGCTGGTTCTCCAACCTCGCCCGGGGAGACGTCCGATGAGCTCGTCCTCGTCGTCCTCCCTGGCACTCCCCGGCGACCCGCCCGGCGGCCGTCGCGCCGTGACGGTCTGGTCCGTCGGCGTCTCCGTCTACTTCGTCGCGGTCATCTTCCGTACGTCGCTGGGGGTGGCGGGGCTCGACGCCGCCGACCGCTTCCACGTCAACGCCTCCGCGCTCTCCACCTTCTCGATCCTCCAGCTCCTCGTCTACGCGGGCATGCAGATACCCGTCGGCCTGATGGTCGACCGGCTGGGCACGAAGAAGGTGCTGACCTTCGGCGTCGTGCTGTTCACGATCGGACAGCTGGGCTTCGCGTTCTCACCGACGTACGGAACGGCGCTGGCCTCGCGCGCGCTGCTCGGGTGCGGTGACGCGATGACGTTCATCAGCGTGCTGCGGCTCGGCTCGCGCTGGTTCCCGGCCCGGCGCGGGCCGATGGTCGCGCAGCTCGCCGGACTGGTGGGCATGGCGGGCAACCTCGTCTCGACGCTCGTCCTGGCCCGGCTGCTGCACGGAGTCGGCTGGACCGCCGCGTTCGCGGGCAGCTCGGTCGCCGGCGTCATCGTCCTCGTCCTGATGCTGGCGTTCCTGAAGGACCACCCCGAAGGGCACGAACCCGAGCCGTTCCCGCACCGGGGAGCCGCCTACGTACGCCGTCAGATCGCGGCGTCCTGGCGGGAGCCCGGCACCCGGCTCGGCCTGTGGGTGCACTTCACCACCCAGTTCCCGGCGATGGTGTTCCTGCTGCTGTGGGGACTGCCGTTCCTCGTCGAGGCCCAGGGCCTGTCCCGCGCGACGGCCGGTGAACTCCTCACCCTCGTCGTGCTCTCCAACATGCTCATAGGCCTGGTGTACGGGCAGATCGTCGCCCGGCACCATGCGGCGCGGCTGCCGCTGGCGCTCGGCACGGTCCTGTCCACGGCCGTGGTGTGGGCCGCCACGCTCGCGTATCCCGCCGAGCACGCGCCGATGTGGCTGCTGATCGTGCTGTGCGCGGTGCTCGGCGCGTGCGGGCCCGCTTCGATGATCGGGTTCGACTTCGCGCGGCCGGCGAATCCGCCCGAGCGGCAGGGGACCGCCTCCGGCATCACCAACATGGGTGGGTTCGTCGCGTCCATGACGACGTTGTTCGCGGTGGGGGTGCTGTTGGACGCCACCGGGGGGAGTTACGGCGTCGCCTTCTCCGCCGTGTTCGTGTTGCAGGCGCTCGGGCTGAGTCAGATTCTTCGGTTGCGGAAGCTTGCGGCTCGGCGGGAGCGGGAGCGGTTGGTTGCCAGTCGGGTGGAGACGGTGCACGTGCCCGTGTAGGGGGATGGGTGTGCGGGGGCTTTTTTCGCCCCCGCCGCCCCTACCCTCCCCCACTCTCGGCTTCGCTCGACCGGGGGGACCCCCATCGTCCACGTATGGGGGCTGCGCCCCCTCGCCCCCCTTTGTCCTCAAACGCCGGACGGGCTGAGGGTGTCGCGGACGGGCTGAGGAATGTGGCTACGGCGTGACCGTGAAGTTGTGGAGGATCGCTGCCGTCAGGTCCGGGTCGCCCTCTGTTTTGAGGCGGTCCGCGACCGACTCCGGGGTCACGCGACCGCAGGCCAGGCGGAAGTAGGTCTCCCAGTCGAGGGCGAGGGTGGCGGCCGGGCCGAGGGAGGGGGAACCGTCTATCGAGCCGACGCCGTCCGCGTCGACGCGGACCGTGCGCAGGAACTCGACGGGGCCGTGGACGTCGAAGACGATCGCCGAGTTCGCCGGTGCGCCCGCGTCCTTCGCGACGACCTTGGGGAGCCTGCTGAGCAGGACGTCACGGGCGATGTACGCACCCGGGGAATCGAGGTTGCCCGGCCGGCCCAGGGTGGTGCGCAGGTCCTGCTCGTGCACCCAGAGGTCGAACGCCCGGTTGCGCATGGACTCTTCGAGGGTGACCTCGGTGCCGAGCGGGCCGCGGACCAGCGCGTCGGGCCGGCGCGACTCGTTCCGCAGCTGGCGGTTGCGGCGGATGATCGTGTACTCCAGCTCGGAGGTCATCTCCGGAGCGGTGTGGTGACGGCGGACGTCGACCTGCATCTCCATGTACCGCTGGTGCTCGTTCGTCACGTGGTACAGGTCGCGGGGGAGCGTGTGGATCGGCCGGGGGTCGCCCAGCGCCTCGCAGTCGAGGCCGATCACATGGGAGACGAGGTCGCGCACCGACCAGCCAGGGCATGGAGTCCGCCGATTCCATTCACCCTCCACCAGCGGTGACACGAGATCGGATATCGCGTCGATGGAGTGCGTCCAGGCGTCGGCGTAGGACTGAAGGCTGGGATGCAGACTCACGGAACGGGACCCCTCGGGCGGTTGGGCGCGGGCAGAACACAGGCTGCGGGTGTCTTGGGACGCTAAGTTACGCTGCTGTGAGGCACCCCGGCAGTGCTTTCGTGTGACGATCGTAGGCCCGTATCAAAGCCTCGAATGCCAGGACGGTGGTAGTGTGCGCGCCTCTCTCCTCCAGATCGACGTGGACGAGGCCGAATCGGTCGACGCCCGCAGACAGCGTGTCGCCTCGCTCGTACGGCAGCAGACCGCGTCCGACCTGGTCATCCTGCCCGAACTCTGGACGACGGGCGCCTTCGCCTACGAGTCGTTCGGCACCGAGGCGGAGCCGCTCGAAGGGCCCACTTACGAAGTGATGGCCAAGGCGGCGAGCGACGCGGGTGTGTGGTTGCACGCGGGGTCGATTCCCGAACGGGTGACAGGTGAGGCGGGGTCCGGCGGAGGGCTCTACAACACCTCGCTCGTCTTCTCCCCCTCCGGAGACCTCGTCGCCACGTACCGCAAGATCCATCGCTTCGGCTTCGACAAGGGCGAGGCCGTGCTGATGGGTGCCGGGTCCGAGCTGGTCACCGTGCGGCTGCCGGAGACCACGGTCGGGCTGGCGACCTGTTACGACCTCCGGTTCCCCGAACTCTTCCGGGGGCTCGTCGACGCCGGGGCCGAGACGCTCGTCGTCTCCGCGGGGTGGCCCGAGCGGCGGCGCTCGCACTGGACGCTGCTGGCGCGTGCGCGGGCTGTCGAGGACCAGGCGTATGTGCTCGCCTGTGGAACGGCCGGGGCGCATGCGGGGGTTCCGCAGGCCGGGTACTCGATCGTGGTCGATCCCTGGGGGGAGGTTCTCGCCGAGGCGGGGGCCGGGGAGGAGGTTCTTGTGGTGGAGTTCGATCCTGCGCGGGTCGGTGCGACGCGGGAGCAGTTTCCCGCGCTGAAGGATCGGTTGCTGGGGGTTGCGGCGCCGCGGCGCTGAGGTGGCGGCCGGCCGGGGGTGAGCAGGGGGTGGGCAGGGGTTTTTCGCCCCCGCCGCCCCTACCCGTTCCCGTCCACGCAGGGGGGGGCTGCGCCCCCTCGCCCCCGTTGTCCTCAAACGCCGGACGGGCTGGGATGTCCCCGGACCGGCGGATGTCTTTCAGCCCGTCCGGCGTTTGAGGACACAGTGACGGGACGGGTAGGGGCGGCGGGGGCGAGGGAAATTGCCTGTCAGTCCGAGTCGGATTCTCGTTCCGCCAAGTGGATCACGCACACCGCCACCGCGATCAGCAGCGTCGGATCCGCGTCGTCGCGTACGACCTCCACGCCGTACGTCTCCCGCACCCGCAGCCAGCGGCGCGAGATGAGGGCCAGCAGTTCGCCGTCGTACTCGACGACGAACTCCCGGTCCAGGATCTTGCCGCTGACGTCCAGTTCGGTACCGTCCGCGAGCGTGACGCGATAGTGGTTGCGCAGCAGCGACAGCCGCTTGCGCCGGATGGTCGCCAGCGGCTCGCCGTCCCGTTCGACGACCATCGTGTCCCGCAGCGCGAGCATCTTCTTGTGGATGTCGATCAGCACGCGCCCCTGCCGGTCCTTCAGCTCGAAGGTGTCCCGCAGCCGCATCGCCTTGCCGTCGACGAGGAAGGCCTTGTGGCCCTGCTCGTCCTCGATCCAGTAGTCGTCACCGAAGCCCAGGAGCCGGTCGCGTACGAGGAATCTCATGTTCATAGCGCTTCCCCGGCAGAGGGGCCGAAACGCCGACGGTAGGCCGTCGGGCTGAGTCCCGTCTCGCGGCGCAGCCGTACGCGCAGGTTGGCGGCGGTGCCGAGGCCGCTGCGGTGGGCCACGACGTCGAGGCGTTCCTCACCGCGTTCGATGAGCCGGCAGGCCAGTGCCACGCGCTCGCCGGTCAGCCAGGCCAGCGGGGTCGTACCGAGCTGGGCGCGGAAACGGCGGTGCAGCGTGGCCGGGCTGACCGCCGCGTGCGCCGCGAGGTCCGGGACCGTGAGGGGCTCGCCGATCCGTTCCGCGGCCCAGGCGAGCAGCGGCGCCAGGGATTCGTCCGGGACGTGGGGGAGCGGTCGTTCGGTGAACTGCCGCTGTCCGCCGTCGCGGTGGGCGGCGAAGACGAGGCGCCGGGACACGGCGTTCGCGATCTCGGCGCCGTGGTCGCGCCGGACGATGTACAGCCCGAGGTCGAGGGCCGCCGCGCTGCCCGCCGCCGTCAGCACGTCTCCCTCGTCCACGAACAGGACGTCCGGCTCCAGGAGGACCTTCGGGTGCAGTTCCCGGAAGAGGTCGGCCCAGCGCCAGTGGGTGGTGGCCCGGCGTCCGTCCAGGATTCCGGCCTCGGCGAGCGCGAAACTCCCGGTGCACAGGCTCACGACGCGGGCGCCCCGCGCATGGGCGCGCCGGACGGCGTCGAGGACGGCATCCCCGCGCGGTACGACGTTGTCGGGGCGGCCGGGGACGACGAGGGTGTCCGCGTTGTCCACCGCTTCGAGCCCGGGTACGCCGCTCAGCGTGAAGAAGCCGTGGTTCATCCGGATGCCGGGGGTGGGCGTGCACAGCGTCAGGTCGTACAGGGGGGCCGGGAGGCCGAGTTCGGGGCGGGGCAGCCCGAACAGCTCGGTCGCGACCCCGACCTCGAAGGGGTTGGTGCCCTCGTCGACGATCACGGCCACGCGGTGCGAGGATCCATGCGGCATGTGCGATTTCTAGCACTCGTCCGAGCCGGGCGCCATCGTCGACGATGACCGGTATGAGCGCACTCACGGAACCTGTTGCCCTGTCCGCCGCCCTGGCCTCGTTCACCGAGCGGTGGAGTCCTCGTATCGTCACCGCCGTCAACGACTACGACGTCCGCGTCGCCAAGGTCGAGGGTGAACACCTCTGGCACGTTCACGACCACACCGACGAGTTCTTCCTGGTCCTGGACGGCGAACTGCACATCGCGCTGCGCGAGGCGGCCGGCGAGCGCACGGTCGTACTGCCCAGGGGCAGTGTCTTCACGGTCCCGCGCGGCACGGAGCACAAGCCGTACGCCTCCGTACCGACCGAGATCCTCCTCCTCGAACCGACCGGCACGTCCACGGTCGGGGACCGCCACGACGAGGTGCCGGCCCATGTGGACGAGACGACGGGCCACGCACTGAACTGAGCCGTCACCGACGTTTCACTGCCGCGAGCAGGGCGTTCAGGGCGGCGGGGGTGGGTGAGAGGACTGCGGCCGGGGCCTCTGCCTGGTGGACGGCCTCACGGAGGGCCGCTGGGGCCACGCTCCGGACATCCCGTACGGCGGACAGACCCACCCGGAGGGCAAGGCGGTCTGGTTCGACCTGTCCGTACCGCGTCCGGCGACACCATGACCGCGCGAGGGCGAGGGCGGGAGCGGGAGCCGGAACCGATCGGCCCACCGCTCCGGCCCGGACGCACCGCGGCGACCCGAGTCACCTCGGTCGACGCGAAGTCGCCTCAGGTGACGGATATCAGGTGACGCGTATCAGGTGGCGCGTACGCCGGTCAGCCGCCGTAACCGTCGCTGTAGCCGCTGTGGTTGTGATGACGCTGGTCGTCGATCACCGTCGTGGTCGGCGGTGCCACCACGGCCCGCCGGCGCCTGGCGATGCTGCTGAAGGTCGCCACACCGATCAGGCCGACGATCATGAAGATGACGCCGACCAGGTCGAGGTTGACCCCCTGCATGTCCCAGTCGGTCGCGAAGGTGAGGATCGCCCCTGCGGCGATCAAAATGATGCATCCGCCCAGGCCCATGGATGTCGCCTCCTGTTGCGCACGATCTCGTGCCGGGCCCGGAGACCGTACGGCCCCGGGCCCAGTGCGGGTACCCGGAGGCGGCCCCTCCATGCAGCGGCGGACGACTCGCAGGGAAGCGGCCCGTGGACCGATTCGCCGACCGGACCGGCCAGTTGGGGAATCCGCTAGCCCTCCAGGAACGCCACCAGCGCGTTCGCCAGGAGGAACGGGTCGTCCGCGCCGCACAGTTCGCGGGCGCTGTGCATCGACAGGATGGCCACGCCGATGTCGACCGTCTTGATGCCGTGGCGGGCCGCGGTGATGGGCCCGATCGTCGTGCCGCAGGGCATGGAGTTGTTGGAGACGAAGGTCTGGAAGGGCACTCCGGCCTTGTCGCAGGCGGTGGCGAAGACCGCGCGGCCCGAACCGTCCGTGGCGTAGCGGTTGTTGACGTTCACCTTGAGGATCGGGCCCTTGCCCGCGCGCGGGTGGTGCGTCGGGTCGTGCCGCTCCGCGTAGTTCGGGTGCACGGCGTGGCCCGTGTCGGAGGAGAGACAGACGGAGCCCGCGAAGGCGCGCGCCCGGTCCTCGTACGAGCCGCCGCGCGCGAACACCGAACGTTCCAGCACGCCGCCGAGCAGCGGGCCGTCCGCGCCCGTGTCGGACTGCGAGCCGTTCTCCTCGTGGTCGAACGCCGCGAGGACCGGGATGTACGGCAGGGTCTCCTCGGAGGTGGCCACGGCCGCCAGCGCCGCCGTACCGGCGTGCACGGACAGCAGGTTGTCCATGCGCGGGCCCGCGACGAGGTCCTTGTCGCGGCCCAGGTAGGCGGGCGGTTCGATCGAGTGGACCATCAGGTCCCAGCCGATGGTCTCGCCCTCGGGGATGCCGGCCTCCTGCTCCAGGAAGCGGATCAGATCGCCGTCGTGCACGTCGTCGCCGAGGCCCCAGACGGGCTGCAGATGCCGCTGCTTGTCGAGCTTGAGGCCCTCGGCGGTGACGGAACGGTCCAGGTGGATGGCGAGCTGCGGCACCCGCAGCAGCGCGCGGTCGACGTTCACGAGCCGTGTCGAACCGTCCCGCAGCGACAGTCGGCCGGCCAGTCCGAGGTCGCGGTCCAGCCAGGAGTTGAGCAGCGGACCGCCGTAGACCTCGACCGCGATCTGTCTCCAGCCGTGCCCGCCGTTGTCGGGGCGCGGCTTCACCCGCAGGTTGGGGGAGTCGGTGTGCGCCCCGACGATGCGGAAGGGGGTGTGCGGCTCGGCGCCCTCCGGCACGTACCAGGCCACGATCGCGCCGCCGCGCAGCACGTACTTCCCGCCGGTGGTCCCGTCCCACGCGTCGGTCTCCGCGACCTGGCGGAAGCCGGCCTTCTCCAACCGCTCGGCGGCGTTCGCCACCGCGTGGTACGGGGACGGGCTCGCCGCCAGGAAGGACATGAGGTCGTCGGTGTGTCCGCGGTCGAAGCGGGGGGGTGTGCGCATGGGTTCACCTTAACGACGGACGAGGGCCCGCTCCCGGGGATGGGAACGGGCCCTCCGGCGGGGAAGGGGTGGGGGTGCGCGGTCGGTGCGGGCCGGTGGGGGTTGGCCGCGCAGTTCCCCGCGCCCCTGGAGGGCGGGGCTGCGCCCCGGCCCGGGGGGTGTGTGGTCGGGTGCGGGTCGCGTGTGGCTGGTCGCGCCGTTCCCCGCGCCCCTGAAGGAAGGCGGGGGCTGCGCCCCGCCTTCCTCTTCAGCCCGGCGGGCGGCCTGTCCGGCGTTTGAGGACGAGCGCGTTCAGCGCGATGCGGGGGTCCGGGGGCGGCAGCCCCCGAGGTGGGCCCCGGTCAGAACGCGGACTCGTCCAGGTCCATCAGGTCCAGCTCCACCGCCTCGGCGAGCTTGCGCGCGCCCGTGACGCCCGGCAGGACGTTCGCGGCGAAGAAGTTGGCCGCCGCGATCTTCCCGGTGTAGAACGCCCGGTCCTTCGCCGAGGCCGTCTCCAGCTTCTCGGCGGCGACGGCCGCGCCCTTCAGGAGCAGGTAGCCGACGACGACGTCACCGGAGGCCATCAGCAGGCGGGTGGTGTTCAGCCCGACCTTGTAGATGTTCTTGACGTCCTGCTCGGTCGCCGCGAGGTCCGTGAGCATCAGGCCGACGATGGCCTCCAGCTCGACGGCCGCCTTGGCGAGGTGCTCACGCGCGCCGGACAGCCCCTCGCCGCCCGTGCCGAGCGCCAGGAACTTCTTGATGTCCTCGGCGAGCGAGTTCAGCGCGGCGCCCTGGTTGCGGACGATCTTCCGGAAGAAGAAGTCCTGGCCCTGGATCGCGGTCGTGCCCTCGTACAGCGTGTCGATCTTCGCGTCGCGGATGTACTGCTCGATCGGGTACTCCTGGAGGAACCCGGAGCCGCCGAAGGTCTGCAGCGACTGGGCGAGCTGCTCGTAGCCCTTCTCGGAGCCGTAGCCCTTCACGATCGGCAGGAGCAGGTCGTTGAGCGCTTCGAGGGCGCCGGCGTCCTCGCCCTCGGCCTCCTTGACCTGGATCTCGTCCTGGATCGCGGCGGTGTGCAGCACCAGCGCGCGCATGCCCTCCGCGTACGCCTTCTGCGTCATCAGCGAGCGGCGCACGTCCGGGTGGTGCGTGATGGTGACCTTGGGCGCGGTCTTGTCCATGAACTGCGCGAGGTCGGGACCCTGGACGCGCTCCTTGGCGTACTCCAGCGCGTTCAGGTAGCCCGTGGAGAGCGTGGAGATCGCCTTCGTGCCGACCATCATGCGGGCGAACTCGATGATGCGGAACATCTGGCGGATGCCGTCGTGCTTGTCGCCGATGAGCCAGCCCTTGGCGGGGTGGCGGTCGCCGAACGTCATCTCGCAGGTGTTGGAGGCCTTGAGGCCCATCTTGTGCTCGACGTTCGTGGCGTACACGCCGTTGCGCTCACCCAGCTCGCCGGTCTCGAAGTCGAACTCGAACTTCGGTACGAGGAAGAGGGACAGGCCCTTGGTGCCGGGTCCGGCGCCCTCCGGCCGGGCGAGGACGTAGTGGAGGATGTTCTCCTCCATGTCGTGCTCACCGGACGTGATGAAGCGCTTGACGCCCTCGATGTGCCAGGAGCCGTCCTCCTGCTGGACCGCCTTGGTGCGGCCGGCGCCGACGTCCGAGCCGGCGTCCGGCTCGGTGAGCACCATGGTGGAGCCCCAGTGCTTGTCGACGGCGATCTTCGCGATGTGCTTCTGGACCTCGTTGCCCTCTTCGAAGAGGATGCCCGCGAAGGCGGGGCCCGAGCAGTACATCCAGACCGCGGGGTTCGCGCCGAGGATCAGCTCCGCGTACGCCCAGATCAGGGAGCGGGGCGCGGTGGTGCCGCCGATCTCCTCGGGCAGGCCGAGCCGCCAGTACTCGGCGTCCATGAAGGCCTTGTAGGACTTCTTGAAGGACGCCGGGACGGGCGCGGTGTTGGTCTCCGGGTCGAAGACCGGCGGGTTGCGGTCGGCGTCCGCGAAGGAATCCGCCAGCTCGTTCTCGGAGAGGCGGGTCAGTTCTTCGAGGATGCTCTTGGCGGTCTCGGTGTCCATCTCCGCGAACGGGCCGGTGCCGTACAGCTTGTCGCGCCCGAGCACCTCGAAGAGGTTGAACTCGATGTCGCGGAGATTCGACTTGTAGTGCCCCATGGCGACGGCTCCGTTAAGGGATCGGGGAGGTGGTGATTCCTCGTACCTGGTTCGGGCTACGTGGTGCGAGTCTGGTGCGCATCTGGTTCACGTACCAACTAGTAGCTACGATGATGCTACCCGTCGGTAATAAGAAGCAACCCCTGTTTGCCCAAGTGTGAGCAGGGTCTACATTCGGCTGCGACCCGACGGGCCCGCCACCTGTTCGAGGAAATCCGCCAGTGACGACCTTGGGCCCGCGTACCGTCGGTACTCTTGCCCCCATGTACGGCTACGACCAGAACGTGGGACCGGGGCAGCAGCAGTACGCGCAGCCCCAGCCGCCGCCGCAGCAGCAGATGCCCGGTGGGGTCGGCGGGTACGGCCAGCAGCCGCCGCTCTACCCGGAGCCGTCGCCGCCGTCGCTCGCGGACGCGGTGCGCGCGTTCACCACGGGGTCGCTGACCCCCGAGGACTTCCAGCAGGTCTTCGCCACGTCCAAGGTCTACTGCCCGCGCGGCGACAATCCCGGCTTCCTGGCGCTGCACAACACGCAGCAGCCCGTCATCCCGATGTTCACCTCGCTCAAGGAGCTGCGCCGGTACGCCGGCAAGGAGTCCAAGTACTTCGTGATCACCGGAGCCGAGGTGATCGACCTGCTTCCCACCGGCTACGGCTTCGTCCTGGACATGGAGGGCGAGCACCGCATCGTCTTCGACGCGAAGGCGGTCGAGCAGATGGTGGACTTCGCGATGCGCCGCATGTACGGCTGACGCTCCGCGGGCCCTGCCCTGTCCGGGTGGTGCCGGGTGCGTTGTCTGCCGCGCCCCGGCGGGGGTCACCCGCGCAGTTCCCCGCGCCCCTGAGGGGGTGGGGGCTGCGGAGCGTGCGAGTCCGCGGGTGCGTCGTGGTCGCTCGCGCAGTTCCCCGCGCCCCCCAATGCAGAAGCAGGGGCGCAGCCCCGCTTTTGAGGGGCGCGGGGAACTGCGCGAACGGCCCCCGCCGGACCGCAGTCGACCACGCACCCGGCACCACCCCTGGCACCACCCCTGGCGCTCGGAGGGAATTCCCTCCGAGCGCTTCGTGTTGCGGGTGGCAAGAAGTTCTACATTCAACTAAACTCCGAGCACAAGGAGGTACCGACATGCCTGCAGTGACCGTCGAGAACCCGCTGACCCTGCCCCGTGTGGCGGCATCGGCAGAGGCCGTCGCCCGTCCCGTGCTCACCGTGACCACCGCACCGAGCGGTTTCGAGGGTGAGGGCTTCCCGGTTCGGCGCGCGTTCGCCGGGATCAACTACCGCCATCTGGACCCGTTCATCATGATGGACCAGATGGGTGAGGTGGAGTACGCGCCGGGAGAGCCGAAGGGCACCCCCTGGCACCCCCACCGCGGCTTCGAGACCGTGACCTACATCATCGACGGCGTCTTCGACCACCAGGACTCCAACGGTGGCGGCGGCACGATCACCAACGGTGACACCCAGTGGATGACGGCGGGCTCGGGCCTGCTGCACATCGAGGCCCCGCCGGAGTCGCTCGTCGTGTCGGGCGGCCTTTTCCACGGGCTCCAGCTGTGGGTGAACCTGCCGGCCAAGGACAAGATGATGGCGCCGCGCTACCAGGACATCCGCGGTGGCTCGGTCCAGCTGCTCAGCACCGCCGACGGCGGCGCGCTCCTACGGGTCATCGCCGGTGAGCTGGACGGTCACGAGGGCCCGGGCATCACGCACACGCCGATCACCATGGTCCACGCGACCGTGGCGCCCGGCGCCGAGCTGACCCTCCCGTGGCGCGAGGACTTCAACGCCCTCGCGTACGTGATGGCCGGCCGCGGCAGTGTCGGAGCGGAGCGTCGTCCGGTCCACACGGGTCAGACGACCGTCTTCGGCGAGGGTTCCTCCCTCACCGTCCGCGCGGACGAGAAGCAGGACGCGAACACTCCGGACCTGGAGGTCGTCATCCTGGGCGGCCGGCCGATCCGTGAGCCGATGGCCCACTACGGCCCGTTCGTGATGAACACCCGTGACGAGCTCCAGCAGGCCTTCGAGGACTTCCAGAAGGGCCGCCTGGGCACGGTTCCGGCCGTGCACGGCATGTCGGAGGGTGGGCTCTAGGGCTCACCGAGCGGCGTAGAACGAGAGGGGCCCCGTCCGGTTCGCGGACGGGGCCCCTCTCGTCATGCGCCGCCCGTCTCCACACCGGTCCCGGCCCCCTCCTCGTACAGCTCGAACCAGATGCTCTTGCCCTCGCCCCGCGGGTCGACGCCCCACGCGTCGGCGAGCAGTTCGGTGAGGACCAGGCCCCGGCCCGACGACGCCAGCTCGCCCGGGTGGCGCCGGTGGGGGAGGTCGTCGCTGCCGTCCGTCACCTGGATGCGTATCCGGCGGGTGCCCGCCGCGCCCGTCATCTCGGCGACGAGCAGCGCGTCCGCGTCCGTGTGGACGAGTACGTTCGTGACCATCTCGGAGACCAGCAGGACCGCCGAGTCGACCTGGTCGGCGGAGGGCCAGTCGTGCAGGAACTCCCGCAGCTGCTGCCGTGCCAGCGCGACCTTCTGCGGCTCGGCCTGCGCGATGGTCAGCATGGTGCGCCGTACGGTCGGGCGCACGGTCGTCGTGGTGCCCGGATCGCAGCCCTCCTCCCCCGCCCGGCACAGCAGCAGCACCGCGATGTCGTCCTCGCGGCGGTCCGCCAGCGGGCCCGTCGTGTGATGCGAGGACGGCCCGTGCACGGCCCTGACCAGCGCGTCGGCGAGCGCCTCCATATCACCGTCGTGGCTCTCCAGGATCTTGCGGATCCTGAGCCAGCCGGTCTCCAGGTCGTGGCCGCCGGTCTCGATCAGCCCGTCCGTGCAGATCAGCATCGTCTCGCCGGGCTCCAGCACGAGCCGCGTCGTCGGATAGTCGGCGTCCGGGTCGATGCCGAGCGGCAGCCCGCCCGCGGTGGGCCGGGTCAGCACGGTCCCGTCCGCCATGCGTATCGCCGGGTCCGGATGCCCGGCCCTGGCTATCTCCAGCACGCCGCTCTCCGGGTCCACCTCCACGTACAGACAGGTCGCGAAGCGCAGGTCCGCGATCTCGTCGTCGGAGGTGATCCCGTACAGGAAGCGTGAGGCGCGGGAGAGGACCGCGTCCGGGCGGTGCCCCTCCGAGGCGTACGCGCGCAGCGCGATCCGGAGCTGGCCCATCAGCCCCGCCGCGCGTACGTCGTGGCCCTGGACGTCGCCGATGACCAGCGCGAATCGGCCGCCCCCGGGGCTGGTCCGCGAGGTGCCGCCGGGCAGCGGGATCATGTCGTACCAGTCGCCGCCCACCTGGAGCCCGCCGCCCGTGGGCACGTACCGGGCGGCGACGCTCATGCCGGGGATCTTCGGTCCCAGGGTGGGCAGCATCGAGCGCTGGAGGCCGTCGGTGAGCTCCCGCTCGGACTCGGCGACCCCGGCCCGCGAGAGGGCCTGCGCCAGCATCCGCGCCACCGTCGTCAGCACGGACCGTTCGTCGGGCGTGAACGTGACCGGATATGTGAAGGCCGCCATCCAGGCGCCCATCGTGCGCCCCGCCACCGTGAGCGGCAGAAACGCCCAGGACTCCCGGCCGAAGCCCTCGGCGAGCGGCCAGGCGGCCGGAAAACGGCCGCGGTAGTCGTCCGGGGAGGAGAGATAGACGGCGCGACCCGTGCGGACGACCTCCGCGGCCGGATAGTCCGTCTCCAGCGGCATGTGCGAGAACGGCTCCTCGTCGCCCGGCTGCTGCCCGAAGTGGCCGATGACGGTGAGCCGGTCGGCCTCCGCGCCGAAGACCGCGAGCCCGTCCGGTGAGAATCCGGGCATCGACAGACCGGCCGCGACCCGCAGCACCTCCTCCGTGTTCCGCGCCTCGGCCAGCGCACGCCCCGCGTCCAGCAGGAACGCCTCGCGCGAGCGCCGCCAGTCACCCGTCACGGGCGAACGCGCCGCGGCGCCCGGCGGCGGCTCGGTGACCTCCTGGAGGGTGCCGATCAGCTGGTACGCCCCGGTGTTCGGGTCGATCGAGGGCTTCGAACGGCTGCGTACGGTACGGAGTACGCGGCCCTGGTCGTCCATGACCCGCAGGCGCAGTTCGGCGAGCGTTCCCTCGGCTGCGGCGAGCTGGACGACGCCGTTGACCTCGTTCCAGTCGACGGGGTGGAAACGGGCCCGTATCCCTGCCTCTGTCAGCACGGTCGGTTGTGCGAGCAGGCCGAGGAGCCGGGAGGCCTCGGCGTCGAGGGTGACCTTCCCGGCGGCGTCGTCCCACCTCCACAGGCCGGTGGCGAGGGTGACGAGGACATCCCCCACGGACGGAAGGGGATCACCTGTGCGCATTGACCCACTGTATGAACAGGTGAACGAAGGGTGCCACTGCGGCCCTGCGAACTATTGCGGACGGCGATCACGAGGCGGCCGGTACGCTTGCACGTGTTTCACGTGAAACATGTCCCCGACCGCGAAGACTGGATGAACGACGATGCATCGGTACAGGTCCCACACCTGCGGCGAGCTCCGCGCCTCTGACGTCGGCACCGACGTCCGGCTGAGCGGCTGGCTGCACAATCGGCGCGACCTGGGCGGCATCCTCTTCATCGATCTGCGGGACCACTACGGCATCACGCAGCTCGTCGCCCGCCCCGGCACCCCCGCGTACGAGGCTCTCGACAAGGTCTCCAAGGAGTCCACGGTCCGGGTCGACGGCAAGGTCGTCTCCCGTGGCACGGAGAACGTGAACGCGGAGCTGCCCACCGGCGAGATCGAGGTCGAGGTCAGCGAGGTCGAGCTGCTCGGCGCCGCCGCCCCGCTGCCCTTCACGATCAACACCGAGGACGGGGTGAACGAGGAGCGGCGCCTGGAGTACCGCTTCCTCGACCTGCGCCGCGAGCGCATGCACCGCAACATCCTGCTGCGCACGTCGGTCATCTCCGCCATCCGGCACAAGATGACGACGCTGGGCTTCAACGAGATGGCGACGCCGATCCTCAGCGCCACCTCCCCGGAGGGCGCGCGCGACTTCGTCGTCCCGTCCCGTCTGAACCCGGGCCGCTTCTACGCCCTGCCGCAGGCCCCGCAGCAGTTCAAGCAGCTGCTGATGATCTCGGGCTTCGACCGGTACTTCCAGATCGCGCCCTGTTTCCGCGACGAGGACGCCCGAGCCGACCGCTCGCCGGGCGAGTTCTACCAGCTCGACGTGGAGATGTCCTTCGTCGAGCAGGAGGACGTCTTCCAGCCGATCGAGAAGCTCATGACCGAGCTGTTCCAGGAGTTCGGCAACGGCCGGAACGTCACCTCCCCCTTCCCGCGGATCCCGTTCCGCGAGTCGATGCTGAAGTACGGCTCCGACAAGCCGGACCTGCGGGCCCAGCTGGAGCTCGTCGACATCACCGACATCTTCGAGGGCTCGGAGTTCAAGGCCTTCGCGGGCAAGCACGTACGGGCCCTGCCGGTGCCGGACGTGGCCGCGCAGTCCCGCAAGTTCTTCGACCAGCTCGGTGACTACGCGGTCTCGCAGGGCGCGAAGGGCCTCGCCTGGGTGCGGGTGGCCGAGGACGGCTCACTGACGGGCCCGATCGCCAAGTTCCTGACCGAGGAGAACGTCGCCGAGCTGACGAAGCGCCTGTCGCTCGCGGCCGGCCACGCCGTGTTCTTCGGCGCGGGCGACTTCGACGAGGTCTCCAAGATCATGGGCGCGGTGCGCGTCGAGACCGCCAAGCGCGCCGGGCACTTCGAAGAGGGCGTCTTCCGCTTCTGCTGGATCGTCGACTTCCCGATGTACGAGAAGGACGAGGAGAGCGGGAAGATCGACTTCTCGCACAACCCGTTCTCGATGCCGCAGGGCGGTCTTGAGGCCCTGGAGACCCAGGACCCGCTGGACATCCTGGGCTGGCAGTACGACATCGTCTGCAACGGTGTCGAGCTGTCCTCCGGCGCCATCCGGAACCACGAGCCGGAGATCATGCTCAAGGCCTTCGAGATCGCGGGCTACGACCGGGACACCGTCGAGGAGCAGTTCGCGGGCATGCTGCGCGCGTTCCGCTTCGGCGCCCCTCCGCACGGGGGCATCGCCCCCGGCGTCGACCGCATCGTCATGCTCCTCGCCGACGAGCCGAACATCCGGGAGACCATCGCGTTCCCGCTGAACGGCAACGCGCAGGACCTGATGATGGGCGCGCCCACCGAGCTGGACGAGACGCGGCTGCGTGAGCTGCACCTCTCGGTACGCAAGCCGGTGAACCCGGCGAAGTAGGGCCTGTCCGTAGGGTCAGGCCGACCGACGTCACGCATGTGTGGGGCGGTGCCACCTCGTCGCGAGGTGACACCGCCCCACGGCCGTTCACCGCCCGGGGCCGGCCGGCTCGTCCTCGCCGGGGAAAGGCTCGTCCCGGAAGGGCTCGTCGTCCGGAAGGGGCGGGAGCCGTAGATCGGCCGGGGCCGGGCCCTCGTCGTGGCTCCGGGCGTAGCGGTGCATGCGCACCTCCAGGTTCATACGCCGGGACTCCTTGCCGAGGCGGCGCTTCTCGCGACGCCCGGCCTCGTCGTCGTCCAGCTCGTGGTAGCGGCGACGGGTCTCCCAGAAGGCGCGCTCCTGGGCGGCTGCCGCTTCCCCGGGTGTGACGGCGGGATCGGGGCCACCTCGGCTCTCGCCGCGATCGTCTGCCATGAGGCACACAGTGGCATGGCATGGACCGCCGAGGACGACGAGTGACCCTGCGCAGCGACTGTGCCGACGCCTCGCGCGACTGTTCTCGGCCAAAGCCGCCGCCGATCGCGAACGGGCCGCCGACGACCTGCTCACCCGGCTCGCCGACGCGCTCGGACGGGTGGACCGGGCGGCCTGGTCCGTGACATGTCGAGGCGGGCGGCCGAGACGCGCGGCAGCCGTTGAGCCGCGGCGCCGTCGGTGAGACTTGGCCGTCGAGCGCCGTCGAGCGCCGTCGAGCGCTGTCGAGTGCCGTCGAGTCTCGGTCGAGGTCTCGGTCGCGGCCGATCGATTCGCGCCACGTTTCGCACGCGAACGGTAATCCACAGTCCGCGCCCACGTTGTTGACAGCCTTCTTACCTAGCTTCCTCGCTCATGACGGGAAACATGACAGGAAGCCAGTCGGCCCAAGGGCCGAAACACAAGCGGAATGTGACGCGGCGCAAGGTGGTCGTGGCAGGTGGCGCGGCGGTCGCCGCGGTGGGCGTGGGCGGCACGATCGCTGCGACCGCGAACGCCGGCCAGACGGCCGCGAGCGCGCAGGGCGCGTCGGCGAGCGCCACCTCGACGGCTGCGGAGGGCTGCTACAAGCTCACCTCGGAGACCACCGAGGGGCCGTACTACATCGATGCCGACAAGCTCCGGCAGGACATCACCGAGGACAGAGAGGGCATTGCGATGACCCTCCGCCTCAAGGTGATCGACAACGAGACCTGCAAGCCCATCAAGAACGCCGCGGTGGACATCTGGCACTGTGACGCGCTGGGTCTCTACTCCGGTTACGAGGACTCCTCCGGCGGTGGCGGCGGCACGCCCCCCACCGGGGCGCCCACCGACGTGCCCACCGACACACCGACGGGCACACCGACCGGTCCCCCGCCCGGCGGTGGCGGCGGCCACCAGGATCCCACCGACGACAAGCGCTACCTGCGCGGCACGTGGAAGACGGACAAGCAGGGGTTCGTCACCTTCAAGACGGTCTTCCCCGGCTGGTACCGGGGCCGTTGCGTCCACATCCACACCAAGGTGCATGTCGGCGGCACCTGGACGGACGCCGGATACGAGGGCGGGAACACCTGCCACACCGGCCAGTTCTTCTTCGACGAGGAGTCGGTGCTCGCCTCGGCGGAGGTCGAGCCGTACTCCACGTCGACGACCGAGCGCACGACGCTCACCGAGGACACGATCTACGACCAGTCCGGTACGGCCGGTGGTCTCCTGAAGCTCAAGTACAAGAAGAACGCCATCGCGAAGGGCGTGCTCGGCTCCATCACGATGGGCGTCGACCCGGACGCGACGCACGAGGGCACGGACGACGCGGTACAGCCGGGCGCGTCGGCGACGGCGTCGGACACGGCTTCGGCTTCGGCTTCGGCGAGTTGAGCGGGGTGAGCGCCGGCTGAACCGGCCGCACAGGAACGCGTACGGCGAATGGGCCCGGGACGAGAGACGTCCCGGGCCCATGGGGGTGGTCAGGGCGATCAGAGTGGCCGGGGTGATCAGGTGACCCACAGGGTGTTCGTCGAGTGGGCACAGGAGCAGGGCGTCTGATGGTGGGTGCGAGGTGAGAACGCCCCGCAGGACACCGGCGGCGCCGGACGAGATCACCGGAGGAGAACATGGGATGCGCCGTGCTGCTCGCACTGTTGCTGATCGCCGGAGCGGTGGTCGCGAGGCGCCATTGGGGCCGGACGCGCGGACTGTCCGCCCTGTCCCGCCTGTCCGACCTGGACGCGGAGGCCGACGCCAACCGCTGGGTGGTCCGGCTGGGGGCAGGCGTGTCGGCGCTCGACGTACGCACACGGACAGGAGCGAGAGCGGACGGGATGGCGGCGCAGGCACTGTCGGCCGCCTCCGAACGGCTGCGGACGGCCCGGGCGGAACTGGCCACGGCCCGTACGGCGGCCGAGTACGCCCTGGTGAGAAGGACGGCGGCCGAGGGCCTGGACCATGTCCGCAGGGCCCGTACCTCCCTCGGCCCGGACCAGGCCGACGTGGAGGCGCGGCGGAGCGAGGCGGGGCGCGCGCGGCGGAGTGCTCAGGTGTCGTAGGTGCCGTTCCAGGGCGGGCCGAAGCCGAGGCGGTCGGGGTACAGCTCGGCCCAGGGTTCGCCGTCGTCCTCGCCGGTCAGCAGACCGAACAGCACGCCGTCGCGGGTGAGTCGGAAAGGGCGTACCGCGATGTCCGTGTAACGGCGCCGAGGGAGGCTCCGGAGCAACTTCGCGAGATGAGCCTGTGCTTGGGAGAGGACCGAGTCGGGCCCCTGCGGATTGCGCTGCTGCTCGGCCCAGCTGCCGGCGCACCAGATTTCCGAGTCTCGGTGACGACCCTCGGTATCGAAGGTGTGGAGCACCGTGAAGAGTCGTTTGTGCTCTTCCCAGCCGTCGTCGGGGCGGTAATCCTCGGGGAAGGCGTAGGTGACCGATCCCAGGAATTGCCCCTCCGCGTAGTGACCGATGGCATCGGTGCGGTGGCGCGGCTCGTACGCGATCGGGATGACCTGGGGAACTGCCATGACGAAACCATACGGATGAATCGTGCACATGCCAGGAGCGGGGTCCCGTAACGGGCGCGCGCCCAACTGGGCGTTATGGCTTCGTTATCCGCTGAGCCAGAACCCAACACCTCGCGTATTCACTCTTGATGCTCATGACCATGATCAACCGCCGCGCGACCGAGCCGTCCCCGACTGCGAGATCCCGCCGCCGTCGCAGAGGCTCCGCGGGTGGCGGCAGCAGGGGAAAGGGACCCCTGCTGTGGGGCGTGGCGGCGCTGGCGGTGTTATCGGCGGCGGCGCTGGCGGTGAGTGGGGGGAGCCCGGCGGCATCCAGCTCGGACAACTCCGCCGGCTCCACCGATGAACCGGCGGCAGCGGGCGAGGAGTCGAGTCGGCCCTCGCCCGAGAGCAAGCCCAGCGCGAGCCAGGCAATCCCACCGAACGAGGAATCCCCGGACTCGGTCTCTTCCCCCTCCCCCTCCCCATCCCCCTCCTCCTCGTCCTCCCCTTCGATCCCTGCGTCGGGGCCCGGGACGTTCACCACGGCCGGTGGTGGGAGCGGAACCGTGGGAAAGGGCGCTCGCACGCTGCGCTACAAGGTCGTCGTCGAGAACGGCCTCGCGCAGTCGGCGGCGGACGTGGCGGACCAGGTGGAGGACGTACTGGCAGACCGGCGAGGCTGGACGGCGGACGGCCGATCGGGCTTCAAGCGGGTCTCGACGGGTACGGCCGACTTCGTCGTACGCCTGGCCACACCGGGGACGGTCGACGAGATCTGCGGCCGCTACGGCCTGAACACGCGCGGCGAGGTCAACTGCAGTGTGGGCAAGGACGTGGTGGTCAACCTCAAACGCTGGCTGCTGGCGACGCCTGTCTACGCCGATGACGTGACCGCGTACCGAGCCCTCATCATCAACCACGAGGTGGGCCACTTCCTCGGCCACGGCCACGTGACGTGCCCCGGCCCGGGCAAACCGGCCCCGGCGATGATGCAACAGATCAAGGGAATGCGGGGCTGCACCCCGAACGTCTGGCCGTACGACACGAAGGGGCGGTTGGTCACGGGGCCGAGGGTGCCGTGAGCGAGGCCTTCGACCCCGTGACCTGCCCCCGCCGGGTCGGGGCGGGGGCTCTGCCGAGTTACGACGTGGCTAGTCGTCGGTGAAGATCGCTTCGGCGGAGGGTGCCACGGCGGCGCGTCGCAGCCAGTGGCGCAGGCTTTCGAGGTCGACGCAGCTGGTGACGCGCTCTCGGACGGCTTCGGGGACGTCGATGCCGCGCGCCTCGAAGACGATCAGAATGTTTTGCGCCCGGCTTTCGGCTAGGACCTCGGCCCGGGCTTGGGCCCGGGCTTGAGCGCGTGCTTGGGCGCGTGCTTCTTCGGAGGCGGACGACGTGTAGAAGGCGGGGTCCTCGAACATCAGGGCTCTCCGTGCTTGTGTGAGGCGCCCAGGATGCAGGCCGGGCCATGCGTCAGTACTGGGCCAGCCATGTAGTCCTCGCGACTGTGCCCCATCACGCTGGGCTAGTCGTCGGTGAAGATCGCTTCGGCGGAGGGGGCCACGGCGGCGCGTCGCACCCAGTGGCGCAGGCTTTGGGGGTCGTCGCAGGTGGTGATGCGTTCCCGGACGGCCTCGGGGACGTCGATTCCGCGTGCCTCGAAGACGACCAGGAGGACCTCGGCCCGGACCTCCGCCCTGGCCTCCTCGCGGACTTCTTCGAAGATGGGTGACTTGTAGAAAGAAAGGTCCACGGCCACGAGTGTCCTCCAAAGTGCTGCGGCGGGCAGCTTGCCCAGGCCGCGTGAGATGAATTCGATGACTGGGTTCTTGACCGTGTCCGGCTCGTCCCGCAGGACGGTCGTCACTGCTTTGAGTATCGTCCCGATCTCAGAGCTCTTGCCGTGAGTGATCGCGGACAGTGTCGCGAGCGCGAGATCCTTCCGTGCCTCCGCCGCACTGGTGATCACCGGCATGTTGTGCGGCCCCGCGACCAGCGGGCGCAGGGTGAGCAACGGCCATTGGGGTGGCCCGAACTGGACCGGCTGTTCTGCCCATTTGGCCGTCGCGTGGTCCTGGCAGACGACCAGCAGCATCGGCTGCAACCGGTACTTCGCGAGCAGGTACGAGGCGTAGTACGCCCAGCTCGCCGGCTTGTCCGGGTCCTTCTTGCCCTGGGCCTCGATGGCGACCAGAAGCGGTTCGTCGTCCTCTATCTCCAGCCGCAGCAGCGTGTCGACGCGGCGTTCGAGCGGGCTGGCCTCGGTGAGGTCGGTCGGCATGAGCGTGACCGAGGTGGGCGGAGCGAAGTCGACGCCGAGCACCTTGGACACCCCGGAGAAGAGGTCCGGGTGGTCCTGAAAGATGCGGTGCATCGCCTCGTGCGGCGCGCTGACCATGAGGGTTCCTGGCGGTGTGAGATATGCCGCTGGCGCATGCCAGAAGCAGGTTGCAGTGGGAGCGTAAGGCCCCAAAGCGACCTGATAACTACACAGTTGGGGATATTCACCCGCCCGAGTGAGCGTCCGCCGTCAGCGGCGCTGAAGCCACCGACGGCGAGGGCGAACTGGATAGCGCCCCTCAGGGTCCATGCGACGGATGCGGCGCGGCTCTTCGGCGAGGAGCAGCGGCTCCTGGGCTCCGCGTACACGAACGGGGTGGCCCGGCACCGTCGTTGTGCGGTGTCCGGCCACCCCGGCCGTCGGAGGGGGAGCGGAGTCGTTACTCCGGGGCTCCGCCGAAGCGCTCCTTGTACGTTTCCAGGTCCTCGTCCGTGATCTTGGCGAAGAGGACCGGGGGGACCGTGAAGGGGGTTCCCGCGGGGAGGGCCGTCAGGGACTTGGCCTCCTCCTGGGTGACCCAGGTCGCCGTGTCGTCGGGCAGGGCGAAGGCCGCGCGCATGGCGGCCGACGAGGACGGGATGAACGGCTCCGAGACCACCGCGTAGAGGTGGATCAGGTTCATCGCCGTGCGCAGTGTGAGTGCCGCGCCCTCCGGGTTCGTCTTGATCTCCAGCCAGGGGGCCTTCTCCTCCAGGTAGGAGTTGCCCGCCGACCACAGGGCGCGCAGCGCCGCCGCCGCCTTGCGGAACTGGAGCGCCTCCATCTGGGTCTCGTAGTCGGAGAGGAGCGAGGCGATCTCCTCGCCGAGCTTCGCCTCCGGCTCGCCCGCCTCCGCGCCCGCCGGGACCTCCTCGCCGAAGCGCTTCTTCGAGAAGGACAGGACGCGGTTGACGAAGTTGCCGAGGGTGTCGGCCAGGTCCTTGTTCACCGTCGCCGTGAAGTGCTCCCACGTGAACGACGAGTCGTCCGACTCGGGGGCGTTGGCGATGAGGAAGTAGCGCCAGTAGTCCGCGGGCAGGATGTCGAGCGCCTGGTCGGTGAAGACGCCCCGCTTCTGCGAGGTGGAGAACTTACCGCCGTAGTACGTCAGCCAGTTGAAGGCCTTGAGCTGGTCGACCTTCTTCCACGGCTCCCGTACGCCCATCTCCGTCGCGGGGAACATCACGCTGTGGAAGGGGACGTTGTCCTTCGCCATGAACTCCGTGTACCGCACGTCCGACGCGCCCGCCGGCTCGTACCACCACGACTTCCAGTCCCGGTTCTCCTCCGGAGCCGCGTCCGCCCACTCCTTCGTCGACCCGATGTACTCGATCGGCGCGTCGAACCAGACGTAGAACACCTTGCCGTCGGCGGCCAGCGTCGGCCACGTGTCGGCCGGGACCGGGACGCCCCAGTCCAGGTCACGGGTGATCGCGCGGTCGTGCAGGCCCTCGGTCAGCCACTTGCGGGCGATCGAGGACGCGAGCTGCGGCCACTCGTCCGCGACCTCGTCGATCCACGCCTCGACCTCGCCCTGCAGCTTCGACTGGAGGAGGAAGAGGTGCGTCGTCTCGCGTACTTCGAGTTCCGTCGAACCCGAGATCGCCGAGCGCGGGTTGATCAGGTCCGTGGGGTCCAGGACGCGCGTGCAGTTCTCGCACTGGTCGCCGCGCGCCTTGTCGTAACCGCAGTGCGGGCACGTGCCCTCGACGTAACGGTCCGGCAGGAAGCGGCCGTCGGCCGGCGAGTACACCTGCCGGATCGCGCGCTCCTCGATGAAGCCGTTCTCGTTCAGGCGGCGGGCGAAGTGCTGCGTCAGCTCCGCGTTCTGCGGGGAGGAGCTGCGGCCGAAGTGGTCGAAGGCGAGCGCGAAGCCGTCGTAGATCGCCTTCTGCGCGTCGTGCGCTCCGGCGCAGAATTCGGCGACCGGGAGGCCCTGCTCCTTCGCCGCCAGTTCGGCCGGGGTGCCGTGCTCGTCCGTCGCGCAGATGTAGAGGACATCGTGGCCGCGCTGGCGGAGGTACCTGGCGTACACGTCCGCCGGGAGCATGGACCCCACCATGTTGCCCAGGTGCTTGATCCCGTTGATGTACGGAAGGGCGCTGGTGATGAGGTGTCGAGCCATTGCGGGCTGCTCCCGAGTCGCTACGTGGGGTGACGTCCGGTCGAGTGCTGCTTCGACTTTCGGCCGTCTTACGAACCTTGAAATCGTAGCCGACATGGGTGGGCCGCCCGCTCCTCGTTTTATGGGACGAGAAGGGGCGGCCCGGGTGACGCTGTGGCGTGGGGTTACGGGCGCCAGTTCGCCAGTACGCCCTCGTAGATCTCCGCGTCCGTGAGTTCGCGGGGTGTCGGGCCCGCGTGGAAGAACGCGGTGTTGTCCGACTTCAGCTTGCGGAGGTAGTCGAAGGCCTTGTTGTCCTGCTCGCCGAACGCGACGAAGGAGAAGAAGAGGCCGGGGTGGCTCTTCGCCGCCGACGTCAGCGCCTGGGTGGCCGGGGTCTTGGCGTCCGGGGCGCCGTCCGTCTGGAAGACGACCAGGCCGGGCTCCGCGGGGGTGCCCGACTTCTCGTGCAGGGCGATCACTTCCTCCACGGCCGCGTGATAGCTCGTACGGCCCATGCGGCCGAGGCCCGCGTGGAGTTCGTCGATCTTGTTGTCGTGCTCGGCGAGCGTGAGTTCGCCGGTGCCGTCCAGCTCGGTGGAGAAGAAGACGACCTGGACGTTCGCCTCCGGCGCGAGGTGGGCCGCGATGGCGAGGGTCTGCTCGCCGAGCGCCTGCGCGGAGCCGTCCTTGTAGTACGGGCGCATCGACGCGGAGCGGTCGAGGACCAGGTAGACCTTCGCGCGGGCGTCCGTGAGGTTCTGGTTCGCCAGGGCGGTGGCGGCTGCCTTGTAGGCGCTGAGGAGGGCGGGGGCCTGGGCGGCGACCGCGTCCTCACCACCGGCGGGCCCGGCCGCGGCTTCGGGAGCCGCCTCGGTCTCGGCTTCGGGGGCCGACGGCTTCTCGGCCTCGGCCTTCGCGGGCTCGGGCGCCTTTGCCGACTTGGGTTCCGGGGTCACCTCGGCGACGGCTGCCTCGGCCTCGGCCTCCGCCTCGGAGACCTCCTCGGCGGCTGCGGCCTCGGCCTCGGGCTCCGGCTCGACGACCGGCTCGGTCTCGGGCTCCGGGACGAGCTGGATGACCAGCTCGGGTTCGGCCTCGGCCGCGGCGACGATGACGGGCTCGGGTTCATCAGCCACTGCCTTCGCGGGCTCCGCCTTCGCCGGCTCGGGCTCCGGCGTCGTCTCGGCCGCGACCGGCTCGGGCGTCGGCTCCGGCTCCGGTGCCGTCTCGACGACGGGCTCCGGCTTGGCCTCGGCCTTCGCGGGCTCGGGCGCCACGACGGGCTCGGGCGCCACAACGGGTTCCGGCTCCGCCTCCACCACAGGCTCCGGCTCAGCCTTCGCGGCAGGCGCAGCCTCGGGCTCGGCCTCGGGCTCGGCCTCGGCCTCAGCCACAGGCTTCGCCTCAGCCTCAGCCTCAGCCACAGCCTCGGCGGCGGCCACAACCTCGGCCTCGGCGGCAGCCTCAGCGTCCGTCTTGGCCGCAGCCTCAGCCTTCGCCTCCGGCTCAGCCTGCGCCGCAGGCGCCGTCGCCTGCTTCGGGACCGTCACGTTGTCGAACGCCGCCGAGACCAGGTCGTCCACCGAGGACGCCTTTTTTTCGGGCTTGCGCTCGGCCTGACGCTCGGCCTGTCGCTCCGGCGCGGCCTCGGGCTCGCGCTCCGCGGCCGGTGCGGGGACAGAGACCTCAGGCTCGGCTGCCGCAGGCGTGGGCTCGGGAGCCGTCTCCTGCCGGGCCGCCGGCACGGTCGGCTCGGCGGCGGCAGATGCGGAAGGGACCGCGGCATCGGCAGCGTCCCCCTTGCGTGACTTTCCGAACGCATTCCGCAGGCGGGTGAGAATGCCCATGTGCGCAACCCTTCGCATGAGTTGGTTCCGTCAATCCCTGGCCAGGACGGACACGTAAGGTTAGCCGCCAGGGCCGAAGATCTTTATCGGGCCCAAACATGGACCCGGTTCCCGCACGCCTGTCGGGGTCAAAGCCCTTTTGGCTGGGCCCAGTTCACTCTCCGTTCACCTTGCGTCCGCGCTCTCGCACGCGCGTGCCCCTAGCGTCTCGCCAGACACAGACATAGGGGAGGGAACGTGCGCAACCTGCTGCCTCTGCTCGGCTCGACCGGTTCACACCCGGGCGGCCGTTCCGAGATGACCTGCCGGTACCGCTGTGGTGATGCCTGCTTCCACCCGGCGCCCAACACCAGCGCCAACGAATACGTCGGCGACGTCATCGCCGGAGCACTCAGCCGTCGTTCGATGATGCGTGCCGCCGCCGCGGTGACCGTGACCACGGCGGCCGGCGGGGCGCTCGTCGGCGCGGGCGCGGCCCCGGCCGCCGCCCAGCCCGCCGAGGGCGCGGCGGCCACTTTCGGAGCCGGTTCGCACGGCGCACACGGCTCCCAGGGTTCGAAGGGCAAGGCCGCCCGCGGTCTGCGCTTCACCCCCGTCGCGCCCAACACCACCGACGCCGTCACCGTCCCCGAGGGCTACGGCCAGAACGTGGTCATCCGCTGGGGCGAGCCCATCCTGCGCGGTGCCCCCGCCTTCGACCCGGACAGGCAGACCGCGGCGGCGCAGGCCGGCCAGTTCGGCTACAACTGCGACTTCCTCGCCCTGCTCCCGCTGCCGGGCGAGCGCGGCCGTCAGCTGCTCGTGGCGAACCACGAGTACACGGACGAAGTCCTGATGTTCAAGGGCTACGACCCCGCGAACCCGACCCGCGAGCAGGCGGAGATCGCCTGGCAGGCCCACGGTCTGGGTGTCGTCGTGGTCGAGGAGGAGCGCAGGACGGGCAAGCTCACCGCAGTGCCCCGCCACCACCTCAACCGTCGTGTCACCGCGACCACCGAGTTCAGGGTGACCGGTCCGGCCGCGGGCTCGGCCCTCCTGAAGACCTCCGCCGACCCGACCGGCAAGAAGGTCCTCGGCACGCTCAACAACTGCGCCGGCGGCGAGACCCCCTGGGGCACGACGCTGCACGGCGAGGAGAACTTCAACCAGTACTTCGCCAACGCGAGCCGCACGACCGACGCGCGCTACGGCATCGGCACCGGCGCCACCGAGCGCAAGTGGGAGCGTTTCGACAAGCGTTTCGACGTCGCCCAGGAGCCGAACGAGGTCCACCGCTTCGGCTACATCGTCGAGCTGGACCCGTACGACCCGACCTCGACGCCCCGCAAGCGGACCGCGCTCGGGCGGTTCAAGCACGAGGGCGCGACGATCCGTCTCACGGACGACGGCCGCCCGGTCGCCTACACCGGCGACGACGAGCGCTTCGACTACATGTACAAGTTCGTCGGCAGCAAGCGGATGCGCCACGGCAACAGCCGCGCCGCCCGCGAGCACAACCTGACCCTCCTCGACGAGGGCACGCTGTACGTCGCCAAGCTCACCGGCGACTCCCCGGCGATCGAGATCGACGGCACCGGCAAGCTCCCGTCGGACGGCGAGTTCGACGGCAGCGGTACGTGGATCCCGCTGGCCACCGCCACCGCGAAGGGCGCCGTCTCGCACGTCCCCGGCATGACCGCCGAGGAGGTGTACGTCTTCACGCGCCTCGCCGGTGACAAGGTGGGCGCCACGAAGATGGACCGCCCGGAGGACATCCAGCCCTCCCCGCACACCGGCAAGGTGTACGTCGCCCTGACGAACAACACCAACCGCGGTGTCGGCTCCAACGCCAAGGTCGACGAGGCCAACCCGCGCAACGCCAACAAGCACGGGCACGTCCTGGAGCTGACCGAGCGCCGCAACCGCGCCGACGCCACCAGCTTCGCCTGGTCGTTGTTCCTGGTCGCGGGCGACCCGAAGGACCCGGCGACGTACTTCGCGGGCTACCCGAAGGACAAGGTCAGCCAGATCTCCTGCCCGGACAACGTGGCCTTCGACCCGCACGGCAACCTGTGGATCTCCACCGACGGCGCCCAGCTCGGCTCCCACGACGGCCTGTTCGGCGTGGCGACCAAGGGCGACCGGCGCGGTGAGCTGAAGCAGTTCCTGACCGTGCCGAAGGGCGCCGAGACCTGCGGCCCGCTCGTCCAGGACCGCCGCGTCCTCGTGGCGGTCCAGCACCCGGGCGAGATCACGGGCGCGACCGTCGAGAACCCGGCGAGCGTCTGGCCCGACGGCCCCGGCAAGATCGTCCGCCCGTCGGTGGTCTCGGTCTGGCGCAAGGACGGCGAGGACATCGGCGTTTGATGTGCCCACGGGCAGAGGGCGCCTTCCAGGGAGGAGGGCGCCCTTTGTCTTTCGCCTTTGGCTTTTAGGGGCGCGGGGAACTGCGCGAACGGCCCCCACCGGCCCGCACCCGACACACGACCGTCACACCGCCCCCGGGAATGTCCCTACACCCCCACCAGATCCAGCCACTCCCCATAGCCGGGGGCGTCCCGCGCAACCTCCGCGTACGCTTCCCACAGTTCGGGGAACACAAGGTCCAACTCCCCCTCCGTACGCGCCGCGAGCACCAGCCGGACCCCCAGCGGATCCCCCTGGATCCGCCGCACCGCCATCTCCGGCCGCGGCTGGCACGTCGGCTGGCACACCGTGACGACCTCGCCGGTCGCTACCAGCGAGGCGGCCGTGTGGTAGTCCCCGTGCAGCACCCGCGGCCGCAGCCCGGCCGCCCGCAGCATGCGGTGCACGGCGTCCCACTCGCCGTCGACCGTCGGATCGATCATCCACCGGTCCCCGGCCAGGTCGGTGAGCCGGACCTCCGTCCGCGCGGCGGCCGGATGGTCGGCCGGCAGCGAGACGAACTGCGGCTCGCGGTCGACCAGGACGCGCAGCGCCAGCCCGTCCGGGATGCGCAGCGGGCTGCCCTCCACCTCGTGCACGAAGGCCACGTCGAGCCGCCCGGCGGCGAGCATGCGCAGCAGGGCGTTCGGGGAGACGTCCATCTGCAGGACCGGTTCGCGCTGGCGGGCACGCAGCCGGCGCAGCCAGCCCGCGAGGGCGCGGCTCGCGGTGGAACCGATACGGAGCTGGGGCCCGTCGGCGTCCGTCGCGGCGGCCCGTGCCTCCGCGACCAGCGACCGCATTTCGGCCACGAGCGGGCGGGCGCGGCCCAGGACGACCAGGCCGAGCGGGGTCGGGCGGCAGCCGGTGCGTTCGCGGAGGAAGAGGGGGCCGCCGAGCTCCTGCTCGATGCGTTTGAGCTGGGTGCTCAACGAGGGCTGGGCCACGCCGAGCTGCCGGGCGGCCCGGTGCAGGCTGCCGGTGTCGGCTATGGCGCACAGTGCGCGGAGGTGCCTGACCTCAAGGTCCATGCCGCCGGAGCCTAAAACGGAAGTACAGCTTTCACCAGACGCACAAACCCCATCCAAATCTGGTGAGTCGGGCGATCGGTTTCGTACGGATAGCAGTGTCCTATCGCCTGTTGGCATCATCACAGCCGCCTCACAGACGCCGAAACTCCTCGGTGACGACTTCACCCCCCACGCAAGGAGTCATCGATGCGACTGTCCACACCCATGCTCTCCGCCGCGCTCGGCCTCGGCCTCACGGCGGCGGCGCTCGGTACGGTCCCGGCCTCGGCGGCCCAGGCGCCGGAGCCGGCGTCCACCACCTCCGTCGCCTCCCTGGCGGGCGCGGGCTACAGCGGTTCCGGCGAAGAGGCGAAGGCCAACGAGGCCTTCTTCGAAGCCGTGCTGAAGTCCGTGGCCGAGAAGCGCGCCGCGAACCCGACGTCCGCCGCCGCCGTCACCGTGGTCTACAACGCCTCGGCGGCGCCGTCCTTCGCCACCCAGATAGCCCGCAGCACGTCGATCTGGAACAGCTCCGTCTCGAACGTCAAGCTCCAGGCCGGCAGCAGCGGTGCGAGCTTCACCTACCGCGAGGGCAACGACTCGCGCGGTTCGTACGCGTCCACGGACGGGCACGGCAGAGGGTACATATTCCTCGACTACGCGCAGAACCAGCAGTACGACTCCACGCGCGTCACCGCCCACGAGACCGGGCACGTGCTCGGACTCCCCGACCACTACTCCGGTCCGTGCAGTGAGCTGATGTCGGGCGGCGGACCGGGTACGTCCTGCACGAACTCGATCCCCAACAGCGCGGAGCGCTCCCGCGTGAACCAGCTGTGGGCCAACGGGCTCGCCAAGGCCCTGGCGAAGGTCAACCAGGACTGAGCCGGCCGTACTGATCCTGCGTCGGGGCGGTGCGGAGTCGGCGCCGCACCGCCCCGACGCCGGGACCCGCGGGTCCCCCTCGGATGTACCACCCACCCCCCACGGACGTGGGCCGCCTCTCCTGCACAGAGGGCGGCCCACGTCGTGTTTTCCGGGTGCGGATCCCGTCCGGGTACGGGTCCCGTCACGTGCTCTTGCGCAAGGTCAGGTCCACGACCAGGGCCCGGTGGTCGGTGTCGTCCAGGTCCAGGAAACGGGTCCTCGTCGCCGTGAAGCCCCGGGACACCAGGACGTGGTCGATCTGGGCACCGAAGGCCGGGGCCGTCAGCGCGGGCCAGCTCGGGGTACGGGTGTCGCCGGTGAGCCGGGCGCCGTCCATGAAGCCGGTGTCCAGGATGCGGCGGAAGGCCGCGTGGTCCTGGGTGGCATTGAAGTCGCCCGCGACGACGGTCGGCCGGCCGATGTTCGCGGCGGCGTAGTCGCGCAGGGCGGCCAGCTCCTTGCGCCAGGTGCCCAGGTGGGACGGCAGCGGCGGCATCGGATGGGCCAGCTGGAGGTGGATCACCTGGCCGTCCACGTCGGCGGTGGCGCCGGGCATGCCCATGGTCGCGGCGATGCCCTTCGTGGGGGTCAGGGGGTGACGGCTGAGGATGACGGAACCGTCGGATCCCTCGGAGGTGGCGCTCTCCACGGCCTGCCGGTACGGGTAGACGCCGTCCTTGGACTTGGTGCCCTTGCCGAAGGCCTGGTTCAGCTTCTTCTCACAGGTGTCCTCGCACTCCTGGACGAAGACCAGGTCCGGGCGCTGCTTCGAGACCGCCTCGATCAGGCTGTCCGTTGCCCGGCCGAACTCGACGTTCGCGGTGAGTACGCGGATCTGTGCGACCGGGACGCCGCCGGGTTCCATCGTCTTGCCGTACGGCTCGATGTACCAGGCGGTCACGGCGAGGGCGGCCACGCCCCAGACGAGGCCGATGCGCCAGTGCGACAGGGCGGCGAACAGGAGTGCCACGGCGGTGGGGGCGAGGAGCCAGGGGAGGAAGGCGAGCAGTTGGGGGATGGGGGTGATGGCGTCCGTGTCGGCTATGCGGCAGCCCAGGACGATGCTCACGGTGAGGAGGAGGAAGGCTGCGAACCAGGCGCCGGGCCGTGTGCTGCCGTGTCTCGACACCGGGACGTTGTCGTCCCTGGTCCACGTGCTTGTCTCGGCTGTCGTCGTACTGCGCAAGGCCGTGCCTTCCACTTCTTCCGCCCCACCCACCCCGGTCCATCTGCATGGATCCTCTCTCAAAGACGGGGGGAGTGCGTGCGGGGTTGCGTGACGGGGGCTTGCCACGCCGTTCCCCGCGCCCCTGAAAGGCGGGGCTGCGCCCCTGCCGGCCCCTTCGTCTGCGGCCCGGTGGGGGCCGTTCGCGCAGTTCCCCGCGCCCCTAAAAGACAAAAGATTGCGCCGTTCCCCGCGCCCCTGAAGGGGCAAAAGCAGGGGCGCAGCCCCGCTTTTGAGGGGCGCGGGGAACTGCGCGGCCCGCCCCCACCGGGCCCGCAGGTGTCAGGGGCGTGGCCCGCCCCCACCGGGCCCGCAGGTGTCAGGGGCGCGGCCCGCCCCCACCGGGCCCGCAGGTGTCAGGGGCGTGGCCCGCCCCCACCGGGCCGCGCGGGATCGCAGTGGGTCAGTAGGTCGGTCAGGGCGTTGTTGAAAGGTGTGGGGCGTTCGAGGTTCGGGAGGTGGGCCGCGCCCCGGACGACACACAGCACAGACCCCCGCACAGCCGCGTGCATCGCCTCCGCCTCCGCCACGGGAGTGAACGTGTCCTCCTCCCCCACCACCACCAGCGTGGGAACGGTGACCCGGGTCAGCAGTTCCCGGTAGTCCGGCCGTTCGGCCCGCCCCCGCAGGGCCGCCGCGGCCCCCTCCGCCGACGTCCCCGTCATCATGCGGCGCACCTGCGCCACCACGTCAGGGCGGGCGTACGGCGCCACCATCCGGTACAGGACCTCCTCGGCGTACCCGCCCATCCCTTCGCGGAGCAGCCGTTCGGCCATCGCGCCCCGCGCCTTCCTCCCTTCGGGCGTCTCCGCCGCGGGGAACGTGTCCGCCAGAAGCAGGCCCCGGATCCGTTCGGGGAACTGCCGGTAGCACTCCATGACGATCTGGCCGCCCATGGAGAGTCCTCCGAGGACGAATTCGGGTACCCGGAGTTCGTCGAGGAGGGCCGCCACGTCCTCGGCGAAGACGGAGAGCGGGGTGATCCCGGGGACGACCGGGGACGCGCCGTAGCCCCGCAGGTCCGGCACGATCACCCGGCGCTCCCGGGCGAAGGCCGCCACCTGGGGAGCCCACATCGTGCGGTCGAAGGGGTGGCCGTGGATCAGGACAAGAGGCAGCGCCGTGGCGGCATGCGGGCCTTTGTCCTCGTATGCGAGGAAGGGAGCCATGATCGGACCCTAGATCCCGTCAACTCCTCGGTGCAATAAGATCTTTGCTCTCGGTGCAATCCGGGGGGATTCACCTGCGTTTCGGGAAGGGGCGGCGTGGAGGACTACCGGCGTATTGCCGACCGGCTGGCCGAGGAGATCTATTCGGGGCGGCTGAAGGCCGGTGAGCGGCTGCCGCCGCAGCGCGTGTTCGCCCGGCGCCGCCGCATCGCGGGGTCCACGGCCGGGCGCGTGTACGGAGAACTGGTCCGGCGCGGTCTCGTCGTCGGCGAGGTCGGGCGCGGCACCTTCGTACGGGCCGCCCCGCCCCCCTCGGGCCGGGCCCTCGCGGAGGCCACGCACGACCACGACCCCCAGGTGAAGATCGATCTGGAGCTCAACTACCCGTCCGTGCCGGGGCAGTCGGAGCTGATGGCCGACGGGCTCGCGCCGCTGCTGCGGGCCGACGTGCTGGGCGAGGCCACCCGTACCGTCCCGGCCGCCGGGACCCCCGCCGCGCGCGAGGCCGTCGCGGGGCTGCTGGCGGGATCCGGGTGGCGGCCCGCGCCCGGGCAGCTCCTCTTCGCCGGGAACGGCCGGCAGGCCATCGCGGGCGTCCTCGCCTCGCTGGTACGGCCCGGTGGGCGGGTCGGCGTGGAGGCGCTGACGTATCCGCTGGTCAAGGAGATCGCCGAGCGGATCGGCTGCACGCTCGTGCCGCTCGCCACGGACGAGGAGGGGCTGCGGCCCGACGCCGTCGCCGCCGGCCACCGTGCCGCCCCGCTCTCCGCCCTCTACGTCCAGCCGACGCTGCACAATCCGACCGGCGTGACGGCGGGGGACCGAAGGAAGCGCGAACTCGCCGCCGTCGTAAGGGACGTGGATCTGCCCGTCGTCGAGGACCGCATCTGGTCGTTCCTCCATGAAGAGGGCGTGCCGCTCGCCGCGTACGCCCCCGAGCGCGTCCATGTCGTCGACGGGCTGTCGAAGCGGGTGGCGCCCGGACTGACCGTCGGTTTCCTCGTCGTGCCCGAGGAGCGGGCCGGGGCGGTGGGCGGGGCCCTGCGGTCGGGCGGGTGGACGGCGGGGCGGTTCGCGCTGGAGGCGGGGACGCGGTGGATCCGGGACGGGACCGTCGAGCGGCTCGTCGGCAGGAAGCGGGCCGACGCGGCCCGGCGCCAGCGTGTCGTCGCGGAACTGCTCGCCCCGTTCACGGTCCGGGCCGACCCGTACGCGTACTACGCCTGGTGGGAGCTGCCCGCGCCCTGGCGCGCGGACACCTTCACGGCTGCCGCCGCCGCCCGCGGGGTCGCGGTCACCCCGGGCCCGGCCTTCGCGGTGGGGCCGCAGGGCGCGCCGGACGCCGTCAGGCTCGGGCTCGCGTCGGTTCCGGTACCGGTGCTGGGACAGGCACTGCGGACGCTGCGCGACGTCGCGCGCGGGCGTCCGTGAGCCAGGTCGCCAGCGCCACCGTGAGGCCGAGGGCGAGGATGAACCAGGCCGCCGTGCGCAGGGTCTCGGTGAGGGCGTCGTAGACCGCGCCCGCCGCGGCGCGCGAGACGTGCTCGGGCAGGCCCGCGAGAGTCATGGCCCGGCCGATGACGGTGGCGAGCGCCAGCAGGGCGGCGCCCAGGGCCATGCCGAGCGCGGTGGCCGTGACGGCACGGCGGCGGCGTACGGCCAGCAGGATGCCGCCGAGGGCCAGGGCGACCGCCGCCAGCGGCAGCCAGAAGCCCGCGATCTCCAGCATGGGGAAGCCTTTCCGCAGGGAGCTGAGCTCCTGGGCCCCGAGGACCGTGACCTCGGTGTGCTCGACGGGAATGCGGTTCGCCAACGGCACGCGGTCGTCGGCCAGTTGGGCCTTGAGGCGGGCGGTGACCGGGGCCAGGTCGAGTGTGACCGCGCCCTCGCTGTCGCTGCGCAGGGCCCGCAGGACGGCGTCGTGCGCGGCCCGGTTCGCCGTGGTCCAGGCCGCGCGGAAGGCCTCCGTACCGGTGAAGGACCGCACCGCCCGGTGGACGTACGCGCGGACCTCCCCCTCCAGCGGCCCGACCTCGACCTCGCTCATGATCCCGTCGGTGACGGTGTCCGCGATCGCGCCCTGGACGTCGGGTCCCGCGGCGAGCGGCGCCATCGTGTCGACGTACCGCCCGGTGTCGCCGATCTCGTACTTCGCCCACGCCGACAGCCCGCCCAGCGGCACGAGGACGCAGGCGAGCACGATCAGCAGCGCCGAGAGGACCTTCCTCAGCGCCGAGGGGTCAGGGCCGGTGTCTTTCCGCACCTCTCAAGGAAGAACCCCGGCCGCGCCCCTCGCCATCGGGGCACGGCCGGGGTGACTGCATCCGGACGCGGATTGCGTTCTTCCGGGGGACCCGGACGGCCTTCGCCGAGCTCCGGAAGGCCTTCCTACTTGCGGTTGTAGAGCCTCATCGTGACCGGGCCGAAGACCGCGACCAGCACCCCGGCCCAGCCCAGCGACCACGCGATCTCGGCGGTCGGCCAGGAACCGTCCATCAGGCCGCGTACCGCCGAGGCGAGATGGGTGACCGGGTTGTTGTTGACGAAGGCCTGGAGCCAGCCCGGCATCGTCTCGGGGCGGACGAAGATGTCGCTGAGGAAGGTCAGCGGGAACAGGATCATCATGCTCACGCCCATGACCGACTTCTCCGTGCGCAGCAGCAGGCCGAACATCGTCCACACCCAGGAGAAGGCGAACGAGAAGACGAGCAGGAGGACGACGCCCGCCACCACGCCTTGGACGCCGCCGTCCGGACGGAAGCCCATGATCAGGCCCACCGCGAGCATCACGACCGACGCGATCGTGTAGCGCAGGGCGTCCCCGAGCAGATAGCCGACCAGCGTCGACGGGCGCCAGATGGGCAGCGAGCGGAAGCGGTCGAAGACGCCCTTCGCGATGTCGATGTTGACCGAGACGCCCGTGTACATCGTGATCATCACGACCGACATCACGAGGATGCCGGGGAGCAGGTACTGGATGTACTCCTCGGGGGAACCGGCGAGCGCGCCCCCGAACAGGTACGTGTACATCAGCACCAGCATGATCGGGAACGCCGTCACGTCGAAGAGCTGCTCCGGAACGTGCTTGATCTTGAGGATCGCCCGCCAGCCGAAGGTGAGCGAGGCCTGGAGGGCGTTCGGGCGCGGCGGGCGCTCGCCGGCGACCAGGATCGCGGCGAGGCTCTCGGTACGGACCGGCGCGAGGTCCGCGGTGTCCGCGGTTCCGGTGCCGGAGGACTGGGTCGCGGTGCTCATGCCGTGGCCTCTTTCTTCAGCGTCGGCCGGGGTTCGGGACGGCTGTCGTGCGGGCCGTCGGACCGGCCGTCGGGGTTTCCGGTGAGGGCGAGGAAGACCTCGTCCAGGCTCGGCTGGCCGAGGGAGAAGTTGTCGACGGTGATGCCCGCGCGGGCGAGTTCGGCGAGGGCGCGAGACGCCTTCTCGGCGGCTGCGGAGCCGTCCGGCGAGCCGTTGCCGACCCGGGCCGTCAGCGCCACCGGATCCGGCTCCAACTGCACGTCCGTGCCCAGGGCCTGCCGCAGCACCCGCTCGGCGTCCGGACGCCGGTCCGCGTCCCGCAGCCGTACGTGCACGGCGCCCGCCCCCACCGACGCCTTCAGCTCGCCCTTCGTGCCCTCGGCGATGACTCTGCCCTTGTCGATGACGGCGATCCGGGACGCCAACTGGTCCGCCTCGTCCAGGTACTGGGTGGTGAGGAGGACCGTGGTGCCCTGGGCGACGACCGCCCGCACGATCTCCCAGACCTGGTTGCGGCTGCGCGGGTCGAGGCCGGTCGTCGGCTCGTCCAGGAACAGCAGGTCCGGGGTGTTGAGGATGGACGCGGCGATGTCGATACGCCGCCGCATACCGCCCGAGTAGTTCTTCACCTGGCGGCCGGCCGCCTCCGACAGGCCGAAGGCGTCCAGGAGTTGGGCCGCGCGGTCGTACGAGGCCTTCTTGGCGTGGCCGGTCAGACGGGCCAGCAGCACAAGGTTCTCGGTGCCGGTCAGGTCCTCGTCCACCGACGCGTACTGGCCGGTGAGGCTCACCCGGCCGCGGACCGCGTCCGCCTCCCGTACGACGTCGTGGCCGAAGACGTGCGCCTCGCCGCCGTCGGGGCGCAGCAGGGTCGCCAGCATGCGGACGGTCGTGGTCTTGCCCGCGCCGTTCGGGCCCAGCAGGCCGTACACCGTGCCCGGCTCGATCCGCAGGTCCACGCCGTCGACCGCGCGGGTGTCGCCGAAGGTCTTCACCAGCCCCGCGGTCTCGATGGCCGGCCCGGCCCAGTGGTCGGTGCGGTTGCTGCTCGTCATGTCGGTCCGCCCATCCGCGTCGTTCTGGTGACTGGTTCGGTGACTCGTTTCGGAATACAGACCCCCGGGGCCGCGGAAACTCATCGGTGGGGCCGCGGGGGCCGTGCGGCGAGGGCCTCCGGTGGAGGGTTGACCCGAACGGGTGTTACCTGGTTCCGGGGGAGAGGAGGCCGATCATGCGTGTCACCCTGGCTCTCAGGATCCTAGGAACCGCCCTGGTCAGCGGCGGTGTGCTGACCGTCGCAGCCGCAGGTACGGCGACCGCCGGCGACCTCGGCGACCGGCGCGGCGACCGCCACGGCGGAGACCCCGTGTGGGGGACCGTCGTCTCCCGCGGCGACCTGAAGGTGCGGGCCCGCCCCGACCTCGGCTCGGAAGTCGTCGACCGGCTCCCGCCCGGCAGCCAGGACCGGGTCGCGTGCGTGGTGCGCGGCTCGCACGTCTTCGGCAACCCGCACTGGTACTGGCTCGTCGGGGCGCGGGCCTGGGCGAGCGCGGCGTTCGTCGACCTCGGCGGAGAGGGTGTGCCGAAGTGTTCCGACCCCTGCGACGGGGCCTGGAAGGACCGGTGGGACGAGACTTCGGACGCCGCGGGCTCCGGCTGGGAGTGGGTGCCCGGCGGGCAGTGAGCGGGTCCGAGGAGAACGGGGCCCCGGCGTGCAGCCGGGGCCCCGTCGTCACGCGTACCGGTGCGTACCGTTACGCGCCGATTTCAGTCCTCGGTCGTGTAGTAGCGGTAGAAGACCATCACGAGGACGCCTGCCGCGATCACCAGGGACAGGCCCACGGTCTTGACGACACCGGCGTCCGTGAGGCTGTAGACGAAACCGAACGCGATGCCCGCGAACGCCGCCCAGGCGGCTGCGCGCAGTTCGCGGGGCAGGCGGGGGGCGACGGCGTGGACGCCGTACGCGGCCGCGGCGAACACGAGGGCCGAGACGACGCCCAGGAGGACGTTCCAGCCGGTGATCGGGCCTGCGTGGCGGGCTATGCCGGAGGTCCACAGGCCGTAGACGATGCCGGCGAGTGCGGGCAGTACGAGTTTCGCTTTCAGCGGGATGGTGGGGTGGTGGGTGGTTCGTGGGCCGGTCCTTGCGGGTGCCGTATGAGCCATGACAGCACTCCTCTCTTCCTCGCCCCCGCCTTCCAGATCACACCTGGGCGGTTCGAACGGCAAGTCGATGAGGGTCCGCCTGCGGCGGGCTTACGTGGTGCGGTCGTGTGCCGCCTGCGGCCCCGGTGGGGGCCGTTCGCGCAGTTCCCCGCGCCCCTCAGAGGCGGGGCTGCGCCCCGGCCTGCACCTTCGTCTGCGGGTTCGGTGGGGGTTGGCCGCGCAGTTCCCCGCGCCCCTAAAGGCCAAAGGCAAAAGACTGCGCCGTTCCCCGCGCCCCTGACGGGCTGCGCCCGGGGGCCAAAAGCCGGGGCGCAGCCCCGCTTTTGAGGGGCGCGGGGAACGGCGCGCTCAGCCCCCACCGGCCCGCAGGTGGGAACGCACGCGGCTTTTGCCCCTTGAGGGGCGCGGGGAACGGCGCGCTCAGCCCCCACCGGCCCGCAGGTGGGAACGCACGCGGCTTTTGCCCCTTGAGGGGCGCGGGGAACTGCGCGCTCGGCCCCCACCGGGGCCGCAGGTAGGGACGCGCGCGGCTTTCGGTCCTCGAGGGTCCCGGCGTGCGGCGCGTACTCGTGCGTGCTTCGCTGGGCGGGTGAGTGGCGGCGCGGAGCAGAGAACGCGGGCCCAGCGGCAGCAACTGCTCCGCGTGCGCGGACGCAGCGTCGCCTGGGCGCCCCCACTGCTCCTCCTCACCGCGATCGCCGTGATCGACAGCAACACGTCGGGCGAGTTCCGGATCATCTCCTGGATCGTCCTGGTCCCCGGCATCGCCGCGGCCATCTGCGGAGTACGCGGCACGGCCGTCCTCGCCGCGCTCGCCCTCATCACGTACATCGAGGTGGACGCCGCCTGGCCGCACCAGGACCAGACGGGCCTGCCCGACTTCATCCTCGTCGCCGTGGGCGGCGCCCTGGCCACCATGGCGTGTGCCGTGCGCGTGCGCGAAGAGCGGCGGATGCTGCACATGCGGGACGTCGCCGACACGACCCGCCGTACGGTGCTGCGCCCGATGCCCACCCCCTGGGCCGGCCTGGACCACGCGGCCGTCTACCTCGCCGCCGACATCGAGGCCCGTGTCGGCGGCGACTTCTTCGACATCCAGCCCGGCCCGCACGGCACCCGCGTCCTCCTCGGCGACGTACAGGGCAAGGGCCTGCCCGCGGTCGACGCCGCCGCCGCGCTGCTCGGCACGTTCCGCGAGTCCGCGTACCACGAGGAGTCCCTGGCCGTCGTCGCCGAACGGCTGGAGACGCGGATGCGCCGCCAGCGGCAGTACGTGGCCGGTCTGGGCGAGGAGCCGACCCGGGGCGTGGAACGTTTCGCGACGGCGGTCCTCGTGGGGTTCCCGCCGCCCGGTGCTCCCGGCGGCCACATCGAGGTCGTCAACTTCGGGCACGAGCCCCCGCTGGTGGCCGGACCGTCCGGGGTACGCCTCCTGCCGCCCGGCGACGGCCTGCCGCTCGGCTTCGGCGGGCTGGCGGGACCGGCTTCGGGCGTCCCGCCGGTCCGCCGGGTGCCCTTCGCCCCCGGCGAGACCCTGCTGCTCGTCACGGACGGTGTGACGGAGGCCCGGGACGCCGAGGGCGCCTTCTTCCCGCTCCACGAACGCGTCGCCCTGGCCGTGTCCGTCGACCCCGGCATCACCCATCCCCGCCATCTGGTGGAACTGGTCCGTGAAGGCACCCTCCGCCACAGCACGGGCCACCTGGTGGACGACACGACGATCTTCGCGGTCCGCCCGGTCGGTGGGTGAGCCGGGGTCGAACAAACCGCCACCACCCACCCCCTATCGCCCCGACCACAACCCCCTTTGCACCCGCACCGGTTACCGTGCTGCCGTAGTGATCGAAGGGGAAGCGAAGGGGAGGGAGACGGCGATGCCCGGAACCGTACTGCTGATCGCCGCGTCGCCGGCGGGCAAGGGATGCCTCGTCGACGCCGCGTCCGTGCTCCCCGTACTCGCCGCGGTGGCCCCCTCCGTGCTCTCCGGCACCGACACCGCGAACGTCGTCGAACTCGCCGACCCCCTGCAGCCGCAGGCCGTCCTGACCCGGCTGCGGGCCGCCGCGACGGCCCCGGGACCGCTCACGGTCTTCCTCACCGGCCAGCTCCAACTGGACCGCAGACAGCGGCGTCCGCACCTGGCGCTCGCCCGGACGACGCCCGCGACGGTCCGCTACACCGGCTTCCCGTGGCACTGGATCCGCGAGGAACTCCGGCTGCGCGCCCCGGGCAGTACGACCCTCCTCGTCGACCTGCACACCGACGCGGAGACCTGGCAGCACCTGGCGGGCCAGCCCCTCACCGGGGGCCCCGGTGTCGCGCTGTACGGCCGTGTGGCCCCGCCTCCCCCGCGCCGCGCGCTGGCGGTACCCACGTACATGAAGTCCCTGGCCACGATCCTCCGCAGCGGTCACCGGCCGCCGCTCGCGCAGCTCCACCAGCAGGCGCTGACCCGCTCGTACGGCGAGGACCCGGACTCCGCGCACCGGGACCTCGTACTCGCGGTCGAACCCAGGTACCGGGCGGGGGTCCCGATGCCGGGCCCGGCGACGGCCCACGGGTACGCGGCGGCACCGGCGACCGCGCCCCTGCCAGTGCCACTGCCCGCGCCCGCATCCGTGCCCATGGCCGTGCCCGCGCCCTACCTCGCCGTCGTGCCCATGCCCACGACCCCGCCCGTCGCGGTGCCGCCTCCCGTGCCCGCCCCGGTGGACCCGCACGCCGAGATCACCGCCGCCGTGCAGAGCGGCCGGCACGCCGAGGCCGCCGTACTGGCCGAACAGTGGGAGCGGACCGCGCTGCGGACGTACGGGCCCGGCGCCGACGAGGTCGTGCACTGGATGGAGGTGCGAGCGGACCTGGCCATGTTCGCGGGCGACGCCGAACTGAGCTGCCGGATCTGGCTGGCGGTGGCCGACGCGCGGCTGACCGCGGGGCAGCCCGCCGACGCCACCGCCGTCGAGGCGGCCGTCGACCGGGCGCACCACCAGTGGGGCCGGATCGGCGACTCGACACGGGCCCGTGAACTGGGACCCGCGCTGGCGGACCTGCGCGGACGGGTCCCCGGGCGCCGGCAGGGCGCACTGGACGACATCCGCCGCAACCTCAGCCGCCTCGGCACGCAGGTGAGTCCGTAGACAGGCCCTAGGGCCTGTCTGACAATTCCCGCCTGCCGGGCGACGCCATGCACGCACTCTCGCCGCACCGGGCACAGAGCCAAGTACGTCCAGTACGAGGCCCTGCGCCCGGCACGGCGAGAGCACGCACCTGACGCCGCCCGGCCGCCCTCCGGGCGACGACGGGAATTGTCAGACAGGCCCTAGCCGGCGAACATCTCCAGCGCGCCCGACACCAGCGTCCGTACGCCGGGGCCGACCGTCGCCAGGTCGGGGGCGAAGTGCGGGCTGTGGTTGCTGGGGACGGCGGCCAGCTGTTCCAGGAGATCGTCCCCGGCCTCGGCGGCTGCCGCGTTCCAGACCTCCGCCGGGGTGCTCGTCACGAACCAGTACGCGTACGGGAGCCTGCCCCCTGCCCCGCCCTCGGCGAGGAACGGGAAGTCCTCGCTGCCCATGACCGGGCCGAAGTCGAGGACCGTGCCCGCGCCGAAGACCTCGCCGTGCACGGCCGCGACCCGGCGGTCGGTGTCGGCGTCGTTCACGGTCACCGGGAAACTCCCGCTCACCGTCACGGACGGTTCGCGCGGGCAGCCCGCCGCCGCGCACTCACCCGCCGCGATACGCCGGATCGAGGCGAGCATCCGCTCCCGCACCTCGGCGGACTGCGTACGGAGGTTGAGGGAGATGCGGGCCTCGGCGGGGATGATGTTGTGCCGGGTGCCCGCCTCGATGCGGCCCACGGTCAGCACGGCCGACTCGCGGGCCGCGATCTCGCGCGAGACGACACTCTGCAGCCGCGTCACGATGTACGCGGCCGTCACCACCGGGTCCACGGTCGCCTCCGGCCGTGAACCGTGCCCGCCCACCCCGTGCACGACGATGTCGACGTCCGTGGACGCCGACATGATCAGGCCCGGCGTGTGCGCGTACAGCCCGGCCGGGCCGGGGGCCGCGTGCTGGGCCAGCAGGACGTCCGGGCGCGGGAAACGTTCGTACAGGCCGTCCGCCACCATCGCCGCGGCGCCCGTACCGGTCTCCTCGGCGGGCTGTCCGACCACCAGGAGCGTGCCGGACCAGGTGTCCCGCCCGGCCGCGAGCGCCGCGGCGGCGCCGGTCAGCCAGGTGACGTGCAGGTCGTGCCCGCAGGCGTGCATGACACCGGGGTTCTCGGAGGCGTACGGCAGCCCGGTCTCCTCGGTGACCGGCAGCGCGTCCATGTCACCGCGCAGCAGGACGGTCGGCCCGTCGCCGTTGCGCAGCACCCCGACGACACCGGGGCCGCCGGTCCCGCCGACGCCCTCGGCCGTCTCGTACCCGGCCTCGCGCAGACGTCCGGCGAGGACCCCGGCGGTGCGGTGTTCGCGTGCCGACAGCTCGGGGTGCCGGTGGAGGTCCCGGTAGAGGTCCTCCAGCGCGGGCAGCGGCAGGTCGGCGGTGAGGTCCAGGGCGGTGCGCGCGGCGGCGGAGGGTCCGACGGCGGGGGTTTCGGCGGGAGAGGTCACCTCGTCAGCGTATGCGGCGCGTGTCACTCGTATGGCGGTGTTCAGCGCGGTTGCGGCGGGGTGTCGCTGCTATCCACGAGGGAGGGGGACGACACCCACCGAAGGAAGTGCGGCATGGCAGGCACGCTCGCCATCAACTTCACCCAGGGGCTCGACGACGCCTGGTCGAAGATCGCGACATTCGTCCCCAAACTCATCGGGTTCCTCGTCATCCTGGTGATCGGCTGGGTCATCTCGAAGATGATCGCCCGCGTACTGGACCGGGTCCTGCGCAAGGTGGGCTCCGAACGCCTGTCGGAGCGGGCCGGCACCGAACGGCTGCTGAGCGAGTCCAAGTACGACATGACCGGGATCGTCTGCAAGATCGTGTACTACGCGCTGATGCTGATCACGCTGCAGCTCGCGCTCGGTGTCTTCGGCGCGAACCCCGTCAGCGAGATGATCAACGGGATCGTGGCGTGGCTGCCGCGCGGCATCGTCGCCGTGGTCCTCGTGGTGATCGCGATGGCCATCGCGAACGGCGTCCGCACGATCGTCGGCAGCGCGCTGTCGTCCGTCTCCTACGGGAGGACGGTGGCGACCATGATGTGGGCCGCCATCCTCGCGCTGGGCGTCATCGCGGCGCTCGGCCAGGCGGGCATCGCGACGGCGGTCACCCAGCCGGTCCTGTACGCGGCCCTCGCGGCCGTGGCGGGTGTCCTGATCGTCGGCGTGGGCGGCGGCATGATCATGCCGATGCGTCAGCGGTGGGAGCGGTGGCTGTCCACGGCGGAGCGGGAGTCGCTGAACGCGAAGGGGAGTATGTCGGCGTATCAGTCGGGCCGCGATGACGCCCTGCGCGGGCAGCCGGCCCGCGAGCGGACGGATCGGACCGGAGGCCCGGAGTCCGGCGCCGGCTCGACGATGGACATGTAACGGCCGAAACCCACCCGCGGCCCGGCGGGGGCGGGCCGCGCAGTTCCCCGCGCCCCCAAAAGACGAAAGGCAGGGGCGCAGCCCCACCTTCCAGGGGCGCGGGGAACGGCGCGCTCAGCCACATACGACCTGCGGTCGGAAACACACCCCCGGCCCCACTTCCCAGGGGCGCGGGGAACGGCGCGCTCAGCCACGCACGACCCGCACTCGACGTCCAGGCGACCCCCCACCCCCCCCCTAGGGGCGCGGGGAACTGCGCGCTCAGCCACGTGCGGCCCGCACCCGTGATCCCGGGTGGCCCCCCACTTCCCAGGGGCGCGGGGAACGGCGCGAACGGCCCCCGCCGGCCCGCAGCCGCATGCGGACCCGTACGATTCCGGCCCCCACGGCTAGTGGTCGCGCTGGGGTGGGATCAGCCCATGCAGATCGATCAGCCAGCTGATCGCCGTCAGGCGGCACACCGCGTAGTCGTGGCCCACCGGCTCCCGCCAGTCCGTCTCCGCGAGCCCGTCGAGGAAGCCGAGGGCGTAGTCCGTGAGGGTCTCGCGGTCCGGCGGCAGCGGGACCAGACCGGGCCCCGCCGAAGCCAGCCGGTCGCGCAACTCCGCCACATGCTGATCCACCGCCGCCGTGAACGCCGGCTCGAACGCGAACTCCGCGAAGCGCGGCGCGTACGTGCGGGCGATCTCGGCCAGCGGGGTCAGGGGGGCGGCGGATGACATTCGTCCACCGTAAAGCGGGCGGAGTGCTGCCAGGAGGGGGATTTCGGATGGTTTCCGTCACATCGGGGCAGGCGGGACTCGTGGGACCCGTCAGAGCGGCGGATGCGCCGGCGCCGGCCCCAGAGTCGTCGTCCCGGGCGCGGTGCGGTGTCCGAGTCCCGTCCGGTACGCGTCCAGCGCCGCGTCGATCCGCCCCGTACGCCGCAGCAGGTCCCCGAGCAGACGGCACAGGTCGGCCAGATCCCCCGCCGCGCCCGCCCGCTCCAGCAGGCTGAGCGCACGCACGTAGTGCTCCTCGGCCGTCTCGGTGTCCCGGCTGTCCTCCGCGATGATGCCGAGCAGCCGGTGCGCGCCCGCGGAGTGGACGGCCCCGCGCTCGCTGCTGAGGTCGCCCAGTACGCCGTGGAGCAGCGTCGCCGCCTCCTCCGACTTGCCGCGCCGGTGGAGGACGTCCGCCAGTTCCACGGCGACCTGGCTGGTGTAGAGCGCGGCGCGCTGCGCGGAGTGCATGGCCTGCGCCTCGCGCAACTCGTTCTCGGCGCGCTCCAGGTCACCGTTCTGCGCGTACAGATACCCGCGCATCCAGTGGCAGTTGGCGAGTTCGGTACGGATCTGGAGCTGCCGGTACAGCTCCGCCGCCTTGCCCAGGGACGCGTCGGCCTCGGCGATCCGCCCCTCGGCGATCATCGTGCGGGCGACGGACCGGTGCATACGCGCCAGCAGCGCGGGGTCGCCGACCTGCGGGGCCAGCGCGAGCGCGAACTCCGCCGCCTGCGCGGCCCGTGCGTGCGCGCCCATGTCCATGTAGGGCGCGATCACGGCCGCGTACAGCAGCAGCAGGGCGTCCGGGTCGTGCAGTCCGCCCTTGTTCAGCTCGTCGATGGCGGATTCGAGCAGGTAGCAGGCGTACCGGAGTTCGCCCGCGAGGTAGTGCGAGACCGCACGGCCGCGCAGGGCGGGGACGCGGACGGGCAGCGGTTCGTCCGCGAGCCGTTTCTCCGACTCCTCGAAACGCAGGCGGGCCGTCGCCAGGTCGCCGGTGTCCATGGCGCACTCGCCGAGGCCGAGCAGGGCGGCGGCGCACTCGGCGTTCAGGCCGTGGGCCTCCGCCTCCGCGAGCAGTTCGGTGTACTGCTCGGCGGCGATCTCCGCCTCGCCGGTCGCCAGCGTGCGCTGGGCGTCGGTGAGCCTGAGCCGCAGGTCGGTGGCGAGGTGGGCGGGCCGCCCGGTGGCCAGTTCCTCGTAGGCGACCCCGAGCCGTTCGGCGATGTGCCGCAAGGCCTCCTCGGAGGGCCGTACGCGTCCTGCCTCCAGCGTGGAGACGTACGCGGGGGTGTAGGCGGGTTCCGCCAGTTGTTTCTGTGTCAGCCCGCGTTCCGTACGCAGTTGCTGCACTCTGCGCCCGATGATTCCCGGGTCGTCGCGCTCGGCCATGACGTAAGCATGCCAGTAAGCCGACTTACTCCTGTCCGCTATCCAACTTCCGGTTGAAACGGGCAAGTTAACTCTTGCGGGGAGGCCGCCGATCGGCTCAATGCGGCCCTTGCCCCGGAGGCGAACACGCCCTAGGTTAAGCGGCGCGTTAAGCGCACGATGAAGCACATTTAATACGCTGGCCTACGTTGACGTTGCGAGGTTGTCGCCGTGTTCCGACGCATTGCCACGCGCTACCTTCCGGCTCGGTTCATCGCGGCGTTCGGTGCGGCTGTGGTTGCGTTCGCCGCGCTCGTCAGTGCGGCCAACGCGGTTCCTCACTAGGTCCTGCGTAGCTCAGGGGCTGTTTTCGGGTGCGGGTTCGGTGGGGGCCGGTCGCGCAGTTCCCCGCGCCCCTGACGGGCTGCGCCCGCCGGCGGGGCGCGCTGTTCCGCTGACAGGGTTCTCCCAGGCCCTCCGCAGGTGTGCACAGGAGTCGTCGCTAGCCTGCTGTCCTGTATGGAAAACGGACGGAATGCAGCCGACGCGGCGCGGGTGGTCGCCCGGGCGCTCGTGTACGCGGTGGTCGGTGGGGTGGCGTTGCTCGCCGTCGTCACCGTCGGGTCGGTGCTCGGGCCGATGGTCGTACTCGATCTCGCCACCCCCGCCATGGCCGCCTGGTGGACCGTGTTCACCGCCGTCGCCGTGCAGGGCATCCCCTTCCTGCTGCTGGGCACGGTCGTGTCGGCGGCGATCGGCGCGTTCGTTCCCGAGCGGGTCTTCCGACGCGTACTGCCGAGGAATCCGGCGCTCGCCGTGCCCGTCGCCGGGGCGGCCGGGGTGGTGCTCCCGGGGTGCGAGTGCGCGTCCGTGCCCGTCGCGGACAGTCTGATGCGGCGCGGGGTCGCGCCGGCCGCCGCGCTCGCCTTCCTGCTGTCCGCGCCCGCCGTCAACCCGGTCGTCCTCGTCGCCACGTCCATCGCCTTCCCGGGAGATCCGGCCATGGTCGGCGCCCGCCTCGTCGCGTCCCTCGCCACCGCGGTCGCGATGGGGTGGCTGTGGGTGCGGTTCGGCAAGGAGGAGTGGCTGCCGTCGGTACGGCGTGGCGGCGGAGCCTCCGGGACGGGCGGGTGGCGGGGTTTCCGGGACGGGCTCCAGCACGACTTCCTGCATGCCGGGGGCTTCCTCGTCCTGGGGGCGGCGGCTGCGGCGACGTTCAACATCCTGGTGCCGCGGTCCCTGCTCGACGTGTTCACCGGCTCGCCCTGGCTGTCGGTGCTGCTGCTCGCGGTCCTCGCCGTCGTGCTGTGCGTGTGCTCCGAGGCGGACGCCTTCGTGGCGGCCTCGCTGACCGGGTTCTCGCCCACGGCCCGGCTGGCCTTCATGGTCGTCGGGCCCATGGTCGACCTGAAACTCGTCGCCCTCCAGGCGGGGACCTTCGGGCGGGCGTTCGCGGTCCGGTTCTCGTCCGTGACGTGGGTGGTGGCCGTGGTGAGCAGCGTGCTGGTGGGCGGGTGGCTGCTGTGAGCCTCCGCGAACACCCGGGCCTGCGTCCGCGTCCGCGTCCGCGCCTGCGCCTGCGTCCGCAGGGCGTGCTGCTGATCCTGTGCGGGTCGGCACTGCTGCGGATCGCCCTCTTCAGCGAGCTGTATCTGCGCTATGTGAAGGAGGGCCTGCGCCCGTACCTCATAGCCTCCGGCGCGGCACTGATCGCACTCGGTCTCCTGGGCCTGCTCGCCCGAACCCACGAAGAGGAGGAGGGAGACGAGGACGCGGGAGACGCGAGGAACGAGGACGGGGGTGAAGGTGAGGACGAAGCCGCCGACCCCGACCGTTCGGACGCCCACGCCCACGCCCACGCCCACGCCCGTAACCCCCGTATCGCCTGGCTCCTCACCGCCCCCGCCCTGGCCCTCCTCCTCTTCCCGCCGCCCGCGCTCGGCTCGTACAGCGCGGAACGCGAGGAGGCGAGGGTCGCGGCGCAGGGCGCCGGCACCTTCCCCGAGCTCCCGGCCGGGGACCCCCTCGATCTGACCCTGGGCGTGTTCGCCTCGCGGGCGGAGTGGGACACGGGCGCGTCCCTGAAGGGGCGCACGGTCCGGCTGACCGGCTTCGTGACCCGCGACGACGACGGCGCCTGGTCCGTGGCCCGGCTGCGCGTCACCTGCTGCGCCGCCGACGCGCAGGCGCTGAAGGTCGAGATCCGCGGCGAGGACGCCCCGGCGGCCGACACCTGGGTGACGGTCACCGGAACCTGGCACCCCACCGGGAAGCCCGGCACGGACGCGGCCCGCCCGGTACTGGACGCCGTGTCGGTGAAGAGGACGACGGCACCTTCGGACCCGTACGAGAAGCGGTGAGCCGTCGAGTCGTCGATTCGCCGGGTCGTTGTCAGTGGCGGCCTGTTGACTCGTCACATGACTGATCGGCACATGACTGACAAGACGAGTCACAGCGATGTCCACGGCACCCCGGCCTCCGCGCCCGGACCCGAGATGGTGGAGCCGTCGCGCTTCAGGATCCGTGAGGTGCGGATCGACGGCGGGGGCGCCGAGGCGAGAGTGCGGGGAGGAGGTTCGTACCGGGTCGAGTTCGAGGTGCTGCACGACTGCGGGATGTGCGGGAACGCCGTCAACCAGGTGATCGTCGGACTGGCGGGCGAGGACCGGGCCCAGGCGTCGGTGTGGAACGGCAAGCAGCGCAGCGGGGGCGGCCTGAAGGTGGTCAACGCCGGTACGAGCGTCGAGGCACTGGCCGAGGACAACCCGGGCCCGGCGGAGTGGGTGGACGTGACCTGCGAACTCGTCGTCCCCGACGAACCCGGCGCGTACTCGGTCCGCGCCCGCTACGCCCAGGCGTACCAGGGCCGCCTGATGACGGCCGAGGGCCGCGCGGTCCCCCAGCCGGAGTACGAGGACGTCCTGGGCTGGTGGAAGGTCGACCGCCCACAGGGCCCCGGCCCGGAATCGACCATAGGCACGATCATCGTGGAGGCATGAGCCGACGCCCGACGCGTGAAGTGACCGGGTAAGTCGTCCATTCGGGGTCGATGTCCCTGATTCCGGCGTTACAGTTCCCTCCTGATGCGCAGGGTGTGGGGCGCGTCACACATCGCGACGAATGAGCCGCCAGGCAAGGTCTGGCCGGCGGTGCATCTGGGGGGCCTCGTGCACGAGATGGTCAAGGGCGCCAATGTCGAACTGACGGCGTTGAGCGAAGACGTGGGCTCCGTCATGGTGAGTCTGGGCTGGAGCAGCCCTACGGGCGAAGGGGACGCGGATGTGTCCGTCCTTCTCCTGGCACCGGACGGCAAGGTCCGCAGTGACACGGACTTCTACTTCTACAACAACCCTGTGGCGGCGGACGGTTGCGTGCAGTTGTTGGGCAAGACGCCCACGGCGGACGGCAACGAGGACCGCATCACCTTCGACCTGACCGCGATCCCGGCGGACGTCGAGCAGATCATCGTGGCGGCGAGCCGCTACAACGGAGCCAGGTTCGGGGACCTGGACGACGTACGGGTGACGCTGGCCGACGGTTCCGGCGAGGGGCTGCTGCGGTTCTCGATCGAGGATGCCGGGGCGGTCGGCGCACTGCTCTTCGGCGAGCTCTACCGACGGGCCGGCGACTGGAAGTTCCGTGCCCTCGGGCAGGGATACGAGTCCGGACTCGCCGGTCTGGCCCAGGACTACGGCGTCGACATCGACGACGACGCGGGTGAGGTCGAGGAGGCCGAGGCGGCGGCGGAGGCCGAGCCGGACGTCGTGGCGGAGCCCGCGGCCGTGGAGGCCGTACCCCTGACGGAGACGGAGACGGAGACGGTGGCGGTTGAGGCGTCCGTCCCCACTCCCACCCCCGTCCCCACCTCCGTTCCCGTTCCCGCGCCCCTTCCCGTCCCTGAGCAGGCCGTGGCGGAGCCGGTGGTGAAGGAACCGGTCGAGCCCGTGGTCAAGGCGGTGCCCCGGCCCCGTACGGCCAAGAAGAAGGTCACCCTGCCCAAGGTGGCCAAGAAGTCCCTCGCCGAGAACGACTCCTGGCGGGCGGCCCGGCTCTTCCCGGTCTCCGCCCTCAAGAGCGACCGCGACAGAGAGACCCGCGCGACGTCCGTGCTGCTGTCCGTGATGGCGCAGGTGCCGGAGTTCGGCCGACGTCTCACCGCGGAGTTCGGGGCGCCCGCCGGACACATGGAGACCTTCACGGAGGTCTCGCTGCCGAACGGCGACTCCCCGCGCCGGCCGGACGGTGTGATCAGGGTGGAGCGCGCGGGGAAGCTGTGGACCGCGCTGGTCGAGACCAAGACCAATGGCAACTCGCTCAAACCCGACCAGGTCCAGGCCTACGCGGACATAGCCGCCCGCCGGGGCTACGAGGCCGTGATCACCCTGTCCAACGACGTGGAGCTGGACGGCAGCCCGCTGGTCGACGTGAAGACGGACGGCCGGCGCAAGCACAAGGTCGCGCTGCGGCACCTGTCGTGGGCCGACGTCGCCCACCAGGCCCAGATGCTGATCCGCCACGAAGGCGTCGGCAACGCGGCGCACGCCTGGCTGCTCCAGGAACTTCTGCACTACCTCCAGCACGACAACTCCGGGTGCCACGGATTCCAGAACATGGGTCCGGCCTGGGTGCCCGTGCGCAACGGCATCGACGACGAAACCCTGTGCCAGGGCGACAAGCGGGCCGTGGAGGTGGTCGAGAACTGGGAGCGCCTCGTACGGCAGGTGTGCCTGCGTCTGGGCGGCGAGCTGGGACAGAAGGTGCTCCCCGTGCAACGGGCGAAGCGCGGGACCGACCCCCACGTCCGTCGTGAGGCCCTCGCCGACCAGCTATGTCTGGCGGGCAGACTGGACTCCGAGCTCCGCATCGAGGGCACACCGGGCATCCTCGCGCTCTCCGCGGATCTGCGGACCGGCAAGCTCCGTACGTCCATCGAGATCGCCGCCCCGGACCAGGGGTACCCGCTCACCTGGGCCAAGCGGCTCGTCCGCCAGCTCTCCGACGCCCCGGCCGACCTGCACGTCGAGACCCTGCTGGTGGGGCAGACGGGCGGGCCCCGCGGAACTCTGGAGCGGCTGCGTCCGGAACCCGGTGACCTTCTGCCCAGGAACGACGCCGAGATCGCCGGCTTCCGGCTGTCGCTCTTCCGGAGCATGGGGAGCAGCCGGGGCAACGCGGAGTCCGGGTTCATCCGCAGTGTCGACGAGGCCGTGGACCGGTTCCACGACCACGTGGTCATGCGGCTCGACCGGAGGCCGGCCTCAGCGCGGCGGTGAAATCCCCCGTCCCATCCAGCCCTGCGGCAGCCACGGCAAGTGGTCCGTGTGTGGGGGTGGGGGGCCTGTGCGGGCCAGGAGGATGGCTACGTCGTCTTCCGAGGTGGACGGGTCCAGGTGGGTGGTGACCGTTTCCAGGAGGGTGGGGAGGGGGGCCGCCGGGTCGATGGGGAGGCCGGCCAGGGTGGTGAGGCCGGTTTCGATGTCGCGGTCGCGGCGTTCGATCAGGCCGTCCGTGCACAGGAGGAGCACGGAGCCGGGGGCGACGGGGATCGTGGTGGCCGAGAAGGAGCCCAGGCCCACTCCCAGGGGTGGGGCGACCGGGAGGCCGAGCAGCGTGCGGGTGCCGTCGGGGGCCACGAGCAGTGGGGGGACGTGGCCCGCGTTGGAGAAGGTGGCGCACTGTCTACGGGGGTCCAGGAGGGCCAGCAGGCAGGTCGCCACCCGGTCCAGTTCCAGGGTGAGCGCGGTGCGTTCGGCCTGGAGCAGGATGAAGTCCGGGGTGCTGCTCTGGACGGCCAGCGTGCGCAGCACCGAGCGGTACTCGCTCATGGCGGCCGCCGCGCGGATGCCGTGCCCCATGACGTCCCCGACCACCAGCAGGGTGCGGCCGTGGGGCAGTGCGAGCGTGTCGAACCAGTCGCCGCCCACCTCCGCCCCCGCGCCCGCCGGCAGGTAGCGGCCCAGGGTCTCCACACCGGGGCCCGTGACGGTCGGCGTGTTCAGGAAGGCCCGCTGCATCTCCAGTGCCGTCTCGTGCTCGCGGGTGTAGCGGACCGCGTGCGCGATGCCCGTGGCGGCCCGGTCGGTGAGGTCGCCGAGCAGTTCCGCGTCCGCGTCGGTGAGGGGGGCGGAGTCACCTGCCCGGAACACGATCACCGCGCCCACCAGTTCCTCGTTGACCGCGAGGGGCAGATAGATTCCGGAGTGCGCGCCCATCCGGCGGAAGTGCTCCTTGCGTTCGTACGAGAGGGCGAACTGGCGCATCGCCTCGTCGGCCGGGTCGGTGAGGACGAGCGGACGCCGGTCGGCCAGCACGTGGGCCATGGGGGAACCGGCCCGGTACACGACGAACTCGCCGAGGAGGCCGAGCGGCGAGGACACCTCCGCAAGCTCCGGCGTGGTGGCGAGCGCGATCCGGCGCAGCCGCAGCGGATACCGGGCCGAGAGCACCTGGGGCGTGCCCTCCGGGTCCACCACGTCCACCGCCGCGTAGTCCGCGAAGCGCGGCACCAGCAGGTCGGCCAGTGCCTGGCAGGCCTGGCCGAGGTCGAGGGTCGCGCCGGTGCTGCGGTTCGCCTCGTCGAGCAGCGCCATGCGGTTGCGTGCCCGGACGAGGTCCTCGCGCCCGCGCAGCGCGTCGGTGACCTCCATGACGACCCCGGCCACTCCGAGGATCTCGCCGGACGGCCCGGACAGCCGGTGGTAGGCGCCCAGCCACCACCGGTTGTCGCCCGTCGTGTCGGCCGGGGTCTGTCCGCCGACCGTGATGACCTGGGGAACTCCCGTACGCAGCACCGTCGCGAGCAGTTGCTCCGAGGCCTCCAGGTCCGGCAGCACGTCTGGGAGCCGGCGGCCGAGGTGCTCGGCGGCCGGGACGCCGTTGAGCCGGGCGAGCGCGTCGTTGAGGTAGAGGTAGCGCAGCTCGCCGTCGAGTACGGCGATACCGGCCGGGCAGTGGTCGAGGAGCCGCCGGGTCAGCGTCAGCTCGTCGAGGAGCCGTTCCGCGGACTCCGCCACGTTCTCGGAGCGGTGCACGGCGTCCGCGAGCGCCGCCAGTTCCGCCTGGGTCAGCAGCATGCGCGGGTCGGGCTGGACCTGGTCACCGGGCACCCGCCCACAGCATCACGGCCCCGCCGCGCCCACCAACGGGAGGGACCGTCCGGGTGACGTGGACGGTCCCTCCCGGGGAACCGATCGGCGGGCCCGTGCCGGAACCCCGCCTCCGGTGCCGGAACCCCGCCTAGGGAACCGGCACGGACGTCGGTTCGGGTTGTTGGGGGGTTCGGCCGCCGGGGGAGCCGGCCAGGCGCCACACCTCGTCCGCCGTCACGGCCGCGTATGTGTCGGGCGGGAGGTCGCCGGTGAGGCCGGCGACCCGGACGGGCTTTCCGCCGCGCTCGGCGAACAGGGCGAGGGTGAGGGCGAGCCGGGACGAGTACACGCTCCGCCAGGCCGTCCGCGCGCCCGGCCCGCTGCCCGCGCCGGCCGAGTGCCCGACCGGTGAGGCGGGCACGGCCCTGGACGCCGGGAGGAAGGTCCCGTCCTCGGCGCCGGGCACGAAGGCCCCGTCCTTGACGCCCTGCCGCGCGTTCAGCAGTTCGGTGACCACGGCCGTCTCCTTGCCGCCCATCGCGGTACGCGTCCTCGGCTGCGCGGTGTGGACCGTACGGCCGCCCTTCGTGATCTTCGCGACGGTGTACGGGGCCGCGTAGGTGCCGTCGGCGGCCAGCGTGGCGTACGCCGAGTTCAGGCGCAGCGGGGTGGGAGCCGTCTCCTCGACGAGCTTGCCCAGCGGGTCGCCGAACCGCAGGCCCTTGTAGGCGAACGGTTCGAGGACCGTGCCCGCCTCGACCGCGCCGTCGACGGCGTCGTTGAACGGCTGGTGGGCGTAGTCCGCTCCGCCGTACAGCACCCGGACCGCGCCGTCGCCGGGGACGGTCGCGACGACGGCCGTGTGCAGCCGGGCGCCCTCGACGCCCTTGCCCCGCGCGTCGCCCTTGCCGCCCTTGCCGCTCTTGCCGTTCTTGCCGCCCGTGTCGCTGTCGGGCGTCCGCTCGCGCACCAGCTCCGCCGTCTCGTCCTGGAGGCCGAGGTCGAAGGTGGTGTGCACCTTGTAGCCGCCGCGCGCCAGCTGGTCCTCGGTGATGCCGAGCCGGTCGGCGGCCTCCGCGGACGCCGTGTCGATCAGGTACTGCCGCTGGCCGTTCGACCCGCCCGGCGGGTAGAAGCGGAAGGCGGGGAAGCGGGCGGCGGTCCGTTCGCGGGCGCTGATCGCGCCCGAGTCCGCCATCGCGTCGAGCACCCACGCCCAGCGGCGCTCCAGCGTCCCGGTCACCTTCGCGTCCGCGCCCGCCCGCTCGTAGTACGAGGGCAGGTTGAGGATGGAGGCGAGGGCGGCGCCCTGGGAGACCGTCAGGTCGTGGGCGCCGACGCCGAAGTAGTTGCGTGCGGCCGACTCGACGCCGGCGGCGCCGCGGCCGAAGTACACGGTGTTGAGGTAGCCCCCGAGGATGTCGTCCTTGGACCTCGTGCGGTCCAGCTTCACGGCGATGAGGGCTTCGTGCGCCTTGCGTTTGAGGGACTGCTCGGGGGTCAGCAGGGCGTTCTTCACGTACTGCTGCGTGATCGTGGAGCCGCCCTGGCGGTCGCCGCCCGTCACGGTCGCGAGCGCGGCCCGCAGGATCGCGGAGGGGGCGACCCCCGAGTCCGTACGGAAGGAGCGGTTCTCCGCGGCGATCACGGCGTCCTGGACGTGCCGCGGGACCTGCTCGAGGGGGATGTCCTGGCGGTCGACCGGTCCGCGTCTGCCGAGGTACTCGCCGCCGGTGTCCACGAAGACCGTGCTCTGGCTGACGGTCTCCGGGTGCGGCTCGGGGATGGGGGTCATCCGGTACGCGACGACGGCCGCGGCGCACACCAGGAGGAACAGCGTCAGCAGGGCGGCCAGCACGCGGCGCAGGCGGCGGGCGCGGGTACGGCGCCGGCGGAGGCGTATCCGCCGCAGGAACGTGCCGGTGCCGCGGAGCCGGGCGCCGCCGCGGCGGAGCAGGTCGCGGGCGTCCACGCGGGTCTTCGTACGGGGCTTCACGCGGGCGTTCATGAGGGGGTGTCCGTCCGTGCGAGGAGGGTGCCGGCGGAGTCGTACGCCTTCACCGTGATGCCGGGCGACGACGTGTCGCCGCCGGTGAGCCGGGCGTCCACGTACCAGGCGGACCAGCCGGGGGAGCCCGCCAGGGTGAGCAGACGGGCGGTGAACGTGCCCTCGCCCGTGCGGACTTCGACACGGGACGCCTCGCGCGGGCCCCGGTGGACACCGGAGAGGAAGATCCGTTTGCCGCTCGTGGAGTCCACCCAGAGGGTCAGGGCGGGACCGCCGGCCCCGCCCTCCCCGGAACCGCCCTTCCCGGCGTCGCGGAACTGGTTCGGCTGCCCCGGTGCCGACAGGTGCGTGCCGTCCTTGGAGAGCCACAACTGCACGCCGGGCGCGGCGGTGACGCGTTCGCCGGGCGTCACGACACGGACCGCCGCCCGCTCCACGGAGACCGTGACCCCGCCGGACCCGGAATCCGTGTCCTGTACCGCCCCCAGGACCAGGGGTACGAGGAGCAGGGCGCCCACGGAGGTGAGTACCGCGGTGGTGCGCCGGCGCCGCTTGCGGAGCGTGCGCCCGGCCGCCTCGATGGCGGGCGCGGGAAGGGGCGGGATCGTGAACGGGCCTTCACCGAGCGGGACTTGCGCACCAGGCGGGCCGAGCGGGTCGTGCGGGGCGTGCGGGCCTTCGCGGTACGCGGCGTGGGCGCGCAGGGCCTTCTCCGCCCGGCGGTCCACCGCTTTCACCGCTCCCCGCGAGGAGTTGAGGAGCGCGGCGATCTCGCGATGGGTGAGACCGTCCCAGTGCCGGAGCACGGCCACGGCCCGCCGGCGGGGCGGCAGGCCCGCCAGCACCTCGGTGAGCGGGTCGAGCGGATCGGGCACGTACGGCCCCGGTGCGTGCCCGGAACGCGCGGAGTGCCGGGAGCGTCCGGAGCCCGCGGAACTTCCGGTGCCCCCGGTGCCCCCGGTGCCTCCAGAACCCCAGAAGTGCCAGGGACGGGCGACGAGTCGTGGCCGACGCCGTCGCAGGAAACCCCGTACCAGAGCGCGCCGGACGTAGAACTCCGCGTCGTCGCCCGGGACCCGGCGCCGCGCGTAGACCTCCGCCACCGCCGCTCTCGCGCGTCTGTCCGCGTCGGCGGAGTTCCCCGTGAGCAGACGGGCCGTGCGCGTGAGCCGGGGCCAGTACGCCCCGGCGCGGGCGGTGAAGTCGTCGTCCATGGTCAGTCGAGCGCGACGATGCGCGCCACTCCCTCCGGATCGGCCCTGCGCGGTGCTTGTGCTTCGATGTACGCGACCTACGCGACCTGTGTTGCGTACGTGACGTACGTGACCTGTACGCACGACAGAGGCAGCCGGGTTGCACGGGACTTCCGAGAACAGCGGCAGGGGGTGTGGCGGGGGGTATGACCGAGGACGAGTTCGACGGGTTCTACGCAGCCGCGTTCCCCCGGCTGACCGGGCAGCTCTACGCCTTCACCGGTGACCACGGTGAGGCGCAGGACGTCGTCCAGGAGGCATTCGTCCGGGCCTGGGACCGGCGGCGGGAGTTCCTCGCCGACGGGGCCCCCGAGGCCTGGATACGTACGGTCGCGATGCGGCTCGCGGTGAGCCGGTGGCGGCGGGCCCGGCGTTGGCTGGAACTCGTACGCCGCAATCCGCCGCAGGAGCACACCCCGGGGCCGGGTCCGGAACGGGCCGCGCTCGTGGCCGCGTTGCGGGAACTGCCCGAGGCGCAGCGCATGGCTGTCGTTCTGCACCATCTGTGCGACTTGAGTGTCGAACAGGTAGCCTCCGAAACCGGTGCGCCCACAGGGACGGTCAAGGCCCGGCTGTCCCGCGGCCGGGCGGCGCTGGCGCGGCGGCTCGGCGAGGCCGACGAACTGGGTGAGAGGGAGGACGACCGTGTCCGATGAGCTCACGCCCGGTCGCCGGCACGAGCACGAGGACCCCGGCGACGCTTCGAACCGCTCTGAACTCACTTTCGCCCTGCGCGAGTTGGCGCAGGATCACGAGACCCCCGTGGCCGTCCCCGGGGCGGAGATCCGCCGTCGTGCGGTACGCCGCCGCCGGCGCCGTAAAGCCTCGTTGGCCGCCGTCACCACGGCCGGAGCGGGAGCGCTGGCCCTGGTTCTGGCCCTGGTGCTCACTGATGGCGAAAGCGCCCGGTCGGTTCCGCCCGCGGCCAGTTACGGCGTGAAAACACCCCCGGCGACCGCCCGGCCCTCGCCGGTCGTGGCCGCCGCCAGGGTGGACCTCGACCGGCGGGTACTGACCGCCGAGGGACGCACCCTGCCCATCTCCGTCGGGACGGGCAAGTCGCCGACCCCGACCGGGATGATGACGGTCACCGCCAAGTACAGGACGACGATGGTGCCGGGCGCGGTGTCGGGCTGGAGCACGTACGACGTCAAGGCGACCTGGGTGATGCGGCTGCGCGGCGCCGACGACCGTACGAACTATCTCCTCGCCCTGAGCTGGGACGAGAAGGCGCCCGGCAACTACGACATCACCGGGGGCGCGATCGGTATGCGCACCGTGGACGCGATGTGGCTGTACAAGGTGCTCAGCCCGGGAGCGGTGGTGGAGGTCGTGGGGGCGGTCACGGCACGGCCGACCGAGCAGCCCGAGCCGTCGCTGGCGGACAGCGGCCCGCAGGCCCCGCCCTCGGGGACGGCGACGGTGACGGCGGATCCGACCGACACCGCGAGGGCGAAGGAGCTGGCGGACGAGGCGCGGGCGACGGCGGAGTCGTCGGCGGCGGTTGCCGGGGGCACGGACACGGGTCCCTGAGACATCGCGGGCCCTTGCGGGCCACATCCCTTGGGGTGAGCTTTACTGCGCGTTAGTTGCAGGAGCGGTGACATGGAGTGAGGGTGGGGTCAGTTCCACGGAGGCCCGCACGACCGCCTCCCGACGACCACCCCCTCCTCCTGGCGTGCCTCCCTTACTCGGGAGGAGCGGGTGTGGCCTCGTACCCATGCGAGGACGACCGTCAGTGGTGGGGCATGAGCCGGTCCACCACGCGGCGGGCCGCTCCCGGGCGTGGCCCGGGGACCACCGCCGGACGCTCCCAGTCGCAGGGCGGTGTCGGGCGCCGGAGCGGCACCGCGCCCTGTTCCTTCAGCGCAACGCTCACCAGCCCCAGCAGCAGCTGGACGTCGGCGTCGCAGTCGAGGAGCACGGTGATCCAGGAGGCGCCGGGGCGGACTCTGATCGCGCTGGCGTGCAGGAGTTGGGGAAGCAGGCGCTCGACCGCCGTGGGTGTGAGGCAGAGGTCGGCGGAGTCGTCGGAGTGGAAGTGGACGATCTCGTGTCCCGCCGAAGCGAAGGCATGCCCAACGGCGCACCGGGGCGGGCCACTTACCAGGTTCGGCCAGGTCTCCAGAAGAGCAATGGCGCGAGGGGCCGCGGTCATAACCCCATCCTCGCGCACGCTTCACCTGGAGGACCACCCCCAGCAACCTCCGACTACACCCAGGGCACGGCCGGTTACGCGATCACTCCCCGGCGAACCGGAACAGGTTGCAGCGGTACGCCTCGACGTCCCGGCGCCTGAGCGTCGCCACGACCGGGAGCAGGAGGCGGTAGCGCAGGGGCAGCCGCTGCGTGACCGGGGCCGGCAGACGGGCCAGGGTGCGGGAGTCCGTGAGGCTGAGGCCCGGCTCCCACTGTTCGAGGGCGCCCGGGTTGTCGCAGCTCCAGCGCATCCTGGCCGTCACCTTGGCCAGGACGTCATGGCCGTCCTGGTCGTCGACCACGCGGGACGCGGCCGTCTCCAGGGCGAAGCGGGCCCCCGGCAGCTCCTCCCCGACCTGCTGGAACACCGTACGGACCAGTTCCGCCTCCAGATAGACCAGCACCGCCTCGGCGACCAGGAAGTACGGGCCGGGGCTGCTGCCGCGCACCTGCTCCATCCACTGCGGATCGGTGACCGAGGCGGAGACCATGTGCCGCCGGTCCGTGTCCTTGAAGAAGCCCCGCCGCAGGGCGATCACATCGGGCAGGTCGAGGTCGAACCAGTGGACCGTGCCGTTGTCGAGCCGTTCGAACCGCGTGTTGAGTCCCGTGCCGATCTCGACGACCGTGCCGGAGGGGTGCCGCTCCAGGAACTCCCGTACCCACTGGTCGAAGAGCAGCGTGCGCAGATTCGCCCCGAGCAGGCTCCGCGCGCCGTCGAACCGGGAGAAGTCGTAGTCGAGGGAGTCGACCATCTCCACAGCCTGTGGATCGCTGAGCAGTCCGTGCGCCTTACGGGTCTCGACCGCACGGGCGTAGAGGGGGATGAGCAAGGTCTCCTGGACCTCACCGAGTCGGGGCGTGCGCTTGTCCACCGGCCGTCTCCTCTCCACCGGCCTCTTCTCCGGCCCCGACCGGCTTCTTCTCCGGCCGGCCGTGCGGGGCAGGTCCTACCGGGCAAGCTAACCGAGCCGCCCGCGGCTGACAGCCCCCCGCGTCACCGGCACAGCAGTTCCCGTATCGCCCCGACGACGACGTCCGGGGCCTCCTCCGCCATGAAATGGCCGCACGAGACGGTGCTGTGCCGCAGGTCGTCGGCCCACGCGGACCACAGCGCGGCGGCGTCGAAACCTAGGGCGGAGCCCCAGTCCTGCTGGAGCACGCTCACCGGCATCCGCAGCCGGTTGCCCGCCTCGCGGTCGGCCCGGTCGTGCGTGACGTCGACGCCCGCGGAGGCGCGGTAGTCCGCGACGATCGACGGGACGGCCGCGCGGGACGCGGCGAGGTAGGCGGCGCGCACGTCCGCCGGGACGGCCGCCGGGTCGCGCGTCCAGGCGTCCAGGAAATGGCCGAAGAACGCGTCGGGGCTCGCGCCGATCAACTGCTCCGGCAGGCCCGGCGGTTGGGCCATGAGGTAGAGGTGGAAACCGATCGCGGCGGACGTGCCGTGCATGACCTCCCACATGTCGAGCGTCGGCAGGACGTCCAGCGAGGCGAGATGGGTGACCGTCTCCGGGTGGTCCAGGCCGGCGCGGATCGCGACGAGGGCGCCGCGGTCGTGGCCGACCAGCGCGAAGCGCTCGTGGCCCAGCGCCCTGGCGACCGCGACGACGTCCGCGGCCATCGTGCGCTTCGAGTACGCGGTTCCGTCCGGGTCGGCGGGCTTGTCGCTGGCGCCGTAGCCGCGGAGGTCCGGGCAGATGACCGTGTGCTCGGTGGCGAGCTTCGGGGCTACGTGGCGCCACATGAGGTGGGTCTGGGGGAAGCCGTGGAGGAGGACCACGGGGGTGCCTGTGTCGCTCCCGGCCGCGGTCCCGGCCCCGCCGACGGCGACGTTCAGTTCTACGCCGTCCGTGCCGGGGATGCGGTGGTGGGCGAAGCCCGGGATGGTGGGGTTGGTGTGAGTCATGGGGTTCCTTTCGGTTGTGGGTCGGGTGCGGGTCGGTGGGGGCTGGTCGCGCAGTTCCCCGCGCCCCTTGAGGGCGAAAGGACTGCGCCGTTCCCCGCGCCCCCAAAGGCGAAAGGACTGCGCAGTTCCCCGCGCCCCTTTCGGGGCAAGGGCTGTGCCGTTGTCCGCGGGCCCTGGAGACAAAGGTGGGGGGTGTGAATCAGTGGGTGGTCAGCGTGTGGGGGCGCAGTAGCGTGGGAGCGGTGTGGCCAGGTCGGTGAGGAGCGGGACGTGCGGGTGGTGTTCGGGGTGCTCGGGCCGACGGTCGCGTCGGACGAGGACGGGCGGGAGCTCGCCCTGAAGGGGCCGCGGCACCGGGCCGTGCTGGCCCGGCTGATCGTGGCCCGCCGCCGGGTCGTCCCCGTGTCCCGGCTGGTCGAGGACCTGTGGACGGAGCCGCCCGCCGGAGCCGTGGGCGCCGTCCAGACCTTCGTGGCGGCCCTGCGGCGCGCCCTGGAACCGGACCGCCCGCCCCGCACCCCGGCCCGGCTCCTGGTCACCGACGGGCCCGGATACGCGCTGCGTGCCGCGCCGGACACGGTGGACGCCTGGCGCTTCGAGTCGGCGCTCGGCATCGCGGCCGGTCTGCCCGCCCCGGCGGCGCTCGCGACCCTGGACGAGGCGCTGGGCTGGTGGCGGGGTCCGGCGTACGCCGGGTTCGCCGGGGAGGGGGAGGACTGGTCCCGCGCCGAACGCGCCCGCCTCGCCGAACTGCGTCTCCAGGCCGTGGAACGCCGTGCCGAGACCCTGCTCGCCCTCGGCCGCCCCGCCGACGCGGTCCCCGACCTGGACGCCCACCTCACGGACCACCCCTGGCGGGAGAACGCCTGGCGCCTGCTGGCCCTGGCCCTCTACCGCCAGGACCGCCAGGGAGACGCCCTGGCCGTCCTGCGCCGAGCCCGCACGGTCCTGACCACCCAACTGGGCGTCGACCCGGGCCCCCACCTGCGTCACCTGCAATCGGACATCCTGGCCCAGAATCCCGACCTGGACCCCCAGGGGCGCGGGGAACGGCGCAGTCTTCCGTCTTTGGCTTTCAGGGGCGCGGGGAACGGCGCGACCAGCCACAACGCACCCGCACCCGACGACACCGCCGCGAGCAACGCCACCGAGGTCACGGCCCAGCTGTGGACCCGGGCGGCCGAGTCCTACCACCGCACCGTCGCCGGAGGCGCCCGCACCCGCCTCCACTCCACCATCGGCCTGCTCCGCAACCTCGCGGTCACCGGCGGCGCGGGCCTGGAGGAGGCCCGCCGCCACCGCACGGCGGCCGTCGCCGCGGCGGAGGAGTTCGCCGACCCGGAGCTGACCGCCCGGGTGATCGGCGCGTACGACGTCCCGGCGATCTGGACCCGCGCGGACGACCCCACGGCCGCCGCCCACATCGTGGCCGCCGCGGAACGAACCCTCAGAGCCCTGCCGACGGGAACCCGCGCGCACGAGTCGGCCCGCTGCCGTCTCCTGGCCACCATCGCCCTGGAAACCCGCGGAGCGGACGGCGCGACCGGTTCGCGCGGCCCCGACGCCGCCCGCGAGGCGGAATCGCTCGCCCGCCGCCTCGACGACCCCGCCCTGCTGGCCTTCGCCCTCAACGGCACGTTCATGCAGTCCTTCACCCGCGCGGGCCTCGCTCCGCGACGCGACGCGATCGGCGCCGAACTCGTCGAACTGTCCGTGCGCCACGGCCTGGTGACCTACGAGGTCCTCGGCCACCTCATCCGCCTCCAGGCCCGCGCGGCACTCGGCGACCTCCCCGGCGCGGACCGCCACGCGAGTGCCGCGGACCGCCTCGCCGCACGCCACGAACTGCCCCTCGTGGGCGTCTTCACCGAGTGGTACGCGGCCCTGCGGCTCAGCGCGACCGGCCGGCCGGCCGAAGCGGAGACCGCCTACCGCGCCGCCGCCACCCGCCTGGAGGGCGCCGGCATGCCCGGCCTGGAACGCGGCCTCCTCCCCCTCGCGCTCCTGTGCCTGCGCCTGACCCACGACCTCCCGGTGGCCCCGGAGCCTGACCCGAACCCGGGCGGGGACTCCCCGCCCGACTGGGGCCCCTACCGCCCCTGGGCCGAGCCGTTCACGCTCCTCGCGGCGGGCCGCCGCACCGAGGCCCGTACCGCCCTGCGCGCCCTCCCGGAACCCCCGCACGACCTCCTGTACGAGGCCTGCTGCGCGCTGGAGGCCGAGGCCGCCCGCCGCGTCGGAGACCGTGCCGCGCTGGAACGCGCCCGCGACCGCCTGCGTCCCGCCGCCGCCGAACTCGCGGGCGCGGGAAGCGGGTTGCTCACCCTGGGCCCGGTCGAGCGGTACCTCACCGACCGGGCATGACGGCCGGAGCCGAACCCACAGCCATCCCTCAGCTCAGCTCATCGGGATCCGTCTCGTCCTCGTCCTCGTCACCGCTCTGCTCGGAGGGCGGCGCCGAGTCCGGGGCGGGAACGGAAGCCGCCTCCGAAGCCCCCGCCGGTTCGGAAGCCGCTTCCGAAGCCGGTTCCGAAGCCGGTTCGGACTCCGACGCGGAGGCCGGGGCCGAAAGGGCCGCCGCGGGTGTCCCGCCCGCCAGGACCTCCTCAAGGCGCCGCGTGCCGGCCTCGGCGGCCCGCCGGACGTCCCCGGCGTCCACCTCGTCGAGTCCGCCGTCGGTGAGGGACAGTGCGCTGTCGCCGACCCGGACGGCCGCGTAGTCCAGGGTGAGCACGGCCGGCCAGCCGCCGCCGTCGCCGCTCACGGTCACCCGCAGCCCCTCGGCCGCCTCACCCAGGCCGGGCAGCGGCGCGGCGACGGCCCGGACGGTGAACTGCCCGCCCCTGACGTCCGTGGCCGTGAACTGCCCGCAGGTCTCCGGCACCGTCTTCAGCCAGGCCAGCGAGGAGTCCAGCGCGGCCCGGTCGTACGCCCCCACCTGGTACCGCAGCTGCGTACCGGCGCCGTCGTCGTCGAAGCCGGCCGCCGCGCGGGACCCGGCGGGGTCGCCGAGCAGGTTCTCGGCGTACAGGCCGTCGAGCAGCCGCTGGCAGTCGGTGACGTCCGCCCTGCCCTTGAGGAGGGCGTCCCGCCAGGTCGCCGCGCCCTGGGTCCCCGTCCAGCCGTCGCCGAGGTCGGCGGGGGTGACCAGCGCCGACCTCGCCTGCGCCTCGGTGAGCGTGTGCGCGACGGTGACCGAGGGGGAGGGCGAGGGGGCCCGCGCGGCGGCGGCGGAGGCGGAGGCCGCCGCGTCGTCCGCGGCACCGGCACCGGCCCCGCCGCCACCGCCCGAGCACCCGGCCGTCGTGAGCAGCGCGGCCACCGCGAGGACCGGGACGAGGGCCGGCCGGAGGGCGGGGACGGTACGCCGGTGACGGCACCGACGGCGGGTCGGACGGTTCAGCACGGATGCCTCCTACGGCTCCCGACGACAGGGATCTTCCGGATCCCTCCCACGGCACCATCGCGCGGCACCTCCCACCAGCGCACCGGGCCGACCGGGTGAGCCGGTGGGGCCCTTCGAGATGCCCCCGCCCACTCCCGCGGCCACACTGGCCCCATGCCGGGACGGATCGAGGACTACGCCCTCGTCGGGGACCTGCTGACCGCCGCCCTCATCGGCCGCGACGGCAGCCTCGACTGGCTGTGCCTGCCCCGCTTCGACTCCCCCGCCTGCTTCGCCGCGCTGCTGGGCGACGAGAACAACGGCCGCTGGCGGATCGCCCCGGTGGCCGCGTACGACGACACCGCCCCGCCGGCCTCCACCCGCCGCTACCGCGGGGACTCCCTCGTCCTGGAGACCGAGTGGGAGACCGACACCGGCCGGGCCACCGTCGTCGACTTCATGCCGCGCCGCGACGGCTCCCCCAGCGTCGTACGGATCGTCGAGGGTGTGTCCGGCACGGTCGACCTGCGCATGGACCTGCGGCTGCGGTTCGAGTACGGGAGCGTGGTGCCCTGGATGCACCGCGAGCACGGGCAGCTCACCGGGGTCGCGGGACCCGAGTCGGTGCGGCTGTCCACCACCGTCCCGCTGGCCGCGCACGGCCACGCCCACACCGCCGACTTCACCGTCACCGCGGGCGAACGCATCCCCTCCGTCCTGACCTGGCAGCCCTCCCACCTGCCCGGCCCCGGCCCCGTGGACCCCTTCGAGGCGCTGCGCCGCACCGAGGAGTACTGGAGCGACTGGCTGCGGCCGTTCTCGTACGACGGCACCTACCGCGAAGCGGTCGTACGCTCCCTCATCACCCTCAAGGCCCTCACCTACGAGCCGACCGGCGGCATCGTCGCCGCGCCCACCACCTCGCTGCCCGAACAGCCCGGCGGGGTACGCAACTGGGACTACCGCTTCTGCTGGCTGCGCGACGCCGGGATGACCCTGGAGGCGCTGCTGCGCAGCGGCTTCACCGCCGAGGCGGACGCCTGGCGCGGCTGGCTGGAGAGGGCGGTCGCCGGCCGCCCGCAGGACATCCAGATCATGTACGGCATCGGCGGCGAGCGCAGGCTCACCGAGTGGACGGCCGACTGGCTTCCGGGGTACGAGGGTTCGCGGCCCGTGCGGATCGGCAACGGCGCCGCCATGCAGCAACAACTGGACGTGCCGGGCGAGTTGATGGACACCCTCGCCCTGACGCTGAGTTCGGGGCTGCGGCCCCACCGGCATCTCATCGCACTCCAGCGGGCCGTCCTAGACCACCTGGAGAAGGTGTGGTCCCGGCCCGACCAGGGACTGTGGGAGATGCGCGGCGAACCCCGCCACCACGTCCACTCCAAGGTCATGTGCTGGGTCGCCTTCGACCGTGCGGTCCGGCTGGCCGAGGACCACGGGCGCCCGGGGCCCGTCGCCCACTGGCGTGAGATCCGGGACCGTATCCACCGGGAGGTCTGCGAGCGGGGCTTCGACCCGGCGCGCGGCACGTTCACGCAGTCCTACGGTTCGCGCGCCCTCGACGCGGCGCTGCTGCTCATCCCACGCACCGGGTTCCTGCCGCCGGACGACCCGAGGGTCATCGGCACGGTCGCCGCCGTCGAACGCGAACTGTCGACCGACGACGGCCTGGTCCGCCGCTACTCGACGAACACCGGCGGATCCGCGAGCCCCGACGGGCTGGCCGGCTCCGAGGGCGCCTTCCTGGCCTGCTCCTTCTGGCTCGCGGACGCCCTGCGGCTGACCGGACGCGCGGACGAGGCCCGGACCCTGTACGAACGGCTGCTGCTCCTGCGCAACGACGTCGGCCTGCTGGCGGAGGAGTACGACCCCGTCGCCGGACGCCAACTGGGCAATTTTCCCCAGGCGTTCACGCATGTGCCCCTCATCAGGGCGGCCTACGAACTCGACCGCCACGAGACCGGTCACCGGTGAGAATTCATTCAGTGAAGTACCGGTGAATCCGAGGCGACTTCTGCGAGGCTGACCCGATGCCGACCCTTTACAGAAGACTGCTCGGAATCCTTCCCCGGATAGGCGTGAAGGTGGTCGATCTCGGTCCCGGTACGTCCCTGCTGTTCCGGCGGGGCGAGCGGACCGTCGTCCCGGTGGGAGGCGGCGCCGATCTGGTGACCCGCGGCAGGAGCCGGTACGCGGTCACGGACGCCGGCACGGACACCTGGGTGGTGGCCCGCGGGTCCGGAGGGCGGAACGTGAAGAGTGTGCCGCTCGGTGACACGGGCGCGCGCCTGCTGCTCGACAAGGCGGTACCGGCGGCGGGGGAGCGGGAGTTCCAGCTCGCCGCCGCGCACTATCTGTGCACCCAGCATGTGGCCGCGCTGCTGGAACTGAACCGCGTGAACTGCGTGTTCGACGTCGGGGCCAACAGCGGGCAGTACGGGAAGGGGCTGCGGCGCTTCGGCTACACGGGGCGGATCGTGTCCTTCGAGCCGGTGTCCGCGACGTTCGAGAAGCTGCGGAAGTCCGCCGAGAGCGACCCGGACTGGCATGTGTACAACTTCGCGCTCGGCCGTGAGGAGGCCGTGCAGTCCATCCATGTGGACTGGAAGTCCATGAACTCCCTGCTTCCGCCCAGCGAGTACGGCAAGGAGCGGTACCGGCGGTTCGCCAAGGGGCGTACGGAGGAGATCGAGATCCGGCGGCTCGACGGCGTCATGCAGAAGGCGCTCGAAGGGGTCGAGGACCCCCGGCCGTATCTGAAGATGGACACGCAGGGCTTCGACATGGAGGTGTTCGCCGGGGCGGGTGAGCGGATCTCCGAGTTCGTCGGGATGCAGTCCGAGGTGGCGGCTCTGCGGCTGTACGAGGGCAGTCCCGCGATGGGGGAGGCTGTTGCCGCCTACGAGGCGGCGGGGTTCGGGGTCACCGGGATGTACCCCGTCACCCGCGACCCCGCGACGGGCCGGGTCGTGGAATTCGACTGCGTGATGATCCGCGCAACCCAGAACTGACTGCGCCGTTCCCCGCGCCCCTGAGGGGGTGGGGGTTCGCTGGAACGTCCGGCTGCGACCCGGTGGGGGTCACCCGCGCAGTTCCCCGCGCCCCTGGGCGCCCAGGGGCGCGGGGAACTGCGCGCTCAGCCACGAGCAACCCGCACCCTCCCGCAGGGGCGCGGGCCCGCAGGGCGTTTCGGGGGTTGGGAGATCGGTAGGCTAGGGGGACTGCGAGTCCCCCCATCCGCGCGCTTCCGTAACGCCGAAGTGCCGTTCGCGGTCCCCGTGTTGGCCTTCTGCTGTTGAGGATGATTCGCTGGTGCTCGTCGCGGAGCGGTATCGGTTGCAGGCGTCCATCGGCCGAGGCGGCATGGGCGAGGTCTGGCAGGCCACCGACGAGGTGCTCGGCCGCGCCGTGGCCGTCAAGCTGCTGCTGGGGGACGAGGCGGACAGCGCCGCGTCCGCCCGCTTCCGGCTGGAGGCCCAGACGGCGGCCAGGCTCAGCCACCCCTACGTCGTCGCCGTCTTCGACTTCGGCGCCTGGGACGGCCGCTTCTACCTGGTCATGGAGTTGGTCGAGGGCCGCAGCCTCGCCCAGGAACTGACCGCGTCCGGCACCCTCGGCGCGGACCGGGTGGCCACCATCGCCGCCCAGGCCGCCGCGGGCCTCGCCGCCGCGCACCGCGAGGGGATCGTGCACCGGGACATCAAGCCCGGCAACCTCCTCGCGGACGCCCAGGGCACCGTGAAGATCGGCGACTTCGGCATCGCCCGTTTCGTCGACGACCCGTCGTCCGCGCTCACCACGGCCGGCCAGATCGTCGGCACCAGCCTCTACCTCGCGCCCGAGCGCGCCCTGGGCCGCCCGGCGTCCGCCGCCTCGGACGTGTACTCGCTGGGCTGCGTGCTCTACCAACTCCTCACCGGCAGACCGCCGTTCCAGGGCGAGAGCGCGACGATCACCCTGCACCAGCACATCGACATGGCGCCGGTGCCGCCCCGCGAGCGCGGGATCCAGTTGCCGCCCGCCTTCGAGAACTACCTTCTCGGCCTGCTCGCCAAGCAGCCCGAGGACCGGCCCACGGCCCAGGAGGTCGCGGACTGGTTCGGCACGGGCGCCTGGCAGGGACGGGCCGAGCCCCTTCCGGTGGCCGCACAGCAGCCGCGTACGCAGGTGTCGTACGCGTCCGCGCCCCCGCAGCAGCAGCCAGGGGGAGCCGACAGCGGGGCCCCGACGACGTACCGGCTCCCGGCGACCGCCGCGCAGCCGACCGGGCGCTCCGCCCACGCGTCCCGGTCCGGTCCCCTGCCCGCCCCGGCATCCTCCCCGCACGCTTCGCACTCGGCCCGTTCCGGGCCCTCGCGCCGCGCACGGCCCACCGGCGGTGGCGGCGGACGCGGCGGTGTGGGGACCGCGGTCAGACGCAGACCCCGGGTGTTCGGCATCCTCGCGGGTGCCGTGATCTTCGTACTTGCCGTGCTCGCGGGCATGTCGATGTTCTCGCCGGACGACACCGCGTCGAAGGACGGCTCGAAGGACGCGTCACCCTCCGCCGGTGCGACCGGGGGCTCGTCCGGCAGGTCGGCCACCGGGGCGCCCGTCGCCGGAGCGGTGGACCAGGACCAGGATCAGGGAGGGGACCAGGGCGGGGAGCAGGGGCAGGAGACCGGGACCTCGCCCGACGTCAATACGGCGCCCTCCGCCTCCCCCTCCGCCACGGAGGAGATTCCGGAGGTCGTACCGGGCCCCGGCCAGGACGCGGAGAAGCCGCGCAAGCCGGGCAAGGGCGGGGACGACCGGTCGGACGACGGTGACGACGAGGACGACACGGACGACGGCGAGGAATGAGCGCCGGCCGGGGAAAGTGCTCCCCGGCAGCCCTCAGAAGTCCTTCTCCGGCCAGTCCAGCAGCCGTGCCCCGATGACCGCGGTCTGCAGTGTGTACCGGTGCACCGGGTCCGCGGGGTTCGCCCCGGTCAGCTTGTGGATGCGTTCCAGCCGGTAGGTGAGCGCGCGGACGCTCAGCGCCAGCCGCCGGGCGGCCTCCGCGGCGACACAGCCCGAGTCGAAGTACGCGGTGAGCGTGTCGAGGAGCGGTTCGGCGCCGCCGCGGGCCGCGCGCAGCGGTCCGAGCGCGCTGACCACCAGGTCGGCCATGGCCTGCCGGTCCCGGGTCAGCACGGGATAGACGAGCAGGTCGGCGGAGCGCAGTACGGGTGTGTCGAACTCCAGCCGTTCCGCCAGGTCGAGGGCGTTCAGCGCCTCCTCGTAGGACTGGACGACCCCGCCGGGTCCGGGCTGGGAGCGGCCGATGGCTACCTGCCCGCCGTCGGTGGCCGCGTACGCCTGTTTGGCGAAGAACGCGAGGACGTCGTCCTGGTCGCCGGGCGCGATGCACACCAGGCGCCCGTCCTTGGTGGTGACGAGGATGCTGCGGTCGCCGAACCTGGTGATCAGCGCGCGCTCCACCTCGCGGGGCACGGCGTCCCCCTCGTCGTAACCGTGGTAACCGTCGTGGCCCACGCTGCCGCGGGCCACGGCGACGGCGTGCGCGTGCGAGAGGCGCAGCCCGAAGCGTTCGGCGCGTTCGGCGAGCAGGCCGAGGTCGCTGCGGCCGTGCAGCAGGTCGTCGATGAACTCCCGGCGCGCGGCCTCCTCCTGGCGTACGGCGAGGAGTTGCGCCCGTTCGTACCCCTCGGCGAAGGCGTCGACGGCCTGCTCGACGGCGGCGAGCATGTGCTCCCCGGCGGTGGCGGGCCAGTGCACGCGGGCGGCGGTGAGATGGGCGCCGACCAGGGCGCGCAGTCCGAAGCCGGCCTCGGCGGCCCGTTCGCCCAGCGCCCGCCGGGAGTCGAGTTCGTCGCGGGTCAGCCGGCGGCCGGTCGCGGAGGCGTCGGCGAGGATGCGCGCGTACCCGGCCAGGTATTCCTCGGGTACGTCCCGCCCCGCCATGCGCGTCCCTCTTCTCCCGATGAGCAGTTTTGCCTCGATGAGCTGGTGACGCCTTTCTAGCGCATGGGGCGGGGGTGCGGCGCGGTGAGGGTGGGGCTCGCTGCCGGACCACGGCAGGGCGGGGCCCCGGTGCCGGAGACCGTCAGCTGGCGGTGTCCGGCACCGGGGCCCCTGTCCGTCCCCCGTAGCAGGCCCACGTGGATCCCCCGCGCCTTCCGCGTGGTTCCCCTTTTCCGCCCGGTCATCGTGCCCGGAGCGGAGGCGTCTTCGCATTGCCGGATCCCGGCAGTCTTGGGGCGTTCCCGGTGCCGGGCGGTGTCGGGTTCCGGGGCGCACGGGGCTGATGTGTCAAAGCGGCACCAAGAAAGCGCAAAGACTGCCGGAATCCGGCAATGTGTATAGCGCACGCATCTGCCACACTACGAGTCCGCCAAGGTGATCGGCACAGTCGGGGAGGTGGGCCGGATGAACCTGTTTCTCGGTCTCGGCATCGCGGGTGTCGTGCTGCTGCTTCTGACGCTGGTCTTCGACGGCGTCCTGGAAGGGCTGTTCGGCGGAGCGAGTTTCCTGGACGGACTCTTCGACGGACTGCTCTCACTGCCGGTCATCGCCGGATTCGTGTCGATGCTCGGCTTCGGCGGCGCCCTCGTACTCGGCACCACCGGACTCGGAGTCCTGCCCGCCACCGCCGTGGGCATCGGAGCCGGAGCCGCGGCGGGCGGCCTCACCTGGCGGTTCAGCCGGGCCCTGATGCGCGACGAGCCGTCCGCCACACCGCGCGGCACCGACCTCGTCGGCAACTCGGGTTCCGTCGTCACCCCGATCCCGGTCGGCGGTTACGGCGAGGTGCTCGTGTATCTCGCGGGGCAGCCGCTGAAACTCGCGGCGAAGAGCCCCGAAGCGGTGGCCCGGGGCACGGAGGTCTGGGTCGAGGAGTCCCTGTCACCGACATCGGTGGCGGTCCGCGCGGTCCAACGCTGAATTGCTGCTTGTTCTTTCTTGATCTGGTCCGAACCGATCTGCCGCCTTGGGGGTGGCAAGGGGGGAATTCATCATGAGTCCAGTGCTCGTCGCGGTCGTGGGAGTCGTCGTACTCCTCGTCCTGCTCGCACTCGTCGTCGTCACGCGGTACAAGGTGGCCGGGCCCAGCCAGGCCTTCATCGTCACCGGGCGGCGCGGCAAGAAGTCCACCGACCCGGAGACCGGGCGGGTGTTCACCGACAACAGCGGCCAGAAGGTCGTCGTCGGCGGCGGCGTCTTCGTCGTCCCGTTCGTCCAGCAGAAGTTCACCCTCGACCTGTCCAGCCGGCACATCCCGATCACCGTGCGCGGCGCGGTCACCCTGCGCGGCGTCAAGGCGAACCTCGAAGGGGTCGCCATCGTCAAGGTCGGCGGCACCGAGGACTCCATCCGCGCCGCCGCCCAGCGCTTCCTGATGCAGCAGAACGGCATCGTCGGCTTCACCCAGGAAGTGCTCTCCGGCGCGCTGCGCTCCATCGTGGGCCGCATGTCGGTGGAGGACATCATCCGGGACCGTGCCGCGTTCGCCGGGCAGGTCGCGGAGGAGGCCGAGGCGAGCCTGTCCGGACAGGGCCTGGTGCTCGACGCCTTCCAGATCCAGGACATCACCACCGAGGGCTCGTACCTGGAGGACCTCGGCCGGCCCGAGGCCGCCCGCGCCAAGCAGGAGGCCGACATCGCGGAGGCCGTGGCCCGGCGGGCCGCCGAGCAGGCCCGTCTGAAGGCCGAGGAGGAGATCGCGATCGCCCAGCGGACGTTCGCGCTCAAGACCGCGGAGATCAAGGCCGAGACGGACGAGGCGGCGGCGCGTGCCGCCGCGGCCGGGCCGCTCGCGCAGGCCGCCCGCAGCCAGGAAGTCCTCGCCGAACAGGAGAAGGTCGCCCAGCGGCAGGCCGCGCTGACCGACCGCGAACTGGACACCAAGGTCCGCAAGCCGGCCGACGCGGCGCGGTACCAGGCCGAACAGGAGGCGGAGGCCCGCCGGGTCGCACTCGTCAAGCAGGCCGAGGCGGACGCCCAGCGGTCGCGGCTGACCGGTGAGGGCGAGAAGGCGCACCGCGCCGCGCTCGCCGACGCCGTACGCATCGAGGGTGAGGCCGAAGCCGCGGCGATCGGGGCCAAGGGGGCCGCCGAGGCGGAGGCGATGCGGTTGAAGGCCGACGCGTTCTCGCAGTACGGCGACGCGGCGGTGCTGCAGATGGTCGTCGAGGTGCTGCCGTCGGTCGTCGCCAAGGCGTCCGAGCCGCTCAGCGCGATCGACAAGATGACGGTGATCTCCACGGACGGGGCGAGCCAGTTGTCCCGTACGGTCGCGGACAACGTCGCGCAGGGGGTTGAGCTGCTCGGCTCCACGACGGGGGTGGACCTGCCGGGACTGCTCCGCCGGATCACTGGGCCGTCTGCCGCGGCTGCCGCGCCGGCTGCGCCGCCCGCGAACGGCAAGGTCGATGTGACCGACTGACGGTCGACGCTCGGGTGCGGCCGTGCGGGGGCTGGCCGCGCCGTTCCCCGCGCCCCTTGGGGGGTGGGGGTGCAGGGACGGTTTTGGCTGCGGGTCGGTGGGGGTCGGCCGCGCCGTTCCCCGCGCCCCTAGACGATGAAAAGCCGGGGCGCAGCCCCGTTTTTCAGGGGCGCGGGGAACTGCGCGCTCAGCCACGCACGGCCCGCAGTCGGAAGCGTGCCCCAGGCCCCACCTCCTCAGGGGCGCGGGGAACGGCCCCCGCCGGGACGCAGGCGGGAGTGGTTCGTGGGGCGCCGTAGGGTTGACGGATCAGCAGATCGACATCGGACAGGGGACCAGCCATGGGCACTCCACGCCTGAGCAGTACGCCGTTGCCGGGAATCGGGGTGCGGTACGACCTCACGACCCGCGAACAACGCCGCATCTCCGTGGTCGCGCACCGCGACGGAGGCCGCACGCTGAGCGCGTACCGCAAGGACGACCCGGACGCCTGCGCCCTCTCCGTCCGGCTCTCCGCGGGAGAGTCCGACGCGCTCATCGACGCCCTGATGCCCGCGCACCACAGCCCCAGCCTGCTGTCCACGACCGAGCTGGGCCTGGTCGCCGAACGCATCGAGCTGTCGTCGACCTCGTACTGGAACGGACGCCTGCTGGGCGAGACCTGCATGCGCACGGAGACCGGCGTCTCGATCGTCGCCGTACTGCGCCGCGCCGAGGCCATCCCCTCGCCGGCGCCGGACTTCCGCCTCGCCGGCGGGGACACCCTCATCGTGATCGGCACCCGCGAGGGCGTGGAGTCGGCCGCGACCATACTCGGAAGGGAGTGACACGTGCATTCATCAGCGGTCTTCCTGATCGAGTTCGGCGCGATCATCCTCGGTCTCGGGCTGCTCGGCCGGTTCGCCGGACGCTTCCAGTTCTCGCCGATACCGCTCTACCTGCTGGCCGGACTGGCCTTCGGCGAGGGCGGGCTGCTGCCCCTGGGCACCAGCGAGGAGTTCGTCGCGATCGGCGCGGAGATCGGCGTCATCCTGCTGCTGCTGATGCTCGGACTGGAGTACACGGCGACCGACCTGGTCTCCAACCTCAAGACCCAGTACCCGGCGGGCCTCGTGGACGCCGCCCTGAACGCCCTGCCCGGCGCCGCGATGGCGCTGCTGCTCGGGTGGGGGCCGGTGGCCGCCGTCGTCCTCGCCGGCGTCACCTGGATCTCCTCGTCCGGTGTCATAGCCAAGGTCCTCGGCGACCTGGGACGGCTCGGCAACCGTGAGACTCCGGTGATCCTGAGCATCCTGGTCCTCGAAGACCTCTCCATGGCGGTCTACCTGCCGATCATCACCGCGCTGCTGGCCGGTGCGGGGCTTGCGGCGGGCAGTGCCACGCTCGCCATCGCGCTCGGTGTCGCCGGGCTCGTACTCGTCGTCGCGGTGCGGTACGGCCGCCACATCTCCCGGTTCGTGTCGAGCGACGACCCCGAGAAGCTGCTGCTCGTGGTGCTGGGGCTGACCCTGCTGGTCGCCGGTGTGGCGCAGCAGTTGCAGGTGTCGGCGGCCGTGGGGGCGTTCCTCGTCGGGATCGCGCTGTCGGGGGAGGTGGCGGAAGGGGCGCACGGGCTGCTGTCGCCGCTGCGGGACCTGTTCGCCGCCGTCTTCTTCGTCTTCTTCGGGCTGCACACGGACCCGGCGAGCATTCCGCCGGTGCTGCTGCCGGCGCTGGCGCTGGCCGTGGTCACCGCCGGGACGAAGATCGCGACGGGGTACTGGGCCGCCAAACGGGCCGGGATCTCCGCGAAGGGGCGGTGGCGGGCCGGGGGGACGCTGGTCGCCCGCGGCGAGTTCTCGATCGTGATCGCGGGGTTGGCGGTGACGTCCGGTATCGAGCCGCGGCTCGGGCCGCTGGCCACCGCGTACGTGCTGATCCTGGTGATCGTGGGGCCGCTGACCGCGCGGTACACCGAGCCGGTGGCCGCGCTGTTGGGTGGGCGGCGGTCTGCGCGGCCGGCGGAGCCGGAGTCTGAGCCTGAGCCCGGGCTGGACGAGGCGCAGGACAGGGACCTGGTCCCCACCCCGGACGCCCCGGCGGAAAAGTAACGTCCGATGCGCCGTTCCCGCCCCCTTGGGGGGTGGGGGACCCGGTTGTCGGCCCGGTGCGACCCGGCTGCGGCTGGCCGCGCAGTTCCCCGCGCCCCTGAAAGCCGGGCTGCGCCCAGGCTTTTGTGCCCCCGCCCCCACGCACCGAAGGCGCGCGGGGAACGGCGCGCCCAGCCACAACGGACCGGCACTCAAAAACGCGCCTCCACCCCCACCGCCTAAGGGGCGCGAGGAACTGCGCGCTCAGCCACGTCCGGCCGGCACTCGAAAACGCGCCTCCACCCCCACCCCCTAAGGGGCGCGGGGAACTGCGCGCTCAGCCACGTCCGGCCGGCACTCGAAAACGCGCCTCAGCCCCCACCCCCTCAGGGGCGCGGGGAACGGCGCGGCCAGCCCCCACCGGCCGGCAGTCGGCAACGTGCCCTCGCCCCGGGGGGGCGCCCCACCGGCCCGCAGCCGAAAACGTGCCCCCCGTTCAGCCCCCCGCCCCAGGGCCCCCCGCCCCAGCGCCCCGAGGCCCCTCCGGCGGCACGACCTCCCCCTCGACCACCCGCGGAGCGCCCGGTTCCGCAGTCTCCGTCGCCGCCCTCTTCTCAGCCTTCAGGATGCGCGCGGACTTGCCCGCCGAGCGTGCCAGGTCCGGGCCCTTCTTCACGGCCAGGACGACGATGACGACGACGAGGATGACGGCGAGCTCGCTCAGTCCGAACATGTGCGTCCTCTCCCCTTCGGCCCGCCGCCGTCAGACGCCGACGCCGAAGTCGGAGGCGATGCCGGAGAGCCCGGAGGCGTATCCTTGGCCGACGGCGCGGAACTTCCACTCCGCGCCGTGGCGGTACAGCTCGCCGAAGACCATCGCCGTCTCGGTGGCGGCGTCCTCGGACAGGTCGTAGCGTGCGATCTCGGCGCCGCCCGCCTGGTTGACGACGCGGATGAAGGCGCCCCGGACCTGTCCGAAGCTCTGCCCGCGGGCCTCGGCGTCGTGGATGGACACGGGGAAGACGATCTTCGCGACCTCGGCCGGCACGGTCGCCAGGTTCACCTTGACGGACTCGTCGTCGCCCTCGCCCTCACCGGTGAGGTTGTCACCGGTGTGCTCGACCGAACCGTCGGGGCTCTTCAGGTTGTTGTAGAAGATGAAGTGCTGGTCGGAGAGGACCTTGCCCGACTCGTCGACCAGCAGCGCGGACGCGTCGAGGTCGTAGTCCGTGCCCGTCGTGGTCCGTACGTCCCAGCCGAGGCCGACCAGTACGGCCGTCAGGCCCGGCGCCTCCTTGCTGAGCGAGACATTGCCGCCTTTGGAAAGGGAAACTCCCACGCCGATCTCCTTATTGGTGCGAACGTTCCTCGTGGGGCAGAATCTACAGCACTGTAGAAAATAAGGAAGGAGACAGGACGTGACGGACCGACGGCAGCGTCCCCCACGGCGGGGACAGGGTGAGCTGGAGGCGCAGGTCCTGTCGGCCCTGTGCGCGGCGGACGGGCCCGCGACGGCGGGCTGGGTGCAGGAGCGGCTGGGCGGTGACCTCGCCTATACGACCGTCATCACGATCCTGACCCGGCTGCTGGCGAAGGGAGCGGTGACGCGTGAGCGCGTCGGCCGGTCCTTCGCGTGGACCCCGGCGTCGGACGAGGCGGGTCTGGCCGCCCGCCGGATGCGCAAGGTGCTGGACGGGGAGCGGGACCGGGAGGCCGTGCTCGCCAGCTTCGTGACGTCCCTGGAGCCGGACGACGAGCGGCTGCTGCGTGAACTGCTGGCCCATCCCGGCGCGGAGAGGGACGACTGGGCGTCGCCCTCCGCACAGTCGCCTTCCGCGCAGTCGTCCTCCGTACGGTCACCGTCCGCACGGTCGTCCTCCGCGCGGAGCGGGTCTCATGGGTGACGGGGAGTCGTCAGCCCTCTTCCTGCTCCCCCTGCCCTGCCTCCTGCTCTGCCTCCTGCTCCTCGTCGTCCCCCTCGAAGAAGTCGCCCACCTCGTCCGCGATCTCCGCCGCCACCAGTCCGCCGGCGACCCCGACCGCGAGCCCCGCCGCACCCGCGGCGACCCCCGCGCCGATGCCGGGATGCGACCGCTCGTGCACCTCGTGCCGGTCGTGGCCGTACGCCGCGTCGGGGTCGTACGACTCCCGGTGTTCGACCAGCTCCCGGACCCAGCCGTCGACCACGGTGGTCCAGTCCTGGTGGCCGACGCCCTCGTGGGAGACGGTGAACCGGGTGAGGGTGTCGTCGCCGGAGGAGAGGGGGCCGCCGCGTTTGTCGGCCTCCAGGACCACCTCCACGCCGGTGGGGGCGGCGAGGAAGGTCACCTCGATCTCGTTGACCGCGTGGGCGTAGGCGGGCGACGGGGTGAGTTCGAGCTCCTGGTAGAAGGGGAGCTGCTGGCCCGTGCCGCCGATCCGGCCGAGTTCCAGGTCCGCGGACCTGAAGCCGAAGCCGAGCTGCCCGAAGGCTTCCAGGACCGCCTCCTGGACGGGCCGGGCCGACACGGTCAGCCGGTCCAGGTCGGCCTTGTCCCGCGCGCCCGCCACCGAGAGTTCCGTACGGAGGCCGAGGGCGATGCCCAGCTCCTGCCCGTACAACTGCGTGACCGGGGTCTCCCAGGGGAGCGTGACCGTGAACGGGACGGTCCGCTCCTCGCCCTCGGCGAGCGGGAAGCCGCCGCCGACGGTGAAGCGGTCGAAGACGACCCCGCTCTCGCTCTCCCCCTCCTCGTGTTCGGCCTCGACGCCCGCGACCAGTTCCAGCGTGACGTGCTCGATGTCGACGTCCGAGCCGCCGCCTCTGAGCCGGATCTCGCCGGAGAGGGTCCCGCCGGGCAGGGCGGGGGCGGGGCTCAGGACCGTGTCCACCGTGGGGCCGCCCACGCCGAGTGATCCGAGCAGCCGTTTGAACACCATTGAGGGGTCCACTCCTTCATGTGCGGGTGGTCGTGCCGGGCCGTGCTCCGCGTACCTGTACGCGGTCGTGCTCTACGTACATGTAGAGGTTAAGGGCGGCCCGCCGTACCGGAATCAGGCACCCCCGCCCCCGCCCCACCTGGGAGAACGTGAGCTGTGCCACTCGTGACCGGCACCTCTGGACTACTTACTTTGCGATTCCTTTACACTGGTTCGAACGCCGGACGACGACGAAGGAGCAACGGTTCCACCATGGGTGAACCTCCTAGTACCAGCCGTGCCACCCCCGGCCCGAGACGTGTGCGTACGGGAGCGGGGGTGGCACGGTGACCGAGATCCTGCTGCTTCTGCTCGCCCTGTCGCTCACGCTCGCCTGCGCCGTGTTCGTGGCGGCCGAGTTCTCGCTGACCACCGTCGAGCGCGGTGATCTGGAGCGGGCGGCCGAGGCCGGCGAGCGCGGCGCGGACGGCGCACTGAAGGCTGTCCGGAAGCTGACGTTCCAGCTGTCCGGTGCCCAGCTGGGCATCACCGTCACCTCCCTGGTGATCGGCATGCTCGCCGAACCCTCGCTGGCCGTCCTCCTGGAGGGCCCGCTCAGGTCGGTGGGCCTGGGCGGCGCGGCCTCCACGACGGCGACCCTGCTCGGTGTGGTCCTCTCCACCGTCGTCCTGATGGTCGTCGGCGAGCTGGTCCCGAAGAACTGGGCGATCTCCCGCCCGCTGGCCGTCGCCAAGGTGGTCGCGGGACCGCAGCGCGCCTTCACGGCCGCGTTCGGCCCGTTCATCCGGCACCTGAACAACACCGCGAACCGGTTCGTACGCCGCTTCGGCCTGGAGCCCGCCGAGGAGCTGGCCTCCGCCCGCGGTCCCGAGGAACTGGTCGCGCTGGCCCAGCACTCGGCCGCCCAGGGTGCCCTGGAGCCGGACTCCGCCGAACTGTTCGTCCGTACGCTGCACCTGGGCGAACTGACCGCCCAGAACGTGATGACACCGCGCGTCGACGTACGGGCGCTGGAGGCGCACGCCACGGCCACCGACGCCGCCAACCTCTCGCACGCGACCGGCCTGTCCCGCTTCCCGGTCTACCGCGACAGCCTGGACGAGGTCGTCGGCACGGTCCACATCCGTGACGTACTCGCCCTGGAACCCGGCGAGCGGGCCACGACCCCCGTCACCGAACTGGCCACGGCCCCGCTCCTGGTGCCCGACAGCCTGCCCGCCGACCGTCTTCTGGAGCGCATGCGCACGGCCCGCACGATGGCCGTCGTCATCGACGAGTACGGCGGCACGGCCGGGGTGGCCACGGTGGAGGACATCGTGGAGGAGGTCGTCGGCGAGGTCCGCGACGAGCACGACCCCGTCGAGATCCCCGACCTGCTGCCCGCCCCCGCCACGGCGGACGGCCGTCCGGCCTGGGACGCGGACGGCGGCGTACGGCTGGACGAGCTGGTCGCGACAGGCCTGCGCGCCCCGGACGGCCCGTACGAGACGGTCGCGGGCCTGGTCGCCACCCGGCTGGCCCGCATCCCGGCCGAGGGCGACGTCCTCGACCTGGGCGGCTGGCGGCTGGACGTCCTCGCCGTGGAGCACCACCGGGCCGACCGTGTCCGGATCACCGGACCGGCCGCCGAGCCGGGCGGCGATCACGGCGACGGTCACGACGCAGAGCACGACGGCGGTCACGACGGCGAACCGGTCGGTCAGAGCGCGCGGGAGTCACGATGAGTACATCCACCACGATCCAACTGCTCATCGGCGCCCTGACCCTGCTGACCAACGCGTTCTTCGTCGGCGCCGAGTTCGCCCTGATCTCCGTACGCAGGAGTCAGATCGAGCCGCTGGCCCAGGAGGGCAACAAGCGGGCCCGGATGACCCTGTGGGGTCTGCGGCACATCTCGGCGATGATGGCGACCGCCCAACTCGGCATCACCGTCTCGTCGCTGGTGCTGGGCGCGGTCGCCGAACCGGCCATCGCGCATCTGCTGGAGCCCGCCTTCGAGGCGGCGCACATCCCGCACGGCCTGGTGCACCCGATCGCCTTCGTGATCGCGCTCACCGTGGCGACGTATCTGCACATGCTGTTCGGCGAGATGGTCCCGAAGAACATCGCGCTCGCCGCGCCCGCGCAGACCGCGCTGCTCCTCGGCCCGGCGCTGGTGGCCCTCACCCGGGCCCTGAAGCCGTTCATCTTCGGGATCAACGCCTTCGCCAACGCCCTGCTGAAACTGCTGCGCGTCGAGGCCAAGGACGAGGTGGAGTCGGCGTTCACGGACGACCAGCTCGCCCGGATGGTCGTCGACTCCAGCGAGGCCGGGCTCCTGACGGCCGCCGACGGCGAACGCCTGCGCGACGCACTGGAACTGGGCACCCGCCCGGTCGGCGAGATCCTCGTCCCGGCCCAGCGGATGCGCACGGTCGACGACACCGTGACCCCGGCGCGGCTGGAACGCGCGGCGGCGGAGGCCGGCTTCTCGCGGCTGCCCGTGACCGGCGGGGACGGCACGCTGCTCGGCTACCTCCACATCAAGGACACCCTCGGTGTCGTCGAGCGGGACCGGCCGTTCCCGCGGAGCGCCCTGCACCCGGTGACCCGCGTCCGGATCGACACCCCGCTCGACGACACGCTCACCGCGCTGCGGGCCGCGGGCAGTCATCTCGCGGCGGTCACCGGCGAGGCGGGCAAGGTCCTCGGCTTCGTCACCATGGAGGACGTCCTGTCGGAGCTGGTCGGACCGTCACCCGCGGGGGTCTGAACAGTGCCCTGTTGACCACTGCGACTATCGTGGCGATTCATGTTCGAACATGCGGTACTCGGAACCCGCGGTACTTCGAACATGAATCGCTGCGAACGGGAAGTACGTCGGCAGAGGTCTGCGAAAGGCGCGTGGTGTCGGACGAGGGGCGGCTGGTCGCCGGACGGTACCGGCTGATCGAACGGATCGGCCGCGGCGGCATGGGCACCGTGTGGCGGGCCGAGGACGAGACGCTCAGCCGCGAGATCGCGCTCAAGCGGCTGCACGCCCAACACCACCTGACCGACGACGAACTCGCCACCGTCCACGAACGCACCCGCCGCGAGGCGCGCAGCGCCGCCCGTATCGCCCACCCGAACGTGGTCGTGGTCCATGACGTCGTGGACGACGACGGACTGCCCTGCATCGTCATGGAGTACGTCCCGGGCACCGACCTGGGCTCGGTGCTGAAGGACGGCGGGGCCGTACCGCCCGCGGAGGCGGCCCGGGTCGGCCTCGGCATGGTCGCCGCGCTGCGGGCGGCGCACGCGGCCGGGGTGCTGCACCGTGACGTGAAGCCGGGCAACGTACTCCTCGACGCGGCCGGCCGGGTGGTGCTCACCGACTTCGGCATCGCCATGACGACCGGCACCTCGACGCTGACGAAGACCGGCGAACTCGTCGGATCGGTCGACTACATCGCGCCCGAACGCATGAAGGGCGAGAAGCCCGGCCCCGCCACGGATCTCTGGGCCCTGGGGGCGACGCTCTTCCAGTCCGTCGAGGGGCGGCCCCCGTTCCGCAAGGACACGGCGGTGGAGACCGCGTACGCCATAGCCGTCGACCCGCTCGCCCCCATGCGGCGGGCCGGGGCGCTGGAACCCCTCATCGCGCGGCTGCTGGCGAAGGACCCGCGGGAGCGCCCGTCGGCGGACGAGACCGAGCGGGCGCTGCGGGCGGTCGTCTCGGGGGCGGTACCGGTGGGTCCTGAGCCGCGGTCGGCGCCGGTGGATGCGGCGGCGGAGGCCGTGACCGGACCCGTCGCGGGACCGGCGACCGGACAGGTGACCGGGCAGGTCACCGGACGGGCTACCTCGGTCGGTGACACCCTCCCCGCTGCCGGGCGCGGGAACAGGAGACGCACGGTCGTCCGGAGCGCGGTGGCCGTGGCGCTGGCCGCGGCGGCCGTGGCGGGCGGGCTCTACGTGATGTCCGCCGACCACGGGGACGGCACACGGGACTCGGCGGTCTCCCCCTCGCCCGGCGAATCCCGCACCGGCTCCCGGCCGCCCGCCGTGCCCGAGGGCTTCCACCTGGTCGAGGAGAAGGAGCTGGGCGCCTCCTTCCCCGTACCGGACGGCTGGCGGCGCGACGACGCGAACGCGACCGCCGAACAGGTCACCTACACCGACGAGTCGGCTCTGGTCGGGCTCACGATCAACACCGTGAACCCCGCGGGCGACAACCCCGAGACGCACTTCGAGAACATAGAGGCCAACACCAAGGTCAACTACGACACGTACCGGAAACTGCGGATGCTGCGCACCACGTTCCGGGGGCAGCCGGCGGCGGTCTGGGAGTTCACCTTCGAGGGCCGGGTACGGGCCTTTCGCGCCATCGACTTCGGGTTCGGGGAAGAGGGCGGCACCGAGTACGACATCTACCTCTCGGCGCCGGAGGCCCGGTGGGACACGCACCGCCCGGTGTTCGACAAGGTCAAGGCCGGCTTCCGCGTCCACTGACGGCAGCCGGTCGCCGGGCGGGGTGACGTCACCGCAGCGGTCTGCGGATCCAGACCTCCCCGGCCATCGAGTCGGCGCCGGGAGCGCGGCCGAAAGCGGTGTCCGGGGCGGTGTGCGGGCCGAGGACACCGAACCTCGACCATCCCCAGGCGCGGAACGCCTCCGCCGCGGCGCCGGGTGACCCGCCGTCCCCGTCCGCGCCGTCCCCGCTGCCGCCGGAGGGGCTGCCGGAGGGATGGTCCGTGGCCCGGCCGGTGGCCGCGACGACCAGATCGGCGTCGAGCCGGATCAGCAGCCGTTCGACCAGGCGGGTGGCGATGCCGCGGCGGCGGTGGACCGGCAGCACCATCAGTTCGGCGAGCAGGAACGTACGGCCCGAGGCGGTGAGTTCCTCGATGTCCGTCGGCAGCTCCCCCTGGAAGTCCGACCACCACTCGCCCGTACGCGGCACCCGGAACCCGTACGCGCAGCCGACCGTCCCGGCCGTGTCGGCGACCATCATGTCGAAGCCGGTGTGCTGCACATGCTGCTCGAGCCGGTGCAGGAAGCCCTGGCGGTCACGGTGTTCCGCCCCCGCCGCGCCCCGGTACGCGCCGACGTACACGTCCGCGACGGCGTCCCGCTGTTGCTCCGCCTGCCACCGGGACAGTCTGCGCAAGTACACCTCAGCCATACGGGCCTCCCCCCGGCCGCGGGACGGGTATCCCCGGACTCGGCATCATCACAGCAGGAGCCGCCGTGGTAAACGGGGCCTCCGTAAAGGTGGGTGATGCTCCGTCATGTTCGGGACGGCCGCCGGCGGTGTCGCCGGGCCGGGCAAGGGGAGAGGGGAACGGGAGGGAAGGTGGACGGGGGACCCCTGGAACACTCGTGCCCAAGGCCGTGGGGCCGTGGACGGCTTCGTCCGACGGACGACGGTTCACAGGGCTGTGCAGGGCCGCCGGTCTCGCCTACGCTCTGAACAGAATGTGAGTGAGGCTCACCTGGACCTCGTGGTCAGGACCCGAGCCCGCCGATGATGACGAAGCCGTGGTTCACGGCTTCCCTCGCGCCCCCGGCCCCCGGGTGCACCAGCCCCTGATCCTCGGGCGCCAGGACGAGGCGATCGAGAACGCCGAGCCAGTTCCCCTCCCCGCCGCTTCCCTTGCGAGCGGGCCCCTGTCCACATGTCCCTTGCGGACCCGCCGACGGTGCACTCCCGCGTGCCGCCGCGAACCGACGAGGGATCTCATGCCCTGACACCGCTGCCGGGGGGCGGCGTGGAAGGGCGGTGCGGTCGCCGCCGGTGGGCACGACACCGGCGGCGACCGCCACACCATGGGCCGGTCCGGTGTCAGCCGATGCAGAGCACGAGCAGGCAGAGCTGCGACGGCGAAGTCGCCGACGGCGAAGGGCTCGCCGGTGACGTCGTCGCGTCCGAGCCGCCCGTGTCGCCCGAGCCACTCGTTCCCTCGGTGCCGGCGGGTGCGGACGGCTGCTGGGACGCGCTGTCGGCCGGGTCCTGGGAGGACGACGACGAGGACGAAGCCGAGGAGGAGGCCGGGGCGGAGGCCGAGGACGCGCTCCCCGACCGCAGACCGGACGCCGATGCCGTATCCGACGCCGACGCGTCCGGCCGGGAACCCTGTGGGGCGGCGGAGGACGGCGCGACCGCACCGCGCTCGGCCGACCGGCCGGTGGCGGGTGACTGTGTGGACGTGGCCGCCGAGGACCGCCGGGCGTCGGGCCGGGGCGCCGAGGGCCGCGTGTACTCCGGCACCTCTTCCCCCATGGAGCCCGCGCCCGTCTTCGCGCTCGTGCCCGGGCCCGTGGTCTCCGGAGCCGACGCGGCCTCCGCCCGGTCGGCCGGGAGCCGGTCCATGGCGGTGAAGGTCAGACCGCCTCCGACGAGGGCGACGGCGGTCGCGACGACGGCCCGGCGCTGGTTCTTCTTCCAGCGGGCGCGCTGCCGGCGGCGGGCGGCCCGCCCCTGCGGTGCGGGCGTCGCCCCCTCGAAGCCGCCGTGGTCGTCCGCGCCATCGTGCTCGTCCGTGCCGTCGTCGGCGTACGTGCCGTGGCCGGACGGGGCGGGAGCGGACGGGGCGGCAGCGGACAGGGCCAGGGGTGCGGGCTCCCAGACCGAGACGTCCGGCAGGTCCGGCACGGTCGGGACATGGTCCGCGGTCGGCCTCGCGGCGGCCAGGGTGACCCGGGGCTGGACGGGGTGGCGGCTGACGGTGACCGGGGCGATGTCGGGGGCGTAGGCGCCGCATCCGGGGCACACCAGTGCGCCGTTGAGATGCCGACGACACGAGGAGCAGTAGTCCATCAGCGTCTTCCTGGGTTGACCGGTCGCCGCCCCGCCGGTTCCCTGCCCGGTCATGGTCGTACGTGGGTACGTGGGGTCGAACGCCAGCCACGCTAACCAGGCCGCCCAGGCACTGTGTGCAGCCTGTGTGACGCTCCTGCACGGATTCGCCGGGGGCCCGAGGGCAATGCCGCGCGCATCAGGACATCGCGCCCGCCCGCCTCCCGGAGGGGGACGCGGAGCACCACGCGACCGGCCGCAGCACACCCGCGGCCGGGTCAGGAGGTCCCGGGGCCGTCCGGCGCCGCCCGGTCCGCCGCGCGGTACTCGGCGTTGATCCGCTGTGCTTCCTCGAGCTGGTCCTCAAGGATCACGATCCGGCAGGCGGCCTCGACCGGGGTGCCCCGGTCGACCAGCTCGCGCGCACGGGCGGCGATCCGGAGCTGGTAGCGGGAGTACCGCCGGTGCCCGCCCTCGGAACGCAGCGGGGTGATGAGCCTGGCCTCCCCGATGGCCCGGAGGAAACCAGGAGTGGTGCCGAGCATCTCGGCGGCCCGCCCCATCGTGTACGCGGGGTAGTCGTCGTCGTCCAGCCGATCGCCCAGCGGATTCTCTGCTGTCATGTCACCTCGTTCTGCAACGCGTCGAAGGGCCCTGGTGCCGTACGGCACCAGGGCCCCGAAGGAAATTGAACACCATCTGCCGACGCTACCGACGCGCCGACCTTCTGTTTCCGCCGCCCGGCCCGGGAGAGGGCTGGGAGTGCGGGGACCTTGTGTGCGTGACCGGGGACCACCTTCCAATCCAGGGTCTGGCGGGGCCCGGTCGAATGTTCTCGGCCGGGCGATCCTGATGGCGTCTGCTCCTTCCGTACCTTTCTCGAAATCTGTGGTGGTGCTGGTGGCGGCTCCTCGACCCGCGAGCCGCCCAGTGCGGTCGTCAGTCCCGTCACCGTCCTGCGAACCACTGGCTTCGGAACTCCACCACCGCTCTGAACTGCGTACTTCTTTTACCTCTACCCGTCAGTTCGTGTCTGCGGGCCTTGCTCGACCTCGTCTACGAGAGAAACCTTAGCCATGCGCGCGGCCAATGTCTACTCTGGCAAAGACAGATTTTGAGCGGCATGAATCCCACATATCTTGGTGTCCTCTCTACGGCAGGTGGGTAGGAGCGACCACTGGATAGAATCGGCTTCCATGTCGAACCCTGACGAACTGCTCGTCGGTATCTCAGCCCTGGTGGAGTCCGGGCAGAGCAATCGGATGTCGCTGACCGTGGTCGCCGGTGGCGCTGTCATCACCGGCCGACTGGCTCCCGAGGCCGTGTGGCGGGAGCGGGTCTCCGAAGTGCTGAAGGACTCCGACCATCTGGGCCCGTTCTCCGGCGTCTTCCTCGCGGACCGGCCACAGGACCGGCCCGGTGACACCGGCCCCGACGCGGCGCCCACGCATCTGCACTTCCATCTCGCCCGCATCCTGCAGGGCAACGTCGGGATTCCCGAGACCGGCGGGATGTACCGCGTCGCGATCACGGACGTCAGCGCCTGGACCGTGGGCGACTTCAGCTACTCCGACCACTGAGCCACCGGTGGCCGCCGTACCCGCCGTACGCGCCCACCCATGACGAAGGGCCCTGCCGACGCACGTCGGCAGGGCCCTTCACTGTGCTGCGGGTCAGCGGGCGACGGCCGCGTCCGCGCTCATGTCCGCGTTCGTCCCGGCGGGCGCGTCGGTGCTCGCCGGCGCGGCGGGCTCGGCCTCGCCGAGCATCGCCGAGGCGTTCTGGAGCGGGGTCAGGGCGGGCGGCGCGGCGGGCGCGGGCTCCTGGAGGCTGCGACAGGTGAAGCCGAGCCGCGTCATGGCCCGGGTGACCTCCGCGCCGGTGAAGTCACGGCGGTCCTGCCGGGTGATGATCTCGCCGACCTGCTTGACCGGGTACTGGCGGCGGCCGATGAGCACGGACTCACCCGTGATGGCCTCGGGCTTGACACCCTTCATCGAGTCCAGCACCCCGTTCTTGGTGAGGTCGAACGGGAACCGGGCGATGACACAGCGCATGATGCCTCACAGACAGAGAGGGAGAAGGGGGCCGACCCGGGACGGGGGACGGGACGGGGGACGGGATGGGACGGGGTGGAGCAGCCGGACGGGGCGAGGGCTTCCCCTGGGGACGGTACCCGCCGCGGACACCGGACGGGGCGGCGGGCTGCCGTGACCACGTCACGTGCCCGGCCGGCCCCGCAGGCCCGCACGAGCGGTACCGCGCCCCGGGCGGAGTGCTCAGGCAGCCGCGTCGACGGCGGACGAACGCGGTGCCGAACGGCGTGCCGTGTCGCCCGTGGAACGGCTCCGGCTGCCGCGTCCGCGCCGGCCGCGGGACGCCGCGCCGGGTGCGGAGGATGTGCTGCGCCGGGTCCGCTCGGAGGCGGGCGCCGTGATGGTGACCGGGACGCCCGAGGGGGCCTGGGCGCCGGTGATGCGGCTCAGCTCGGCTTCGCCCGAACGGACCTGGGTGGTCTGCGGGTTGATGCCAGCGGCGGCCATCAGACGGCTCATGTCACGGCGCTGGTTGGGGGTCACCAGCGTGACGACGCTGCCGGACTCGCCCGCGCGGGCCGTACGGCCGCCGCGGTGCAGGTAGTCCTTGTGGTCGGTGGGCGGGTCGACGTTCACGACCAGGTCGAGGTTGTCGACGTGGATGCCGCGCGCCGCGACGTTGGTCGCCACCAGCACCGTCACATGCCCGGACTTGAAGCGGGACAGGGTCCGGGTGCGCTGCGGCTGGGACTTGCCGCCGTGCAGGGCCGCAGCCCGTACACCGCTGTTCAGCAGGTGGTCGGTCAGCCGGTCCACCGCGTGCTTGGTGTCCAGGAACATGATCACGCGGCCTTCGCGGGCCGCGATCTCGGTGGTCGTGCGCTGCTTGTCCGCGCCGTGCACGTGCAGGACGTGGTGCTCCATGGTGGTCACGGCGCCCGCGGACGGGTCGACGGAGTGGACCACGGGGTCGGTCAGGTAGCGGCGGACCAGCAGGTCGACGTTGCGGTCGAGGGTGGCCGAGAACAGCATCCGCTGGCCCTCGGGGCGCACCTGGTCGAGCAGCGCGGTGACCTGCGGCATGAAGCCCATGTCGGTCATCTGGTCGGCCTCGTCGAGGACCGTGATGGCGACCTGGTTCAGGCGGCAGTCGCCCCGGTCGATGAGGTCCTTGAGGCGGCCGGGCGTGGCGACGACGACCTCGGCGCCGGCGCGCAGCGCACCGGCCTGCTTGCCGATCGACATGCCGCCGACGACGGTGGTCAGCCGCAGCCGCAGGGAGCGGGCGTACGGGGTGAGCGCGTCGGTGACCTGCTGGGCCAGCTCGCGGGTGGGGACGAGGACGAGGGCCAGCGGCTGCCTCGGCTCGGCGCGCAGGCCCGCCGTGCGGGCGAGCATCGCGAGGCCGAAGGCGAGGGTCTTGCCCGAGCCGGTGCGGCCACGGCCGAGTACGTCACGGCCCGCGAGGGAGTTCGGCAGCGTCGCGCCCTGGATCGGGAACGGCACGGTCACGCCCTCATGGGCGAGAGCGTCCAGCAGCTGCGCCGGCATGTCGAGGTCGGCGAACGCCTCGACGGCGGGCAGGGCCGGGGTGACGGTCTTCGGCAGTGCGAACTCGCCCTGGGGGGAGCTCTGTCGGCGGCCGTGGCCGCCGCCGTAGCCGCCGCTGTCGGAACGGCGCGGGGAGCTGGAGCGGGTACCGCCACCGCTCCGGCCGGCGCTCGGATTTCCGGCGCTGCGGGTACGGGAGTAGCGGTCGTTCGTGCGCGTGCGGTTCACGTGGAACCTTCCTTGACATGGCGCGTATCAAGGAATTCCCGCGGAGAACGAGCAGCGCAGAGAATTGCAAGAACGAGCCGAAGTAATGGGAAACCGAATCGGTTGGAATATCGAAGCGGCGGAGAATGTTCGCGGGTTGCCTCGCCGGAGCGCGTTGCGCGTTTCCTGGGACGGGGTCGGTCGTTCCGTGCGGGTGGCTCCGAAGGATTTTCATCCGGAGCTTGGACGGAGGACCCCGTGGAGCGGGTCGCGAATCCCCTGAAATGCAGCGAGCTGGGGCCCGCACCCCAAGGTGCGGGCCCCAGCTGCGAAGTGCGTGACGACTAGGCGGGAACGATGTTCTCGGCCGTCGGGCCCTTCTGACCCTGCGCGATGTCGAACGTGACCTTCTGGCCCTCGTTCAGCTCGCGGAAGCCCTGGGCGGCGATGTTCGAGTAGTGGGCGAAGACGTCAGCGCCGCCACCGTCCTGCTCGATGAAGCCGAAGCCCTTTTCTGCGTTGAACCACTTCACGGTACCGGAAGCCATGTTTATCTCCTTCGGGGCGGTGCGTCGGGGCGCACACTGTGTGCGCTCCGTGTCGCCGTGATGATCACCCCACCGGAAATGCAACCGGAGCCATAAAGGATCCCCACCCGTAGTGAACTGGTGGGGATGCCTGTCAAGATTTTCGGGAACCACAACATGCAACTGAGATCGAGACTAGCACGCTGCGATCGGGGGTGCGTGATGAGTTATTTCACTCGGGCTGTCGAGTAAGTAATTGTCATCGCGCGTCGAGGTCAATTCTCATGTGGCTGGCACAGGTATTGGTCTGCCCGGGGGGCATGGTTTCTGCGGGCCGGGCGGCTGGCGGCGAGCCCTGCGGGTGGGCTGCCGCCGGGTGGGGTTTCGTCTGCGGGCCCGGTGGGGGCTGGTCGCGCAGTTCCCCGCGCCCCTCGACAGGGGCCTGCGGCCCGCTGTGCGTCCCTCGACAGGGGGCTGTGGCCCGCTGAGAGGGGCTCGCGGGCCTTTGGGAGCGGCCTGCGAGCCCTCTGGGGTGCGGCGTTGCTCAGGGCTGGACCGGGAGCGTCCAGCAGTTGGAGGTGGTGGGGGTGCCCGACAGGCGGTCCGTGAGCCAGTTGATGGCGTCCCCCTGGTCGGTCAGGAGCGGGGCGAAGTGGTTGAGCAGTGCGCTGCCCACGCCCGGCAGGACCACCGGCTTGTACGTGACGTCGGCCCCCTTGCGGCACCAGTCGACGGCGAGGTCCCGGGACTGGCCGTGGGGGACGAGGTTGTCGCTGACGCCCGTGGCGAGCCGCACCGGGCCCGACGGCTTCAGCCGGCCGATGCGCTGGCCGTCCAGGAACGCCTTGAGTTCGGGTGTGTCGGCGATGATGTCGCTGAGGGAGCGGCCGTCGGTCGTCCACTTGGTGCTCTTGGCGTAGCCGTAGCCGAAGAGGGCGTCACCGACGCACATGGTGGACAGATCGGTGAGGGCCGCCTTCCCGGCCGTGTTCAGGTGCGCCTCGGCGATCGGCTTCAGTTCCGGGTCGGACTGGAGGAAGCCGTTGAGGGACCAGCCCAGCGCACCGGCCAGCTCACTGCCGTCGATGGCCTTCGTCACCGCGGTCAGGTCGGCGGGCGGGGCGCCCGCGTACGTTCCGGCGAGGGTGACGTCGGGGGCGTACGAGGACTGCAGTTCGGCGGCGGCGGCCGTCGCCCCGCCGCCCTGGCTGTAGCCGAACAGCCCGACCGGGGAGTCCGCGGTGACCGAGGCGCCGCCGAGCGAGCGGGCCGCGCGGACGGCGTCGAGGACCGCGTGCGCCTCGTCGACCCGGTCGACGTAGGTGTGCAGCCGGTCGGTCGCGCCCAGGCCGGCGTAGTCGGTGACGACCACGGCGGCGCCCTTGGCGAGGAGCCGGTAGATCGACAGGTCCTCGTAGCCGACGGAGACCGTCTCGCCGTTGAACGACAGCGGGTGTTCGAGGCCCATGGACGCGGCGCACTGGTCGCCCTGTCCCAGGGTGCCGGGCGCCAGCGCGACCAGGGGCCGCGGTCCGCCGCCCTTCCAGCGGGCGGTCGGTTCGATGTACGCCCCGGTGACGGCGACGGGCTCGCCGTTCGAGTCGGTGGACCTGTACATCAGCCGGGTCGCGGTGCCCGGCAGCGGTCCGTGGAGGCTGGGCAGGCTCAGGGCCAGCGGGAGCGGTTCGCTGCGTACGAGCGTGCCGTTCGCGGCGGGCAGGCTGGTCGGCGGGTTGTAGAAGGCGGGGATCGTGACACCCCGGGACACGACCTCGTCCGTCGCCGTGGCGGCGGTGGCCGTGAGGGCCTGGGTGGTGAGGCAGGCGGCGGCGGTGACTGCCGCGGCCAGCAGTTTTCTGCGTGCGGGCATGACGAACCTCCTGTGGAGCGGCCGACAGGTGAAAGTCCGCCTGGAACTTACCTGTGGGTAAGTTACTCGTGGTAGCAGTCGGAAGGTTACGGTTCGGTAACTTGACGGGCTGTCTAATAACGGGCCCGTTCCGGTCACCCCGGAGGCCCGTCCGAAGCTGACGGGACGCGGACCGGAAGCTGACGGGAGCCAGACCAGAGGCTGACAAGGCGGCCCGTCCCGTCGTCCCGAAGACGGAGCCGGGGGCCTGTTCCTACTGCGTACCGAGTAGCGAAATGTGTCGGCAGACGCACGACGACAGGACGGGTCTCCACCGGACAGCCTGGAGGGACATTCGGCACCAGATGTGGAGACCTCCTGCCGTGGCTACTTTCCTGTACCGATTGGGCCGTCTGGCCTTCCGGCGTCGCTGGTACGTCGCCCTGGTCTGGGCGGCCGTCCTGGCCGCGGTCGGACTGGGCGCGATGAAGGCCCCGGCGGCGGCCGAAGAGGCGTTCTCCATGCCGGGCATCGAGTCCCAGAAGGCGTTCGACCTGATGGAGCAGCGCTTCCCCGGCACGTCCGCCGACGGCGCGACCGCACGGGTCGTCTTCGTCGCGCCGGACGGCGGGAAGGTCACCGCCGCCGAGAGCAGGAAGACCGTCGAGAAGACCGTGAAGGAGCTGGGCGACGGCTCGCAGGTCGCCGGCGCGGCCGACCCCTTCCAGGCGAAGGCGGTCAGCAAGGACGGCACGACGGCGTACGCGACCGTCACCTACAAGGTCGGGCCCGAGGAGCTGACGGACGCCAGCAGGTCCCAGCTGGTGAAGGCGCTCGACGAGGCCCGCGACTCCGGACTGACCGTCGAGGCCGGCGGGACCGCGATGGAGGAGAACGGCGGACCGGGCGGAGCGGCCGAACTGATCGGCGTCGCGATCGCCGCGGTCGTCCTGCTGGTCACCTTCGGTTCCCTCGCCGCGGCCGGGCTGCCGCTGCTGACCGCCGTCATCGGCGTCGGCGTGAGCATGGCCACGATCCTGACCCTGGCCAGCACCCTCGGCCTGTCCACGACCACCGGCACCCTGGCGATGATGCTGGGCCTCGCGGTCGGCATCGACTACGCCCTGTTCGTGGTCTCCCGCTATCGCGAGGAGCGCGCCAAGGGCCGTACACCCGAGGAGGCCACGGCGCTCGCGACCGGTACGGCCGGATCCGCGGTCGTCTTCGCCGGACTCACCGTCGTCATCGCGCTGGCCGGACTCGCCGTGGTCGGCATCCCGATGCTCACCAAGATGGGCCTGGCCGCGGCCGGCGCCGTCGTCGTGGGCGTCTTCATCGCGCTGACGCTCGTACCGGCACTGCTCGGCTTCTGGCCGAACGCCGTGCTCACCCGCAAGGCCCGCAAGAGCGGCCGGGTCGAGAAGGAGGCCCAGGACAACGGAGGCACCCGCTGGGCGCGGTTCGTCCTGCGCAGGCCCGTACCCGTGCTGCTCCTCGGTGTGGTCGGTCTCGGAGCCCTCGCGGTACCGATGGCCGACCTGCAGCTGGGCATGCCCGGCGACGAGGCCAAGTCGACCTCCACCACCGAGCGCCGTGCCTACGACGCGCTCGCCGAGGGCTTCGGGCCGGGCTTCAACGGTCCGCTGACCGTCGTCGTCGACGCCAAGGGCGACTCCGACGCGAAGGGGGCCGTGGAGACGATCTCCAAGGAGATAGGCGCCACCGAAGGGGTCGTGTCCGTCTCCCCGGCGCGCTTCAACGAGAGCGGCGACACCGCGGTCTTCTCGGTCGTGCCCTCCACCGCGCCGACCGACCAGAAGACCACGGACCTGGTGAACACCATCCGCGGCGAGCGGAGCGGGGTCGAGGCCGAGACCGGCGCGACCTTCGAGGTCACCGGCACCACCGCGCTGAACATCGACATCTCCGACAAGGTCTCGGGCGCCCTGGTCCCGTACCTGATCGTCGTCGTCGGCCTTGCGATCATCCTGCTGATGGTGGTCTTCCGGTCCCTGCTCGTCCCGCTGAAGGCGGCCCTCGGCTTCCTCCTGTCGGTCCTGGCCTCCCTCGGCGTGGTCGTCCTGGTCTTCCAGCAGGGCCACGGCGCCGACCTGATGGGCGTGGAGCAGACCGGCCCGATCATGAGCCTGATGCCGATCTTCCTGGTGGGCATCGTCTTCGGCCTCGCCATGGACTACGAGGTCTTCCTGGTCTCCCGGATGCGCGAGGCGTACGTCCACAGGGAGTCGCCCGCCCAGGCGGTGACCAGCGGATTCCGGCACAGCGCCCGGGTCGTCGTGGCCGCCGCGCTGATCATGATCGCGGTGTTCGCCGGCTTCATCGGCGAGAGCGAGTCCATGATCAAGATGATCGGCTTCGGGCTGGCCACCGCCGTCCTCTTCGACGCCTTCGTCGTACGGATGGCGATCGTGCCCGCGGTCCTGGCCCTGCTCGGCCACAAGGCCTGGTGGCTGCCGGGCTGGCTCGACAGGCTGCTGCCCCGCGTCGACGTGGAGGGCGAGGCGCTCAGCCGCAGGGCCGAGCCGCACCCGGCGCCGACCGACACGGCCGACCTGGAAGTGGCCCGCACCTGAGGAGCCAAGAGGTCGACCAGAGACCCGTGAGGTCCACCTGAGGCGACCGGCTCCCTCCTCCCCCGGACGGGGCCGCCCGTGGCGAACGACACGGGCGGCCCCGTCCGCCGTTCGCGCCTCTCGGCGTCACGATGGACGACACGCAGCACGAAGGACCCAGTCCAGCCAACCGGAGAGCCCGATGTCCACCAGCCTGGAGCGCTACACCGACCGCTTCGAGCAGTACGCGGACCGCTACCCCTATGTCATCGACGCGGGGGTGGTCGTGGCACTGATGGGCTCCGCGAGCCTCGGCGCCTCGCTCACCATGCCCGGCGCCGACCCGCCCGACCAGGACAAGGCGGCGGTCATCCTCATGGGGGTGTCCTGCCTCGCCCTGCTCAAGCACCGCAGCCACCCGCGCACCGCCGTCACCGTGACAGCGGTCTGCACGGCGATCGCGATCTCGCTGGACTATCTGCTCACGCCCCTGCTGCTGGCCCCGATCATGGCGGCGCTCTACTGGATGGCCACCATCAGCGACCGGAAGACGACCCGCGTCTACGGCATCACCACGATGCTGGCGCTGATGGTCGCGACGGCGCTGTCCGACTCGATGGACGGCATCTCCCTGCTGCTGCGGACCATCGGGCCCTTCTTCTGGCTGCTGCTGCCGATCGCCGCGGGCAACATGACCCGGCTGCGGCGCGCCTACCTCGCGGCCGTGCAGGCCCGCGCCGAACACGCCGAGCGCACCCGGGAGGAGGAGGCGCGGCTGCGCGTCACCGAGGAGCGCATGCGGATCGCCCGCGAACTGCACGACGTCGTCGCCCACCATCTGGCCCTGGCCAACGCGCAGGCCGGCACCGCCGCCCACCTCGCGCTCAGCAACCCCGAGCAGTCGCGGAAGATCCTCACCGATCTGACCGGGACCACGTCGTCGGCGCTGCGCGAGCTGAAGGCCACGCTGGGGCTGCTGCGCCAGAGCGACGACCCGGCCTCCCCCTCCCTCGAACCGTCCCCCGGCCTGCACTGCCTGCCCGATCTGGTGGCGGCGTGCGCGTCCGCGGGCGTCGCCGTCGCGGTGACCACGGAGGGCGTGCCCCAGCCGCTCTCGCCGGGGGTGGACCTCACGGCGTTCCGGATCGTGCAGGAGGCGCTGACGAATGTGACCAAGCACGCCGCCGCGGAGAGCGCGCACGTGCGGCTCGGCTACGCCGACTCCCGGCTGCTGATCACGGTCACCAACGACGGTCCGGCGGCGGTCGCCGCGACGGCCGCCACGGCGGTCACGGCTCCCGCAGGGGCTACGGCGGCTACGGCTGCCACGGCGGTCACGGCTTCCCGGGCCGCCGAACCGGGCCGGGGCTTCGGGGTCATGGGCATGCACGAACGCGCCCGGTCCATCGGCGGGGAGCTGCGCGCGGGCCCCCGCCCGGAGGGCGGCTTCGAGGTCGCCACCGCGTTGCCGCTGCAGCCGCTGATGACGGGGACGGGGACGGGGACGGGGACGGGGACGGGTGCGGGTGTGGCTGGGGGCGTGGGGGTGGGTGCGGGTGTGACCGGGGTGTCGCGAGTGGCCGAGGAGGCTTCCGGAGCGGCCGACACCTCCGCCTCCTCCGGCACCGCCGGCGCGGAGAAGTCCACGATGTCCACCATGTGCTCCAGCTGTTTCGCCTCCTTCACCTCCTTCGCCTCCATGACCTCTTCGACGACCTCTTCGACCGCGGAAGGAGAGAAGCCATGAGCATCAGGGTGCTGCTCGCCGACGACCAGGCCCTGCTGCGGGCCACGTTCCGGATCCTGATCGATTCCTGCGACGACATGACGGTGGTCGGCGAGGCCTCCGACGGCGTGGAGGCGGTGGACCTGACCCGCGCCCACCACCCCGACATCGTTCTCATGGACATCCGTATGCCGGGCGCGGACGGCCTCACGGCCACGTCCGAGATCTGCGCGGACCCGAAACTGTCCGCCACCCGCGTCCTCATCCTCACCACGTTCGAGACCGAGGACTACGTGGCCCAGGCGCTGCGCGCGGGGGCCAGCGGGTTCCTCGGCAAGGACGTCACGGCCGACACCCTGCTGGACGGGCTGAGAACCGTGGCGTCCGGCGAGGCCCTGCTGTCACCGGGCGCCACCCGCACGCTCATCACCCGTTTCCTCACCTCCCCCGCCCCTGGGGGCCACCTGGCGCCCCCGGAACGCCTGGCCGAACTCACGGTCCGCGAACGCGAGGTGATGGCCCTGGCCGCGGAGGGAAAGTCCAACACCGAGATCGCCGAGGATCTGACGGTCAGCCCGCTGACCGTACGCACCCATGTCCACCGGGCCATGACGAAGCTGGGCGCCCGGGACCGCGCCCAGCTGGTGGTCATCGCCTATCAGACGGGCCTGGTGCAGGCGGGTCCGACGGCGCTCTGAGGACCCTTCAAGGGCGCTTCGAGGGCGCCGCACACGCCGACGACTCGCCGCGGACCGCGGTGTGCGGTCCGCGACGAGTCGGTGGACCCCCGCAGGCAGGCAGACAGGCAGGTCAGGTTCCGGTGAGGCTGATGGCGATGTCCGTGACGTTCAGCGGGAACTGGCCGATGGACGTCGGCTCGCCCGTGAGGACGTTGACGCTGTAGAAGAACGCCCTGGTCGAGCCGTACGGCAGGAGCGAGGCGAAGGCGTCGTTCGCGGTCGTCTTGCCGTTCGTCAGGGTGCTGTAGATGTCGAGGCCCGCGTCGACACCGGCGTCGAAGCCGAGGAGGCCGGTCGGGACGAGGGTGCCTGCGTTGGGCGGCGACTGGATGACGACCTGGTCGTTGTACGTGTCGATGTCGAACAGGGTCGTCGCGGTGGACCCGACCAGGTCGTTGTTCGTGTAGCCGGCCGCGGTCACGCCCTGGGCCGCCGTGGTGAGCGGCGGGACGGTCAGCGCGGTGTCGGCGACCGTGGTGCCGTCGTTCAGGTTGTGCCGCAGGTTCTGGCCGTAGTTGCTGATCACCCGTAACCGGTCGGCCGCCGGGTTGAAGTCGATGTCGAAGACGGTGCCGTAGAGCGAGACCGCGAGCTGGGAGACCTTGGTGGCGACCACGGTGTCGGGCAGGGCCGGCGGCATCTTGATCGTGTAGATGCCGCCCTTGTCGCCCACGCCGTACAGCAGGCCGTTCTGCACCCGGAAGTCGATGCCGACGAGCTTGGTGTCGCCGACGAGTCCGTCGATGACCAGTACCCAGTTGAGCACCTTCGGGTTGTCCGTCAGGAACGTGGACATCAGGGTGCCGTCGCCGGCGAGGCCGTACGCCCGCAGGCTGGGAGTGGCGTCGGGGGCGGCGGAGCTGGAGCCGGGCGCGCTCAGGGTGAGCGCGGTTGCCGCGCACACGACCGCTACCGCCGCCGCTATTCTCTTCTTGACCGCTGCTTTCATTGTTTTCCCTCCCGTTTGACCGTACGAAACAATTCCGCTGCGCGGTCTCCATTAAGCCCAGACGGGATCGGCCCGACAAGCGGATCGAGCCACAAGCAGGGTCGGATCAAGGAACTTTGCGCACTGTGACAAATGCGCGGTCGGCGTATCCGCCATCGATTCACCCGGAGTGATAAGCACCCGTCCGGATTTCATCTGGCGGCGCCTTCGCTCGTGATGGCATGCTCATGCTCATGGGGAGCCTTTTCGCCGAGCTGGCCCGGCGGGCGTCGGCCAACGCGCGCCGCGAGGTCGACACGTACGTACGGGAGATCCCGGAACTCGGGTCGCTGGACGCGAACTCCCGGGCCAGGGACGAGACGCTGGAGTACTCGGTGTGGTTCAGGCGCCGCACGCTCGAACTGGCCCCGGACAACGGCAAGCTGACCGACGCCGACCTCGGCTACATCGCCGCCATGGGCGAGGCGCGGGCCGGGGCGGGCATGTCACTGGACTCACGGCAACGGGTCCTGGGCGTGCACACCGAACTCATGCTGCGAGAGATCAACGAGGCCACGGAGGCCCAGCGCGGCGGCGACGTCGACGAACTCATGCGCATCATGAGCTGGTTCGCCCCGCAGGGCGAGCGCGGCATCGGCGCCTACCGGCAGGGCTTCGTGACGGCGATGCGACGCCGGCTGCCGTACGTCGAGCAAGTCGGCCTGCTGGCCCGGTTGTTACTGGCCGAGGACCCCATGGCGGCGGAACTTGCGCTGCTCACGGGCCTGGAACTGGCCGAGTACTACGAGGTGACGGTGATCCGGGTGCCCGACTGCCCCGTCGGCGACCGTGACCTGGAGAGCGGGATCGAGTCCCTGGTGAGAACCCACCGGGTGCCCGTCACCTGGTGCCGGGAGCGCGGGGGCAGGGGCGGTGAGCTGATCGCCCTGGTGCCTGGGGGTGCCGGGAGCGGGCAGGCGGCCCCCGCCACCCCCGCCGCCGCCCCCGATCCGCTGCCGGCACCCGACACGGCGGTGTCCGACCCGGCCGTGTCCGACGCGGCCGTGTCCGGTCTTCTGCGGGACTTCGCCCAGGCGCTCGGGCGGCTCTGTGCCGTCGGGGCCTCCGGAGCGCCGCCGTCCGGGCTGGCCGGAGCGCTCGACCGGGCCCGGCGGATCAGCAGGGCGGCCCCCCTGCGGCGTACGTCCGCTCGGTTGCGGGCGCACACCATGGCGGACGTCTTCGTCGAACTCACGGTCGCCGACGTACCGTTCGTCGACGACTGGCTCCGCGCGGTGGCCCGGAGCCTCGCACCCGGCCCGGACCTCCTCCGCACCCTCGACGCGTACTACCGCCACGACATGAACCGCGGGGCCACGGCGGAAGCCCTCAACATCCACCCGCGCACCCTGGACTACCGCCTGCGCCGGACGAGGGAACTCACGGACATCGACCCGGGCTCGACGCGGGGCGTACGCATCCTCAGCTCGGTCGTCACCCGGAGCCTGTCGGGAGCGTGGCGGTGACCGGTCAGCCGGTGACCTCGAAGGCGGCGGCGCGGGGCACGAACGCCGTGTCGCCGTCCTTGGCCGTCGCCAGCGCCGAGATGTGCCAGGTGCCCCGGTCCAGCCCGGCCTGCTCCTTCTCCGTGACCTTCAGCGTGTAGGTGCAGCGGGACGTCTCGTCGGAGGTGCTCCGGCACTCGGCGCTGTCCACGGACCGCAGCTCAGCCTCGGTCGGGTCGAGCTTCGAACTCGCGGGCCATGCGATGACCTTGAGGCCCTTGACGCCCGAGTCGTCACGCACGTCCGTGGTGAAGGTGAGCGAACCCGCGCCGCCGGCGGTCGGAGCCGTGTAACGGGCCGAACTGTCGCTCAGGGCCGGTGCGGAGGAGGACGAGGCCATGGCGAACCCGCCGGCGGCGATTCCGCCCACGACGGCGACACCGACGAGCGACGAGATGAGAATGCGCTTGGACTTGGACATGGTTATCCCCCTGAATTGACTGCGCTGAATTGCTTCGGGTCGAGTCGGAGCGGTGCGTGAATTCCCTCGGGTGGGTTTCCTCCCGCGAATTTCCTTCGGCGGGCCGCCGCTCTCTCGATGGGTCCAAGATTAGGTCCGGGGGTGTTCCATGGTCGTCCCGCTGCCGGATGACTGGCGGCCCCGCGGATCTCCAACCCTGGTAAGAGACGGGAATCCACCCTCGGCCCGAGTCGGACCGCTCGGTCGCGGCCATAGCCTGGCCGCCGTGAACCGAATCGACGACCGGCTGCTTCCGGTCCTGCTGCTGTGCGTCCAGGCCCTGGTGTGGCCCGGCGCGGCACTCGTGCGCGGGGTCGCGCCGGACGCGTCCGCGCTCCTCGTGGCGGTCCTCGTCGCCGGCTCGGTGACCGCCGCGCTCGCCCTGCGCCGGGCCCGCCCGTTGGTCACCCTCGTCCTGGTCGCCGCCGCCTGCGCGCTGGGCGCCGGCCCGCTGCCCACCGGGGCGACGGCGGTACTCGGGACCGCGGGGGTCGGGCTGGCCCTGTTCACCGTGGCGACCGAACGGGACACCTTCACCGCCGTGCTGTCCGTGGTGGCGCTCGCCCTGTGGCAACTGTTCCAGAACCTCAGCCTGCACGGGCTCAGCGAACGCGACGGACTCGACCTCGTCCTGACCGCCCTGCTGTACGCCGTCGCGTGCGGCGCCGGCCTGTTCGTACGGCGGGCCCGTCGTGCCCGGCGGACGGCCGCGCAGGTGCTGGCGCGGGCCGAGGCCGAGCGGCACCGGCTTCCGGCCGTCGAACGGCGGCGCATGGAAAGGGAGTTGCACGACGTCAGCGCCCACCACCTGACGGCCGTGGTCGTCACGGCCGGGGCGGCCCTCGGGTTGCGCGAGCGCCGTCCCGAACTGGCCGAGGACGCACTCGGGTTCGCGGTCGAGACCGGGCGCGAGGTCACCCGGGCGCTCGGCGCGGTACGGGCGCCGGCGCCCTCGCGGGAGGAACTGCCCTCGCCGCAGGAACGGCTGCGGGAGCTCGTCGCGGGGTTCCGGCGGCTCGGGCAGCCCGTGGACTGCGAGATCGGGCCGCTGCCGGACGGGGCTGTCGCGGACGCCGTCTTCGGCATCGTGCGCGAGGCGCTGACCAACGTGGCCCGGCACGCTCCCGGCGCCCGGACCGTGGTGCGCTGCCGGTACGGCGACGCGCGCACGGAGGCCGTGGTGACCAGTGCGGCGCCGCCCGCCGGTGCCGCGGCCGTGGTGGCGCACGGGGCCGGTCTCGGCGGGGGGCGCGGACAGGGGTTCCTGCGGGCCCGGGCGCGGGAAGCGGGCGGGACGCTGACCAGCGGGCCCACGGAGGACGGGGGCTGGGAGGTGCGTGCCGTGCTGCCCGGACGGGTCGCCGGGGCGGTGGGGCGGGTCGTGCCGCGGAGCTATCGGGTGGCGCAGGTGGTGGCCGCCGCCGGGCTCGTTCTGCAGCCGTTGCTTCCCGCGCTCGTCATTCGGGAGGAGGGTGCGGAGCAGGGGGACGGGGGTGCGTCCGCGGGGCTGCTGTTCGCTCTGCTGGTCGCGGCGCAGGTGGTCGCGCTGTTGTGGCTGCGGCGGGCGCCGCGGGTCGCATGGAGTGCGCTGTTCGGGCTGGCGCTGCTTTGGCCTGCGGCGATGCGGGTGGGTGGGTACGGGGGGCCGGTGCTGCTGCCGGTGGGGTTGAGCGCGCTGGTCACGTGTGCGGCGGTCTGGGCGGTGGCGTCCGCGTATGGCCGCGGCTCGGTGGGGGCTGGTCGCGCCGTTCCCCGCGCCCCTGCCGCTGCGCGGCTGAACGCGAAAGATTGCGCCGTTCCCCGCGCCCCTGGGGGGTGGAGGTCTGCGCTGTTCGCTGCGCGGCTGAAGGGGGGAGAACGTGCCGATGCTCGCGGGCTGTTCGGCGTCCGGCTGAAGGCCAAAGATTGCGCAGTTCCCCGCGCCCCTGCCGCTGCGCGGCTCAAGGCCGAGGATTGCGCCGTTCCCCGTGCCCCTGCCGCTGCGCGGCTCAAGGCCGAGGATTGCGCCGTTCCCCGCGCCCCTGCTGGTGTGCGGCTCAAGGCCGAGGATTGCGCCGTTCCCCGCGCCCCTGCTGGTGTGCGGCTCAAAGCGAAAGATTGCGTCGTTCCCCGCGTTCCTTTGGGGATTGGTCTGGGGGTTGTGGGGGTGCATGTCCTGGTTGTGGTTCTTGTTGGGGCGGGGCAGTGGGGGGTCGGTGTGTGCGGGGTGGGGGTTCTGGTGGGTGGGGCTCTCTGGGGTGGGGTGTCGCGGGGGCGGCGGGAAGGGCGGGATCGGGGGGTGCGGGACGAGCGGTTGGCCGTCTGGGCGGGGGAAGCCGTTCGGGACGCCTGGGCCGAGCGGCGGCGGATCGCGGCCGGGCTGGAGACCACCGTGCTGGCACGCACCGCCGACATGGTCGCCCAGGCCGAGGCGGGACACCTCGACACGACCGCCGAACGCGCCCGCGAGGCCCTCGCCGCGATGCGCGCCCTCCTCGACACCGTCCGGGACGGCGAGGGGGAGCGCGACGGGGAGCGGGGGGCCGAACTGCGGCCGCAGCCGACCCTCCAGGCCCTCGACCTGTTGGCCCGCCAGTGCCGGGCCGGCGGTCGTGACGTCGAGATACGGGTGACCGGCCGCGTACCGGAACGGCTGCCCACCGCGGTGGATCTGGCCGCCTACCACGCGGCCGAGACGGTGCTCGGGGCCGGCGGGGAGGAGGCCGCGGTGCTGGAGTTCGACCGGGACGGGGATACCTTGACGCTCACGGCCACCGGGGTCCCCCGCGCCGCCCGCCCCGCTGTACGGGAGCTGCTGGCGGCGCGTGCCGCCGCGCTCGGCGGCACCCTGGACACCGACCGGCCGGGCACGGTCGGGCTCCGGCTGCCACTCGCACCGGTTCCGCAGGAGGACGACGTCACGTCGGCCGAGGAGAGGGAGCGATGAGTCTCAAGGTGCTGGTCGTCGACGACCAGGGCATCGTGCGGGCGGGGTTCGCCGCGGTGATCGACGCCGAGGAGGACATGACGGTCGTCGGCGAGGCCGCCGACGGCGCCGCCGCGGTGCGTCTCGCCGCGGAACTGGCCCCCGACGTCGTCGTCATGGACGTCCGGATGCCCGTGCTCGACGGCATCGCCGCCACCCGCATCATCACCGGCCGCCAGGACGCGCCCCGGGTCCTGGTGCTGACCACCTTCGACCTCGACTCGTACGTCTTCGACGCGCTGCACGCCGGAGCCTCCGGGTTCCTGCTCAAGGACGTGCACGCCGCCGAACTGCTCCAGGGCATCAGGGTGGTGGCCACCGGGGAGAGCGTGCTCGCCCCGTCCGCGACCCGCCGGCTCATCGGCCACTACGCGTCGGGCGCGGGCGCCGGGATACGCGCCGGGAGCGGGCCGAACGAGCTGGACAGCCTCACCGGCAGCCAGCGCAACGTCCTCGCCCTGGTCGCGTCCGGACTCAACAACGCGGAGATCGCCGACGAACTCGGCATCACCGTCGGCACGGTCAAGTCCCACGTCAACGCGCTGCTGCGCAAACTCGGCCTGCGGGACCGCGTACAGGCGACGATCCTCGCGTACGACCTCGGGCTCGCCCGGCCGAATCCGCCCGGTACCGACCCGAGGAGTACAGCCCCGTGACCGGTAAGAGCCCCGGCTCCGGCCCGACCGCCTTCGCGCGATGTCTGCGGCTCGCTCGCGAGCACGTCTTCGTCCTTGGCTATCTGGTGGTCGTCGCGGGCCTGGTGGTGTGGGCGTACGTGGTGAGCGCGAGCGACGGCTCGGACGGGTCCATGGCGGGTGTCATCCCGCTGCTCGCCACCGTCCCGGGCAGTCTCGTGCCGCTTCTGCTGCTGCCGGACGGCGCCGAGATGTTCCTCGTGGCCGTCGTGTTCGGGGCGCTGTTCAACGCGCTCGTCATCGGCTGGTGCGTCCGTGCGCTGCGCCGGGGCGGGAAGGGCTACGACTCGGTGTCCTGAAGCCCGTCGGGTTCTCATCGGGCTCTCGTCGGATTCCCTTCGGATTGTCGTGGGGTTGTCCCTGTATTTCGCCCGTCTTCCCTTTGTAGGCCTGGACCAACACCGGACCGTCCATCATGATGACGCTGCCATGACAACGTAGTCCTCGTAGTCCTCGGGATGGTGACCGTGCGTGGATCCTTCGGCTGGCTGACTCTGGCCGCCGCTCTCCTTCTGGTGCCCCTCTCCTCCGGTCCCGCAGGCGCGGCCCCGGCCGGTCCGGAGCCCGCCGCCCGCGAGGCCGCCCCGGCCGCGGCGGCCTGGACGGCCCCGCTCAGTACACGGGGCCGCTGGATCGTCGACGCGAACGGCGACCGGTTCAAACTGCGCTCCGGCAACTGGCACGGCGCCAGCGGCACATGGAACGGCTCCGGAAACGTGGACGACGACGCCAGTCATCACGCGGGCGAGAACTCCGGGCGGATACCCCTCGGCCTGGACCGGGCGCCCATCACCGAGATCGTCGCCGGATTCCAGGAGATCGGGATCAACAGCATCCGGCTGCCCTTCTCCAACGAGATGGTCCACGACAGCCGCCCCGTCACCGACGACGCCGTCGCCGCCAACCCGGCACTGCGCGGCAGAACACCGCTCCAGGTGTACGACGCCGTGATCGGCGAACTCACCGGTGCCGGGCTCGCCGTGATCCTCAACAACCACACCAACACGACCCGTTGGTGCTGCGGGGTCGACGGCAACGAACGCTGGAACGCGAGCCAGTCCGTCCAGACCTGGGAGGACGACTGGCTCTTCATGGCCCGCCGCTACAAGGACAACAAGCGGGTCGTCGGCGCCGACCTCTACAACGAGGTGCGCCGCAACATCTGGGACGACCCCAACTGGGGCCTGGGCGACGACCACGACTGGTTCGCCGCCTCCCAGCGCGTCGGCGACCGCATCCTCACCGAGGCCAACGCCGATCTCCTCATCGTCGTCGAGGGCATCAACTGGACCGGCATCCCCGTCGACGGCTTCGCACACGGCCGCCCCACCCTGGAACCCGTACGGAACCTGTCGCACACCCTCGTCGACTCCGGCAAGCTCGTGTACTCCGCCCACTTCTACGACTACACCGGCCCCAACCACAGCGGCGCCACCGGGACGGGCGAGACCACCGACCCGCGCTACCGGGACTTCAGCCCCGCCGAACTCGTCGACGTACTGAACCGCCAGGCCTTCTTCGTCACCGCCGAACAGGACCAGCACTTCACCGCGCCCGTCTGGATCAGCGAGTTCGGGGTGGGCGGCCGGTCGGAGACGAACGCCAAGGCGCGGGCCTGGTTCGAGAACTTCGTCGACCACCTCGTGCGCACCGACGCCGACTTCGCGTACTGGCCGCTCGTCGGCTGGCACGAGAACCGCACCGGCAACGGCTGGGCCCTGCTGCACTGGGACGCGGCGGGCCACCGCATGGGTGTGTACGACGGCGACGACTGGCGGGCCGCCGCGTGGAGCCGGCTCGTCGGAGCCACCGGGCGCACCGGGCAGGTCGCCCCCGTCACGGAGTGGTCCATGCTCAGCCCCGACCACGGCGACTTCATCGCCTCGCGGCGCATGCGGGCGCTGCCGGACTTCGACTCCGGCGCGCGCAAGGCCGTCTGCCCCGACGGGCAGCGGCTGCTCGGGCTCGGGCACACGGGGAACCGGGGGCTGTGCTCCGACACGACCACCGGGCCGCTGGCGAACGCGGCCGGGGCGCCCGAGGTCGTCAAGGACGAACGGTACGTCCCGCCGGGCGGGGACTGGGCGTCCGGCTACACCAAGCTGCAGTGTGCCGACGGGCGGTTCGTGTCGGGGTACGCGGTGCGGGGTGCGGCGGTGTCGTCCGTGCTGTGCGCTGCCGCGCCGTCCGGGGTGATCACCGGGACGGCGGGTCGTACGGTGTGGTTCGACCGCGGGGACAACCGGGGCTCGGCGCCCAAGGGCGGGGACTTCGCGAACGGTCACTACAAGGGGCAGTGTGCGGACGACGAGTACGTGGCGGGTGTCGCGTACACGGGCCGCATCGGGTCGTCCCGCACGCCGGACGCGCTCTTCTGCCGAAAACTCCGCTGACCGTCGCATGTCTGGTGCGGCCCGGCGGGGGTGACCCGCGCAGTTCCCCGCGCCCCTGAATGGGGGCGCGGGGAACGGCGCAATCTTTTAGGGGCGCGGGGAACTGCGCGGCCAGCCCCCACCGGGCCCGCACCCGGCCCGAGGCTCCGGTAGGGCCTACACCGGGACGCGGGTCCGCTGGGGTTCCGCCTCGGCCAGCCGCGTCGCGCGCGTCCGTGTGCCGAACGCGGCCAGCGTGACCGCGCCGACCAGCCACGTACCGGCGATGAAGTAGAAGACGCTCTGATACCCGTGCCCGGTGTACAGCGCGGCGACGATCAGCGGACCCGCCGCGTTCGACAGCCGTCCCAGCCCGTAGGACACGCTCGTGCCCAGCGACCGGGCCCGCGTGTCGAACAGCTCGGGCGAGTACGCGTACGCCAGCGCCGTGTATCCCCGCTCGAAGAGGTTCACGAGGAAGCCGAACACGATGATGAGCACGGGGTTGAACGTGAGCCCGTACAGCAGCCCGCAGATCGCGATCACCGTGCCGAAGGCGACCAGGCACCACTTGCGTTCGAACCGGTCGGTGACCAGCGACGCCAGGTAGCAGCCGAGCGGCGCTCCGACCGTGGTCAGTGCCACGTAGAAGACGGACTTCTCGACGCTGAAGCCCTCCTTGGCCAGCAGCGTCGGCGCCCAGCTCGAATAGCCGAAGAAGCCGATGGTCTGCGTCATCCACAGCACGGAGAGCAGCAGGGTCGGGAGCAGGTACTTCTTCTGGAGGAGCAGCCGCAGCGGCGCCTTCGTCGACGGTGTCTCCGCGACCGGCGGCGCGGGTTCGGGCAGCGGCCCCTTCTCCGCGACCACGGCCGTCTCGATCTCCGTCAGGACCGCGTCGGCCGCCGCGTGCTCGCCCCGGCTCTCCAGCCAGCGCGGCGACTCCTTGAGGCGGCCGGAGAAGAGGACGAGCAGGACACCGAGCGAACCCCACAGGTAGACGAGCCGCCACGACCAGTCGTTGAGCGGGACGACGGCGCTGGCGATGAGGTTGGTGACGGGTGTGCCGCAGATGCCGATGGCGATGGCGTACGCCTGGTACTTGCCGCGGATCGCCGACGGGTACATCTCGTTGACGTAGACGACCCCGACGACGGTCATCGCCGACAGGCCGGCCGAGGTCAGGACGCGGAACACACCGAGTGAGACCAGGTCCCAGGAGAACACGGCCGCGAACGACGAGACGCCGAAGAACAGCGTGGTCCAGATCAGGGCCCGTTTGCGGCCCCACCGGTCGGCTATGGACCCGGCGACGATCGCCCCGATGAACATGCCGACGAACGAGAGCGAGGTGACGTAGGCGACCTGGTCGACCGTCAGGCCCCACAGTTTGATCAGTTTCGGCGCGGTGGTGGCGAAGCTGTTGATGTCCGCGAACTCGAAGAAGTACGCGAAGGCGACGGCGAGCAGGGTGACCTTGTGGAACCGGGAGACCGGCAGCCTGTCCAGCCGGTTCAGCGCGTTGGAGTGCTGCATGTCAGTAGTCCTCGCCGGGCCAGTACAGGCCCATCGGGTTGGTGACCAGGAGCTTGTGCCGCTGCTCGGCCGTGACCGCCACGTGCGGGACGTGGTCGACGAGCAGGCCGTCGTCGGGCATGTGGTCCGTGAGGTTGGGGTGCGGCCAGTCCGTGCCCCACAGCACCCGGTCGGGGAACTCCGCCACGACCCGGCGGGCGAAGGGGACGACGTCCGTGTAGGCGTGCGGTTCGCCGTGCGGTTCGTCGTGCAGGGCGGGCGGGCCCGTGACGGTCAGGCGTTCCGGGCAGCTCACCTTCACCCACACGTCGTTGTCCTCGACGAACCGCAGGAAGCGGGTGAACTGCGGGCCGTCCACCGGCCGTGTCACGTCCGGCCGGCCCATGTGGTCCACCACCAGCGGCACGGGCAGCGACCCGAAGAAGCCCTCGAGCTCGGGCAGGTCGACGCTCTCGAAGTACAGGACGACGTGCCAGCCGAGCGGGGCGACCTTCTTGGCGATGGTGAGCAGGTCGTCGGCGGGCGAGGTGTCCACCAGCCGCCGTACGAAGTTGAAGCGCACCCCGCGCACGCCCGCCGCGTCCAGCGCGAGGAGTTCGCTGTCGGTGATGTCGGGGCGGACGGTCGCGATGCCTCGGGCCCTGCCGCCCGCCGAGCGGACGGCGTCGACCATGGCGCTGTTGTCCGCGCCGTGACAGGTGGCCTGCACGATGACGTTGCGGGCCACCCCCAGGTGGTCGCGGAGCGCGAACAGGTCGTCCTTGCCGCCGTCGCAGGGCGTGTACTTGCGCTCCGGCGCGAAGGGGAACTCCGCCTGCGGGCCGAAGACATGGCAGTGCGTGTCGACGGTCCCGGGCGGCAGCCGGAAGGCGGGGGTGGACGGACCCGCGTACCAGTCCAGCCAGCCGGGGGTCTTGGGGGAGAGGGATGTCATCGGTCGCCTCACCGGCCCTGTCGCTTCAGCAGGGCGTCCAGCCGCGGGTACACCGCGCGGGCGTTGTGCTCCTGGACCGCCGCCAGGTCGTCCGGGGAGAGGCCGGCGGCCTCGGCGTACCGGCGGGTGTCGTCGAAGTGGTGGCCTGTGCGGGGGTCGATGTCGCGGACCGCGCCGATCATCTCCGAGGCGAAGAGGAGGTTGCGGGCCGGGATCACGTCGTACAGGAGGTCCGAGCCGGGCTGGTGGTAGACGCAGGTGTCGAAGTAGACGTTGCCCAGGACGTGTTCTTCCAGTGGGGGTCTGCCGAGTGCCATCGCCAGGCCCCGGAAGCGGCCCCAGTGGTAGGGGACGGCCCCGCCGCCGTGCGGGATGACGAAGCGCAGGGTCGGGAAGTCGGCGAACAGGTCACCCTGGACGAGCTGCATGAACGCCGTGGTGTCGGCGTTGAGATAGTGCGCGCCGGTGGTGTGGAAGGCCGGGTTGACGCTCGTACTGACATGGATCATCGCCGGGACGTCGTACTCGGCCAGCTTCTCGTAGAGCGGGTACCACGAGCGGTCGGTGAGCGGCGGGGAGGTCCAGTGGCCGCCCGACGGGTCGGGGTTCAGGTTCACCGCGACGGCGCCGTACTCCTCCACGCAGCGGGTGAGTTCGGGGACGCAGGTGGCGGGGTCGGCGCCCGGCGACTGCGGGAGCATCGCGGCGAGCACGAAGCGCTCCGGGTACAACTGCGAGACCCGGAAGCAGAGTTCGTTGCAGAGCGCGGCCCAGGCGGCGGACGTCTCGAAGTCCCCGACGTGGTGGGCCATGAACGACGCGCGCGGCGAGAAGACCGTGACGTCGATGCCCCGCTCGTCCATCAGCCGCAACTGGTTCGCCTCGATGCTCTCGCGCAGCTCGTCGTCACCGATGCGCAGGTCCGCGGGGTCGGGGGCGGCCGACGGTTCGGTGAGGGCGGCGATCTGCCGATCGCGCCAGGCCCCGAGGGCGGGAGGGGCGGTCGTGTAGTGACCGTGACAGTCGATGATCATGACGGCGTCCTTCGCAAGCCGAGCTGCTCTGCTGGGTGCCGTGCAGCCTCACCCGGGCCCGCGCCGCCGCACGAGAGGACCGGACACAGAACTAACGTCCCCTTAACACTCCGGCGGGCGCGGGGCCGGTGTGGTCTACATTCGGTTGCGTGGCTACGGGGAGTGGCCGCGTTTCCCGCAGGGGTCGGAGCGGCCGAAGGAGGTGGACCGGGTGCAGGTACTGCTGGCCGAGGACGACGACGGCGTGGCCGCCGCGCTCGTCGAGGCCCTGTACGACCACGGCCATGAGACCCGCCGGGTCCGCTACGGCCGGGACGTGCTCACCTACCACCGAAGCTCCGACCTGCTCCTTCTCGACCTGGGACTGCCCGACACCGACGGCCTGGACGTGCTGCGCGCGCTGCGGGCGGTGAGCGACCTGCCGGTCGTGGTGCTCACCGCGCGCGGCGACGAACGCTCGGTGGTGCGCGGGCTGCGCCTCGGCGCCGACGACTACCTCGTCAAGCCGGTACGCCTCGCCGAACTCCTCGCCCGCATCGACACCGTCACCCGGCGTAACAGCGTCAGGAACGCGCCCGCCGCCCCCGCCGTACGGACCGTCCGGGCCGCCGACGTCGAGGTGGAGCTGGACGCGCGCCGGGTCCGGGTCGGCGGGGCGGAGGTCGAGCTGACCACCAAGGAGTTCGACATCCTCGCCGTGCTGGCCGGGCGCGCGGGCACGGCGGTCAGTCGCGAGCAGCTCCTCGACGAGGTGTGGGGCGACGCCCACCACGGGGTGTCCCGCTCCCTGGACGTCCATCTCACCCAGCTGCGCGCCAAGCTGCGCCGCCCCGACCTGCTCACGACGATCCGGGGCTTCGGCTACCGCTTCGGGACCTCGACGCGCACCGACGAGGACTGAGGGGCGAGGCGTGCGCACGAGGGTCCAGGCCGCGCTGCTGCTGTTCGTCGTGATCGCGGTGGCCGCGTTCGCCGTACCGCTGCTGCTGTTCACCGCGTCCGACCGCACCCAGCAGCTCGTCCTCGCCCGCAGCGCCGACCTCGACCGGTTCGCGGCCCTCATGGACCAGGCCGCGGCGACCGGCGACACCTCGGCCGTCGCCGCCGAGGCCCGGCGCTACACCGCGCTGTACGGCGAACCGCTCGTCGTCACCGACACGCGCCGCAGGACCGTCGTCCAGACCGGCGGTATGCGGGCCGCCGACCCCGCGGTCGCCCGGCTGCTCGACGCGGCGCTGCGCAACCAGACCGAGCATCCCTCGGCGGCACTGCGTCCCTGGTCACGGGGGCACCGGATGTTCGCCGAGCCCGCCGGCACCGGGACCCGGGTCTCCGGGGCCGTCGTGCTGCGGGCCTCGGTGGGCACCGCCGCGGACGAGATCACCCGGCGCTGGGCCGCCGTCCTCGCCGGGGCCGCGCTGGTCGCCGTCGCGTGCGCGGTGCTCGCGCGGGCCGCGACGGGATGGGTGGTCAGCCCGCTGCGCCGGCTCGACCGGGCGGTGGGCCAGCTCGCCGCCGGACTCCCGCCCGAGCAGACCAGGGCCGGCGGTCCGCCCGAACTGCGCCAGCTCGCGATCGGCTTCAACCGTATGGCGCGTACCGTCACGGCGGCCCTGGAGCAGCAGCGCAGGCTCGTCGCCGACACGTCCCACCAGATGCGCAACCCGATGGCGGCGCTCCGGCTGCGCGTGGACGCCCTGCACACGCACCTGGCCCCGTCGGGCGAGCGCACGTACACCGGGGTCACCACCGAACTCGACCGCCTGGAGACCCTTCTCGACGATCTGCTCGCCCTCGCCACCGCGGAACACCGGGCCGGGGAGCTGACCGTGACCGACGGTTCGGGCGGCCACTGCGACGCGGCGGTGGTGGCGGCGGACCGCCACCGCCTGTGGAAACCGGTCGCCGAACGCGCCGGAGCCCGGCTGTCCCTGGCCCCCACCTCGGCCGCGCACCCGATCCCGGTCCCGGTTCCGGCCGCCTGCACGGACCGCGAACTCGCCCAGATCGCGGACATCCTCCTGGACAACGCCATCAAGTACGCGGGCGAGGGCGCCGAGATCTCCCTCGCCTGCACCACCGAGCCCGGCTCCGGCTCCGGCTCCGGCTCCGGGTCCGGCTCCGGCTCCGGGTCCGGCTCCGGGGCCGAGGCCGGTTCCGGCTTCGCGGTTCTCACGGTGACGGACGACGGCCCCGGCCTCGGCACGGACGAACTCGCCCTGGCCACCACCCGCTTCTGGCGCTCGGGCCGCCAGCGCGAGAACCGCACGGCGGGTACGGGCCTGGGCCTGGCCATCGCCGAACAACTGCTGGCGGGCCGGGGCGGCCGACTGGAACTGACGGCGGCGCGACCGCGCGGGCTGCGGGCGAGGGCGCTGGTGCCGCGCGCGGCGCCGGGTGGAGCGGGCGGCACGAGCGGCGCGGGCGGCAGCGGTGATGCCCGATGACCCGCCCCCGTCCGGAATCCCGCCCCCTCGACCGCCGCACCCTCCTGCACGCCGCCCTCGGCACGGCCGCCGTCGCCGTTCTCGGCGGGGCGCTCACCGCCGACGCCTCCGGGCAGCGCCCCGGGCCGAGCGGTGTGCTGCGCATCGCGACCGGTGAACCGACCGCGTTCTACGAGGCGTTCGGCCGCCTCCTCACCGCGGAACTGGAGTCGGCGTACCCCCGGCTGAACTGCCGTGTCCGCACCACCGCGGGCAGCCTCACCAACATCGAGCTGCTGCGCGACCGCCGCGCCGACCTCGGACTCGTCCTCACCGACACGGCGCTGGCCGCCCAGGGCACGGACCTCTTCCCGCGGCCGGTGCCGTTGCGCGCGATCGGCCGGGTGTACGAGACCTACCTGCAGTTCGTCGTGCGCGCCGACTCCCCCGTGCGCGAGGTGGCCGACCTGGCCGGGCACCCCGTCTCGCTCGGTGCGACCGGGTCGGGCGCGGCCGTGCTCGGCGCCCGGATCCTGCACGCGGCCGGCCTCACCCCGACCGCCGACGTGCCCGTGCTCCATCTCCCGCTGGCCGACGCGGCCGAGGCGATGCGGGCGGGCTCGGTCGACGCCCTGATCGTCGCGGGCGGGGTGCCCCTGCCCGCACTGTCCGGCCTGGACGAACGGCCCGGTCTGCGGTTCCTGCCGCTGGCCGGGCTGCTGCCCCGGCTGGGCGGGCGTGAGGGCCGGGCCGGTTCCGGTCTGGAGGAGGTGTCCCTGCCGCAGGGCGCGTACCGGTCGGCGGGCGGAGTGGCGACCATCGGGGTGTCCAACCTGCTGGTGTGCCGCCCCGACCTGCCGCACGCCGTCGCCGAGGCACTGACCCGGCTGCTGGTCCTGCGGGCGACGGCACTCGTCCCGGACAACGCCGTCGGCACCCAGTTCCTCGACGTCGGCAGCCTGATCGGCACCGGCGGAATCGCCCTGCATCCCGGGGCGGCGGAGGCGTACCGGGCCCTGCACGGCTGAGCCGTGTCCCCGACACCCCGGGCCCGGCGGGCGCGTCGGCGGGTGCCGGGCATTAACCAGGTCACCTTTGTCACTGGCATGCCATACGCTGCGTTTTCGGCCGCGGGTACGCACCGTCGACGGTGCGAGGGGAACACGCGGCCGCTTCAAGCACGCCCGGCGAGTACCGGGCTTCTTTGTGGGGGGTCACATCACTGTGCGCAGGCGCAGCATGTCGATCGCGACGACACTCGCGGTCGTCCTCAGTTCCGCGGCTCTGGCCGCGGGCACAGCGGGTCCGGCCTCGGCCGACTCCGCGAAGGTTCTGCCGGTGGCGTCCGTGGGGGACATCGTCGTGGACGGCGCCCACCGGCGCGTGTACGTCTCCGATCCCACCGGCGGCAAGATCGTCGTCACCGACTACACGGGTGCCGTACGGGCCACCCTGACCGGGCTCCCCGGCGTGAGCGGCCTCGTGCTGTCCGCCGACTCCGGCCAGGTGTACGCGGCCGTCAAGAACGGCAACCGCATCGTCTCGGTGGAGACCGGGACGTACACGCAGACCGCCAGCTATCCGGTGGGCGCGGCCCCCGGCGACCTGGAGGTCGTCGACGGCCGGGTCTGGTTCGCCCACGGCACCGACATCGGCTCGCTCGACGTCTCGGGCGCCGAGCCCGTCGTGCACCTCGCCCAGCGCGGGGACGTCGGCTTCTCCGGCGGCTTCGGCATGTACCTGGCCTCCGACCCGGCCGTCCCCGGTGTCCTGGCGGTCGGCAACGGCGGCGACCTCGCCGTGTACGACGTGTCCGCCGGCGGGGCCGCCCTGCGGGTCAAGGGCCGTATGGACACCGCGGTGCGGCAGATCGACCTGACGCCCGACGGCGGCCAGGTCCTCACCTCGTGGGGCGACCCGGAGTACGGCTACGGCATCGGTGCCTACGCGGCCACCGACCTGGCCGAGCAGGCCGGTTACCCCATCGACGCCTACCCGAACGCGGTGCGCGTCGCGCCCGACGGCAGCGTCGCGGGCGGCAGCAGCTCCTGGTACGACCCGGACGTCCACATCCACCGGCCCGGCGACCAGGTGCCGGTGCGGGAGTACGACTTCCCCAACACCGGCAACAGCAGCGGCGCCGACACCCTCGTGGACGGGGCGCTCGCCTGGGCGCCGGACGCGAGCCAGGTCTTCGCGGTCTCCGTGAACACGTACGGCACGTACACGCTGCGCGCCCTGTCCGACCCGACGAAGGAGCTGCCCACCCTCAAGGTGTCGGCCCCGACCAAGTCGGACCGTGCCAAGAAGCTCACCGTCACCGGGAGGCTGACCTCGAAGTCGGCGCTCCCCGCGGGCACCTCCCTGAGCGTGACCCGTACGGACGTCGAGTCGCCGGGCGGCAAGGCGCTGGCCGCCGTCACGACGAAGGCGGACGGCGGCTTCACCTTCGCGGACACCCCGCCCGCCGGCGGCAAGGTCACCTACAAGGTGTCCTACGCGGGCGACGCCACGCACGGCGCCGTCTCCGGCTCCGACGCGGTGGAGGTCTCCCGCAAGGCGACCACGCTGACGCTCAACAACAACGGCAAGCTGTACGCGTACGGCAAGGACGTCTCCTTCACCGCGCACCTCGGGACGACGTACAAGAACCGTACGGTCGCGATCTACGCGGACCCCTTCGGCTCCGACAAGCCGAAGAAGCTGCTGAAGACGGCCAAGGTCAACTCCAGTGGCAACCTGTCGGCGACCGTCGACATGACCCGTGACACCACGGTCACCGCGGTCTTCACCGGTGACGCCCGCTATGCGGGCAAGACCGTGAAGTCGACGGCGTACGCCAAGGCGAAGGTCTCCACCACCGTCTCCAAGCACTACAGGACGGCGAAGATCGGCTCCACGACGTACCAGTGGTTCCGCAAGAACACCGACCCGAAGTTCACCACCACGATGAACTACTACGCGGGCCGCAAGCAGCGCTTCCAGCTCCAGGTGTACTACCAGGGCTCCTGGTACGACTCGGGCTCCGAGTACTTCGCGGTCGGCACCAACGGCAAGTCCGTCGTGACCCTGGAGGCGCCGGGCGAGTCCGGTATCAGGGCCCGCGTCCGCTCGTCGTACATCAACAGCTCGTCGGGCGACACGGTCAACTCCACGACCCACGGCGCCTGGAAGTACATCACCTTCACCAACTAGGTGCGGGAGTCCGACGCCTGGCCGGGCCGATCGACCGGCCGGTCAGGCGTCGGGCAGGGACGCCGCCAGGTGTTCCCACGCCGTGTGCACGTCCTCGCCGACCATCCCGAACTGCGTGACGACCGCGACACAGCGTCCGTCCCCGTCGTCGAGTTCGAGCGCCGAGGTCGGGCCGTGCGCGGCCGTCGAGCGCACGAGACGGCAGGCCCGGACGCCCGCGAGGTCGATCTCCACCGAGCTGTCCGCGATCGCGGCGAACACCCGCCCGCCGACGGTCCGGTCGGTGACGTGCACCCGGCCGCCGCACGCCTGCAGGGCCCCCGGTCCGAACACCGCGATCCCGATCGGCAGCCCGACGGAACAGACGTGGTCGAGCACCGCGGGCACGACGTCGGTCTCGATCGCCCGGTGCTCGCCGCGGTAGCGGTGGAAGGCCGCGCGCCGGGCGGCCCCTCCGTCGGTCAGTACCGCGTCGAGTTGGGCGAGTTGGTCGCCGCTCTCCCACTCCGGTACCCCGGGTGCGGGGGTGGACGGTCCGGCCGCCGGGCGTCCCGGGGCGACCGTGCCGGCGAGTCCGGCCAGCAGCCGGTCACCCTCGGAGAGCAGCCGCCCCTGGTGCACGGTCCGGCCGTCCGCGTCGAGCAGGCTCAGGGCGACCGTGCCGGTGTCCTCGTCGCGCGCGACCACGGCCGAGGCGATCGAGCCGCCGTCGATACGCAGGGCGATCGAGCCCGGCCGGACGGCGAACGCCTCGCCGAGCAGGCTCGGGACCGCGTAGCTGCCCGCCTGCTCGATCCGGGCGACCGGTCCTCCGGTGATCGCCTGGACGTACTGGAAGAGCGTCAGACAGCGGGCCAGTTCCGGCATCCGCGCGTCGATCAGCCGCACGCTGCTGTTCCGTCTGCCGCAGCACCCCTCGAACGCGCAGGTACGGTACGGCTTGTGGTGGTCCGTCATGTTCAGTACACGTCCCGTACGTAGCGCTTCGCCCGGCGCAGGTCCGCCAGGTACTCGGCGGCGTCGGCGTTCCCGCGTCCGCGCTGCCCGGCGATGACACCCAGCAGGGCCGCCTCGACGTCCTTCGCCATCCGGGAGGCGTCCCCGCAGACGTAGACGTGCGCGCCGTCCTCCAGCCAGGCGTACAACTCGCGCGCCTGCTCCCGCATCCGCGTCTGGACGTACACCTTCTCGGCCTGGTCGCGCGAGAACGCGAGGTCGAGCCGGGTGAGCACGCCGTTCTCGCGCAGCCCGGCCAGCTCGTCCTCGTACACGAAGTCGGTGGCGCGGTGGCGGTCGCCGAAGAACAGCCAGTTGCGTCCCGGGGCGCCCCGCGCGGCCCGCTCGTGCAGGAAGCCGCGGAAGGGCGCGATGCCCGTGCCGGGGCCGATCATGACCATGGGGGTGTCGTCGTCGGCCGGGACGCCGAAGGAGGCGTTGGGCTGGAGGTAGATGCCCACGGGCGCCTCCTCGCCGACGCGGTCCGCGAGATACGACGAGGTGACCCCCGCGTACGTCCGCCGGCCGGTGTCGTAGCGGACGGACGCGACGGTGAGGTGGATACGGTCCGGGTGGGCGAGCGGGCTCGACGAGATCGAGTACTGGCGGGCCTGCAACGGCCGCAGGAGCGGCAGCAGTTCGGCCAGATCCGGGGCGGCGGGTCCGGCGTCCCGGAGCAGGTCGAGCACGTCCCGGCCCCACAGCCAGGAGTCGAGGTCGGAGCGGTCGCCGTGCGCGACGACCGCGGCCAGCTCGCTCGACGGCGCCCGCTCCACGAGGTCGGCGATCAGCTCCTTGGACGGGGTACGGATCTCGCGTTCGACGCGCAGGAGCCGGGCGGTCTCCTCGTCGCCGCCCGCGCCCAGGTGATCGAGGAGCGCGCCGACCAGCGCGTCGTCGTTCAGCGGTACGACGGCCAGCGCGTCGCCCGCCTCGTACGTGATGCCGCTGTCGCCGAGGTCGAACTCGTAGTGGCGGATCTCCTTCGCGCTGTCCGGCGAGGACAGCAGCGTGTTCACCAGGAGGCGGGAGGGGTAGGGGGTGCGCTTGTTCCAGGGGGAGCGGATGCGGGGAGCCGGGGCGGGCGCGGGGGAGGGCGTGGCGGTCGCCGCCGTACCGCGGGTCTCGGCGGTCAGCCGGTCCAGGACCGCGGTCGTCCAGGCCGCCGCGGGCTCCTCGAAGTCGACGTCGCAGTCCACGCGGTCGTGCAGCCGGGTGGCGCCCAGCTGTTCCAGGCGGGTGTCGATGAGCTTCGCGGCCTGGCAGAAGTCGTCGTACCCCCGGTCGCCGAGCCCGAGGACCGCGTACCGCAGCCCGTCCAGGCGGGGCGCGGTGTCGGCCTGGAGCGACTCCCAGAACAGTCCGGCGTTGTCGGGCATCTCGCCCTCGCCGTACGTCGAGGCGAGGACGAGCACGTGGGACATCGCGGCGAGCCGTTCGGGCGTGACGGCGTCGAGCGCGGTGGCGGTCCCGCCGAGGCCGTGCGCGCGGGCCCCGGCGACGACCTCACCGGCGAGGAACTCGGCGTTCCCGGTCTGGGTGCCGAACAGGACGTCGACCGTCGCCGTGGGCGCGTCGCCCGCGGCCGGGGCCCGGCGTCCGGCCGCGGCGACACCGGCGATGAACCCGGCGAGCCAGGACTCCTGCGCGGCGGAGAACGGCGCGTCGGCCGGGATGAGGAGCCCGGTCGGGGGCATGGGCGTCACGCGGTCACCGTCTCGGTCGTCTCGGTCGGGGCCTGCGGGACGCGGCGGCTCGCGAGGTCGTCGAGCGCCGCGGTCGCGAGCAGTTCGTCGAAGCGGGCGGCCCGTACGCGACCCGCGTTCTTGGCGTTCTGGTGCATGATCCAGCCGTAGGTGCCGGGCGCGTCGACGCTGAGGTTGTTGCGCTGCCGCAGGGCGCGCTTGTAGTCGTCGAGGCGCTTGACCGCGATGAGCGTGGCCAGTTCGTCGTCGTCGAACCGCTCCAGCGTGCCGCGCAGATACTTCACGACCCGCTGCTTGACGAAGAAGTCCTCGGTGAGCACGAGGTTGCGGACGGCCCCGGCGATCCGCGGGTCGTCCGGGCCGCTCGCCCCGGGCACCCGCCGCAGCGCGAGATCCTGCGCGACCCCGAGCACGGTGTACGAGGACAGCAGCGAGAACATGTCGTCGCCGCCCTGGTCGCCGAAGGCCGGGGCACGGCCGCCGAGCACGGTCCTGCGGTCGCGGTAGTCGACCTTGAACGCGCGGAGCTTGTCCGTCGCGATCGAGGTCGCCAGCTCGTCGAGGAGCTGTCCCCGGCTCGCCGCGGCGAGGATCTCACCGGCGTCCTGGTACAGCAGCAGCGCCCGGGGCATCCCGCAGTACACGTGCCGCCGCTCGCTCTCCCAGTCCGCCAGCAGCCGGGCCGCGAGCGGGGAGCCGGTGGCCTCCAGATGCCAGGCCAGCAGCAGCCGTACGGCCTCCTCGTGGAAGGCGCCGTGCCCGGTGTCGGTCACCGGGAACACCAGCAGCGAGTCCGCGCTGACCCGGTCGCGGACCTCGCCGGAGGGGTCGTACTGGTAGAGGAACCCGCCGCTCATGCCGTTGCCGAGGCCCTTGCCGAAGCCGCCGAGGTTGAGGACGGTGCCGCCGGTCATGTACTCGCAGCCGAAGTCGCCGACGCCCTCGACGACCGCGGTCGCCCCGGAGTTGCGTACGGCGAACCGGTCGCCGGCCTCCCCCTGCACGAACGTCCGGCCGCCGGTCGCGCCGAACAGCGCGAAGTTCCCGACGAGGACGTTGCCGCCGCGCTCGGCGCTGCCGCCGCCCGGGGCGCGGACGACGATCCGGCCGCCGCTCTGGCTCTTGCCGACGCCGTCGTTCGCGGTGCCGGTGTGTTCGAGGGCGATCCCGTCGTTGCAGAACACGCCGTACGACTGACCGGCGGAGCCGGTGGTACGGATGCGGACGGCGCCGTCGACCAGGCGGCGCCGTCCGCGGTCGTCGACGGTGACGGCGGGTACGCCGGTGTCGCTCTTCCGGCCCCCGTGGTTGAGGAGCCGCTCGATGTCGATGGAGAGCTGTCCGCCGACGGACTTGTCGCTGTTGCGCAGGTGGACGCCCTCGACGAGCAGGGACGGTTCACGACGGTCCAGGAGCGCGGCGCGGACTCGTTCGACGAGAGCGTCGTCGGTGGTGAAGTCCTTCTCCAGGTACTCGGGGTCCGCGACGGCCTTCTCCGGCACGCGCGCGAGCAGCCGGCGGACGTCGAGCCGCCCGACGCTCGCGGGGTGGTCGAGGAGCTGCAGCAGGTCGGTGCGCCCGCGCGCCTCACGCAGCGACCGCAGTCCCAGCCGGGCGAGGATCTGCCGGACGTCGTGCGCGATGTTGAGGAGGTACTGGGCGAGTGCGCGCGGGTCGCCCTCGAAGGCCTCGGCGTTGGTGGTGAGCCCGGCCGGGCACTTCACGTTGCAGTTCTTCGCCATGACACAGCCGAGCATCATGAGCGCGGTCGTACCGAACTCGAAGCTGTCGCCGCCGAGGAGCGCGGAGGTGACGACGTCGGAGCCGGTCTGGTGCGCGCCGGAACAGCGCAGGACGACCTTCTGGCGCAGGCCGTTCGCGACGAGCGCCTGGTGCACCTCGGCGACGCCGATCTCCGCGGAGCGTCCGGCGTACTTGAGGCTGGTGACGGCGGCGGCGCCCGTACCGCCGGTGTTCCCCGCCACGTTGATGACGTCCGCGCCCGCCTTGGCGACGCCGACCGCGATGGTGCCGATGCCCTCCGAGGACACCAGCTTCACGACGACCCGTACCCGGGCGGCCTTGCAGTCGTGGATGAGCTGCGCGAGGTCCTCGATCGAGTACGTGTCGTGGTGCGGGGGCGGTGAGATCAGCTCGATTCCCGGGGTGCCGCCACGAGCTGCCGCGATGTCGACCGTCACCTTCGGCGCGGGCAGCTGGCCGCCCTCGCCGGGCTTGGCGCCCTGCCCGATCTTGATCTCCAGCTCCCGCAGCATCGGATCGGCGAGATAACCCGCCCAGATGCCGAACCGGCCGGACGCGAACTGCTTGATCCGGGAGCCGCGGATGGTCCCGTAGCGGGAGTGGTGCTCGCCGCCCTCGCCGCTGTTCGACAGGGCGCCGACCATGTTCGTGCCGTGCGCGACGGCCTCGTGCGCGCTCGCCACGAGCGCCCCGTGGCTCATCGCGCCGGAGGCGAGCACACGGGTGATCTCGTGCGCGGGCCGCACGTCGTCGAGGGACACGCTGTCGGGCGCGCCCCGCAGCAGCGTGAGCAACGCGGCGGCGGCGCCGGTGACCCGGACGCAGACACCGTCCGCACCGGCCTCCAGCGTCTCGACCTCGCCGGGATGGACGAGGGCGAGCCCTCCGGCGAGGGCGAGGTGCCGCCCGGCGGGGTCGTCGGGCCCGGAGGCGGAGGCGGCGGGGCTGCCGGAGGTGAGCCGCAGGCGCACGGTCACGCTGCCGTCGTCGGCGGCCCTGTCCGTGACGGGCACGACCGTCACGGTGACCCCGCGCACCATCACACTCGCGTTGCCGTCGGTGGAGAACCGGCCCAGTTCGCGGGCGAAGTCCTCCGGGGTGCGCAGGCCCGTGACGTCCGCGGGGAGGGCCAGGACGTCGCGCAGGGCGGAGGGGCGCCGTGAGCGCTCCTCGTGGGTCGTGCGCAGGAACGCGCGGTAGCCCGGCGTGATCCGGAACGCGTCGATCTCCGCGTCGCTGAGCGCGTCGTACCCCGTGTTCCGGTACGCGGCCTCCGTGATGCCGAACGCGTCGTCGAGCTGGCCGAGCGTGAGCAGGCGCAGCGCGTCCGAGTCGCCGGGCCGCCCGAACTCCGGCCGCTCCTCGACCATGTCGCCGAACCCGCGCACGGCCGTGACCCCGAACGAGTGCCCGGCGCCGTCGGAGCGCTCCTTGAACAGCCCGAGCAGCGGGATCTGCTGATCGCTCCCGACCGTGCGGGCGCGTTCGTGCCAGTCCGTCGCGGCCTGCGCGATCCGCGCGAAGCCGACCCCGCCGACCGGGGCGTCCATGTGCGGGAAGGCCCGCGCGAACACGTCGTCGCGGGTGTCGAGGTAGTTAGGTTCGAAGAACGCGCCGCCGATGTAGCTCTCGGCGGTGCACAGCCCGACGCGCCCCATGGTCTTGGCGAGCGCCTTCTCGGCCGCCTTGCGGAACTTCGCCAGCGCCCGGTCGGTCCCGGTGATCTCCCCCGCAGGCGCGGGCGCGCTCGGGTGCCGCTCCTCGGCGCGCAGCCGTGCGCTGAGGCTGTAGACCGCCGAGGCGCCGAAGCCGAGCGCGGTCGCCACATGGTGCGAGGACGGCAGCTGCCCGCTCTCCGCGACGAGCGAGACGCGCAGCCGCAGCCCGGCCTCGATCAGACGCTGGTTGACGGCGGCGACGGCGAGGACGACGGGCAGCGGCGCCCGCGTCGAGGAGATCGCGCGGTCGCTGAGGAGCGCGATACCGCCCCGCTCGGCGGCGAACCGCTCCACGTCGTCGCACAGGCGCGTCAGGGCGTCCCGCAGGGCGTCGGCGTTCGCGGTGGTGTCCCCGGCGACCGGCTCGTAGAGCATGGCGAACCGTTCCAGCGGCACGATCCGCTGGTCGCGCAGCCGGACCATGTCGAGGTGCCCGAGCACGGGCGAGTTCACGACGAGCTGCCGCTCACCGGCCGCGCCGGCGTCCGCGATGTCGCCGGTGCCGTCCGGCCTGGGGCCGAGCGCGACCCGCATGCTCATGCCGTCGGCCTCGCGGATGCTGTCCAGCGGCGGGTTCGTCACCTGGGCGAAGCGCTGCGAGAAGTACTTCGCCATACCCCCCTCGGTGTCGCTGAGCGCGTTGATGGCGTTGCCGTACCCCATCGCCGAGATCCGCTCCGACCCGTCGGCGAGCATCGGGTCGAGCATGAACCGGAAGCTCTCCTGGTTCAGCCCGTACGCCACATACCGTCCGGCCGGCGTCAGGTCGCCGTCGTACCCGAGCGTCGTCGTGCCCCGGTAGTAGTCGGGCGCGGGGAGGTCGTCGAGGTTCACCCGGGCCGCGTCGAGCAGTTCGCTGTACGGGCGGCGCGCGGCGAGGGAGTCGAGCACCTCGCGCGTCCGCGTCCGCCGCCCGGTCCGGTGGTCGACGACGAGCATGCCGCCGGCCTCGATACGCCCCCGGTGCACGACCTCCTCGTCGGGGAACGCGACCTGCCCGGCCTCCGAGGACACCATCAGGTACTCGGCGGTCTCGACGGTACGCAGCGGGCGCAGACCGAGCCGGTCCAGCCGGGCGCCGATGACGTCCCCGTCGCTGAAGATGACGGCGGCGGGCCCGTCGTTCTTCTCCTCGTACAGCGAGAAGTACTCCAGCATGTCGCGGACGGCGACGGGCAGGGTGCGGTCGTTCTCCCAGGCGGGCGGCATCAGCGACACGACAGCCTCGACGATGTCGAGCCCGTCGTCGGACACCCGGCTCTGCAGGGTCTGGTCGAGCCGGCTGGAGTCGGACTGGCCGGGCGGCCGGACGATGCTCCTGGTGCGGGCCCGCGCGAGCGCCTCGTCGCTCAGCCGGTTCTTGCGGTCGGTGTTCAGTTCGCCGTTGTGGGCCATGAGCCGGAACGGCTGCGCCATCGTCGGATGGGGCTCGGTGTTGGTGGAGAACCGGGTGTGGAAGTACAGCGAGCGCACGGAGTGCCGCGGGTCGCACAGGTCACGGAAGTATCCGACGATCTCCCCGGAGTTGAGCCGCCCCTTGAGCACCTGGGTGCGCGCGCTGAGCGAGAGCGGATACAGCCCGGCGTACGCGTCGTCGGCGTAGGCGACGGCCTCGACGGCGAGCAGGGCGCGGTGCGCGGCCGAGTCGACGGCATGGCGCTCCCAGGCGTCCGGGGCCCGGAACACCCACTGCACGATGGGGAGTTGGTACTGCTCGGCGGCGGGCCTCGCGACGCCGTGGTCCACGGGCACGTCCCGGACGAGCAGGACGTCGAAGCCCTGCGCGGCGAGGGCGCGGCCGACCAGTTCCACCGACGCGTGACGCCGTACGGCATCGGTCGGTACGAAGCAGTTGGCGACCCCGAAGTGCCCGGGGCGCAGCCGCTCCCCGGTGAGCGCGCCGAAGAACTCCACCGACAGGTCGACGCTCACGCCCGCCCCGTCGCCGACACCCTCGGCGGACGTGCCGCCCCGGTGCGGGATGGCCCGCAGCGCCTCGTCGCCCCTGCGGACGACGTCGTGGCCCGGTGTCCCGTCGAGCCGGGTGATGAAGCCGACGCCACAGGCGCTGTGCTCGCGGGCGGGGTCGTACAGGCCGAAGACGGCGGAGGGCGAGGCGGGGGAGGGCGAGGCGGCGGAGCCGGTGGAGCCGGTGGAGCGATTCACGTGCGGGTCCTCTGAGCGGGTTCCGGCTTGGGGGCACCTCCCAGGCCCTAGGTCCTGTCGTCACATTCCCGGCGTCCGCCCGGCAGGCGTCGCCCGGCAGGCGGGAATTTGACGACAGGGCCTAGGGGCACTGGGGGAGGGCGGCCAGGCTGCGTCGGTGGAGCGCTCGCCGAGGGGGGACCGGTACGACGGTCGATGGCCGGGCCCCGAGTGGTACGACTCAGTACGGTAAGCCTTACCTAAGTTAATTCGCAAGGATGTGCCGTGCACGTAAGCGTGTACGGGATCTCCCGGGCAGGGGCACCGGGCAGGCAAGATGTCCCTATGAAAAAGCTGTCCGTACGATCGGTCGGTCGTGGTTCCGCCGGTGCCGGTTCCGCCGGGTCGGTGCTGTCGCTGTGGTCCCAGGACTCCGTGCTGTCGATCGGCTCGGTGGGCTCGGTGCTGTCCGTGGGGTCCGTCGGTTCGGCCCTGTCCGTCGGTTCGATCGGGAGCGCCCTGTCGGTCGGTTCGATCGGCTCGTCCCTGTCGCTGATCTCGACCGGCTCATGGCTGAGTACGGGATCGCTGTTCTCCGCGCAGTCCCGCTGGTCGGTGCTGTCGTGGCGCTCGACCGGCGGATTCCTGGCGGTGGGAGCGGTGGGAGCGGTGGGTGCCGGCGTCGGCGGGGCCCTGCTGATGGCGCGGCTGCGGCACAGCGGTCGGGGGTGAGACCGGAACCCGAACGCCGATCCCCCCGTCTTCCCCTGCTGAGAGGCCCCGCTCGGGCCTGAGCGACAGCCACCGAATCCACACCTACTCAATCGACTGAAAAACTTGAAACCTATAAAATCGCAGGTCTCCGCCCGAATAGACCCCGGCGTCGCGCCCTCCCTGTGGCGCCGGCGACGGGTGAGACTCTGGGCCGTGGTGGGTGTGGCGGCCCTCGGGTTCATGATCGCGCTGGAGATCGCCGCACGTCACTACGGCCTGCCGGGGCCGATCACCAACCAGGTGCGAGAAGTGGTCTTCGCCCCCAAGTCCGGGGGGCTGCTCTACGCCAGCATGGCGTTGACGCTGGTGGTGCTCCCCTGGCGGCAGCGGTTCGTCGCGGTCGGTGCCGCGGTCGGCATCGACGTCGTCTTCTGGCTGGTCCGGTGGGCGGCCGACATCAGGATCACCGACGGCCACCCCTTCGGGAACGGCGCGCTGTGGGTGATCCTCGGCTGCGCGGTCATGGCCTTCACCCGCCGCACCGGACCGGAACGCGTGCTGCTGCTGAAGGGCGTCGGGCTGGGCCTGCTGCTCGTGGTCGGCCGCAAGACCGGTGACACCTGGCTGCTCATCACCTCGAAGACCCGCCCGATGGTGCTCGACCAGTACATGGCGACCGCCGATCACGCGCTGGGCAACCTCTCCTGGCCGGTGGGCAGGCTCGTCACCGCGAGCGGCCCGTTCGGCTTCGGCCTCCTCGACTTCGTCTACGGCCAGCTCGCGGTCGCCGCGGTCGTCGTCGCCCTGTACCAACTGCGCAATGTCGCGACCGAGCGCCGCTTCCCGGTCCATCACCTGGTGCGCACGTTCCTGGTGATCGGTCTCCTCGGACCGGCCGTCTACATGATCTTCCCGGTCGTCGGACCGGTCTTCGCCTTCGGCAACGGCGCCGAGCACTGGGCGTCGGTCAGCGTGTGGGCGCAGAACGCCCCGTCCAGCGTCCAGTGGGCGGTGGGCGATCTGTGGCCGCGGACGCCGCCGCCGATCGGTGCCCCGCAGCCCATGGGCTTCGACGGCATCACCCCGCGCAACTGCATGCCCAGCCTGCACACGGCCTGGGCCGTCACGATCTTCATCCACTCCAGGAAGGGCCCGCGGCTCATACGGTTCGCGGGCGCGTTCTGGCTGATCGCGACGCTGGCCGCGACGCTCGGATTCGGCTACCACTACGGGGCGGACCTCGTCGCCGGCGTGGTGTTCGTCCTCACGATAGAGGCGGCCCTGCGCGCGTACGACCGCGGCTGGGACCGCTCGGGGGTCCGGCTCGCCGCCCACGGCGCGACCGTCTTCGGCGGGCTCCTGGTGGCGTACCGCTTCCTGCCCTCCGAGATGGCCCGCCACCCGTGGGTCTTCGGACCGCTCGTCCTGCTGGCGATGGCCTCAGTGATATACGGCTACGTGCGGACCACGACGTCATGGGAGCCGAAGCCCGCGCCGGCGCCGCACCTGGACCCGCAGCCCGAACTCGCCTGAGCGCCGGGGACCGGTCGTCAGACGGTGTCCCCGGCCCGGCGGTCCTTGTCGACGAAGAAGCTCAGCAGGGCCGTGACGGTGGTGGTGACGGCGAGCCGTACGGCCCACGCGCCGACGGAACCGTCCCCGAGGCCGGCGGTGCGGCCGGGCCCGTCGAGCAGGACGTGGCTCAGCGGCCAGGAGCCCGCGCAGCCGAGCGCGTAGAGCCACAGCGGGGGTTCGTTGGAGGCGATGAGGAACGCGGCCGCGACGACCACGACGGCGCTCAGCACGACGGTGAGCGTGGTGATGTCCATGCCCGCAAGCATTCCGTCGGCCGAGCGGGGAGTCGTCGGCGCGGCGGAGGACCGGGGCCTCTACCCAGGGGTGGAGAAACCGGCGGGCCCTAGGGCCTGTCTGACAATGCCCGCCCTCCGGGCGACGACGGGAATTGTCGGACAGGCCCTAGGCTCGTGCCCGACATGGAGACGACCTGACATGGAGGCGACACGGAACTGGGCGCTTCCGGGGCTGCTCGCCGCCGTGCAGGTGATGCTGCTGTGCATCGGGGACGAGGCCGGTCTTCTGGACGCCCCCGCACCGGGCCCGGCCGGTGTCGCCGGCGTGCTCGTCGCGGTCGTGGTGGAGACGGTCGCGCTGAGCATGCGCCGACGCGCGCCCGTACGGGCCCTGGTGTGGGTCCTCGGGACCTCGGTCCTGGGCCAGACCCTGGAGTACGACGCGTACACCGACCTGGGTCTGCCGGTCGCCCTCTACTCCGTCGCCGTCCGCCGTCCCACCGCGGTCACCGCGGGCGCCCTGGCCGCGGCCGTCGGCTCGTCCTGGCTGCTCGCGGTCGTACGCGTCGGACTCCACCCCGCGCTCGCCACCCAGCTGACCCTGCAGGCCGTCACGTACGTCGTCTGCGTGGGCCTCGGGCTCGCGCGGCGGCAACGGCTGGCGGGGCGGCAGGCGGCGGCCCGGCTGCTGGCCGGCGCGGAGGAGAGCAGGCGGCGGGCCGGGGAGTCCGAACGCGGCAGGCTCGCCCGGGAGTTGCACGACGTCAGCGCACACCACCTGACCTCGGTCGTGGTCACCGTGGACGCGGCCCGCAGACTCGGCGACCGCAGGCCCGAACTCGTCGCCGAGGCACTGGAGTTCGCCGAACGGACCGGCCGCGAGACCCTGGCGGCGATCCAGCGGCTGGTCGCGGTGATGCGGGAGGCGGGCCCCGCCGACGCCCGCCCGATGACCGGACGCATCCAGGAACTCGTCTCCGGATTCGGCCGCCTGGGCCGCCCGATCGCCGTCGAGATCCCCGACGACCTCGCCGGACCCGCCGCCGAGGCGGTGCACGGCATCGTGCGCGAAGCCCTCACCAACGCCCTGCGGTACGCGCCCGGTTCGGCTCTGCGGGTCGCCGTACGCCGGACGGCCGGGACGACGGCAGGGGCGGCGGCCGGAACGGCGGGCGGCATGGCGGGCGGCACGCTGGAGCTGACCGTGGACAACACCGCCGCGCGCGGCACGGCCGACTTCGGGGACATGGGCTCCGGCAGGGGCGTCGCGGGCATGCGCGAACGCGCGGTGGCACTCGGCGGGGAACTGACCGCGGGCCCCGGGCCCGACGGAGGCTGGCGCGTGCGCGCCACGCTGCCCGACACCACGGGGCCCCGGCAGCCCGGCGTACGTCCGCGGCGGCGCGACTTCCCGCGCGAGCAGCGGCTGGCGGACCTCGCGCTCGCCTTCACCGCGGCCGTGCTCCCCCTGATCATCCTGCTGACGGACGCGGAGGACTGGGTCCACCGCGACGACTCCACCGGCCTGTGGAACATCGGCCTGGTGTCCGCGCTGCTCACCCTGCACGCGCTGCCGCTGCTGTGGCGGCGCCGGGCGCCCTGGGCGGTCCTCGCCGCGGTCCTGACCTCGTCCTGGCTGTGGCCGGTGGCCTGCGTGGCGACCCCGCTGTCCGGACAGGCGTCGCCCTTCCTCGCGGGCGGCCTGCTGACCGAGGCCCTGGCCGTGTACGCCCTGGGGGCCTACGGCCGTGGCGGCGTCCACACCTGGCCCTCGCCGTTCGTGACCGCGGGCGCGAGCGCCGTCGCGCTGACCGTGACCGCCGCCGCCGACGGCACGCTGGTCGGCGAGAAGCCGTCCCCGCTCACCATGGCGGCGATCATCGTGCCGCTCGGGATACTGCTGGGGCTGCTGTTCGCCCTGACCTGGGGAGCCGGGCTGATCGTCCGCGGCCGGCGCCTGCGGGCCGTGGCCCGCGACGACCTCGCGCTCAGCATCTCCCGCTGGGAGGCCCAGCACGCGGCGGGCGCCGAACGGTACCTGCTGGCGGCACGGCTGCGGGACGCGGTGCTCGACCGCACCTCGGCGCTCGTCGAACTCGCCCGCGGGGGAGAGCTGGACGAGGTGGCCACCGAGGCCCGCGCCACGCTCAAGGCCATGCGGGAACTGCTCCACGAGATGAACGGCGAACTGCCGGGACCTGCCCGGCAACAGGCCCACGCGCCCGCCCCCGACCTCCCCCTCGCCCTCGACGCGCTGTGCCGGACGGCGGCCCTCGCCGGACGGCAGGTGACCGTGCGCGGGCGCCCCGCATCCGCCGCGGGGCTGCCGGAGCCGGTGGCGCTGACGGCGTACCGGCTGGTGGAGGCGGCACTCGGCGCCGGTGACCGCGGGCCCGCCCGGGTGCGGCTGCGGCGGCGCCGCAGAGCACTCCACCTCACGATCAGCGGCGTACGCCTGGCGGTGCACGGCCCGGCCGCGGACCGCCTGCGCGCGGGGGCCACCGCCGTCGGGGCCCGTCTCACCCTCGAACCTGCCGGTACCGTACGGGTGTCGCTGCCGCTGGCGGCCGGACCCGGCCCGGAGCCGGTCCCGGCCCCGTCCCAGGAGGTGTCCCCGTCGCCACACGTGTGATGGTCGTCGACGACCAGGCGGTGGTCCGCGCCGGGTTCGCCGCCATCGTCGACGCCGAACCCGACCTGACCGTCGTCGGCGAGGCCGGGGACGGGGCGACCGCCGTGGAGCTGGCCACCAGCGAGGCCCCCGACCTGGTCCTGATGGACATCCGGATGCCCGGCATGGACGGCCTGACCGCGACCCGTTTCATCACCGCGCTCAGGCCCGGACCCCGGGTCCTGGTCCTCACCACCTTCGACCTCGACGCGTACGTGTACGAGGCGCTGCGGGCCGGAGCCTCGGGCTTCCTCCTCAAGGACGCCCAGCCCGAGGAACTCCTGTCCGCCCTGCGCGTCGTCGCCTCCGGCGAGGGCATCCTCGCCCCGGCCGTCACCCGCCGCCTGATCGACACCTTCGCGCAGGGCGCGCCCCCGCCGCCCGCCGTCACCGGCGCACTCGGACAACTCACCCCGCGCGAAAGGGAAGTACTGCTCCACATCGCCGCGGGCCTGGCCAACGCGGAGATCGCGGCGGCCCTCGGCGTGACCACCGGAACCGTGAAGACCCATGTCAACGCCCTGCTCACCAAGCTGGGGCTGCGGGACCGGGTGCAGGCGACGATCCTGGCGTACGAGACGGGCCTGATCCGTCCCGGCGGCACACCCGCCCACTAGGGCCTGTCTGACAATTCCCGCCCGCCGGGTGGCTGCTCAGGAGAACAGCAGGCGCCAGGTCAGGGGGCCGGGGATGCCGTCGGCGTCGCCGCGCAGTTCCTTGCGCGACTTCTGGAAGTCGCGCACGTTCAGCCGGTCCGCCTCGCCCCACGTCCTGCTCGGGCCGACCTTGTAGTGGTCGCCGAAGCCGCGCTTCACCAGCTGCTTGCCGAGCTGCAGCACGTACGCGTTCGACGTCCCGGTCCCGAAGTACTTGCGCCCGGGGAAGGCGGGGACGGTGGGCGTGGTCGTCCCCGGGGTGTCGTCGTCGACGTCCAGTTCGGCCTTCGCGTACTTGAGGATCCTGGCGAAGTCGATCGCGCCGGGGTCGCCGTGGACGTTCTCCGGCACGTGCATGTGCCCGCAGACGCCCTTGAAGGCCGTCCACTTCGCGCCCGACATCCGCTGACCGCCACCGTTCGCGTACGAACCGGGGTACGCGGGCCACGACTTCGGGCCGGACAGCGGTACGCCGTGCTCCTCGTGCATCCAGGCCAGGAAGCGGGAGACCGCCTGCAGGGCCCAGTCGGGCGCGTCCGGCCAGTAGACGTGCGCCCGGCCCGCCGTCTTCCACTTCGCGTGCGTGGCCGGGTCGCAGGTGCCGACCAGTTCGACCTGGCACACGTTCAGGGTGTTCGTCTCGACTCCGCCGGACAGATTGACCAGTGCGCGGGAGGAGGTCTCGATGTCGAAGTGCTGGTACCACTTCAGCTTCTTGGCGGCGAGGTCGGGAACCGCGGTCAGGTTCGGCGCGGAGGCGCCACCCCCGTAACCGGGCAGGGTGGAACCCTCCGTGGTGTGCAGGACGACGACGTTGACCTCCATCGGGTCACCGCCGAAATCGTCCTGGTACCAGTTGGCACGGCTCGCGGAGGGGTATCGCTGGGGTCCTGTCCTGGTGCTCATCACAGACTCCTGGGTCGAATACGTCCTGCACTGTGAAGAACGGGCCGCGACGGCACATCGACTCAGAACGTCGCCCGCGCGGTCCGGTCAGCCGAAGGGAACGGCATCCGTGGGGGAGGTGTGCCAGTTGGTGACGATCGGCTCGTCGACGGTGATGGTGTCGACCGGCAGGCTCACCGGGTCGGGGTCCTCGTTGCCGACGGCGACGATGATGCTCTCCAGCTCCTTGCCGCCGTCTGCGCCGGTGGTCTTGGGGTTCACGCCGGCGTACGCGGTGACGTTCCCGCTCAGCTTGACCGGCTCGCCGACGCTCTGCTCCGCGGGCCCCGCCTCGGTGCCGTCGGACCCGAACGCCACGGTCGGCAGCTCGGCGGGCAGCCAGCAGGTGATCCCCGGCTTCGCCTTCGCCATGATCAGGACGTATCCGCCGGCCTGGCTCTCGGACCTGGTGGACCAGGCGATGTCGTTGGCGCCGCAGCTCTGTTCGACCTTCTCCCGCGTACCGTCACCGGTGTCGACGCCGGAGCCGTCCGTCTTCCCGGACCCCTTGCTCGCGTCGGAGCCCTTGTTCTTGTCCGCGGCCTGGTCGCCGCCCGCACCCGGCGAGCCGGACGGTGTGCCCTTGTCGTCCGCCGAACCGGCGGAGGAGGAACTCGACCCGGCGCCACTGTCCTTGGCCTTGCCGTCGGTGTCCTGGCACGCGGTCATCAGCAGGGCGCTGCCCACGACGACGGCGGAGACGAGGAAGGCCCTGCGACGGTTGCCAGACATGAAGTTCCTTTGCGTGAGGTGTGGTGGGAGAGGGCGGCAGGTGCGGCCGGGGCGGCCGGGTCCTTGGCGGTCCCGGCCCCCGGTCCTTGCTCGCTCGATCACTATGAGGGTGCTGAGAGACGAAGGGATCCCGCCGCCGTCGTACCAGGACAGCGCTGTCACAGACCGGTGACATGATCACGGGAGCCCCCTGGATCACCAGACGAGGGCGTCCGCCGCGTTGTCCTGCCAGTACGTGACGGCGGCAGCGCTGTTGAAGAAGGAACCGCCGCCCGGCAGCTTCACGGTCTTCTCCGTGGCGGTCGCGTGGCCCTTCCTGTCGGTGAAGATCACCCCGAGGTCCTTCACCTGGCTGCCGCCCTCACCGTCGGGGGAGTACGTCAGGATGCCGGCGTACGCGGACCGGCCGGGCTCCAGCACCAGCACGGACTGCGGAGTGCTGTCCTCGACCCACTGCAGCGGGGCCTGCGCGTCGGCACCGGCCCGCAGGAAGGGGGCGCTGTAGGCGTAGCAGGGCTTCGTGCCGGTGTTGGTGGCCTTCAGCAGCAGGTGGTTGATCGGCCGGGACACCGCGCCGACGGTCACCTCCGTGTTCGCCGTCGTGCAGGTGGCGATCGAGGACGCCTTGGCGGTCGCGGTCCCGGCCGTGGTGGCGGAGGCGGTCTGCCCGGTCGCCTGGAACCCGACGAGCGCGAGGGCGGCGACGCCGAGGGAGGAGGCGGCCGTACGGGAGAAGGGGCGAGTGCTCTTACGCATGGGTGGACTGCTTTCTCTGAACATCGGGTGGGTGACACACACCCGGCGGGTGGTCCGCGGCGAGGCGCCGTACTGGGAACGACCCCACCTTGTGCCGCCCGCCGTCCCATCCGCCACTCCACCGGGAATTACGGGACGCTGGAATGCCAAAACGGGCCCTGACCTGCGGAAATGTGACCTGCCTGGAACGCCGGACGGAACGCCGGCACACCACCATTTAGAGTGTGCTGACCGTCGCCCGTGACAGCTGTGCCGGGGACGGTCCCAGGGGACGTTCAAGTGGAAACATCAGGGGGCCATCGATGTCCGATTTTCACGCACGGCGGTTTCGAAGATCCACGGCGGCGGGGCTGTGCGGGGCGGCACTGACCGCCTCGGCGCTGCTCGCGCCCACGCCGACGCTCGCGCCCACGCCGACGCTCGCGCCCACGCCGACGCTCGCGCCCACGCCGACGCTCGCGGCGACGGCGACGGCTTCGGACGGTGGGCGGGCGACAGTGGGAGTGGTCTCGCCGGCGGAGGACGAGGGTAAGGGCGGTGAACTCCGCACCGGGCGGAGCACCGGAGGGAGTGCCGGGCCGAGTGCCGGGCTGGGTGACGACGGCCGCGCCGAACTCGTCGACGGACGGGACGTCCGGGTGACGTCGGGCGCGCAGGCCGGTGCCCGGGGAGCCCGCTACTCCGTGGCGTCACTGAACGGCACGGTGTCCGTACGGCCGACCGGGACGTCGGCCTCCGACGGTACGACCGCGACGCTCCCGTTGCCGACGAAGGCGGACGGCACCCGGCGCGCCGCCACGACCACCGCCACGACCGCCGTCACCACGACTGCCGTCACCACGGGTGCTGCCACCACGACCGCCGTCACCACGTCGGCGAAGGCGGCCTCGGCGACGTACTCGGTCAAGCTGCGCATCACGAACGCCGACGTACGGTCCAAGCAGTTCTACGTCTGGAACCGCAGGACCTGGACGTCGTACGCCGTTCCCGGCACCGGCACCGGAGACTCGTCGACCGTGAAGCTGCCGCCGGGCGACTACTTCTCGGTCGCGCTGCACAACGACTGGATGGAGCCGAGCTACCTGCTCACCAGCAGCTTCACGGTCGGTGCGGCGGCGAAGACGGTCAGCTTCGACCAGCGCGCGGCCAAGGAGACCGCGATCCGCACCGACGACACCACGGCCACCCGTGAGGCGTCCGCCGTGTGGATCAGCGTCCCGGGCGGCGACCTGGCGGGCTTCGCGGGCTCGGGGGCCGACAAGGTGTACGTCACCCCGTTCTCGCTGAGCGGTGTCTCGCTGCGCCTGCACGAGGTGCTGGGCAAGAAGGGCGCCTCGGCGAACGTGCCGAGCCCCTACCGCTACGACCTCACGCACAGCTTCACCGGCAGTGTGCCCGCCACGCCCGTCAAGACGGTCGCCGCGTCCTCCCTGGCGAAGACCGTCACGAAGGTGGCCGCCCCGGGCACGCGGACGACCGCCTCCCTGCAGAGCGTGCCGTCCTTCGGTGAGTGGACGGGCGTCTACATCGGCTCCGCGGTGCCCGTCGCCGGTTCCGTCACCGAGTACGCCACCGCCGGAATCACCTACGGCCGCCTGCTGTCGTACGGCACGGGCGAGTCGACCCTGAGCCTCCCGGACCGCAGGCTGTCCGCGGGAACCGCCGCGGGCGAGACCCTGGGCGCGACGCCCGCCCAGCCGCTCCGCCGTGAAGGAGGCGGCTCGCAGCGCAACTTCGACAAGATCTGGCTGTACGAGCCGAACACCTTCAGCGACGCGGCCGGCCACCCGGGAACCGACGGCCGCGCGACGTACTCGTACAAACTCAGGTCCTCGGACGGTGTCGTCCACGCCCAGGCCGACGGCCTCGACGCCTACGACACGCTCTCGACCCGGAATCTGGAGTCGCTGCAGGGGACGTACACCCTCGACCAGCGCGTCCACCGCCGTGTCCCGTACGCCCGGCTGTCCACGGACGTGCGCAACGAGTGGACGTTCCGCTCGCAGTACGCGGAGGGCCGCGAACTCCCGCTCATCGACACCCGGTTGACCGTCCCGGCGCTGAACGGCTACGGCCGCGCGACCGCCGCCGGTCCCGTACGGGTCGAGGCGAGCGCGACGACCCGCGGCACGGACGCCTCGCAGGCGAACACCCGCGTCACCGGGCTCGCCTTCTCCACGGACGACGGCGCGACCTGGACGGACGCGGCGCTCGCGGCGGACGGCTCGGCGACGGTCGACGTCCCCGCGACGGCCTCCTTCGTCTCGCTGCGCGTCACCGCCGCCGACGACCAGGGCGGCGTCCTGCGGCGCACCCTCACCCGGGCGTTCGCGGGCCCGGCCCCGCAGGGCGACGAGACGGTGGGCGCGACCCGCATCTCGAACGTCGTGGTGAACGGGGGCAAGGCGGTCGAACTGACCGACCAGCCGCTGCAGGAGTTCACGGCGAAGTTCACCGCCACCGACCCGTCGGGGATCGCCGGCGGAGACATGTACCTGTACAAGGGCTCGTACGACACCCCCGACGCCGTCCTCCACGGCTCCTGGGCCGCGACCTGCACGAAGGTCGGCACGACCACTTCCACCTGCGAGGCGCAGTTCGCCTACATCCAGCCGCGCCGGACACTCGGGCGCAACGCACTCGCCGGTACGTGGAAGCTGGCGGCGTGGGCGGAGTCGGCGGACGGCAAGGGCCACGCCGACGCACACGCGGCGAAGACGGTCGCCCTGCTGCGTGACGCGAAGCTGACGGCCAACGCGGCTCCCGAGCCGGTGGCCAAGGGCAAGACTCTGACCGTCACGGGCAAGCTGTCCCGGGTGGACTGGGAGACGAGCGGCGGCTACCACGGCTACTCGGCCCAGAAGGTGACACTGCAGTTCCGCAAGAAGGGGACGTCCGCGTACACGACCGTGAAGACGGTCACCACGGACAGCTCCGGAAACCTGAGGACCACGGTGAAGGCGGCCACGGACGGCTACTGGCGCTACGGCTTCACCGCCACGTCGACGACGGCCGCGGCCAACGCGACGGGCGACTACGTGGACGTGCGCTGACGCCACTCCCCTTGACGGGCCACGGCCCGTCAAGGGGAGATCGGTCAGCGCACGGGTGCTCAGTGCACGGTGCTCAGTGCACAGGGAACCCGAAGGTGTGACCCTCCGCCTTGAGCTGGGGGAGGATCTGGCGCAGGGCCTCGACGGTCTGGGAGCGGTCGCCGCCCGCGTCGTGGAAGAGGATCGTCGGCCCGTCGGGGAGTTCCTGCTCGACGGTGGCGACCATGGTGGCCGCGCTCGGACCCTCGAAGTCCTTGGTGTCCACGTTCCAGCCCAGCGGACGCATCCCGTGGGAGGCGGCGAGCTTGCGGCTGTACGGGGTGAACGCACCGCCCGGCGCCCGGTAGTACATCGGCCGTACACCCCCGGACGCCTTGGTGATCATTCGCTCGGCGTCGAGGATCTGCTGCTTCTGGTAGGCCGGGGACTGCTTGTCCATGGTGGTGTCGTGCGACACCGAGTGGTCGCAGAGCCGGTGACCGGCCGCGACGACCTTCTTCACGAGATCGGGGTGCGCCTCGGCCTGCGTACCCACCATGCAGAACGTGGCCTTCACGCCGTTCTCCCGCAGCACGTCGAGCATCTGCGGGGTCCAGACGGGGTCGGGGCCGTCGTCGATGGTGATGTTGACTCCGCGCGCGCCCTTGTCGGAGGCGTGCACGATGGTCTCCGCGACCGGCTTGACGGCGGTCTCCGAAGCGGCCGGCTTCGACGAACCGCCCACGACCCCGGCCTGCGCGGTCCAGATCGAGGCACCGGTGGCGGCGATCGCCACCCCGAGCGCCGCGCCGAGCACCTTGCTGTACCAGCCGCGTCCGCCACTGTGCCGCGCCATATCCGCCCCGCTCCCCCGAAGTTACCCACCAACTCCCCGGTCACCCGGCGACATTCAGAACAGTACGAGGAACAAAGCCGTCCGGACGCCCCCGTTACGGATCAAGGACAATCCCGAAGAGGTACGCGGACAACTGGCCGTCCGACAGCCGGAATTACTTCATCGGGGGCCCCATCCGTCCCGGTGGTGACACGCGTACTGTGCTTGTTGATCCCGCGACGCGGCGGTTCCGCGATGCGGCGGTGCGGGACGCGGCGGTGCGGGACGCGGCGGTGCGGGATGCCGCGGTGCGGGATGCCGCGGTGCTGGATGGTGCGGGAGAGATCGAGGGGCCCGAGCGTGAGTACAGAGGGCGGCGGTTCAGGGCCTGGGAGTCGGACGCCGGGCCGGGCGGCAGCACAACTTGCGGCGATGCATCTGAGCGGGGCGCTGCTGCTGCTCACCTTCGTCGTGCCACCGGCCTGGGCGCTGGACGCGTACGGCGCCGCCCCGGCTAGCGATCCCTCGGCGGACGTGCCGCCGTTCATGATCCACCTGGCGGTCCTGCTCAGCTGTGTGGGCTTCCATGTGACGGTGCAGATCCCCGCGGGCCTGCTGGGCACATGGCTCGGCCGACACCGCACGGCGGCCGTGGGCTACGCACTCGTCCTGGCGACGACGGCCGCCCTCACGACCGCCCTCCTGTGGGCAGCCTGGGGAACGTCCCCCACCACCCAACTCCTCTGGCTGTGGGCAGACTTCATGGCGCGAGCCTCGTTGGCCATGGGGGCATACGTGTGGCTGGGCCGCCGCGGCTTCGGCAGCCGCCGCGTGGGGGCCGTGACGTAGCCGATGAGCTGGCGGACAGCGGCCACGGTGGCCGTATCGGTGCCGGTGCCAGTGCCAGCGCCGGTGCCGTTGCCAGGGCCGTCGTCAGGACCGTTCGGGGATCTTCGGAAGGACCCTTTCGGCGATGCCGAGGAGGACGCTGTCGGTCGGGAGGGTTCCGGACGTGCTCCATATCGTGATGTCGCAGTAGCCGCCCCGGTCGTCGTGGTCCAGCGCCACGGTCACCGACCTGGCCAGGGGGCCTTCCTCGACCGGCCCGCCGGACGCGCTGCCTCCGAGATCGATCTCGAACTTCATGGTGTGCGCCGAGGAGAGGACCGCGGGCCGACCGAGCACCGTGAGCGCCCTGACGTCCGTCTCGTCCCCGAACTTCATCAGCTTCACGTACTGGTCGATCGACAGCTTGTTGTAGGTCGCCGAGAAATTCACGGTGTACGTGTCGAACGTGACCGCCGCCTCCGGCGCGGCGACCTTCTCGTCCGTCAGGGGAGCGGTGTTGTCGGTGCTGGAGACGGAGGTCACGGTCTCTCCCGGCGTGCCGAGGAGTTCGGCCAGGTCGGGCCGGTTGAGCGCCTCGCACAGCTCTGCACTGGTCACCGGCCGGGGTGTTCCCTTGTAGGCCTTGGGAAGCTCCTCGTGGGACGACCCGTCCGAACAGGAAGGCGGCGGCGGGGTGTTGTCGGTGGACGGTATGTAGCGCGGCAGCGCCCACAGCCCGACCGCGATCGCCCCGAACACGGCCACGGCCGCGGCGGCCTGCCCCCAGGCGTTGGGCTCCTTCTCGGGAGTGGCCGGCCCTGGATGCGACCCGGTTGCGGCGTGGAGTTGAGCCTGGGACTGGGCCGGGGCCGGGGCCGCGGGCTGGACCTGGACCTGGGCTTGCGGCTGGGCCTGGGCCTGCGGCTGGACCGCAGCACCGACCGCCGCCCCGTCCGTGTCGGGGGTCCCGCCCGCGGAGGCTGCCGCACTCGGATTCCGGCGCGCCCGCAGAGCCCGGACCACCCTGTGGACACTGACCGCTGTGATCACGAGAAACGCCGTGCCGATACCCGCCGCGGCCCAGTCGTGGTCGTGGACGGCGAGATACATGATCCGTACGCCGAACACGGAACCGAGCACGATGAGCAGGGGCTCACGGACCCAGAACGGCAGGAGACGGATGAGGAAACCGAGCATCCGGTGATCTCACCAGGACAAGATCCCATCCGCTGTGACGGAAGCCACAATTCCGGGCATGCGCAGGGCATGTACAGGGCAAGTGCTGGGCAAGTCGAGGCGGGGGCCGCGAAAGGGCAGCAGGTGAGGGCAACCTTGCCCCCACCTCGAAGGTCACACAGGCGTCACTCACCACTGTGCTTTCCCAAGGTCCGGAAAGGGCCCCACTCTCCGTGCTGACTCGTACCCGGCCGACCGCGGTGGCCGCGACGGCCGCCCTCGTCGCCGTCGGCGGCCTGCTCACCGCCACCCCCGCCTCCGCAGCCGTCACCTGCGCCTCTCCCCTCTGGAAGGCGCAGTACTTCGGCAACTCCGCCTTCAGCGGCACCCCGAAGCTGACCGCCTGCGACTCCGTCATCGCCGAGAACTACGGACACGGCGACCCGCCCGGCGTCACGCTGCCCAAGGACAACTTCTCCGTCCGCTGGTCCCTCACCCGGGACTTCGGCTCCGGCGGTCCCTTCCGGCTCTCCGCCGCCACACAGGACGGCATGCGCGTCTACGTCGACGGCGTACGGAAGATCAACCTGTGGAAGAACGTCTCCACCACCGCCCGCAAGACCGTCGACCTGACCATCCCGGCCGGCAAGCACACGCTCCGCGTGGACTACGTCGCCTGGACCGGCGCCGCCCAGGCCGCGTTCACGTACGCCCCGCGCACGCAGGCCGCCGTCGACACGGTCAAACCGCTCGCCCCGGCCGGATTCAAGGGCACGTACGACCAAGACACCACCAAGACGACCCTGCGCTGGACCGCGAACAAGGAGATGGACCTCGCCGGTTACCGCGTGTACCGGCGGCTGGGCACCGCCCCGTGGGCGAAGGTCAGCGGCACGGCGCCGGTCACCTCCCTGTCCTTCGTGGACGCGACACCGGCCACGGGCCAGACCTTCCTGTACGAGGTCCGCGCCGTCGACAAGGCGGGCCGCGAGTCGGCCGGCAGCTCCGACGCCACCGTGACGACCGTGGACCGTACGGGCCCCGCGGCGCCGACCGCTCTCACGGTCACCGGTGACGCGTGGTGGTCGAACCTGGCCTGGCAGGGATCGGCCGACGCCGCGACGTACGAGATACACGCGGCCTCCACGGCCACCGGCCCGTTCGAGCTGCTGGGCACGACGACCACGACGACGTACCGCGCCAACGCGCCCGTGAACACCACCCGTTACTACCGGGTCCGCGCCCTCGACGCGCTCGGCAACCCGTCGCCGTACGCCACCGTCACCGGTGACGGCGTCGACCGCACCCCGCCGAAGTCCCCGGTCTCCCTCGACTCCATCGCGCGCGTCGGCCACACCGAGGTGTACTGGAAGCAGCCCGACGGCTTCGATGAGGACTTCTCCAACGGCGGGACGTACCGCGTCTACCGCTCGCCCGGCAGGACCCTCGACCCGGCCGCGCTCACCCGCGTGACCTGCGCCGAGGAGAGCGACGAGACCAGCACCGGCGGCGTCTGCGAGGACGTGGACATGCCCGCGGGCACGTACGTGACGTACGCGGTCGCGGCGGTCGACCCGGCCGGCAACGAGTCGGCCCTGTCCGCCCCGCTCGTCGTCCGCACCGGCGACCGCGTCGCGCCCGGCCCGGTCACCGGCGTGCGAACCACCCCGCGCGCCGACGGCATCCTGCTGAACTGGACGGCCTCACCCGAGGACGACGTCGAACGCTACGTGGGCTGGACAGGCACCCGGCAGGCCGACGGCACGATCAAGTGGCTCGGTACCGCCGACTGCCGGGAGGGCACGAGCGACCCGCTCGCGGTCCTCTGCGGCGACCTGCCGGACGGCGAGACGTACGTGTACGCGATCGTCGCCAGGGACCGCTGGGGCAACGCCCTGCACCCGAGCGACCCGAAGGTCACCCCCGTCGAGGCCACCGAACTGGACGTCAGGCCGTCCGTGACGGTCACCCGTAACTGGGAACTCGGCCCCACAGCCAACGGAACCGTGATCGGCGGCCCCACCGAGGACGGCCCGTCCGTCGGCTGGAACTGCACCAGGGCAACCGAATGCGACACGGTGGCGGGCTACCGCATCACCCGCTGGAACCCCACGACGAAGACGTACGAGCCCCTGCACAAGGGCCTCCTGCCACCGGACACCCGCAGATACACGGACACCAGCGCCGAGCGGGGCACCACGCACTTCTACACCCTGCAGGCGATACGCCCCGACGGCACGGTCGCGGGCACCCACGTATGGAACTGCGTCTTCCAGGACCGGGTGTAGCGGCACGTATATCTCGGCAGGCAGTGTGATCGTTCTGACAGGATGCCGTCGTGGGGAACACTTGTGCGTGGCCCGTGCTGCGGACCACAGATCTGGCCGAGGCATTGGCGCTCGCGCAGAAGCTGCTCGCGACGGCGTTCTGGTACAGGCCCGACGGCTGCTATCTGGACGCCTGGGCACGCGACGACGACGTGCTCCGGCGTCTGACAGAGGCTCGCCCTGGGGCGCAGGTCAGCTTTTACGGGGACGGTCACACCGCACCGACCGCGAACGTCATGCTTGGTGTGTCGGACTTTGTGCAGGCGAGCGAGGCTCTGAGCACCTGGGCACACATCACCAGGTGCTACGTCCTGTGGCACGACCTGAAGTGGCCGGCTGTCCCGGAGCTTGGGCTGAGCGAGGAGTACAAGTACGCCGAGCTGCAGGTCGCGTGCAACAGCCACTCGATCGACTGTGACGAGTGGGCAGCGGAGCACACCGTCTTCATTCACGCACGACCCGGCCACGACGCACGAGCGGCGTGGCTGGCGGCGCAGGTCGGAACCCGAGTCGTCGGGCCGCCCGCGGAAGGGTGGTGACCGACTGGACGATCTTCGGGATCATGCGGCGTGAGGCAAGAACCGTTGGATCAAGAGGATTTATTGCTTGAGGGGGGCGGAATGACTTGGATGGCCCAGGATTCCGACGCTGTGCTGGCGCCGCTCAGGCACCACGTGAGCGACCCGTCGTACCAGTTCGACGTAGGAACCGGCTGGCGGCAGTTGGTCCTTGAGTGCCACCAAGCGGTTGTCGCGGAATTCCCGGAGTACGAGATCCTGGCCGTGAAGCAGAAATGGGCGGTCTTGTCCTTCCAGGCCCGCCCACGAACGCGGCGACGCGGCGGCAACTGGACGGATGCCGAGGACGAGCGCCTCCAGACTCTCATCGATGCCTTCGCCGACCGCAGCAAGGCCATCTGCGAACGGTGCGGTGCGCATGGCTCGCTGCGTGAGAGCCGACGCATCGACCTGGTGCTGTGCGATCAGTGCGAGCAGCTCGTCCCGGAACACGGCCGTCTCTGACGGGTACTGGTTCGCTGCCCACCGAGCGAACCAAAGGAAGAGTTCTACGAGACGGAGCCCGGCAAGATGAACCGTGCCGGCCTTCTCGCACTTGGCACAGCGAATGGAGACGCCCCGCCCCTTCCGGGGGTTCTGCCCGGACAACAAGAAACCCCCGGGCTGCTGGCCTGGGGGTTTGCGTGGAGCGGGTGACGAGAATCGAACTCGCACTCTCAGCTTGGGAAGCTGATGTTCTACCACTAAACTACACCCGCGTAAGACGCCGGATTTGTGTCGTTCTTGCCGGTGTCGGAAACGCGGATTCACCATACCTCATGCCAGGCCCCCGGCGCTGAAGCCGTGGGGCCCAGCGGTGTTTCGGGGGGTGGACGGGGCTGCGAGGCGCGGGAGTTGAGGCGTACGGTGGAGGAGCTGGAGAGGGGTCAGGCGGGATCGGAGTGCCGCCTGGAAGGCCGTCCCTTTCATCCCGTAATGTGGCTTCCTCTTCAGTCAGACGCGGCTCTTGGGGAAGGGACTCTGAGGACTTGATGGAACGCAGCACCGTCGTCCGTTGTGCCGAGGGGCACGTATTCAGCACCGCATCACTTCCGATGCAGCAGGCCGATCGGCTCGGTCCTGGCCGGCTGATCCGTTGTCCCCGTTGCACCCGGCTCCGCAACGTCGTACCCGTGGAGTTCGAGAAGCGCTGACCGCAACGACGCGGTCAGGCAGCCAGTGGGTCAGTAGGTCCAGTAGGTCCGATAAGCCAGTAGGTCAGTAAGTCAGCAGGTCGAGTTACGCAGTGGTTCAGGAGCCCGTGGGGCCGCCACGATCACCGGATTGTGGTGGGCCCGCGGGCTCTGCGTATCCTCGGGGCGTGCTTCTCTCTGACAAGGACATCCGGGCCGAGATCGACGCCGGGCGAGTGCGGATCGACCCCTACGACGAATCCATGGTGCAGCCCTCAAGCATCGATGTGCGGCTCGACCGCTACTTCCGGGTGTTCGAGAACCACCGCTACCCCCATATCGATCCCTCCGTCGAGCAGGCGGACCTGACGCGGCTCGTCGAGCCCGAGGGGGACGAGCCGTTCATCCTGCACCCCGGGGAGTTCGTGCTGGCGAGTACGTACGAGGTCATCAGCCTGCCCGACGACCTCGCCTCGCGGCTTGAGGGCAAGAGCTCGCTCGGGCGCCTCGGGCTCGTCACGCACTCCACCGCCGGGTTCATCGACCCCGGGTTCTCCGGGCACGTGACCCTTGAGCTGTCCAACCTCGCGACCCTGCCCATCAAGCTCTGGCCGGGGATGAAGATCGGGCAGCTGTGCATGTTCCAGCTCAGCTCGCCGGCCGAGTTCCCGTACGGCAGCGACCGCTACGGGTCCCGCTACCAGGGGCAGCGCGGCCCGACCGCCTCCCGCTCCTTCCTCAACTTCCATCGGACCCAGGTGTGAGCGGGAGCGAGGGGAACGGGAGCGAGGGGAACGTGAGCGGCGTGCGGGAGAACCTGACGTACGAGCGCTTCGGGGTCGCCGTTCGTGAGCTTGCCCAGACCATCGCCGACGACGGGTACGAGCCCGACATCGTGCTCAGCATCGCCCGCGGCGGCGTCTTCGTGGCCGGCGGGCTCGCCTACGCCCTCGACTGCAAGAACATCCACCTCGTGAATGTGGAGTTCTATACGGGGGTCGGGACCACTCTCGACATGCCGGTCATGCTCGCCCCCGTCCCCAACGCCATCGACTTCTCCGACAAGAAGGTGCTGATCACGGACGACGTGGCCGACACCGGCAAGACGTTGAAGCTCGTGCACGACTTCTGCGTCGACGCCGTCGCCGAGGTGCGCTCCGCGGTCATCTACGAGAAGTCGCAGTCCCTGGTGAAGTGCGAGTACGTGTGGAAGCGCACCGATGAGTGGATCAACTTCCCGTGGAGCGTCGAAGAACCCGTCGTGAAGCGGGCGGGACAGGTGCTCGACGCCTGACGTCCAGGGGTCGAGCACCTGCCCCGTCAGGCCGTCAGGCCGTGACGCAGTCAGGCCGTAATGCCGTCGAGCCGTCGAGCCGTCAGGCCGTCGTTCGCTCCACCGGGATCCACAGTTCCGCTTCCGCCTCCGTGCCGTCCGCGGACAGGTGGGTGCGGAGGATCTCCGGGCCCGGCCTGCTCCGGTACGGGTTGGACGGGAACCACTGGGTGAACACGTCCCGCCACATGTGCTGGAGTGCCAGCGGGAACGGGCCCGTGCTCTCGAAGACCGCCCACGTGCCCGGCGGGACCGTGAGGGAGTCCAGGTCCTCCGGGACGGTCGTCCCGGTGCCGGTCACCACCGCGTGGTAGTAGTCCAGTTCCGTTCCCTCCGCCCTGCTCGGGTCCAGGTTGTCGCTCACCCCCACGATCCCCCGCGGCTCCTCACCGGACAGCGCGGTGATCCGTTGCAGCGTCTCCGGGGCGAGGCCCCGGATGAACCCCGCGATCTCCGGGTTCATCCCCTCGTGGACGAGCGGCACCCTGATCCTCTTCCCCATCACCTGGAACGCCTCTCTCCGTACGACCCTGTAGCGCATGCTGCTGCTCCCCTCGACGACCAGACGGAAGGACAGCCGGGGCTGGGAGGTCAGGGTGGCGCCGGTGTTCCGGGCCTCGCCCGGGCCCACGCCGTGCACCGCGCGGAACGCCCGCGCGAACGCCTCGCCCGAGCCGTAGCCGTACCGCACCGCGATCTCCAGCAGCGTCCGCTCCCCGGCCAGCACCTCGGCGCCCGCCACGGTGAGCCGCCTGCGCCGGATGTACTCGGACAGCGGGAGCCCCGCCAGCGCGGAGAACAGCCGTCGGAAGTGGTACTCCGACGTCATCGCGATCCGTGCCAGTTCGGTCACCTCGACCTGCTGGTCGAGACGCGACTCGATGTGCTCCAGAGCCTCGTTCAGTCGCTCCAGCAACTCGGCCTCCTTCCTTTGCGTCCTCCACGTTAGGAACGTCGTACCTTGCCGGACCCGACAGTCCGTGCCCGCTTCGGTCGGGTGGCACACCCTCTAAAGAAACGCTTGCGTTTCGCTTCCGGCTTCCGTAGTTTGTGTGTACGAAACCGTTTCGTATCGATCGACTCGGGAATTGACCTGGAGACGAAGGAGGGGCACCGTGGCAGTACTGCTGGCCGTCGGCCTCTCCCTCGTCTCCGCCGTCTGTTACGCCACCGCCGCCGTGGTCCAGGAACGGACCGCCGCCGGAACCGCGAGTCTGCGGTCCACGCTGACCCGCCCGGCCTGGTGGGGATCCGTCGCCCTGAACGGCGGCGGGGCGCTGCTGCACGTGGTGGCCCTGCGGTACGGGCCGCTGACCCTCGTACAGCCGCTCGGCGCGCTGAGCCTGGTGGTGGCGGTGCCCCTCGGGTCGCTGGTCACCCGCCGTCGGACCTCCGGCAGGCAGTGGCGCGGGATGGTCTTCACCCTTGTCGGGCTCGTCGCGCTGCTCGCCGCCACCGCGTCCGGCGGCGCGCCCGTCGACACGCTGGGGACGGGGGAAGTGCTCCTTGTCTCGCTCGCCGCCGCCGGTGCGGTCGTGGCGCTCGTCCGTCTCGGCGGCTCGGGTCGCGGCGCAGGCCGGGCCGCCACCCCGGGCGGCGGTCTCGCCTTCGCGGCGGCCTCGGGTATCGCCTCCGGGGTGGGCTCGACGCTCGCGCAGAAGCTCGCCGTCGGGTCCGCGCCGGGCTGGAGCCTCGCGGCGGTGGCCGTCCTGACCGTGGGGTTCGCCATTGCCGGGGTGCTGCTCTCGCAGAGGGCGTACCGCAGCGGTCTCGGCGGGCCGCTCGCCGTGCTCACCCTGGTCAACCCCGTCGCCGCGTCCGCGATCGGCGTCACCCTGCTCGGCGAGGGCGTGCAGTACGGAGGATTCGGCGGGTTCGGAGGGCTGCTGGCCCTGGTCGGGGCCGCAGCCGCCGCCCGCGGAGTCGTCCTGCTCAGCCTGCCGCGGACCGGAGTGGAGCAGAAGGCCCACATCCAGGATGTCCAGGCGGCAGGGGCCGAAGGTGTCGGCAAACTGACCGGCATTGTCAATCTCACCGGCATGAGCCGGGCCGCTCTCTGAAAGGTAGTGAACGTAGAAAATGACCATGACCACTCTTGAGATCCCCGTACGGGCCGCCGTGCGCGCCGCCGGACTCGTCGACGTACCCGCCGTGGCGCGGTTGATCACGCAGAGCTCCGCCGGGTACTCGGAGCAGGCTCAGCGCGCCATGCGGCTCGTGCTGGCCCATCACGCCCTGGAGAAGGGGCAGGTGTGGGTGGCCGAGCGGGACGACGACGGCACGCTGCTGGCCGCCGCGATCTGGCTGCCGCCCGGAACCGGCACCGATCCTCCCGGCCCGCACCTCAGGAGCGTGCTCTCCCGTGAACTCCCCACCGGCCGTTCCGCCGCCGAGCCCGCCTTCTGCCTGCCGCAGCACCCGTTCCTGTCGACCGTGCTGACGGCGGCCGGGCCCGACCGGTCCACGCCGTACTGGACGCTGATCGCCGTCTGCGCTCCGGACGAGACGGAGGCCTGGGACCGTACGGTGGTCGACGGGCTGCTGGCTCCGGGGCTGCGGGCCGTCGACGCGCAGGACGCCACCGCCGTCGCGGTCACCATGTCCGCCCGGCACGGGGACCAGCTGCGGCACCTCGGGTTCCGCGGGCCGCGGCAGGCGCGCGTCGCGTCGGACGCGAGCGTGTGGCTCACCACCCGGCACGCCCTGGTGGAAGCCGCCGCCTGAGCCGCGGTGACGGCTGCGCCTCCGGCTGTCCGGCTACTGGCAGACCACCGGGATCCGCTGGACCTCGTTGTTGGCGAAGCCGCCCCGGTTCCACGGCGGGGTGAGCGGCTGGGCCGTGCCCTCGGCGTCCGTGGCGCGGGCCGTCAGGACGTGGCGGCCGGGGGTCGCCGTCCAGGGCGTGTGCCAGTGCCGCCAGGACCATGGACCACCGTCCGCCGCGGCGAGTTCGGCGGCCTGCCAGGACGCGCCGTCGTCCGCGCTGACCTCGACCTTCGTGACCGGTGCGCGGCCCGACCAGGCCCGCCCCTCCAACCGCACGGGACCGGGGCGTACGACCCGGGTGCGGGACATGAAGTCGGGGAAGCCGGGCGGGATCATCAGCGCGCGCGGGGCGATACGGGTCACCGGGTCGCCGGGCTCGCCGGCGGACTGGCGGAAGCGGTACGCCACCGCCTGCTGGAAGCCCGTGAAGGGGACGTCGGTCAGCTCGATGTCGGTCAGCCACTTCACATGCGCCATGCCGTACCAGCCGGGGACGATCAGCCGCACCGGGTAGCCGTGCTGCGGTGGCAGCGGGGCGCCGTTCATCTCGTACGCCACCAGCACCTCGGGGTCGGCGGCGGTGGCGTCCTGGACCGTCAGACTGCGGCCGTAGTCCTGCTCGACGCCGCGTTCCACGCCGTGGTCGGCGCCCGTGAAGACCGCCTCGACGGCGTCCGGCCGCACGCCCACCTCGGCGAGCAGCGTCCGCAGGGGTACGCCCGTCCAGTCCGCCGTGCCGACCGCCTCGACCAGCCAGGGCTGGCTCACGGGGCGGGGGGCGAGCCGGGCCCTGCCGTTGCCCGCGCACTCCATCGTCACGCGGTGGGTGACCGGCGGGAGGGCGCGCAGGGCGGCCAGGTCCAGGGTCAGGGGCGTACGGACGCGGCCGTGGATCCTGAGGGTCCAGGTGTCGGCGTCGGCGGCCGGTATGTCGTAGTGGACGAGGATGTAGTGCAGTCCGGGCGGGGTCACGTCGTAGCGCAGGGCCTCCAGGGGGAGGCCGTGGTTGCGGGCCGCGAGGGCGAGTTCCTCGTGGCTGATGCCCTCGTCGGGGGCGGCCACGCGGCCGGGTGCGCTGACCTCCTGAGCGGCTTCGCGCGCGGCCGTGGTGTCCGCGGTGTCCGCGGTGTCCGTGGCGGGCATGGCGTGCATGGCTTTCGTAGCGTCCATGGCTTCCATGGTGCTCCCGCCGGACGGGCCGGGCACCCGTTCGTGCCGTTCGGGGCCGGACATGCCGGGAGGCCGGACCGCGAGCGGCCGGCCTCCCTCACGCAGGGCGTGCGCAGAGCGTGTGCGGGGCTGCTAGAACGTGCCCAGCTTGATGATCGACAGCAGGGCGATCAGCTGGATCGCCGACGCTCCCAGGGCCTTCGGCCACGGCAGGTCGTGCGACTTGCCGACCATCAGCGTGAACAGCGCGCCCGCCGCCACCCAGGTCGCCCAGCCCAGGATGCGCACGAAGGGCGCGTCGCCGCTCGCGAACATCGCGACGACCAGCCGCGGCGCGTCCGTGAGCGACATGATCAGCATCGAGAGGCCGACCGTGGGCTGCCAGGCGCCGTCGCCGCCGAGCTGGCGGGCCAGGGTGTGGGTGACCACGCCCAGGATGAACGCGCTGAGCACGATCGCGACCGCCGTCACCAGGACGATGGGGACCGCGTTCGACAGGGTGGCGTTTATGGCGTCCGCGCGGGCGCCGTCGAAGCCGAAGACGGCCAGCAGGCCGTAGAGGAACGTGACGATGAGGGCGGGGCCCCACATCGTGTAGTCGCGCATGTGCAGGAAGGTCTGGTTCGGGCGCATGACGACGCCGCTCAGCAGTTCCTTCCAGTGCAGGGGCGGGCCGACGGGCGGCGCGGACGTGCTGCCCGCACGGTAGGTGTCGCCCTGGTTGTACGGGTCCTCGCCGACGGAGAACGCCGTCGTGTGCCCCGGCTGGTTGGCCGCGTACGGGTCGTGGCCCTGCGGCTGGTGACCGCGGGGCTGGTGGCCCTGGGGGTGACGGCCCTGCGGGGGGTGGCCCGGGTCGCCGAAGTACTCCGGCTCACCGTGTCCGTTCCCCTGGGGGTGTCCGCCGCCCTGCGGCCACTGCTGCGGGCCGTTGCCGCCGCCACCGCCGTACTGGGGCTGCTGAGGGTTGGTCCCGGGCGCGGGGGGATAGCCGTACGACGGGCCGCCCTGGGGGGCCTGCTGTCCGTACGGCTGCTGCCGCTGTTGTTGCGGAGGCGCCTGCTGCGTGCGGTTGTCCCGGCCGCGTCCGATCCTGAATCCAGCCACGTAATCGAACGTACCTGGTCCCGCAGAGTCACGTGCCGGGCCCGGGGCATCGGACCCGGCTTTGCGGCCGACCTGTGACATCCCCTAGGGGTGCCCTAGGGGATGTGCCAGATGTTTTGTCAGAGGCTGCTCAGGGTTTTGCCGTAGGTGAGCGCGCTCGTCGGGGCGGGCAGGCCCAGCCGGGCGGGGGTCAGGGCGTAGGAGCCGTCGGCACTCGCGTGCGGGAACGCCCACAGGCCACCGGAGTTGACGTTCTCGCCCGGGGAACCGACAGCCAGGTCCTTCCTGCCGTCGTGATCGTAGTCGCCGGTCGCGACGGCCGCGCCGAAGGCGTCCCCGGCCTCCGCCGCGCCCGGCACACGCGGGGTGCCCTGGTTGTACGCGACCGCGGTCCCCTCACCGAACTCGTCGACCAGACCGTTCTTCATGCCGAACAGCACGGTGACGGCGCCCGCGTCCGCCCGGGTGCCGATCGCCTCGCCGGGAGCGCCCGCGACGAGGTCGTCGCGGCCGTCGCCGTTCAGGTCGGCGACGGCGAGAGCCGCGCCGAAGCGGTCGCCGGACTCGGCGCGGCCCCGTACGCCGACCGTGTCCTGGTTCAGGGTCTGCCTGCGGGAGCCGAACGAGCCGGCGGAGGCGGCGCCGTAGTGGATGTGGACGCCGCCGCCCAGCGCGTACTCCTCGGGGCCGCACGGGTCGTCGATGTTCTCGTCGGCGATCTCGCGGCACTCGCCGAGGACCAGGTCGTCGTGGCCGTCGCCGTCGAAGTCGCCGGAGGCCAGGGCGGAGACGCCGGCGTTGTCGGTGTTCCACACGTTGGCCAGGGCCTCCTCGGCCCTCTCCCAGGCCCAGATCCGTACGTGGGACTGGGTGAACGGGTCGTTCGTCCAGTAGCCCACCGCCAGGTCCGCGGCGCCGTCACCGGTGAAGTCGCCGGTGGTCAGGACCGGGGCACGGCCGCCCATGGGGGCGCTGACCACGGTCGCGGCGAGGCCGTCGGCGGTGCGCAGGACCACCTTGTCCCTGCCGCCGACCACGATGTCCCTGCTGCCGTCGCCGGTCAGGTCGGCCGCGGCGACCGACTGTCCGTACGCGGCGGAGGCGGCGGGGCCGGTGGTGACGTTGGCGCCGGGGCCGGGGCCGCCCTTCGCGCCGCCCACCACGACGACCACGCCGGCGTCCGTGCCGCGCCCGGTGATGTCCTCGCCGGGGGCGCCGGCGAGGAGTTCCGCGATGCCGTCGCCGTTGAGGTCCTCCAGGAGCACGGAGGCGCCGAAGCGGTCGCCGGCCTCGGGGGTGCCGGGTACTTCGGGGGTGGCCTGGGTGATGCGGATGCCGCCGTGGGCGCCGATGCCCTTCCTGCCGCCCCACAGGATGTTGACGTACCCGGCTCTCGCCTTGCCGGCGACGGCACCGTCCGGCACGCCGACGGCCAGGTCGGCGTAGCCGTCGCCGTTGAAGTCGCTGGTGGAGGGGGAGGGTTGGGGCACGGCAGCGGTTGCCGCTGCCGCGGGGGTGAGGGTGAGGGCCGAGGTGGCCGCTGCGGCGACGGTGACGGCGAGGGTGGCGTACGTCCGTATGCGCACGGGGGCCTCCAGGGGGTGGGGTGGCTGGCCGTAAAGGGGTGGCCGGGTGGCCGAATCAGGTGGATCCGATGAGTTCACCTGTGTGACACCTGGAGTAGGGGTGGGGTTGTGCGGGCGTGACGGTGATCTGCGGGCCGGTGGGGGCGGGCCGCGCAGTTCCCCGCGCCCCTAAGGGCAAAGGCGAAAGGCTGAGCCGTTCCCCGCGCCCCTCAATGGGCGCCCAGTTCGCACCAGACGTATTTGCCCGCCGTGCCGTTGACCTGGAACCAGCCCCAGTCGTCGGCGTACGCGTCCACGAGGTGCAGGCCCCTGCCCTCGCCCGACTCGTCGTCCTGCGGCTTGGTGCCGGGCGGGGTCGGGTCCGTGTCCCAGGCGCCGAGACGGAGGGTGGGCCCCGACCGTCTGAGCTTGAGGGCGGCGGGGCCCTTGGTGTGCCGGATGGCGTTCCCGAGCAGCTCGGAGGCGAGCAGCTCCGCGGGCTCGACGAGGGCGGGGAGGTGATGGCTGGTCAGGATGTCACGCAGGGCCCGACGGCAGATGCCCACGGCTCGGGGGTCGTGGGGGATGTAGAGGGTGTACTCCCAGGGCGCGGGCACGGGTGTGGGCATGGGGGCTCCCGGTACGGGGTGGGGGTGGGGGCGGAGTGGTGGCCGGCAGTGCGTCCGCCGCTGGCACGACGATGCGCCGCACTTCCACTCCAGTGAGTGTTCGTGTCGTCACTGAAGGTAGGGGAGTAGCTTGACCCGGGTCAAGCTACTCCCGCACTATCGTGACCTCAACTCATGGGGAAAGAGGGGCGCATGGTCGCCAGGACCGTCATTACGGTGAGGCAGGAGCGCTTGGGCGCGGAGTTGCGCAAGCTTCGGGAGCGGTCAGGGCTGGGACTTCGGGAAGCCGCCCGTGCGACGGGGATCAACGAGGGCAAGCTCTCGAACGTGGAGTCCGCGCGCGTCGGCGTGAGCGCGGAGCGCGTTCGGTTTCTGGCCAGCCACTACGGAGTTGGGGACAGCCCACTCGTCGACGCGCTGGCGGTCATGGCGACCGAGCGGGTGCGGGGGTGGTGGGAGGAGTATCGCGGTCGTCTCCCGCGGGCCTTTGTCGATCTGGCTGAACTGGAGTACCACGCGAGCTACTTGAGATCGTTCGAGATGGTCAGCATCCCCGGCTTGTTGCAGACCGAAGAGCACGTACAGGCGCTCTACGGCGAGACGTTCTGGGGGATGGCGGAAGAGCAGCGCGCGGCCAGGACGCTGTTCCGGTTGCGGCGCCAGGAGGTCCTTGACCAGGACGACTTCGTTTACGAGGTGGTGATTCACGAAGCCGCTCTTCGCATCAGGAGGGCCGGCCGTGGTGTGGCCCGACGGCAGTTGCGTCACATCCTGGAGCAGGCCGAGCGCCCTCAAATCGACCTGCGCGTCGTGCCGTTCGATGTGGACGGCTTCAAGGTCCTCTACGCCACGCTGCTTCTGGGCGGTCCTGTTCCAGCGCTGGACACGGTCCTTTTGGACGCCGCGCACGCAGGCACCTTCTTGGACGCGGAGGCCCAGCTCGACCGGTATCGGCGGTCCTTCGTGGAGGTGCAGAAGTCGGCATTGGGCGTCGTAGAGTCGAGGGACTTCATCCACCGACTGACCAAGGACCAATGAGAAAACCTGACATGGCACAGGCCGGCGACTGGCAGAAGTCCTCGTTCTCCGGCGATCAGGAGGGCCCCAACTGCCTGGAGATAGGCGCCGGTCGGAGCACCCTCCTCCTCCGCGAGAGCGAAGACCCCGGCACCGTACTGGAAACCACCGGTGCCGGGCTCGCCGGGCTCATACGTCATCTCCGGCGGACGGCGCTCAGCCGGTGAGGCCCGCGCCGAACGCGCCGTACGTGTACGGCAGGTCGAAGGCGCCCGGACCGAAACCGCGGTCGCCGGTCGGGGAGACGTCCGTGCCGTCGGACAGCATCGCCGTGACCGCGCCGACCCCCTCACCCTCGAAGATCGCTGAGACCGTGTAGTCGGCGTTGACGTCCGTGAGGAGGACGTCGGAGCCGAAGTAGTCCATCGGCTCGGCGGTGCCGGGGACACCGGAGGAGGCCTGCGAGAGGGTGCGCCCGCCGGGTCATGGCACCCCCCGCGCAACCGCGGTCAGCAACCCTGTTCATGCCCATGGCGGCGGGAGAAGTTCTTCCGGGTGTGCGCATTGGGTCCATGCCCGGTCGGTGAAGACGGGGCGGCTGAGATTGTGGTCGCCGTTCGATGTGGACCGCAGCACCAGTCCGAGAGAGGGGAAGTAGGGCTCCCCGTGGATACTCGTGCGGCACTCTCGCACCTCTGAGATCTGCTCGATCCACAGGTTCAGCTCGGACGGGGCCCGCCCGGTGAAAGCGGTGCCGTCGTAGTGGACCTGGGGCCCGCGGAGGCTGTCGATGACGATTGCCATCAGACCTCTGTCTTCGTGCCGGTCGTAGTAGGTCCGGACGCCCAAGCCGTAGAAGTGCGCCCAGCGGTGCTCTTGATCCTCATCGGTTGAGACGCGGGCGGTGCCGAGAGCAGTGATCACGTCCTCGTGGCTCGCCCCGAACCGAAGTGGCCCCACACCCTCCAGCGGCGTCCACGTCCACTGCAGCCGGTCGGTGTCCGCAAGGACCTCTTGTTCCCACCACATGAAGCACCCATTCGTGCGCCGACGCCTGTGCAATCAACATGATCACGGACCGGATCGGCGCCGGGCGCAGAGAACGGCGCTGCGTGGAATCGGCGGCTCATCTGGACAACCGCCCTGCTGGGTAGGGCCGGTCACTTCAATCGCAGCGGTACGCCCACCTCGTCCGGTGTGAAGAGCTGGACCTTCTTCGGGTCGAAGCCGGCGTCCGTGCCCCGTAGGACCAGGAACGCGCCCCCGCGTTTCTCGTAGAGCGGGCCGAAGACCACCGCGTCGGCGTGGGCGTCGCCGTTCACGTCGAGCAGTGGGGGCTGGTGGTCGAAGGCGTTCCAGTAGTGGGGGTTCGGGGTGCCGGGGAGGCCGTCCGTCCCGGCGTCGACGGTCTGTTCGCCGGCCGCCGACGGGACGCCCCCGGGGCCGCCGGGCAGCAGCGTGACCTTGCCGTCGTGGCGCCGGAAGTCCGGGGTGTTGACCACGATGTCCGGCCTGCCGTCACCGTTCACGTCCCCGGCGGCCGGTGAACTGCCGTAGTCGATACGCCGTTTCGCGCCGCCCTCGCCCTCGATCACCGACTTCTCGCGTCCGCCGCCCAGGCCCGACCTGGCCCCGTACAGGATGGTGAGCGCGCCGCCCTCGGCCGGCATGTCCGCCGGGGCCACTTTCAGTTGGGTGGGCAGCAGCAGGTCGTCGATGCCGTCGCCGTCCGCGTCGCCGGTGGCCGGGGTGCGGGGGCCGTCGAAGGTCTCCACGGCTTCGGTGATGGCCGACTCGCGCGCCGGGTCGCGGACCAGGCCGGCTTCGTCGCCCTCGTAGTAGCCCACCGTGTGCAGATCGTCGGGCGCGCTCTCGTCCTCCTCCGCGTCGAAGGCGTACGTGAACACCGCCTCCGCCTTCCCGTCGGCGTCGAAGTCGCCGGTGGTGGCCGTGGCGGGGGTCGCGTACCCGTGCTGGCCGAGGTCGAGCGCGGCTCGGCGCTTCGGGGTGCCCTTGCGGTCGAAGGGGCCGTGCAGGAGCAGCCCGTCGGAGCCCGGCCCGGTCGCGGAGGGGTCGCCCGTGCCGCGCTGGCCGCCGTCGAGCAGGTCGGTCGAGCCGTCGCCGTCGAAGTCGGCCGCGGCGAGCGGCCGGAAGTCCTCCGGCAGGGCGGTGAGTTCGGTGGCGGGGCCCAGGCCGCGGGCGCCGCCGAAGAGGGCGAGGGTCGTCAGGCGGGAGTCGGCCCGGCCGCGGCCGACGACCAGGTCGGTGTAGCCGTCGCCGTCGAGGTCGGTGCGCAGGAGGGGGGTGAAGTACACGAACTTTTTGCCGGGTGAGGTGCGGCTCGCGGTGGCCGGGGCCAGGCCGTCGCGGGAGCCGTAGACCACCACCAGGTTCTCCTCGGACCGGGACTTGTCCTTCGACCGGGAGGTGAGGACCGTCGCGAAGTCGTCGTAACCGTCGCCGTTGAAGTCGCTGGGGCGGGGGTCGTTGGAGGGTTTTCCGGCGGCCGGCTTCGTGGGGGTGGGGGTGGCGGGGGAGCCCTCACCGCAGCCCGTGAGCAGGCCGCAGCCGAAGGCCAGCAGTGCGACGGCGGCCGGCAGAGGGCCTGTGCGGCGCATCAGCCCTCCGCGCCGAGGAACTCCGATGTGGAGAAGGTGAGCGCGGGCTTGCGTGCGAGCAGGGTCTTCTTCGCGCCCGGGTACACGGCGATCGTGTCCTCGGTGTCGCCGCGGTAGGTGCGTACCACCAGGTCCGCGCGCTTGTCGCCGTCGAAGTCGGCCACCGTCAGGACCCGCGTGGTGCCCCCGGCGGGCGGCTGCACGGTCACCATGCCGGACGTGGACAGGCCGCCGGAGCGGCCCTTGAGGATTCTCAGCTGCGAGCCGCTGGAGACCAGTTCGCTCACCCCGTCGCCGTCGAAGTCCCCGGCGTCCAGGACCGTACCGGCGACGGCGAGTTCGGCGCGCAGGGTGCCCGGGACCTCGTACCGCAGGGCCGTGGCGCGCAGCGTGCCGATCGCCGCGTCGAGTCCCTTGCCCCTGCCGAACTGGCCGAAGGCGACGTCGACGCCCTTCGGGAGGGCGACCGCGGTGCCGGCGGGGCCCGTCGGTCCGCCCATGACGAGCGAGGAGGCGGAGGTGCCGGACCCCTCGGCCGTACGCACCAGCAGGTCGTCGTAGCCGTCGCCGTCGACGTCCACGGCGGGCGGCGCCGGGGCGTTGCCGGGCGAGTCGAGCGGCGCGCCGGCCGCCTTCGGGGCGCCCTTGCGGGTGAAGGGGCCGCGCAGATAGCTGAGGCGGCCGTCGGAGGCGTGCACGACGAGGTCGGCCGCCCCGTCGCCGTTGAAGTCGCCGCACACCGGCTGGTCGGGCCAGTCGTTGCCGAACCGTGCCTGCGCCGGGATCGCCAGTTTCACCGCCTTGCCGGACAGGCCCCGGGCCGAGCCGAAGACGATCTGCAGCGGCACCGGCGGCTGTCCCTGACCGTCGTACGGCGGGTCGGTCGACACGACGAGGTCGGTGAAGCCGTCCTTGTCCAGGTCGCAGCTCGCCTCCGCGTCGAAGACGGCGGGCAACTGCCCCTTGGTGGTGGCCGCGTGCTGCGTGGGACTCAGCAACTGCCGCGCCCCGGGGGCGAGTCCGTCGGCCGAGCCGTACACGATCCCGATGCCGGCGTCGTCCCCGTGGGTGTCGCGCTTCACGAGATCGTTGAGTACGAGGTCGCGGTGGCCGTCGCCGTTGAAGTCGCTGTCGACCTTGCTGCCCCGGCCCAGCGGTACGGGGATCCGGGCGGGGGCCTTGGCGACCGTCAGGGGCTCGCGGTCGGCGGCGCCGGCTCTGCCGCCGTCCGGACCGCCGCAGCCCGCGAGCAGCAGGGCGCAGCCCGCCACGGCGCCCGCCGCCCGTATTCCGTTCTTCCCCATGGCCACGTCAACCCCGACCGCATCGTGAGACAACAACTTGCACATGATGCGGTCGGGGCGGGTCATAAGTCATCAGGGATGGCCGTTTTCAGCCCTTGTCGGCACCGTGGCGCTCGTCACGACCTGCTGGTGGTCGAGCGGCCGAAGAACTCGATCTCGGCGATGGACACCTGCTTCTTCGCGTCGGCTGCGTACGCCGAGCGCAGGATGAACCGCACCACGCGGACCTCGCCCACCCGGAACTTGCGGGCCTGGCCGCCCGCGATCCGGTCGAGGGTGATGAACCGGCTGGTCTTCTTCCCGTCGGCGGTCGTGATCTGCGCCTCGATGCGCTTCGGGAGGGCCGACTCCTGGAGGTGCTCCTGCTTGGCCGAGACGCCCGAGGTGATCACCACGTCCAGCAGCCGGGTCGGGGTGTCGAAGCGGGCCTCGATCCACTCGCCCTCACCGGCCTGCGAGACCCCCGGGCCCCACCAGGTGTTGCTGAGGCCGTCGAAGGCGAGCTTCTGGCTGTGTCCGGGGTACGAGCGGGACGCCCTGAAGCTGTCCGGGCCGACCGGGGCGCGCTTGGCGAAGTGGTCGCGGGTCGCGTCGATGCCGTCGCCGATGTTGACGATCAGCGCGATGACCAGGCCGATCACGGCGGCGCCGACGACCCAGTTCATGATGCGGCCGAAGCCGCGGCGCAGACGGGGGCGTTCGCCCGCCCACGGGATGTCCCCGTTGCCGAAGTTCAGCAGGCGGCGCCACCAGGTCTGCCGCTCCGGCGGACGCGGGCCGCCCTCCATGGGCATGGCGCAGCGGGCGCAGAAGTGCCGGTCGGGCCGGTTGGGGGTGGAGCACCACGGGCACGGCGGGCCGTCCTGCGGGCCGGACTCGGGGCCCGGGGTGCGGACCTGGGGTCGGCCCGCCAGCGGGACGCCCGGCAGCACGGGGGCGACGGCGGGGGTGACGGGAGCCCGGGGTTCGGGGTCGTTCACGGGGATGAGGAGGGACCTGGCCCGCTCGCCCGCGGTGTCGGCGGCGGAGGGAGCGGGGGCCGCGGGCGGGGCGCCGTGACCGAGGCCCACGCGCGGCTCGGTGTCCGTGTCGTCCGCGCGGCCGCCGGTGGCCGCGCCGGGGGTGAGGGCGGAGAAGATGTCGGGGGCGGCCGGGTCGGTCGGCGCGGCCGGGGACGCGGGGGCCGGCGCCGCGGTCCGCTGCTCGGGGATGGCGGTGCCCGCACCGGCCGGAGCCGAGGTGTTCGGCGGGGTGGCCGCGGGCGGGGCGGACCCGGCACCGGAGCCGGTGGCGCGCTGGTGGGTCTCGTCACCGGCGGTGCGGCCCGCGGCCGGGGTGTCGTGGGCCGTGCGGGCCGCCCCCGCACCGGCACCGGACACGGCGAACGCGTCCCGTCCCGGCTCGCTGCCCTGTGCGCCGCCCGAAGCACTGCCCGGACCGGTGCCCGGCGTGCCGCCCGGATCGCCGTCGGACCCGCGGCCGGTCGCGGAGTCCCGCGCGGGGGCGGCGGCCGTCGCGGGCACCGGGGCCGCGGCGTTGCGGCCGGTGCCCCAGCCGAGCACCGCGCCGCAGGAATCGCAGAAGGACTGGCCGGGCTCCGCGCGGGTGCCGCACTCGGCACAGCTGCGCGCCGGCTCCTGTCCCGTGCCGGAGTTCTGGCTGGTCATCTCTCGGGAGTCCTTTCGGCGGCGGTCACCTGGACCGTGTAGGGCATGTGGGCGGGACGGGCGGCTGCCACCAGGCTGTCGAGGCGGTGTTCGTCCGCGCGGGTCGGGTCGGGCAGCCGTAGAGCGACGTGCAGGCGCGGGCGGCGGTCGCCGGGGACCGGGCCGAGCGGCCGGGCGTCCCAGGAGGCGCCGCCGCTCTCGGTGATCTCCGGGGCCACGCCGAACACCAGGCGCACCGCCTCGGACAGGCCGCGGCTGGTGCCCCGTACCCGGTGCAGGAACGCGGCGGCGGCGACGGCGGCGCGCAGCCGGTCCTCGGGCTCGCTGCCGTCGGTCTCGGCGCCGACCCAGCCGGCCAGCCAGCGGGTGAAGTCCACCGGCGCCAGGGCCGGCGTGAAGTAGGAGTCCAGGTTGTCGAGGACGGCGTGGATCGGCGCGAGCACGTCGTCGAGCCCGCCGACGAACCGCTGTGCCAGATCGTCGTCGGCGAACACGGCGGGCAGTGTCATGCCGATGGGCGCGGAGGAACCCAGCCCGTCGATGGAACCCCTCACGGCCGGACTCCCTTCGCGCGCGCGCAGGCGGGCGGGAGCGGGCCCCGGGTCCTCGGGCGGTGGAGGGTCATACGCGGTCTCCGATCACTCGGACGCGGTGGTCGAAGGAGAAGACCAGGGACGGGGCGTCGAGGTCGATGCGGTCCGTCGGGTCGCCGCGCTTGCCGGTCAGCGGGTCGGCCGGGTGGAGCTGGACCTCGTCGACCAGTTCGACACCGGGGACCCGCTGGAGGACGGCGAAGACCTCCCCGGACTGCACGGGACGGCCGAAGCGCCAGCCCCGCCCGTCGGCGCCGCCGGTCAGCGGGTCGAGGTGCCGGTACAGGGCGTCGTGCGCCTGACGGCGTACCCGGTCCGTGTCGGTGCCGCGGAAGGCGTGCACCGTGGCGACCACCGTGATGCCCTGGTAGAAGGGCGGGCCCACCGCCAGGCGCGTGCCGATCAGGCGCCGTTCGTCGAGGTGCCGGGTGATGCGGTGCAACAGCGCGTCACCGGGGACCAGTTGCTCGAAACGCAGCCGGCCACCGGGGTCCGGTACGGCCTGGGGGACCACCAGCACCCGTACCGCGTACGCCCCGTGCTCGCCCTCGTCGCCCTCCAGGCAGGTGATGCGGGCCGTCTCGGGCGCGGCCCGGCGGGCCAGCTCCTCGTAGTCGCGCAGGGTCACCGCCCGCTCCTGGGCGCGCAGGGTGATGGGGGCGCGGGTCTTCGCCTCCTCCACCGTCTCGCCGTCGACGCCGCCGCGCGCCGCCTCCCGGTTGACGACCTCGGAGACGTACGGGACGGAGGTGCGCAGCACCTGGACGGCGCCGCGCGCCACGTTCCCGGCCCGGCCGCCGCCCGTGCGGTAGCGCCGGGCGCGGATGACAGAGCCCTTGGGGGCCACCGCCCCGTACTGGCGCAGGGAGCCGTCGGGTTCCCGTACCGCCGGGCCGAAGGCGATGTCGCCGGTCGCCGCGTCCAGGGTGATGTGCCGGTCCTGCGGGGTGGACGCCGAGAACGACGGGACGACCTCCCAGTCGGTCCAGCCCTCGTGCTCGGCGGTCTGCAGCAGCACCGGGGGCGTGTCGCCCACCACGGGGAAGTGGGCCAGCCGCAGCCGCTGACCGGGCAGGCCGGTGGACTCGCCGAGCGCCTCGTCGGTCACGGTCTCGGCGTGCACGGTCGTGGTGGTGCCGCCCAGCGTGAACGCGTCCACGGAACGCACCGTCGGCGAGGTCGTGTAGAAGGGCTGGTCGGGCAGCGGCTCGGTGACGCGGCAGCGCAGCCAGCCGGCCTCCTGGCCGCCGGTGCGCGACAGGGTGTGCGCGCCCGGGATGTGCAGGACGACCTCGCCGGGCCGGTTGAGACCACCGGTGCCGTCCCGGTCGATCTCACAGACGACCCAGCCGTCCTCGGTCCACGCCTCCCACACCAGCGGGGGCTGCCGCGGGTCCACGCCGACACCGTCGACGCGGCTGTCCAGCTCCATCGCGACCGCGCAGTGCGGGACGGCGGTGTCGAGCCCGATCAGCATGCAGTCACCGGGCCGCGGGGACTCGGTGAAGCACATCAGGTCCTTGCCCTCGGCGAGGTCGGCGGTCCTGTCGGTGACGGGCTCGCCGTCGCGCTGGACCACGAGGTACCGCAACGTGCAGGGCACGATGGTCAGTTCGTCCTCGGTGGCGAAGACCGCGGCCTCCTGGCTCTCGGTGCGCGTGGTGGCGACCTCGGTGCCCACCGGCAGGAGTACCGGCTCGTCCTGCGGCGCGGACAGCCAGAACGTGACGTCCGTGCGCGCGGCGGAGGGCGGGAAGAGGGTGATGCCCACCAGGTCCAGGAACGCCAGGTGGTTCTTCTCCGGCACCCGGTTGAGCCGGTAGACGATCTGGTCGGCCATGTGGGCGACCGTTTCCACGAGGGTGACGCCCGGGTCGGAGACGTTGTGATCGGTCCACTCCGGGGCGCGCTGCTGGATGTAGCGCTTGGCGTCGTCGACGAACTGCTGGAAGCGGCGGTCGTCGAGGTTCGGGGAGGGCAGTGCCATCAGCGTTCGCTTTCAGGGGAGTCGCCCGGGCCGGGGAGGTCGGGTTCCTCGTGGTAGGGGATGACGTAGAACGGGAAGACGAGGCTGCGCGGGTTGTTGGTGCCGCGGATCGAGTAGCGGACGTCGATGAAGAGCACGCCCTGCTCGGTGTCGGAGCCGGCCGTCACGTCGACGTCGCTCACCTCGATGCGCGGCTCCCAGCGGTCGAGGCTCGTGTACACCTCGTGCTGGATCCGGCCGGCGGTCGCCTCGTTGACCGGGGCGAACACCAGGTCGTGGATGGCGCAGCCGAACTCGGGGCGCATCGGCCGCTCGCCCGGCGCGGTCGACAGGACGAGCCGGATGGACTCCTCGATCTCGCGCTCCCCGCTCACCATGGCGATGCCCCCGGTGGGGCCGATGCGCAGCGGGAACGCCCAGCCGGATCCGACGAACTGCTCGGCCATCAGTGACCCACCCGCCTTCTCGTCCTCTTCGTCATGGTTCTCAGGTCTGTCAGGTCGGTCAGGGGCGTCGGGGTCGTCACGGTCCCGGCCGTCACCCGAACGGGTACTTGATCTTATTGACCGTCAGCAGGCCCATGAGGTCCAGGTTGATGGCCCGGATGCCGACCTGGCCGACGCTGTTGATCTGCACCGTGCCGGCCGCGTTGAGCGTCGCCGCGCCGGCTGCCTTGAGGCTGAGCGCGCCCACCGCGTCCACGGTCACCGCGCCGCCGAGGGACTTGAGGTTGACGATCCCGCGGCCCTGGAGGGTGAGCGGCCCGCCGCTCTTGATGCTGATGCTGCGCCGGGCGCTCAGTGACAGGTCGGTGCCCGCGTCGATGGACACCGAGGTGCCGCCCGTGATGCTGACGGCGCCCTTGCTGTCCACGGTGATCTCGGTCTTGGTGCGGTCCAGGTTGATGATCAGCTTGTCGTTGCCGCTGGCCAGCCGGACGCCCTGCTTGCGCAGGCCCGTCTGCTGGCTGAGCAGGTCCATCCGGTTGCCGTCCCGGTCGGACACGGTGTGCCGGATCGCCTTCTTCTTGACCGGGTCGTGCAGCCACACGTCCTTCACGACGGTCGGCTTGTCGACGCCGTTGTAGAGGCCGCCGATGACGAAGGGGTGGTCGAGCGCGCCCCGGTCGAAGCCGACCAGCACCTCGTCCCCGACGTCCATCGGGAAGATCCCGCCGCCCGCCTTGCCGCCCAGCTGCACGGTCCGCGTCCAGTCGCTGACGTACGCGTCGTCCAGCCACGGGAACTGCAGCTTCACCCGGCCCTGCTTCAGCGGATCCTGTACGTCCGTGACGAGCGCGTTGGCCACACTCGGCAGCCGGGGCGCCGACGCGCCGCCGCCGGACGTCAGCCCGAACAGGGAGCGCCACTGCCGGCCGCTCACGGTCACCAGCGTCTCGTAGTGACTGCCCGCGCCGAAGGTGTGCCGCACCGAGGTGACCGTGTACTTGCCCTCGAAGGGGACGCCCACGTCGGTGAGCGCGATGGCCACCCCGGGGCGCAGCACGGGGTTGCCGTGCACCGTGACCTCCAGCTCGGCGAACGACGAGGTGAGGTCGTCCGCGAGGGAGGCGGCGGCGAACTTGACCTCCGGCCGACGGTCGTACGGGGTGTCGGTCTCGACCAGCTTGGCGGCCTTGAAGGCGTTGGCCGCCTTCTGCGGGGTCGTCCCGATGGCGAAACCGGAGTAGGTGCCCGCCTTGGTGAGTTCGACGATCTTCTTCTTGGTCGGGATGTCCCAGCCGCGCGCCTCGACCTTGTCGACCTGGTCGGCGGCGGTGACGGCGGCCCGGCAGCGCAGTACGTCGACGCGGCCCCGCAGCACCCGGGGGTTCGGGTCCTCGGGGGAGGTCGACAGGGGCGCCTTGGAGGCCGGGTCCGGTTCGGCGAACTCGAACTTCCCCTTGGCGTCCAGGGACATCACCATCTCGTTCTCGTCGGCGAGCCGCGCGAGAAAGTCCCAGTCCGTCACATTGGACTGGGAGATGAACTCGTAGACCGTCTTGGTCGTCTGGATCTTCCCGATCGCGACGCCGTTCATCGCGGCCAGCTTGCGCGCGATGTCGGAGGCGGTCTGGTTGCGGTACGCGGCCACCCGGCGCACCCGCATCAGCCGGTGGCCCGGGTCGTAGCCGCGGACGACGCTGAACGTGCCGGTGCCGTCGTAGTCGGTCTCCATACCGGTGACCTCACCGGTGATCAGCGGGTTTCCCGCGCCCTGGCCGTCGGCGACGGGCGCGAGGACCACCTTGGAGCCGAACCTGATGTTCAGCTTGCCGAGCACTTCCCGGTCCGGGTCGCGGAAGGTGAGCCGGAACTCGCCGGGCACGCCCGCGCCGAGGTCGGCCCAGCCGGCGACGAGCAGGTTGATGTAGTCGGGCGGGATCTTCCTGCCGTCGATGGTGACGTGGATGATGTTGGAGAAGGACGTTTTCGCCATCAGTGACGCACCTCCTCGGCGGCGGGCAGGACCAGCTCGACACCGGTGGGCAGGTGCGCGGGGTTGTCGATCCCGTTGGCCTCGGCGATCGCGCGCCAGGCGGACGCGTTGCCGTACTCGCGCCAGGCCAGCGACTGCAGGGAGTCGCCCGCGACGACCCGGTGCACCCGCTGTGCGGTGAGCGCGCCCGAGGTCGGGTTCTGGCCCTTGATCGTGCTGGGGATCTCGTGCAGCGCCACCTGGCAGGTGGCCCGGATCGGCACCCCGGTCGTGCTGAACAGCGAGTAGGTGACGTCCACGGAATTCACGTACGAGGTGAAGCGCGCGGTGGAGAACGAGCCCCACTGGAAGACCACCCAGGGCGGCGACGGCTGCTTCGCGGCGATGCTCTTGGCCGTCACCTCGCAGCAGTCCAGCAGCGACTCCACGTTCTTCAGCACGACGTTGCTGGTCGGCTTCGTGGACGAGTCCAGGAAGATCTCGACCGTCATCTCGCGCGGCTCGGGACCCATGAACTCCGGGACCGTGCCGTCGCGCACGGCGGCGGCCGGTGTGGACTTCCACTGGGAGCGCCGGCTCAGCTGCAGCTGCGAGGGGTTGAAGTCGAAGTTGAACGTCTTGATCAGACCGCCCGGAGTGGTGCTCGATCCGACGGGCGGCTCGTGGATGGCGATCGTGGCGCGTACGAGGCTCTTGCCCGCGCCCTTGCTTCCCTTGGCCATGGTGGTGTCCCGCCCCTCAGTCCGTGAACCCGTGGTGAGTGATCTCCAGGACCTCGGTGGCCACACTCGGGTTGGCCGGGTCCAGGGAGGGGCCCTGCCAGCTCACCGGCAGCACGTCGATCAGCCCCCAGTGCGCGACCTCGGAACCGTCCGCGCGCAGCGCGGCGATCTGCGCGGTCGGCCGCTTGATGCCCGTGGCCACGGACGAGATCCAGGCCGCGACCTTGGTGGTGTCGGGGGTCAGCGGCCGGGTCAGCCGGATGTTGGAGAAGGTGACCCGGGACGGGAGCTGCCAGACGAACCCGTTGTTGCCGCCCTCCTGGCGTTGCTCGATCTCCACCGAGGACGAGAGTCCCTCGCACCCGTTGAAGTAACCGAGGCTCTCGCCGTCGATGGTCAGGGTGAAGAAGATGGTGGAGCCCGGGTCTTCGCGGGGCATCGGGGGCGGCCTTTCTGCGGACGTCGGTCATGCGGGGTGGTGCCGGGTGGCGCGGGGTGCTGCGGGGCTCGGCCGGTCGGGGCCGCTCAGCGACGTGGGTCGCGGAGCTTGCCGATCCGCTCCCGGTCGAGCCGCAGTTCGGTGCGGATCAGCCGGGTGATCCGGCTGATCAGACGGTGCGTGAGCTCGTCGAGCTGGAAGTCGGTCAGGGAGCGGGGGTCGAACTGCCCCTTGGCGACCGCGGTGTACGCGGGCGGGGGGCCGCTCTGCTCGTACGGTGGTGGATCGTCGTCGGAGCCCGAACCGGACGAGCCGCGCGACGAAATCCCACGCGCCGTCACCGCGGACACGGCGGTGGTGGTCCTCGCGGACGTCGGCAGCAGGGCCCGCTGAATGGAGGCGGGCACGGGAGTGGGGGGCGGCGGAGCGGGAGCCGCCGGAGCGGGTGCCGCGGCCGTGCGGGGGGCGGCCACCGCCTGCCGCTGGACGGCCGTCGGTGCCGGGTACGCCTTCGGCACCGTCAGCGGCTGCGCAGGCGGAGCCGTCCTGACGGGCGACCCGGCGGGAGCGGACTTCGTGGCCGCGAGGAGCGGCACGGCACGGCCCGCGGGAGCACCGGGCGCGACGGCCCGCTGCACGACCGCCGGTCCGGACGGGCCGGGCGCGGACGCCGGGCGGCGCAGTGGCACGGGGGCCGGGGGCACGGGGCGCTGGTGTGCGGTGGGTGCCGCGGGCGTGAGGGCCGGCGCGAGGGCACGGGCGGGGGTGAGGGCACGCATGGGAGCGGGCGTCGGTGCCGCTACCGGTGCCGGTGCCGGTGCCGGTGCGGGTGTCGGTGCTTGTCCGCTGCGCACGGCTTTGGTGACCACGGTGGAAGGCACCACCGCGGAGGGGGCGGCCGTGGCGCGCTGTACGGAGAGGCCGTTGGCGCGCGGGGCGGACAGGGGTACGGCCGGGCGGCGGAGGGGTTGGGTCGACGGGGCGGGCGCGGGTGCAGGTGCGGGTGCCGGGGCGGGTGCCTGTGCGGGGGCACGCTGCACGGGAGGAGGTCCGGCCGGGGCCGAACTGGCCGCGGACGCGGGCCCCGTGAGCGGCTTCACCTCCGCGGGAGGGGCGGAGAGGGGAGCACCGAGCAGGGGCCGCTGCCGGGCGGCGGGCGCGGTGGCCGCTGTGGGCGCGGCGGCGCGCTGGACCGGGGCGGGCGCGGGAGTGACTGGGGCCGAGGTTGGGGCCGGTGCCGGGGTCGGGGTCGGGAGTGCCGGGGGTACGGCCGCCGTGTGCTGCCGGTCGGCGGGGCCGGTCGGCAGGGTCGTGGGCGGGGTGGCCGAGGCGACGGGGAGCGGGGCGGCCGGGCCGGGGCGCGTGTCCGGGGTGCGGGTGACGGACGGGTTCCCCGTCATCGGCGCACCGAGACCCATGCGCCGTACGCCGGTGGAAGCACTCCGCTGCACCGGGTACGGGCCCGATCCGGCCGGGGCGGTCCGACTCTGCCCGGAGACGGGCGGGTTCGCGGCGGTGGGTCCGGATGCCGACGGGGTCCTGTGCTCGGTGGGCCCGGCCGCCGCCCGCTGGACGACGGGCGCCGTGCCCGAAGGGGCATGGGCCGCCGCGCTGTTGGCGGGGGCCGTCGTACCGCTCGGCCCGACCGGCGCCCCGGCGGACGCACTCGCGGTACGGCTGGGGGTTGCTGCCGCCCTCTGGACGCGGACGGGTGAGTCGCCGGTACCGGCGGGGGCGGAAGCGGGACCCTGGGAAGCGGTCGGCGACTGTCGGGTCCCTACCGCCTGGGTGGGTCCGGCCGTTGCCCTCTGGACCGCAGCGGGGGTGACCGCCGTTGCGGGGCCGACGGCGGCGGAGGGCGTGTTCGCGGCGGGTGCGGGTGCCGATGCGGGTGCCGGTGCGGGCGCCGCGCTGCTCGAATCTGCCTTCGCCCGCTGGACGTTGAGCGCGGGTCCGCTGGTACGGGTCACCGCGCTGCCGGGGCCGGCCGGAGCCGGATTGCCGGGAGCGGCCGGAGCCGGGCTGTCCGCGCGGGCCGGAGTTCCGGGCGAACCGGCCCTCGCCCGCTGGACGTTGAGCGCGGGCCCATGGGTACGGGTGACCGGGACGGCGGGACCGGCCTGCGTACCGGGACCGGTCGTGGACGCGGATGCGGATGCGGAGGCAACTGCGGATGTGGGCCGTACGGGTCCGGTCGGGGCCGGGCTTGTCCCGGGGGCGCGCTGGACGTTGACGGCCGGTCCGCCGGAACGGGTCACCGGATTACCGGGACTGCCCTGCGTGCCACCGGCCGTAGCGCTGTCCGACGTGGGCGCGGAAGCGGACGCGGGCTGTACGGGTCCGGCCGGAGCCGGGTTGCCCGTGCGGGCCGGTGTGTCGGTCGGGCCGGTCGCGGAGGCGCGCTGGACGTCGACCGCCGGTCCGTCGCTACGGGTCACCGGGTTACCGGGATTGGCCCCGGTGTCACCGGTCCCGGCGGCCCGGCTGCCGGAGCCGGTGGCCGTGGCGTCACCGGATGCCGGTGCGGACGCGGGCCGCACGGGTGCGGTCGGGGTCGAGCCGGTCGCGGGGGCGCGCTGGACGGTGGCCGCGGGTCCGCTGGTACGGGTCACCGGGATACCGGGACCGCCCTGCGTGCCGCCGGTTGCCCCGGCGGCCTGGCTGCTGGAGCCGGTAGCCGCAGCGCTGCCCGACACGGGCGCGGGCTGTACGGGTCCGGCCGGAGCCGAGTTGCTGGAACGGGGCGGGGTCGGGCTGCCCGTACGGGCCGGTGTTCCGACCGGGCCGGCCGCGGGGGCCCGCTGGACATCGACCGCCGCACTGGTGGAGGGCGTCCCCGGGCCGGCGGCGCCCGACGCCGTGGAGCCCGACCTCGGAGCCCCCGCCGTCGGAGCACCCGACGACACGGGACCCGACGAGACGGGACCCCGCGAAGCGGGCGTCGACGGGACGGGACCCGGCGAGGCGGGCGTCGACGGGACGGGACCCGGCGAGGCGGGCCCGGACGAGGCACGAGCCGACGAAGCGGGCCGCGACGGAGCGGGACCCGACCGGACGGGACCGGCCGAAGCGGGACCCGACGGGACGGAATCCTGCGGGGCGGGGCCGGATGAAACGGGTCCGGCCGAACTGGGCCCGGACGAAGCGGGCCCGGACGAAGCGGCGCCCGGCCCCCCGGTCGTGGCCGGAGCCGGAGCCGGAGCCGGAGTTGGCGCCGGGGCCGGAACCGGAGCGGGCGTCGGCGTCGGCGTCGAAACCGCGCGCCGGGCCACCGGCAGAGCCCGCCGCTGTACTGCGGGCGTGGCGGGCGCCCTGGTCAGCTGGCTCTGCCGGTAGGGCCTGGGAGGTACCGCGGTCACCCGGGGGCCCGTCGGGCGGGACGCCGTGACGGGCAGGGACGCGCGCTGTACCGGTGGTGCGTCGCCGACCGCAGGGGCCGGAGCGGCCTCGGGCACGTCGGGCCCCGCCACCGGCAGGACGCGCGACGGCGGTTCGAGTCCGGAGACGGGCCCGGCCGACGTGGTGAGCGCGTTCCTGATCAGCCCGCCCGGCGCCCCGTCGAGGACGGCGTGGGACAGGGTCCCGGTGAGGGAGGGGTTCTGCCAGGTGCTCAGCCGGCCGCCGAACCCGGAGTCGGCGACCCCGGTACGGCCCAGGGCGGCCCGCTGGATCGGCGGCAGTGCGGACCAGCCGACCACCGCGACCGGCCCGGCCCCCGCGGACGTGCCCGCGGCAGCCGTGCCCGGGTCGGACGTGCCCGTAACGGCCGCAGCGGGTACGGCACCAGCACCCGTACCCGTATCCGCATGCGCTCCCGTGGGAGCGGAACGTGCGGCGGATGCCGCCGCGCCGCCCCTCAGTCGGTCGAGGAACCCCACCGATCAGCCCTCCGCCCCGCCCCGGGTCACCAGGGACGCGATCTGTTCCGTGTAGCGGCGACGATCCTGGTGTTCGAGATCCAGGATCGTCTCCTGGCTCCAGTGGAAGTGGTAGGCGACGTACGCGATCTCCTCGTGCAGCCGGTCGGTCGCGTACGTCACGATTCCCCCAGGCGGCTCCCGCCGAGTTCGACCTCGAAGGGCTCCGAGCAGTGGGGGCACTCCACGGAGGCGCGGGTGTGGCCCTCGGCGTTGACCTGCCGGTAGAAGTCCTGCAGGAACGCGAGGTCCGAGGCGAACATGTTCTCCACGATGCCGTCGTGGACCATCGCCAGTGTGCCGAGGCGGGTGATGACCCGGCCCAGCAGGACCACCGACAGATAGGCGGGGTTCTCCTGGACACGGACGTCCCGCAGCGGGATCAACTCGTCCCGGGCGGTGGCCAGACGCATCACGCCGTCCCGGTGCACCGTGCCCGCGTCGTCGACGTAGCCGCGCGGAAGCTCGAAGGGGAACTCCGTGCGCAGCGGTTGTGCCACCGGCGCGGGCGCCGGAGCCGGAGCGGCGGCGGGCGCCGGAGCAAGGGTCTGCTCCGGCGCCGCCACCGGCTCCGGCACCGGTGCGTCCACGACCGGGCCCGCGCCCGCCCTGGCAGCAGTACGGCGCATTACTCGATGACCAGTTCTTCGAAGACGATGGTCACGGTCTCGGTGAGCGCGGAGGCCTCGCCGGCCTTGAGCGCACTGGCGTCGATCTTGGAACACCAGGCGTTGCGCATGTTGTACCGCTTCACCGGGTTGTTCTGGTAATCCATCATGATGATGGAGGCGTTCTTGCGGGCCGTGCTCATCTGACCGGCGATCGAGTCGTTGATCCACGTCGTGAACGCCGGGGACTGGGTCATACCGCGCACGACCGTGCACTGCCCGTCCTTCTGCACGCCGGGCATGAGGCTGACCTCGGGCCTGCCCTGCGCCGAGTTCGACAGGTGCTTGATGACGTCCTGTTCGATGCTGAGGCCGTTGACCTCGGCGAGGTACTCGACCATGACGCCGTCGATCTGGAGACCGAAATTATGTGAAGTGAGAGCGTCACCCGGGCTGAGACTCATCTGTTCTCTGTCCTTCTGAGGGTTCTTGTCGTTGTCGTACGGGTCGGTGCCGTACGAGGAGGAGCAGGGGGCCGCGTGCCGGGAGGCACGCGGCCGCTAAGGAGTGGGCGGTGCCTACTCCTCCAGCTCACCGCTGCCGCTGGAGAACTGGGCCAGGCGGAAGATCACGAACTCGGCGGGCTTGACGGGCGCGATGCCGATCTCGCAGATCACGCGGCCCAGGTCGACCGACTCCGGGGTGTTGGTCTCCTCGTCGCACTTGACGTAGAACGCCTCTTCCGGCCGCTGGCCGAAGAGGGCGCCGCTGCGCCACTCGTTGACGAGGAACGCCGAGACGTTGCGCCGGATCCGGGCCCACAGGTTGTGGTCGTTCGGCTCGAACACCACCCACTGGGTGCCGAGCAGGATCGACTCCTCCAGGTAGTTGAAGTACCGGCGGACGTTCAGGTAGCGCCAGGCCGGGTCCGAGGACATGGTGCGGGCGCCCCAGACGCGGATGCCGCGGCCCGGGAAGGCGCGGATGCAGTTGACGCCGATGGGGTTGAGCAGGTCCTGCTCGCCGCGGGTGATCTGCAGCTCCAGGTCCACCGCGCCGCGGACGACCTCGTTGGCGGGCGCCTTGTGCACACCGCGCTCGAAGTCGTTGCGGGCCCAGATGCCGGCGACGTGACCGCTCGGCGGGGTCAGCCGGGACTGGCCGCTCGCTGGGTCGAAGACCTTCACCCAGGGGTAGTACAGGGCCGCGTACTTGGAGTCGTAACCGGCGGTCTCCTGACGCCAGACACGGATCTCACGGGCGTTCAGGCTGGGCGGCGGGTCGATGACCGCGACGCGGTCGCCCATCAGCTCGCAGTGCGCGATGAGACCGAGCTGGACGGCCTTCACGGCCTCCAGGTCGATCGCGCCGCGCTGGTAGGCGGCCATCAGGTCGGGGACGGCGACCATGGAGATCTCGTCCACGGCCTCCAGGCCGCCGAAGCCGGTGCGGTCGGCGGAGTCGCCGAGGTACTGGGCCGGGCCCGGGTGCGAGTCCTCCGACCCGGCCGGAACGGCGGGGGAGGTGGACGCGGCCGACGGGGCGGCCAGGGCCACGGTCTGGTTGTCGGGGCGCGCCAGCTGCGCGGTGGGCGCCGCCTCCTGCACGGTGATGAGCTTGGAGCGCTCCTTCACCTGCGTGACGACGTAGTTGCGGCCGCCCTTCTTGGCGGTCACGTCGAAGGACTCGACGGGCTTGTCGCCGTCCTTGACGATCAGCTTGAAGCGCTCGGCGGGGCCTTCGCCCTCGGGGTCCGCGACCTCGACGCTGAGCGAGCCGCCCGCGACCGCGGTCACGCTGAAGGTGCCCAGCTGCTTCGGCTCGCCGGCGGTGAGCGCGGCGGGGGCGGCGGAGCCGGAGACGGCCGCCGGGGCGCCGTTCGCGGACGCGCCGTTCGCGGCGGTGCCGTCGGCCGCGCCACCGACGCGTACGACGTACGCGGCGCTGCCGCCGTTGTTGAAGAACCCGTACACGGAGTGCGCGAGGTAGTAGCCGTCGGTGAAGGCACCGAAGGCCGCGACGTACTGCGACCAGTTGGTCACCAGCGTCGGCTCGTTCAACGGGCCGTGCGGGGCGAGCCCCACGAAGGCCGCCACCGACGTGCCCACTCCCTCGATGGGACGCGAGCCGCTGGCCACCTCCTCGACGTAAACGCCGGGCGACAGGTAGGACGGCATGCTCTGCTCTCCTCGGGGTACGAGACAGGTCTACCCCCGACTCTCACGCGCGCGGGCGTTCGTTGAAACGTCCTGCAGTACCTGATCGGGGGCAAACTCCCTGCCCGCAAGGGCACCATGAGGCCTCCGGGTGCCCTCCGATCCTGCCGCCCTGCCCCCACGGGTGCCCGTACCGCTCTCCCCGCGCGGGGCCCGTTCGGGTACTGCTGGAGGAGCAGCCGTGGAGGGGAACGTCATGCGCGCGCAGGAAGCCGGGGCCGAGAAGGCCGGTGGTGATCAGGCCAAGGTCCGCCCGACGACGGAGCGGGGCACCACCGCGGACCGGATCCAGGCGCTGCAGAGCGCGGCGGGCAACGCGGCGGTGACCCGGGCCGTGCAGCGCAGGCAGCACCAGCACAGCGCGGGCTGCGGGCACACCCCGGACGAACAGCGCGAGCTGGTGGACCAGGTCGTGAAGTCCCCGGGCAGCCGGATGAACGGCTCGCTGCTCAAGGAGACGGCGAGCTGGTTCCAGGGCGAGGACTTCAGCTCCGTGAAGCTCCACACGGACACGGTCGCCCTGCAGTCCGCCAAGGCGATCGGTGCCCGCGCGTACACCGCCGGCGAGAACGTCGTCTGGGACGGCAAGGACAAGCCGACCCTCATCCACGAGCTTCAGCACGTCAAGGACCAGCGCCGGGGCGCGGTCCCGGGCGCCGACAACGGCTCGGGCCTGAAGGTCTCCAGCCAGGGCGACTGGGGCGAGAAGCGCGCGGAGGCGATCGAGGCACAGGCGAGAAGCGGCCCGCCGCCGGTGCAGCGCGCGGCCTCTGCCGAGAACGCCACCGAGGAGTCCGGCGCGAGGCACGCCTCCGGCGGGCACGCGGTCCAGCGCGCGATCTGGACGTTCAACGGCAGCACCCGGACGCACCACGCCCTGGGGCAGGACTCGGGCACGTGGTTCGACAGCAACGGCCAGACCAGGACCACCGCCGACCTGCAGGTCGACTCCACCTCCCTGCGGCACGGCGACAAGTACGACGACGTCACCCGGCAACTCCACAGCAGCGGGGCCGTCGGCATCACCAAGCGCGGGACCATCGCCGACCACAAGTACCCGCAGCGCGAGAACAGGACCCGCAAGGCGGTGGTCGAGGCGCAGGAGAAGATGGCCGCCGCCCAGGCCCTGCTCAGCTCGGCGGGCGGCGCGCCGAGCGGCCTGCTGCTGCAGGCGCTGAAGTCCGCGTTCCCTCTCTTCCAGACGGCGACCCCGCAGCAGATCGGCGAGCTCGTGCCGCGTATCTCCGAGGTGCTGCGACGCGTGCAGGTGGGCCTGAACTCCCAGGGTGCGCAGATCGCGCTGGTCGGGCAGCCGTCGATGTTCGACACGACTGCCAAGGGGGCCGCCGCGTCCGGCGCGGCCGGGTGGGTCGCCCCGAGCACCAAGGACTACATGTCCCGGATGAATCCGGACCACATGAAGAGCGAAGAACTGCCGTCCATGGACGCGGGGCGCACCGGCCCGATCAACCTCCGCGAGGAGGGCGAGGTGGCCTGGTACGTCATCCACGAGGCCACGCACCGCTTCGCCGGAACCCTGGACTACCAGTACAGCTCGTACGACCACGAGTTGTCGGAGGACGCCGCGCAGGCGGGCCTGGCGACGGTCCTCGACCCGGCCACCGCCGCCACGCACGACGCCGCGATGCTCGGCAAGCGGGTCGCCCGCGACCCGGCCACCTACACGGGTGACAACGAGACACAGCGTCCGCAGAGGCAGCAGAACTGGTACGCCATGGGCCGGCGCGCACTGATGAACGCCGATTCCTACGCGCACTTCGTGATGACGGCGACCGGTTCGCCGATCCCCAGGAGCTGACGGCCCCGGCTGTGGGCCTTTCGGGCAACAGGGCGTGCACCTGGGTCCGCTGCCCGCGGCCCGTCCGATGGCTAGCGTCCTTGTGTGAGCCTTTGGACTTCTCTGGAACCCGCCTCCGCGACCGTGGACCCGGGTGGCAGTACGACGGTGCGGCTGCGTCTGCGTAACACCGGTGACGTGGTGGACGAGTACCGCTTCGAGGCGGTCGGTCCGCTGGCGCCGTGGGCGAGGGTGGAGCCGCAGGTGCTGCGGCTCTATCCGGGGACGACGGGTTCGGTGGACATCGCGTTCGCGCCGCCGCGGACGCCCGATGCGACGGCAGGACCTAATCCGTACGCGGTCCGGATCACGCCGACGGAGCATCCGGAGGCGACGACGGTTCCCGAGGGGAATCTGACGATCACTCCGTTCACGGAGGTGCGGGCGGAGTTGGTGCCGCCGACCGTGAAGGGCCGTTTCCGGGGGCGTCCGAAGCTGGCCGTGGACAACCTGGGCAACACGAAGCTCACCGCGTCCGTCAGCGGCACCGACAACGGCGATCACCTGTCGTACGACATCTACCCCTCGAACGTGCAGATCGAGCCGGGCCGTGCGGCGTTCGTGAAGACGACCCTGAAGCCGAGGCAGATCATCTGGTTCGGGTCGAAGGAGTCCCGGCCCTACACGTTGGCCGTGCAACGGTCCGGGGTGGACCCGCTGGACGTCGAAGGCACGTACGTCCAGAAAGGCTTCCTGCCGCGCTGGCTCGCGACCTTCCTCGGCATCTTCATGGCGCTCGCCATCACCTTCGTGATGCTGTGGATCGCCTACAAGCCCAGCGTCCGCAGCTCCGCCACGGAGAAGCTGCAGGAAGCCGGCATCAGCACGCTGGCACCCTCCCCCTCGCTGACCCCCGAGGCGCCCAAGGCCCCGTCGGTCGAACCGGTGGCCTCCGAGCCCGCCGCTCCGACGGCGTCAGGTGACAGCGGTGGCGGCGGTGGCGGCGGTGGCGGGGGAAACCCGTCCCCGAAGCCGAAGCCGAAGAGCGTCGTCCCCGCGACCGAGATCCTCCTGCGGAACCCGACCACCAAGATGTGCGCCGACCTCCCGGGCCGCGAGAAGGGCAAGGCGACCGGCCGCGTGCAGCAGGCCCCCTGCACCGAGAACACGGACGAGGACAACCAGCTCTGGAACCTGGAGGTGCGCCAGCCGAAGGGGGGACCCGGCGGTTCCGCCCTCTTCGTGATCCGCAACGTCAAGGACCAGCTCTGCATGGACCTGCCGAACGCCGGGGCCCAGCCCGTGCAGGTGGGGATATACGAGTCCCCGTGCGACGGCACGACGGCCGACAACGACCTGTGGTGGATCGACAAGCAGGAGAGCGGCGCCTACTGGATCCGCAACTTCGCCAGCAACAACAAGTGCCTGGACGTGGCCGGGTTCAGCACCGGCACCGTCGACACGAACCTGACGCTGTATCACTGCTCCAACGCCGATGACCAGGAGTGGCTGGTCATTCATCCCAACAGAGGCTGAGAACCGGGGCAGTTGGTGCAGCCTGTTCGGGCACGCATCCTGCCCCGCTGCTTCCTGACTCGGCACGGGATCGGCGTTTAAGTTCCCAGAGTGAGCCTTTGGACTTCCTTGGAGCCCGCCTCCGCGACCGTGGACCCGGGTGGCAGTACGACGGTGCGGCTGCGTCTGCGTAACACCGGTGACGTGGTGGACGAGTACCGCTTCGAGGCGGTCGGTCCGCTGGCGCCGTGGGCGAGGGTGGAGCCGCAGGTATTGCGGCTCTATCCGGGGACGACGGGTTCGGTGGACATCGCGTTCGCGCCGCCGCGGACGCCGGACGCGACGGCGGGACCCAATGCGTACGCGGTCCGGATCACGCCGACGGAGCATCCGGAGGCGACGACGGTTCCCGAGGGGAATCTGACGATCACTCCGTTCACGGAGGTGCGGGCGGAGTTGGTGCCGCCGACCGTGAAGGGCCGCTTCCGCGGGCGTCCGAAGCTGGCCGTGGACAACCTGGGCAACACGAAGCTCACCGCGTCGGTGAGCGGCACCGACAACGGCGATCACCTGTCGTACGACATCCATCCGTCGAACGTGCAGATCGAGCCGGGGCGTGCGGCGTTCGTGAAGACGACGCTCAAGCCCCGCCAGATCATCTGGTTCGGATCCAAGGAGGACCGGCCCTACACCCTCGCCGTCCAACGGTCCGGGGTGGACCCGCTGGACGTGCAGGGCACGTACGTCCAGAAAGGCTTCCTGCCGCGCTGGCTCGCCACCTTCCTCGGTGTCTTCATGGCGCTCGCGATCACCTTCGTGATGCTGTGGATCGCCTACAAGCCGCAGGTGCGCAGTACGGCCACGGAGAAGCTGCAGGAAGCCGGCATCAGCACACTGCCGCCCAGCAGCCCCACCGCGTCTCCGCCCATCCCGACCACACCCACCGTCGCCCCCACGACGCCGCCGGCCGCCGCGCCGACACAGGCCGCGGGCGGGGCGGCGGCCGGAGCCGGAGGCGGTGGTTCCGACGAGGACAAGGAGACCAAGGCCCCGGAGCGGACCGCGGCGACCGCCGTCCAGGAACTGGCCGCGGAGGAACCCGACAAGAAGCACATCTGCTACCGGGCCTTCGTGAAGGACGAAGGCTGGACGGAAGCGGTCTGCGACGGCGAGACGGCGGGCACCGTCGGGGAGAACACGCCGCTGAAGAGCCTCAACATCGCCGTGTCGGGGATCAAGGGGACGGCCAGCGCGGCATTCGTCAACGACCCCGCGACGACGAACGGGCAGGGGCACTACATCGCGCCCTGGTCGGGTGCGGCCGACGGGATCGACAACTACATCGGCAGTACGAAGAAGGACGCGCCGAATCTGCTGGGGTTCACCATCAACGTCGACAACGGGGGTGGGGCCGTGTGCCAGAACGCGCACGTGCATGACGGGGGTTGGCTGGGGCTCGGCTGCGACAAGCCGGGCGAGGGTGAAGGGTTCATCTTCGGCGGCTCCCTGGAGAACGACCGCTGGCTGGAAGCGGTCAAGTTCACGGTGTAGTCGGCTGCCTGCGCCCCGGTGGGGGGCTGGCCTCAAGGATTGCGCAGTTCCCCGCGCCCCTGAAGGGGCGCGGGGAACTGCCCAATCTTTTGTCTTTGAGGGGCGCGGGGAACTGCGCGAACGGCCCCCACCGGGGCGCGGATCCGATCAAGCCGTTGCTGCCGTGTTCGCCTTTTTTTCTGTCAAGTGGGACTGTGGATCCGCCAGTTTGGACGCGTTGGCCGGGTCCCGGAGCATGCGGCGGACCGCCGGCGCCGGCATCCGGACCACCACCGGCCGCGGGAGCGTGAACTCCCGTACGCCGACCGACCGCCGCCCACCCGGCCCGCGTTCCGAGACCCGCGCCACCACCCGCACGTCGAGCGTGAACTGCACCAGCACCGACTCGAACTTCGGCTTGTGCAACGGCATCGACCCGGCCGCGTTCGCATGCGCGTCGGCCGCGCTGCCGGCCCCGTCGACGTTGCCGAGCAGCTGGTTCATCCGGAACTCCGTGGCGTTCAGCACCCCCGCCCCGACGATCCCCCGCGCAGACTTCGCATGCTCGGCCGACTGCTGGCTGTCCACCCCGGTGGGCCGCGGCGCGTCCAGTCCGCTCTGCGCCACCGTCTCGAACGTCATCTTGTCGCCGACCCCCAGCACCCGCCCGCCGCGCAGCCGCGCGTGCAGCGAGGTACGCAGGTCCTGGCCCCGCAGACCGCTCGCGTGCACGGGCGGCAGGTCCACCCCCGCGGAGGTCAGCAGCGGCAGCGCCGAGATGAGCCATTCCGTGGACACCGCCTCGCGCTGGACGTGGGCGGCGGCGTCGCCCTGCTTGCCGTACCGCTTGCTGCCGCCCGCCTCCCGTACCGTGTCGTCGATCAGTTTCCGGATGTCCGGCGCGCCCTGGAAGCCGTTGACCTGCGCCTCCATCGGCAGGGCCACCCCGCCGTCGTGCCAGGGCCCCGTCCGGTCGGCACGGGCGTCCTCACGGCCGGGCGGAACCGGCCGCCCCGCACCCTGCTGCCCTTGCTGCTGATCCTGCTGATCCTGCTGATCCTGCCGGACCGGCTGCAGCCGGTTCAGGGCCGTGAGGTCGTTCTGCAGGATGCGGTGGGTCAGCTGCTGGCCGCTCAGCTGCGCCAGCCCCAGTCGGCCCTTGGACGAGTGCAGTTCGAGCGACGCCGTGATCGGGACGTTCATGCGCACCGAGCGCGCCGAGGCCTCGGCGACGGTCTTGATCCCCAGCTGGGCACGGCCGACGGACGCGGTCTTCTTCGCGTCGCTGTAGCCGAGGCCGAGCCCGGCCGCGCCGCCGACGTTCTTCAGCTGGCCGCCGCCGTTCTCGGGCTTCGCGGCCCCGGCGAAGACGGCCTCGACCCCGCGCGCGTCCGCCTTCTCCCGGCCGTTCGCCCGCTGCGCCGAGGCCGAGGTGATGTACTCCATGTCCCCGGGGCCCTGGTCCAGCGTCTCGGCCTGGGTGCCAGGCCCGTTGCGGCTGACCTTGAACACCGCCCGGTACGGCGTCCTGCGCCCGTCCAGCAGTTCCACGGTGACGCCGCCGTCCATGGCGCCGGAGAGCAGCCCGGCGGCCCCGTCCTTGTCGAGGATCCGCAGCAACCGCTGCACGTTGTCGTTGCGGTCCTTGAGCTGCTGCCTGGGCAGCAGGCTCTCGGCCAGGCTCTTGTCCCGGCGGCCGAGGCTGCCGCGGAGCTGTTCCAGGAGGGGGACGAAGTCGGGCAGGTTCTCGATCGCGCCGAAGCCGAGGGGGAGGTCCCGGGACAGCTGGGGCTGCGGGGCCGGGGCGCCGCTCTCCCGGCCGCCCTGCTCGTCCCGCCCGTCGCCGGCAGCCACCTTCCCCGCGGCCTTCCCGGCGGCCTTGTCCGCCCCCTTCTCCTGCGCCTTACCCTGAGTCTTCGGCTTCGCCTTCGCCGCCGATTTCTCCGGTGCCTCCTCCGCAGTCCTCTCGCCCGGTACGCGCAGCTTCGACGCCCTCAGCTGGTCCGCGGTGAGCCACACGGCCGCCGCTCCCGGCAGACTCCGCTCGGACTTCGACACGTACGGGCCGCCGCCGGTGACCCCGACCTCGGCGACCATCCGGACCACCAGATCGCAGTGGACCAGATAGAGGGGCTGGGTGCGTGAGGTGTGGGCGTTGCGCTCGACCGTGCCGGCCAGCGTCGACGCCGTGGACGAGCCCTCACTGAGGGTGCGGCCCGCCGAGACGCCCTCACCGGCCCGCCATTCGGCGCCGTTCTGCATGCCCACGGCTCCGGCCTGCACCGATGTGCTCGTACTCTCGGACTCCTGCCCGGTGGCCTGGTGGCCGCCGAGGACGAAGCTCTCCGTGCCGGGCCCCGTGGCCCGGTGCACGACCTTCGGGTTGGCCAGCGCGAACCGCGTACCCACCGCGCCGGTGAGCCCGGCGGTCCGGCGCGGGTAACGCAGGTTCTTCACGACCCAGCCGGAGGACACGGCCTGCCGCAGTGCCGCGGTGACGGCCTGCGGACTGAACCGCTCCTCGATGGCGAGCCGCGGCGCCAGGCCCTCGGTGGCCAGGGCCTTGTCCTCGCGCAGTGTCCTGTTGCGGGCGGCGGCCCCGGCCAGCAGCTCGAACGCGAGGTCCCGGATGGGCTGCCCGTCGCCGAGGGTCTCCACCAGCGTCCAGTCCCGTACCCGCCGCGAGGCCATCGCCCGCGGTTCCATGCCCGCGAGGTCGCCGATGCCCTCGGCGGCGAAGGTCCGCCGCGGCGGCCCGTGCCCGGCCGTCCGGGCCGCGACGGAGGCGTCCAGCTTCTGCTTCTCGTCGGTGTCCATGGTGAACCCGGCCGGGGTGAGCAGGCGTACGTCCTGGTCCTCCAGCTCCACCGAGCCGATGTGCTTCGCCTCGGGCACGTCCCGGCCCGGCAGGCCCGGTGTCAGGGTGCGCTTGGCCTTGCGTTCGCGGGTCGTCATGGTGACGTCCACGTCGAGGTGCAGGGAGCCGTCGAAGGCGGCGGCGTCCTCGGAGCCGTTGGTCAGGATGTCCGAGCGGGTCGTCGGGCCGCCCTGGCCGCGCCGCGCGCCGGTCTTCGTCCGGTCGGCCCGCACGGAGGCGTTCAGCGCGGAGGGGATGATCCGGAACTGGCCGAGCACCATGCCGCCCACCGACCGCGAACTGGCGCGCCCGCTCTGGACGTTGCTGGTGACACCGGCGTGGCTGCGGACGAGCCAGTCCTTGACGTCACCGGCGTACGTGGTGTTGTCGAGCCTGCCGGTGACCTTGATCTGCACGTCGTGCGCGTGCATCCGGGACTTGCGCCGCATCCGTACGCGGATACCGCTGGAGAGCAACTGGTCCTTGTTGACGGCCAGGTTGGTGTCCGACAGGACGGTCAGCAGCTCGCGGTAGTTGCCCCGCTGCGCCTCGGCCTCCTCCGGGCTCGTCTTCCCGGGCTCCCGTCCGGCGCCGAAGGCCGGGAGATACCCGGCCAGTTGCGGGTCGGTGGCGAACAGCCGCCGGACGCCCGAGAGCAGCGGGCCGGTGTCCAGCCGGCTGATCGCGACGCTCGATCCCATGGCCCCGAAGGGCAGATGGCGCTCGATGTCCGGTGCGGCCTCCTCGGACTCGGAGGTCACGTCGGAGGCCCGCGCCTTGCCCTTGCCCTGGCCGGGGTCGGACTCGGAGCCCGTCCCCTGGGCGGGGGTGGCCTTCGGTTTCCTGACCATCTCGTCCGCGACGACGCCCGAGGGCAGCGGCAGACCGAGCTCCTGGGCCTCGTCGGCCCGCAGGCTCAGCCACACGTTCATCGAGTGGGTCGCCGTCCGGTCGCCCATCCGGGCCTTCATGGCGGGCGAGAGCGGTCCGGTGCCCTCGACGGTGAGCACCACCGTGCCCTGGTAGAGCACCTTGTCGCCGCGGACCTCGGCGCCCTGGCGGCTGGAGACCGTCTGCTCGGACACGGTGAAGCGGGCGCTCTTCGCCCCGAAGGTCGGCATGGCCGTGGCGCGGACCGCCGCGGCGTTCGCCAGCACCCCGACCCCGATGGCGGGGCCCACACCGAACGTACCGCCGCGTCCCTTGCCGGCGGTGTCCGTCACCGAGTGCTGCGCCTGCTGATGCGTACGCAGCTGGGTCTTGCCGATCTTCCAGGCGGGCGTCATCGAACCGATCGCGGCCCGCATCCGGTACGTACCCACCGCGCTGCCGTCCTTGGCGGTCAGATCCTCGCCGACGACCTCCTGGCGCAGCAGCCGGGGCATGTCCTCCAGGACGGTGGTGGGGGAGGTGGCGTCGTACAGCCGGGCGCGGCCGGGGGCGCCCGGCGAGGTCAGCGAGGGGTGCAGCACGGAACGGACCTTGTCGAACAGGCCGTTGCCGCCCTCGTGCGGGGCCGCGGTGTCGGTGACCGCGACCGGGGCCAGGCTGTCGGCCCGCGCGACCTTCCGTGCGGTGCGCGCGGACAGCCGCGCCGCCCGCGGTGGCGTACCGCCGGACGCGCCCGCGGCCGTGGAGGCGGGGACCAGGTGCTCGGTGGGGACGCGCAGGGTGAGCGTGCCCGTGCCGCTGAACGACTTCACCTCGGCGGCGTCCTGCTTCTTGATCCGTACGCCGTACCGGACCTGGCGGAGCAGTTCGACGGAGCCCTTGTCGCTGCGCAGGACGCGCGGTTCGGCCACGCTCTTCTGGGTGCGGGACTCCCGCGCGGACTGGAACGGCTGGGCGTTCGCCATGACCGCGCCGCCGAGCCAGACGCCGGGCACGACCGGCGCGAGGCCGAAGGCCGTCAGACCGGCGCCGCGGCTCGCGGAGTTGCCCGCGGTGTGGCCCACCGTGGCCTGGGTGTTGTGCTGGACGTCCACCTTGGTGGCCGCGCCCTCGGCCTCCCGGGCCATCGCGGCCCGCGCCGCCGCCCGGTCACCGGCCCGGCCGGCCGTCTTCGCGCGCGCCTTGAGGACCTCCGCGGAGACGAAGGTCTCGGGCCGGTCCTCGGGGGCGGGGGAGATGGTGACGGTGACGTCGTACCAGTCCTTGCCGTTCGGGCCCGCCACGGAGAAGGCGCGGCCCTGCCCGTAGAAGGTCTCCGGGCGGCCGGCCAGTTCCTCCTTGATCTCGGCGACGGTCCCGTCGGAGTGCCCGAGGGCGGTGGCCAGCGCGGTGCCCACGATCTCGTGGCCGGTCGGCTGCCGGGCGGTGGACAGCCCGGCCGCGGTCAGGTCCCGCAGATACGGCGGCAGGCCGAGCGGCTCCGGTTCGGGGGCGCTCTCCTCGCCTTCCGCGATGCTGGGCAGCACGGACCGCAGCCGGGTGGCGGGGGCGTGTTCGGGCAGTTCCTCGATGGACGACAGCCCGGCGGATCCGGGTGCCTGCGCGGTGCGTGAGGGGCCCGCGACCGTCCGCCCGGCCTCACCGGGCGGGGTGCCGAGCAGCCGGGCCCGGTGCGGGTTCCTGCCGTGCAGTGCCCTGGACGCCGCCGCGTTCCCCGCGCTCTGCTGCAGCGCGAGCAGCGCGCGCGGTTCCGGGCCGCCGGGTACGGAGGACTTCGGCACCGTCCCGGGCGCCTTGTCCTGGTCGTTCGACGCCTGCCGCTGTCGGCGCACAGTGAGCCGTCCCCACCACGGGGACACCCCCGCACGTCTGCCGTTCCGGATCCGTCCGAGAGGCAGCGTAACCACTGTGATGGGTGAGAAAGGGCAGGTCACATGGGGTGTCAGCTGATCGAGGTCCGCGGCTCACCGAGGGGTCGGCCGTAGTTCACCCGGGCGTCACACGAGCCCCTGTGCGACTACCAGTTGCCCTCTCCGGGGACCAGCCGGCCCGCCTTGCGGTACTCGCGCTCGGCGCCCTCGCGCAGGTCCGCCGTCGTGACCGGGGCGCCGCGTCCGGCGGCGGCGTAGGCGGCGGTGACGACCGCGCTGCGGATCGAGCCGCCCGCCAGCTCGAAGGCCTCAGCGACCGCGGAGGGGTCGGTGCCCTCCTCGCACGGCACCGCGGCGAGGCTGTGCCGCCACAGGGCGAGGCGCTGCCCGGGGTCGGGGAACGGGAAGTCGATCACCAGGTCGAGGCGGCGGGTGAACGCCTCGTCGATGTTGGCACGCAGGTTGGTGGTGAGCAGGGCGATGCCGTCGAAGGACTCCAGGCGCTGGAGCAGGTAGGCGCTCTCCATGTTGGCGTACTTGTCGTGGGAGTCCTTGACCTCGGAGCGCTTGCCGAAGACCGCGTCCGCCTCGTCGAAGAGCAGCACCGCGTCCGTGCGGTCGGCCTCGGTGAAGATCCGCTCCAGGTTCTTCTCGGTCTCGCCGACGAACTTGTCGACGATCGAGGAGAGCTGCACCACGTACAGGTCCAGGCCCAGTTCGGCGGCGACGACCTCGGCCGACAGGGTCTTGCCGGTGCCGGAGTCGCCCGCGAAGAGGCCGAGGACACCGCGGCCCCGGCCGCCGCCGGCGCTGAGCCGCCAGTCGCCGAGGACCTGGTCGCGGTGGCGGGCGCGCAGGGCCAGTTCGTGCAGCTGCACGAGGGGCTTGTCGGGCAGTACGAGGTCCTCCCAGCCCACGTCGGGCCTGATCCGCCGGGCATGCTGCTCGAGCCCGGAGGCGGACTGCTGCCGTGCGGCGAGCCGCAGATGCGCGGCGGTGACCGGGGTGCCGTCGAAGACGGCGAGGGTCTGGGCGGCCTGCGCGGCCCGCAGGATGCGGTCGCCGCCGAGCCGGTAGGGGGCCACTGTGGCGGCGAGGTCGAAGCCGGGCTCGTGCCGCAGGGCGGCCGACCAGACATCCACCGCGCCGGCCCGCTGCCGGGGCGCGTCGAGGACCAGCGGGTCGTGCTCGCTCCACTGCGGGTCGTACGGCCGCGACCCGGTGAGCAGCACGGGCACCCCGGAGTGCGCCAGCGCCCGCACCAGCGAGCCGGGTTTCTCCGGCAGGGCGGACGCGACGACGGCGGCGTCGCGCAGCCGCGCCTCACGCAGGAGTTCGGGTACGCGGTCCTCGGGGCCCGTGAAGTGCAGGGCCTCGTACCCGGCGGTCCGCAGGGCCGCGGCGGCGCCGGCGAGCCCGTCGCCCTCGCGGTGTTCGCGCAGATAGACGGTCAGGGGCGCGGTGCTCAGCCGGGCGGCCAGTTTGGCGGTGAACCCGTCGTCCTGCGAGGGCGCCGCGGTCGCCAGCGGGTGGACGTGGCCGACGAGCGCCGGGTCGAGGGTGTCGTCGCCGAGCAGATGCGCGATGAGCCGGTCGGGTACGCGCAACGCCCGGCTGAGGAAGGGGCGTTCGGGGTCCTCGACGCTCAGCAGGCCGAGCGCGGTCAGGGGCGCCGAGGGATGGAAACGCGCTCGTGCCCAGGCGAAGTACACGGGCAGCCCGCACAGGTCGAGGGCGAGCCCGGTGGTGGCCCGGCGCCTGCTGACGTCGTCGTTGAGGTACCCGTACAGCGACTCGAAGGAGCGCTCCAGGTCGGGGGCGAGGGCGATCAGCAGGATCCGCAGGTCCAGCTCGGTGAGCCCGAGCCGCACCGCGAGCTGTTCCAGCCGGTCGGCCCCGCCGCCCTCGTACGCCGGCCCGTCCCCGTCCCCGTCCCCGTCTGCGTCCGCGTCCCGGTCGCCCGGCTCGTCCTCGAAGGCGGAGGGGTACGAGGGCGTCGTGGGCCCCAGCAGGTGCCGTACGGCCTCGTCGGAGAGGTACAGGCCGCGCAGCGGATCGCCCGCCGTGGGGTCCTGGGCGGTGCGCTCGTCGACCAACTCGCCGACGCGGTCGCGCAGTCGGGCCAGCCGGAACAGGAGCGTGTCGGACGTGAGCGGGGCGTGTGCGGTCACTTCTTCGGTTCTCCGGTGGTGTCGTGCCGGCCGGAGCCGTCGTGCTGCCCTGTGTCCGCGCGTGTCCCGGTGCCCAGGGGCGAGGACTTGAGGTGCCGTGGCCGGTGCCGGCGCTCCTCCGAACCCTCCAGCGAGCCGTCGATGCCGCGTATGCGCACGCCCGCGCCCTCCGTGACCGGGGGACCGGCGTCGTACTCGGGGTAGGCCGGGAAGGGCGCGGTGACGACGAGGTCCAGGGACGGCTTCAGCTCGCCGCCCATCGCGGACCAGATCTCGGCCAGCGACCGGGACTCGGTGTGCAGCCCGGCCACCGTGAGCGGGATCGACATGCCCAGCGCGCCGAGCGGGCCCGGCAGTTCGCTCGCGGGCATCAGCTCGTGCGGCAGCAGGGTCGCCAACGCCGCCGAGAGCAGCCGGTGTTCGTCCAGCGGCTGCTTCGTCCACGCGGTGACCAGGTACGACAGCCGGAACCAGCGGGGCGGCTGACGGCGGCGGACGACGATGTCGCGGTCGTCGCGCACGGCGGTGTGGCCGCGCTGGCGCCGGGAGACGTCCTCGCGGATGTCGTACAAGTACGTGTTGATGGTCGGCGCGTTGCGCCGGGCCGCCCAGTCGCGGGTCGGGGCCTCGAAGGAGACGTCGATGCCGGACCCGGCCAGCGCACCGCCCCCGAGCAGCCGCTTGAGGACCTCGTCCACCTCGTGGATCACCGTCGCGCTCCCGCCCTGCCGTGCCGTGCCCTGCCGTACCGCCACCGATGCCGGCGCGGCTGTTCCGCGGCGACACCGCAACCGCTGTCGTGGACCGCTGTTGTCACCGATTGACCGCTGTCGTGACCGACGACCGCTGTCGTAACCGATCGTGCCTCCGAAGGCCCCGTCTCCGCAGGCACGCCGGGGACGACAGGCGGGCACAGAGTGCTGCCCCCGCGTCCGTCCACGACTGCCCGTTCGATCAGATGTAGCCTTCGCGGAGGGCATGTGCCACCGCATGCGCCCGGTTGCGCAGATGCAGCCGGGTGGTGAGCCCGTGCATCACGTTCTTGACGGTCCGTTCGGAGTAGGACAGCTTGCTGGCGATCTCCCCGGTGTCCAGCCCCTCGGCGACGAGCCTCAGCACGTCCACCTCACGCGGTGCGAGTCCCGAGGAAGGGGCCCCGGGATGGCTGCTCGCCGTGCGGTGCAGCGAGCCCACCTGGCTGATCAGCCGGCCGAGCAGATCGGCGGGCAGATCGCCGTCGCCCCGGGAGGCCGCGACGACCGCCTGCACCAGCCGGTGCGCGGTGGCCTCGTGGCGCCACACGATGGCGCCGACCCCGCACTCGATGACATCGAGCAGCTCGGTCTCGCGGATCATGCTCACCACGAGGACGGCACGGGCACCCTCGCTGCGCACCAGTCTGCGCAGCCGGGACAGCGCGGCCTCGTCCAGCGTCTCGCTGATCAACAGGGCGACGGTGTCGGGGCCGGTCTCGGTCTCCTCGCGGAGGTCGATCACCGGGTGCTGCCGCAGTTGGCTGAGCGCTCCCTCCCGGGTGATCGGGTCCGAGGCGTGTACCGCCACCGGTATTCGGGACTCGGGCTCTGCCGTGCCCGGAGCCGCGGTCCCAAATGAGCTGCGCAACGGACTCCCCTATGTTCACGAGCCCGTCACCTCTGTGGCGTCCGTGACGGGCGTGCGGTCATCACACTTCTGGGGGCCGTGTGTCCTGCGCAATCGTGGAGCACCACGAGACACACCACGAGATCGGAAACCGGATCGGAAACGACGTTGCACAAATGACAGTGGGTCATCTCACGCAACGGGAACCGCCCGTTCCGCCGTCCCACTCAGTGGGCCGCACCACGGCCGCGAGGGAGGCAGGGATGTACGTACCACTGCTTGAGCGTCGTCAAACCCTGGAACTGGTGGCCGCCGAGGCCGCGCGCGCCCGCGCCGGGACCGGCCGTCTGGTGCTGCTGCGGGGTGCCACCGGTACGGGCCGTTCCGCGCTCCTCGAAGCCGCCGCCGAGCAGGCGGAGTCGGCCGGGATGCGGGTGCTGCGGGCCCGCTGCTCACCCGACGACACGGCTCTGCCCTTCTCGGCGGTACGTCAACTGCTGGGCCCGGATGCGGAGTTCGCCGAGTCCCGTGAGGTGCCGGACGAACGGGCCCGGGGGGCCTGGCTGTGGCGGCTGCTGCGGTCGTTCACGACCGGGCCGCCGCTCCTGGTGGCCGTGGACGACGTCCACCTCGCGGACGACGCCTCGCGGCGCTGGCTCGTCGACGCGGCCCGACGGGTCGACCGTTTACCGGTGTTGCTCGTGGCGACCGAGCGCAGCCAGTACGACATCGACGCACCGTCGGCGGGCCTCGCCCACACGCTCTCCCCCGCCCTGGTGCGCACGCTCACTCTGTCTCCGCTCGGGGTCGACTCCACGACACAGCTGGTCCGTTCGGACTTCGGCACGGTCCCGCGGTCGTGGGTGGAGGACTGCGTACGGGCGGGCGCGGGCAGCCCGCTGCTGCTGCGCGCCCTGCTGGACGACCTGCGCGGCACTCTTCCGGCCACGGTGCCGAAGGCGAGCGCCGCGCTGTACCCGGGCGCGTACCAGGCCGCGGTCTCCTGGTGGCTGGACAGCGCGGGCCCCGCCACGACGGAGGTGGCCCGAACCCTGGCCACACTGGACACCGCGTTGCCGGGCCGCCCCCCTCGGACACGGTTCGACACACCGAACGGCGGGACGGCCGACGCCGGTTCCCCGGACGGGGCACGGGGGCACGGGGCCGATGCCCCGGCTGGTGTTTCTGTTCCCGCCGACGCGGATTCCGGTGCCGGAGGCGCAGGGGCAGGCACGCCCGCCGCGAGCCGGCCCGGCGGCGGTACGGGCTTCCCGGAGGCGGGCGACTCCGCCCACGGAGACCCGCCGGAGGATGGCAGGGCCCGGCCTTCGGAGGCGGCCCGCCCCTCCGTCAACGGCTCCGTCATCAACGGCTCTTCCCACGAGGGGCCTCCCGCTGACGGCTCGTCAAGCGCCGTCCCCTCGGAGAGCGGCGAAGCCCCGGACGCCACGGCTCCCGGCGACCCGCCCCCGGACGACGCCGCCACGCACGAGCTCGCCGAGCTGCTCGGGGAAGTCACCGATGCCGACCCCGCCCGGGTCGTGGGGTGGCTGACCGCCATGACGCGACTGGGGGTGCTGCGGGTCGGGGACGACGGGCGGCCCCGCTATGCCCATCCCCTGTTGCGGGACGCGGTGTTGAGCGGCTGGCCCGTGGCCCGGCGCCGCGCCGCGCACCGCAGGGCCGCCGAGGTCATGCTGCGGCGCGGCGAGCGCGCCGAGATCGTGGCGGGCCAGTTGCTGCGGGCCGACGCCGTCGGCGAGCCCTGGGTCACCGGCGTCCTGCTGGACGCCTCCGCCGTCGCCGTCCACGACGGCCGCACCGCCGACGCCCTCCCCTACCTGCGCCGCGCCCTGGACGAACCCCTCCCCGACGACCACCGGCAGCGGCTCCTCACCGAACTCGGCTCCCTGGAGTACGCCACCGTCCGCTCCTCGGCCGGCATACCCCGCCTCGCCGAAGCGGTACGCCTGCCCGGCGTCCCGCAGGACCGGGTGCGCGCGGCCGTCGCCCTGGGCACGGCACTGGCCGGCCGGGGCGAGGCCCGCGCCGCCGTCGACGTCCTGCGGTCACTGGACTCCCAGCTCACGGGCCACCCCGACCTGGCCCGCACCGTGCAGATCGCCTCCGCGCTGCTCTCCGACCAGGACCACGAGATCAGGCAGGAGGTCTACCGCTGGCTGCGGGAGAGCGCGGGCCGCTCACCGCGCCTGGTCGGCACCGCGGGCCAGGCCCTGCTCGTCCGGTACGAGGCCACGGCGGGCCTGCTCCCGGCGGACGCCGCCATGAAACGCGTACGAGCCCTCCTCGCGGAGCCCGTCGAACCGCTCGCGGAGCCCTTCCTGCTGGGTACGGCCGCCGCCGTCGCCCAGTGGGCCGACGAACTCGAAGAGGCCGAGCGGCTCGTCGGACGCGGCCTCGCCCGGCAGCGCCCGTCCCTGCTGCACCCGATGCACCGCGCCCTGCTGAACGTCCGCGCCGACATCGCCGCCGCCCGCGGCGACTACGCGCGCCTGCTCTCCGGCCCCGAGGCCCGCCCGTCGCCCGGCTCCCGGCTGGGCCCCGGCAACGGCCAGGCCCACGCCGTGGTCGCGCTCGTCGAGACCGGCCGAGTGGTGGAGGCCCGCCGCCTCGCGGGCGGCTTCGACCTGCGGGAGGCGAAGGACTCCTGGGAGGTGAACCGGTTCCTGTACGCCCGGGGAGTGCTGCGGGCCGCCGGCGGAGACCCGGCGGGCGCCCTCGACGACTTCCTCGAATGCGGACGCCGCCAGTCGGCGCGTGACGTGGTGAGCCCGGTCGTCACCCCCTGGCGGACCGCCTCGGCGGAGTGCCGGCTGGAGCTCGGCCGCCCCCGGGAGGCGCTGGAACTGGCCGAGGAGGAACTGCGCCTGGCCCAGGTGTGGAACACCCCGCGACCGGTGGGCCGCGCCCTGCGGGTCCTCGGCATGGCCACCGGCGGCCGGCGCGGCCTGGAACTCGCCGACCAGTCCGTACGCGTACTGCGGGACGCCTCCGCGGACGTCCCGCTCGACACGGAACTGATCCCCGCACTGATCGCGCAGGGCCGCCAACTCACCGCCGCCGGGGACCGGGCCCGCGCCCGCGACTGCCTGCGGGAGGCGGCCGAACGCGCCGAACGGCTGGGCGCCGTACGGCTGCGGGCCACGGCCGAGCAGGCCCTGCGCGAGGGCGGCGCCCGCCGCACCGCGACGGCGCTCACCGGCTCGGGCGCCCTCACCGGCAGCGAACGCCGGATAGCCGAGCTGGCCGCCGACGGCCGGACGAACACGGAGATCGCGGAACTGCTGCACCTCGCGCGCCGCACCGTGGAGACCCATCTGACCAGCACCTACCGCAAGCTGGGCATCCGCCGCCGGGGCGAACTGACGACCGCGCTCGGCGGCCGGCGTGGCGGCTGACGGCACGGGCGCCCGCGCGGCCGGATATCTCTTTGCGGTGCCCCGCCCCCGCCTCCCACACTGACCCGGTGCTGACACGACGTGAGACCCCCGCCGACGTATCCGCCGCACGTGCCGTGATCGCGGCGGCCTTCGCCGGGCCGGACACCCCGGACCCGGTGGAGGCGACCCTGCTCGACGCACTGCGCACCTGCGAGGGCTGGCTGCCCGAGCTGTCGTACGTGGCGATCGACAACGGGGGCGAGCGGGACGAGGTCGTCGGACACGTCGTCTGCACGCGCGGACACATCGACGGCGTACCCGCCCTCGGACTCGGCCCGATCGGCGTGCGCCCCGACGCGCAGGGCCTCGGCACCGGCCTCGCCCTGATGCACGCGGTGCTCGGCGCGGCGGACGCCCTCGGCGAACCGCTCGTCGCCCTGCTCGGCAGCCCCGCCTACTACGGCCGCTTCGGCTTCCGCCCCGGCACCGACCTCGGCATCCTGCCGCCCGACCCGGCCTGGGGCACGTACTTCCAGATCCGCACCCTGACGACGTACGCCCCGAACCTGCGAGGCACCTTCAAATACGCGAAGCCGTTCGACAACGTCTGACCGACGGCCCACCGCTCTGACCGGCAGGCAACACGCTTTCAGGCCCACGAAACCGTCCGACGACGTCTGACCGGCAGCGCGCCGCTTTCAGACCCGCGAAACCGTCCGACGACATCTGACCGGCGGCGCGCCGCTTTCAGGGGCGCGAAACCGTCCGACGACATCTGACCGGCGGCGCGCCGCTTTTAGGGGCGCGGGGAACTGCGCGAACGGCCCCCACCGGCGGTCGGCCGAAAACGAAACGAGCGGCCCCCCGCCGCTTCCCGGCAGGGCACCGCTCGCTTCGAACCGCTACTTGACCGGTTCCGGCTGCGGCTCGCTCTCCGCCTCGGCCGCACCCGCCGGAGGCTCCTCCGGCAGGGTCCTGACCGAGTCGAGCAGCAGCTGAGCCACGTCCACGACCTGCACGGACTCCTTGGCCTTGCCGTCGTTCTTCTTGCCGTTGACCGAGTCGGTCAGCATGACGAGGCAGAACGGGCAGGCGGTCGAGACGATGTCCGGGTCGAGGGACAGCGCCTCATCCACACGCTCGTTGTTGATGCGCTTGCCGATCCGCTCCTCCATCCACATCCGCGCACCACCCGCACCGCAGCAGAAGCCGCGCTCCTTGTGGCGGTGCATCTCCTGCTGGCGCAGGCCGGGGACGGCGGACATGATCTCGCGCGGGGGCGTGTAGATCTTGTTGTGCCGGCCCAGGTAGCAGGGGTCGTGGTAGGTGATGAGGCCGTCGACCGGGGTCACCGGGACCAGCTTGCCCTCGTCGATGAGGTGCTGGAGCAGCTGGGTGTGGTGGATGACCTCGTAGTCGCCGCCGAGCTGCGGGTACTCGTTGCCGAGGGTGTTGAGGCAGTGCGGGCAGGTCGCGACGATCTTCTTCGCGGACTTCGGCTTCTTCGACTCCGCGGTGACCTTGCCGTCGTCGTCCATCTCCTCGCCGAAGGCGGCGTTGAGGGACATGACGTTCTCCATGCCGAGTTCCTGGAACAGGGGCTCGTTGCCGAGGCGGCGGGCGGAGTCACCGGTGCACTTCTCGTCGCCGCCCATGATGGCGAACGTGACGCCCGCCATGTGCAGCAGCTCGGCGAAGGCCTTGGTGGTCTTCTTGGCCCGGTCCTCCAGGGCGCCGGCGCAGCCGACCCAGTACAGGTACTCGACCTCGGCCAGATCCTCGATGTCCCGTCCGACGACCGGGATCTCGAAGTCGACCTCCTTGGTCCACTCCAGGCGCTGCTTCTTGGCGAGCCCCCAGGGGTTGCCCTTCTTCTCCAGGTTCTTGAGCATCGTCCCGGCCTCGGACGGGAACGCGCTCTCGATCATCACCTGGTAGCGGCGCATGTCGACGATGTGGTCGATGTGCTCGATGTCGACGGGGCACTGCTCGACGCAGGCGCCGCAGGTGGTGCAGGACCACAGGACGTCGGGGTCGATGACCCCGTTCTCCTCAAGGGTCCCGATGAGGGGCCGCTCGGCCTCCGCGAGGGCGGCGGCGGGCACGTCCTTCAACTGCTCGGCGGAGGCCTTCTCGTTGCCCTCCATGTCCTTGCCGCCGCCCGCGAGGAGGTACGGGGCCTTGGCGTGCGCGTGGTCGCGCAGCGACATGATGAGCAGCTTCGGGGAGAGCGGCTTGCCGGTGTTCCAGGCGGGGCACTGCGACTGGCAGCGCCCGCACTCGGTGCACGTGGAGAAGTCGAGCAGGCCCTTCCAGGAGAACTGCTCCACCTGGCTGACACCGAAGACGTCGTCGTCACCGGGGTCGGTGAAGTCGATCGGCTTGCCGCCGGAGGTCATGGGCAGCAGCCCGCCCAGCGCGGTGCCACCCTCCGCGTTCCGCTTGAACCAGATGTTCGGGAAGGCGAGGAAGCGGTGCCAGGCGACACCCATGTTGGTGTTGAGCGAGACGACGATCATCCACACGAAGGACGTGCCGATCTTGATCGTCGCGACGAGGTAGACCAGGTTCTGCAGGGTGCTCAGGCCGAGGCCCTTGAAGGCCAGGACCAGGGGGTACGAGGCGAAGTACGCGGCCTCGTAGCCCTCGACGTGGTGGATCGCGCCCTCCAGGCCGCGCAGCACGTAGATGGCGAGGCCGATGGTGAGGATGACGTACTCGACGAAGTAGGCCTGGCCCGACTTGGAGCCCGCGAACCGGGACTTGCGGCCGGCCCGGGAGGGCAGGCTCAGCAGCCGGATGGCCATGAGCACGGCGATGCCCAGGATCGTCATCACGCCGATGAACTCGATGTAGAGCTCGAACGGCAGGAACCCGCCGATGACCGGCAGCACCCAGTCGGCCTGGAAGAGCTGGCCGAAGGCCTGGACGAGGGTGGGCGGCAGGGTCAGGAAGCCGATGGCCACGAACCAGTGGGCGAAGCCGACGATGCCCCATCGGTTCATCCGGGTATGACCGAGGAATTCCTTCACCAGCGTGACACTGCGCTGGTACGGGTTGTCGGTGCGGGTTCCGGCGGGGACCGGCTGGCCGAGCTTGAAGTACCGGACGAACTGGCCGATGGCGCGTGCGATGAGCGCGACGCCGACCACGGTCAGGACCAGCGACACGATGATCGCGGCGAGTTGCATTTCGGGGCTCCTCGGGCCTGCGAGGGTCATTACTGAGCGGTAGCTTACGCAGTCCTACGAGACTACCCATTCCTATGCCCGCACTGTAGTCAGCAGCACGGTGATCTGCGTCGCTGAGGCATACCTGGGTACGCGTGGCGGGGCTCGCGTGTCGGGTGCGGCTCCGGTGGGGCTTGCCCGCGCAGTTCCCCGCGCCCCTCAAGATCAAAAGCCGGGGCGCAGCCCCGCTTTTAAGGGGCGCGGGGAACGGCGCGCTCAACCCCCACACACCCGCACCCAACAACGGCGGGACGCGTTTTTCAGGGGCGCGGGGAACGGCGCGAACGGCCCCCACCGGACCCGCACCTGGCGATGGCGAGACCGCGGTATTTAGGGGCGCGGGGAACGGCGCGGCCAGCCCCCGCCGGGCCCGAAGGGGGAAGCGGACCGCAGGTCAGGGGGCAGTGTGCGCGTAAGCAAGAGATAAGAGTTGAGCCCCCACGACTCACCTCTGTTGACCACGCGGCAAGCGTCATGCACACTTGAGTCCGTTCCACTCAAGTCATTGCTGGAGGAATTGAAATGGCACGTGCGGTCGGCATCGACCTGGGCACGACTAACTCCGTCGTCAGCGTTCTGGAGGGCGGTGAGCCCACCGTCATCACCAACGCCGAGGGCGCCAGGACCACGCCGTCCGTCGTCGCCTTCGCCAAGAACGGCGAGGTGCTCGTCGGCGAGGTCGCGAAGCGCCAGGCGGTCACGAACGTGGACCGGACCATCAGGTCGGTCAAGCGTCACATGGGCACGGACTGGAAGATCGAGCTCGACGGCAAGCACTTCAACCCGCAGCAGATGAGCGCCTTCATCCTGCAGAAGCTGAAGCGCGACGCCGAGGCGTACCTGGGCGAGAAGGTGGCCGACGCGGTCATCACCGTCCCGGCGTACTTCAACGACTCCGAGCGTCAGGCGACGAAGGAGGCCGGCGAGATCGCGGGCCTGAACGTCCTGCGCATCGTGAACGAGCCGACCGCCGCCGCCCTGGCGTACGGCCTCGACAAGGACGACCAGACGATCCTCGTCTTCGACCTCGGTGGCGGCACGTTCGACGTGTCCCTCCTGGAGATCGGCGACGGCGTCGTCGAGGTGAAGGCCACCAACGGTGACAACCACCTCGGTGGTGACGACTGGGACCAGCGGGTCGTCGACTACCTGGTGAAGCAGTTCGCGTCCGGCCACGGTGTGGACCTGGGCAAGGACAAGATGGCCCTCCAGCGTCTCCGTGAGGCCGCCGAGAAGGCCAAGATCGAGCTGTCCTCCTCCACGGAGACCTCGATCAACCTGCCGTACATCACGGCCTCCGCCGAGGGCCCGCTGCACCTGGACGAGAAGCTCACGCGCGCCCAGTTCCAGCAGCTCACGGCCGACCTGTTGGAGCGCTGCAAGACGCCGTTCCACAACGTCATCAAGGACGCCGGCATCCAGCTGAGCGAGATCGACCACGTCGTTCTCGTCGGTGGCTCCACCCGTATGCCCGCCGTGGCCGAGCTCGTCAAGGAGCTGACCGGCGGCCAGGACGCCAACAAGGGCGTCAACCCGGACGAGGTCGTCGCCATCGGCGCCGCCCTGCAGGCCGGTGTCCTCAAGGGTGAGGTCAAGGACGTCCTGCTCCTCGACGTGACCCCGCTGTCCCTCGGTATCGAGACCAAGGGAGGGATCATGACGAAGCTCATCGAGCGCAACACCACGATCCCGACCAAGCGGTCCGAGATCTTCACGACGGCCGAGGACAACCAGCCGTCCGTCCAGATCCAGGTCTACCAGGGCGAGCGCGAGATCGCGGCGTACAACAAGAAGCTCGGGATGTTCGAGCTGACCGGTCTGCCGCCGGCCCCGCGCGGAGTCCCGCAGATCGAGGTCGCGTTCGACATCGACGCCAACGGCATCATGCACGTGACCGCGAAGGACCTCGGCACGGGCAAGGAGCAGAAGATGACCGTCACCGGCGGCTCCTCGCTGCCGAAGGACGAGGTCGACCGCATGCGCCAGGAGGCCGAGCAGTACGCGGACGAGGACCACCGCCGCCGCGAGGCCGCCGAGGCCCGCAACCAGGGCGAGCAGCTCGTCTACCAGACGGAGAAGTTCCTCAAGGACAACGAGGACAAGGTCCCCGGCGACGTCAAGACCGAGGTCGAGACGAGTGTCGAGGAGCTGAAGGCCGCGCTCAAGGGCGAGGACACCGCCGAGATCCGTACGGCCACCGAGAAGGTCGCCGCCGTCTCCCAGAAGCTGGGCCAGGCGATGTACGCCGACGCGCAGGCTTCCCAGGGTGCCGCGGGCGCCGAGGCCCCGGGCGCCGGCCCGGACGCCGGTGCCAAGGCCGCCGACGACGACGTGGTCGACGCGGAGATCGTCGACGAGGACCGTGACCGCAAGGACGGTGCCGCGTGACGGAGGAGACCCCGGGCTTCGACGAGCAGCCCGACGTCCCCTCCGGCGCCACCCCTGAAGACGCCGAGCCGAAGGCCGCCCCCTCCTCCGCGGAGGACGGGGCGGCCCCGGCCGGGGACACGGCAGCAGCTCAGTCAGCAGCCCAGATCGCAGGCCTGACGGCCCAGCTGGACCAGGTTCGTACGGCGCTCAATGAACGTACGGCGGACGTTCAGCGGCTCCAGGCCGAGTACCAGAACTACCGCCGCCGGGTCGAGCGCGACCGGATCGCGGTCAAGGAACTCGCCATCGCGAGCCTCCTGACCGAGCTCCTGCCCGTGCTCGACGACATCGGCCGCGCGCGGGAACACGGCGAACTGCTCGGCGGTTTCAAGTCGGTGGCGGAGTCGCTGGAGACCGTCGCGGCCAAGATGGGCCTGCAGCAGTTCGGCAAGGAGGGCGAGCCCTTCGACCCGATGATCCACGAGGCCCTGATGCACTCGTACGCGCCGGACGTCACGGAGACGACGTGCGTGGCGATTCTGCAGCCGGGGTATCGCTTCGGCGAGCGCACCATCCGCCCCGCGCGGGTGGCGGTCGCCGAGCCGCAGCCGGGAGCGCAGCCCGCCAAGGGCGACGAGACGGATGCGGGGACCGCGGCGGCCGACGACAAGGAGAGCGGTGGCCCGGACGAGGGCTGACGTGAAACAGGGCGTACGCGCGCCCCTTTGCACGGAGAACGTCGAGCGCGTACGTGACGGTGGCGTACGGAAGGAGGGGCGTCGAGGATGAGCACCAAGGACTTCATCGAGAAGGACTACTACAAGGTCCTCGGCGTCCCCAAGGACGCCACCGAGGCCGAGATCAAGAAGGCGTACCGCAAGCTCGCCCGCGAGTTCCACCCGGACGCCAACAAGGGGAACGCGCGCGCCGAGGAGCGCTTCAAGGAGATCTCCGAGGCGAACGACATCCTCGGGGACCCCAAGAAGCGCAAGGAGTACGACGAGGCCCGCACCCTCTTCGGCAACGGCGGCTTCCGTCCCGGCCCGGCCGGTTCGGGCGGCTCCTTCAACTTCGACCTGGGGGACCTCTTCGGAGGCGGCCCCCAGGGCGGAGCGGGCGGCGGCGGTCCGCAGGGCGGGGCCGGTGGCTTCGGCGGCGGCATAGGGGACGTCTTCGGCGGACTCTTCAACCGCGGCGGTGCGGGCCCCGGTGCCCGGACGCAGCCGCGGCGCGGCCAGGACATCGACACCGAGGTCACGCTCAGCTTCACGGAGGCGGTGGACGGCGCGACCGTCCCGCTCCGGATGACCTCGCAGTCGCCCTGCAAGGCCTGTTCGGGCACCGGCGACAAGAACGGCACACCGCGCGTGTGCCCGACCTGCGTCGGCACCGGCCAGGTGGCGCGCGGTTCGGGCGGCGGGTTCTCGCTGACCGACCCGTGCCCCGACTGCAAGGGCCGCGGCCTGATCGCGGAGCACGCGTGCGCGGTCTGCAGCGGCTCGGGACGCGCCAAGTCGTCCCGGACCATGCAGGTCCGTATCCCCGCCGGGGTGTCGGACAGCCAGCGCATCCGGCTCCGCGGCAAGGGCGCGCCGGGCGAACGGGGCGGCCCGTCGGGCGACCTGTACGTCACGGTGCACGTGGACACGCACCCGGTCTTCGGCCGCAAGGGCGACAACCTCACCGTCACCGTGCCCGTCACCTTCACGGAGGCGGCACTGGGCGGCGAGGTCCGCGTGCCCACGCTCGGGGGGCCTCCGGTCACCCTGAAACTGCCGCCGGGCACGCCCAACGGCCGTACGATGCGGGCCCGCGGCAAGGGCGCGGTCCGCAAGGACGGCTCGCGCGGCGACCTGTTGGTCACCGTCGAGGTGAGTGTTCCGGCGGACCTGACGGGGAAGGCTCGTGACGCGCTGGAGGCGTATCGCGAGGCGACCGCGGAGGAGGATCCGCGGGCCGAGCTGTTCCAGGCCGCGAAGGGAGCATGAGGACATCATGGACGCACCCGGACGCCGTCGGCAGAACTCCTTCACCGGCAGGGCCTACGAGCTGACGGAAGAAACACCGGTGTACGTCATCTCGGTGGCCGCTCAGCTCTCCGGTCTGCACCCGCAGACGCTGCGTCAGTACGACCGCCTCGGCCTGGTCTCCCCGGACCGCACGGCCGGGCGCGGCCGGCGCTACTCGGCCCGCGACATCGAACTGCTGCGCACCGTCCAGCAGTTGTCGCAGGACGAGGGCATCAACCTCGCCGGCATCAAACGCATCATCGAGCTGGAGAACCAGGTCGCCGCACTCCAGTCCCGGGTCGCGGAACTGTCGTCGGCCCTGGAGGGCGCGGCGGCGACCATGCAGCAGCGCGAGGCCGCGGTGCACGCCTCGTACCGCCGCGACCTGGTCCCGTACCAGGAGGTCCAGCAGACGAGCGCGCTGGTGGTGTGGCGCCCCAAGCGCCCGCCGACGGACTGAGCCGGTCACGCAGGTCACGCCGTCCGAGGGGCCCGGAGGTTCGACACGAACCTCCGGGCCCCTCGCGTTTCCTGTGCGGGTCCGCCAACCGGGCCGGTTCCCGGTTCGCCCCGGGATGGCTGCGGGCCGGCGGCGCCGGATGCCTGGACGCTGGTGGTCGCCCCAGCGAGGAGACCCCGTGGACGATCCCGGCCGCCGCTACCGTCGCCGTCGCCGCGAAGCGGCCCAGGACGCGACCGGCCGGGCGGGAACGGCCGGCATCGGCCTCTCCGCGGTCCTGGCCTTCGCGCTGGCGCAGGGCTCCTGGCAGTGGTTCGCCACGTACATCGGGGTGACGCTCCTCGCGGTGATCGTCTCCTCCTGCCGCCCGCCGGCGCGGACACCCGGCCCCCGATCTGCGTACCTGCGCGACCTGACGGCGTACTCGCTGGTCATCGGCCTGTGCGCGGCGATCGCACTGGCCCCGATGCTGCAACGCTGGAAGTGGCTGCTCCCGATGCCGGGCACCCGGGCCGACTGTCCGGCGCTGGGCACGTACGAGAGCATCCGCACGGAAGCGGCCCTGGCCGACCTGGCGAACCGGGACACCGCGTCCCTGTCCCAGGCCCAGCACGCCCAGAGCCACGAGGCCGTGGCGGACTGCCTGTCCGCGACGACGACCCTGTGGCTTCCGGTGTACGCGGTGGGGGTGGCGGTGTCGGTGGGGCTGGGCGTGTGGGCCGCAGGCCGCATCCGGTCGCGGAGGCGGACGGTGACGGCGACCTGATGGCCCGCGCCCGGCCGTGGACCCGGCCGGTCAGGAGTCCGCTTCCGGCCGCTGCGCGACGAAGACGAACTCGCGGCCGGGACGGTCGGGGGCGTCGCGGACGTCCCGCACCACATAACCCTGGGCCCGCAGATCCGACTCGATCTCCCGCCGCTCACGAAAACGCAGCGTCGAATCCGACGTCAGCTCCTGCCCGTCCGCGGCGAACACATAGGTGTGGCGGAAGGACACCAACTGGCCGTCGATCCCGGTCGGATCGGTCCAGGACTCGACGGCACCCACCCCCGGGATCTCCGTCACGCCGTACGAGGCCTCGCGGTTCCACTCCTCCCAGGCGCGCCGCGCCGGATCACGCGTCTCGAAGACGAGATGCCCGCCGGGCCGCAGGGCCTCGTAGGCGCCCCGCAGGGTGCCGTGCCACGCCCGGTCGTCGACGATCTGCTGGGCCACGTTCGCCGTCATCGTCGCGAGGTCGACGCGCAGGGGCGGGAGCGCGGTGGCGTCCCCGTGGAGCCAACGCACCTGCTCACCACCGGGTTTGGCGCGGGCCACGTCGAGGGACGCCCGCGCCGGATCGACCCCGACGACCTCGATCCCGCGCGCGGCGAGCAGCAGCGCGAACACCCCGGTCCCGCACCCGATGTCGAGCACGCGACGCGCCCCGAACTCCGCGACGACACGGACGTATGCGTCGAGGTCGCCGCGATCGGGATCGAGCGGGTCGTAGACGGCGGCGAGGCGGGGGTGCGCGAAGGCCTCGTCGGCACCGCCGAGGGACGACTTCCGCCGGTCCGGCTCAGGCACGCGGGCCTCCCTGGAGGGTGTGGAGGAGACGCTGGACGAGGGGGCAACGATACGTCGACGGGGTGTGAGGCTCTCGTCACGCCCGTAGGGGCGGTGAAAATCGTGGTGTGCGGGGCGGGCGGAACCGGGTAACGTCCTTGGCATGTTCTTCCAGACGCCGATTTACGAGTGAGAGCGTGACGGGCCCCCGCTGACGTCCTTCGATGTCGCCGCCCGTCCCCCACCGACGAATCCGTAGATCACTTCACATCAGCACCGGGAGAACCCGTGACCGTCAGCAAGAACATCAACAACCCCGTGGGCCAGGGCGGCGGCCAGCGCAAGAAGCAGTCCCGCGCCGAACGGGCGAACAACGGCCCGTACCGCAACCTCGACCGCCAGGGCGCGGCCGACCAGAAGGCCGAGCTGGTGCGCAAGATGCGCGAGAAGGCAGCCGCGGCCGAGGCCGCCCGCACGTCGGACGACGACAGCGCGCAGAGCTGACGCGTCCCGGACCGGCGGACGAACAGACAGACAGGCAGACGGCAGGGCCCGGACCGCGACGCGCGGTCCGGGCCCTGCTGCCGTGTACGGGCTCGGCCCGGTGAGTCGTTTCTGCTTCGCCGGTTCGGGTGAATCGACGGCGTTTTCGCAGGTGAGCCCGCATTTACGAGACACTTGTGATCATGACCGAGACCAGGACCGAGCCCCCCTGCCCGCCCGAGATCGGGCCCGGCCTCGACGAGGTCCGGTGGCAGGCATGGGAGGCCATGGAACTCCCCGAGGGCTACCGGGCCGAGATCGTCGAAGGAGCCATCGAAGTGTCACCCACGGGCCGCTACGCGCACAGCCAGACCGTCTTCCTCCTCCAGGAGGCGCTGGGAGGCTTTCTGAAGGGCGGGGACTTCGCCGCCCGGAACGACACGAACGTCGTCCACGCGGGCTGTGTATGGGTGCCGGACCTGTTCATCGTCCCCAGGGACACGGAGCGGTACGTCACCGCCGACGGCGTGGGGATCACCGCGGCCGCCGTCCGGCTGGTCGCGGGGGTCGTCTCCCCGGACGTCCGCCGCCAGGAGCGCGACCGTGTCAGGAAGCGCCGCGAGTACGCCCGCGCCGCCATCCCCGTGTACGTCGTCATCGACGCCCACGACGACCGGGGCACCGTGACCGTCCTCACCGAGCCCCGCCCCGACCGGGCCGACTGGGTGGGCGTCCACCGCGTGCCCTTCGGCACCGAGGTCACCATCCCCGAGGGCCCCGCCAAGGGCCTGATCATCACGGAGGCGATCACGGGGCCTGCGCGGGCCGCTGATTGACCCCCTGAATGACGGTGAACCGCTGCAGCGCGAGCCGCAGTGGTTCCGGCCCCACGTGGATGCCCCCGTCGAAGGGTGGTTCATGGCCGACAGCACGGCCAGCACGGCGGACACCAGCAGGCCGATCCAGAGGTAGGGCGGGATCCCGTGGGCCACGGCGAGAATCCGTGCGCGCCGCGCGTCCCCCACCTCCCTGAGTGCGACGAGCGAGTCGCGTGCGAAGACCTGCTCCTGCTTGCTCCCGCCCACGGTGTCCTGCAGCGCCCGGTGCAGCTCGTCGTACTGGCGCTGGGCCCGTGCGCTGGACGTTCCCCGCTCCATGGCCGGCCACTCCTCGTCGATCACCGTGACCGTGTACTCGCGAGTGAGATCACGGATCCGTTCGCGTGACGCGTCGGGCAGTGGCCGGGTGGCCCACTGGAGGTTGATGAGGCTCGCCCCCTCGTTGCTGACGTCCTCGGCGGCCTTGGTCAAGGTCATGTGGGCGGAGACGATGGAGAGGGCGCGGGGACGCTGCGGGCGACGAGGGCGATTGCTGACAAGTCCGTCCAGCCAACCAAGCCGACCAGGGCATTCGCACTGCGCCATCGGTCGAAGTTCACCGGACCGAGTGGGCCGGTGCGGTGGACGCGGGTCGGTGCCGAGGCGGGCCGCTTCAGCCGATCGGTGCCGGCATCGGGAGGACCTCGTACGCCAGGTGGATCGTGTCACCGGTGGCCGGATCGCCCAGTTCCACGCGCCAGGCCTCGGCGAACTGGTCCACGTCCTCGGTCATCGGGATCGTCCCGGAGATGAGGACGGTTCCGGGCACCAGGTCGCCGCGGGAGCGCAGGACCTCGGCCCAGTAGCCCGGAGTGAGCAGCTCGGCGAGCGTGCCGTGCTGGATCTCGGTCTCCCGGCCGCGGTGGGTGACCCAGGCCCGCAGTGTCAGGTCGTCGATACGTGTCTGGACGTCGGCCAGGCGCCAGGCACGGCGGGCGAGCACGTCCGGGCTTGCGTTCTTGCTCCAGGCCACCCCGTGCACCTCAAGGTCACGGTCGGTGTGGTCGCAGGCCGCCGTGAGCAGCAGTTCGCCGTCCGCAGCGACGACCAGCGCCCACTCGGCCTCGCCGGAGGTGCGCGCGTGCTGGACGGCGACCCGGTCGGTCTGCTGGGCCAGATAGGGCGAGACGGGGTAGAGCGCCGGGGTCACGGACGGCGCGGGGACACCGAGCTGGGCCAGTTCCGCGACGTGCGCGGCCACCTCGTCCTGGCCGCGTCCGGCATATCCGGCGTTGAGCACCTGCCGTACGTCGACGTCACGGGTGGAACCGTCGGGCAGCTCGAAGGTCAGCACAGCCACAAGAACTCCTGAATGGGTCGGTTTCGAAGCGGTTAACTTCCGGCGCGGGGGTTGCGCATACGACCTGTATACAAGAAGTATGCCGAAAGGTCGATGTCCCCACGACGCAAGGAACAGGCAGCATGCAATCCACCCAGCAGGCCGCAGGGGCGCCGCACCCCGGCCGCTCAGGTATCCGCCGCGCCTTCTTCGCCAGCCTCACCGGGACCGCCCTGGAGTGGTACGACTTCGCGGTCTACTCGGCCGCCGCGGCCCTGGTCTTCGGTGACCTCTTCTTCCCCTCGGAGGATCCCCTCACCGGCACGATCCTGGCGTTCTCCACCTACGCCGTCGGCTACATCTCCCGCCCGCTGGGTGGCTTCGTCTTCGGCCGGCTCGGCGATGTCATCGGCCGCAAGAAGGTGCTCATCGCCACCCTGGTCCTGATCGGCGTGGCCACCTTCCTGATCGGACTGCTGCCCGCCTACGGCACGGTCGGCGTGGCCGCGCCGATCGCCCTGGTCGTGCTGCGCTTCGCGCAGGGAGTCGGCGTGGGCGGCGAGTGGGGCGGCGCCGTCCTGCTCTCCAGCGAGTTCGGCGACCCGCGCCGCCGCGGCTTCTACGCCTCGGCCGCCCAGATCGGACCGCCCGCGGGCAACCTCCTCGCCAACGGCGTGCTGGCCGCGCTCGGGGTCCTGCTGACGGAGGACCAGTTCCTGTCCTGGGGCTGGCGCGTGGCGTTCCTGCTCTCCGGTGTGCTGGTCGGCTTCGGCCTGTGGATCCGGGCGAAGCTGGAGGAGACCCCGGTGTTCAAGGCGATGGAGGCCGAGGGCACCCGGCCCGAGGCGCCGATCCGCGAGGTGTTCACCACCCAGCCCCGCGCGCTGTGCGCGGCCATCCTGAGCCGGGTGGCCCCCGACGTGCTGTACGCGATGTTCACCGTCTTCGTCCTGGCCTACGCGACCGACGAGCTGGGCATGTCGCGCGGCTCCGCACTGACCGCCGTACTCATCGGCTCGTCCCTGCAGATCTTCCTCATCCCGCTCGCCGGCGCCCTGTCCGACCGGGTCAACCGGCGTCTGCTGTACGGCTGTTCCGCCCTGGCCGCGGGCGTATGGCCGTTCGTGTTCTTCCTCATGGCCGACGGCGGCAGCTGGATCCTGCTGGTGTGCGGTGTCGTCGGAGGCCTGGTCATCCATTCCTTCATGTACGGACCGCAGGCGGCCTTCGTCGCGGAACAGTTCTCGCCGCGCCTGCGCTACACGGGCTCCTCGTTGGCCTACACGCTCGCCGGTCTCATCGGCGGTGCGATCGCTCCGCTGCTGTTCACCGTCCTGCTCAGCTCCTACGACAGCTGGGTGCCGCTCGCCCTGTACATCGCGGTCGCCGCGGCCGTCACCGTCACGGGACTGGTCCTGGGCCGCGACGCCGACCAGGCGGGTGAGGAAGAGGAGCGGCTCGTCACCCGCGCCCCGACCGAGCCCGCCGTCAAGCTCACCTGATCCTCGCCCTCAAGAAAGGACAGCCCTGTGCGTCTCGCCCTGAGTCAGTTCACCAGCGGACCCGAGCCGGAGAAGAATCTCGAACTCATCGAGGACGGCGTCCGACGCGCCGCCGACGCCGGGGCACGCGTCGTCGTGTTCCCCGAAGCGTCGATGGCCTGCTTCGGCACCCCCTTGCCGCCCATCGCACAGCCACTGGACGGCCCTTGGGCCGACGCGGTACGAGCCATGGCTGCCGCGGCGGGCATCGTCGTGGTGGCGGGCATGTTCACCCCGGTCCCGCGAGGCCGGGTGGCCAACACCCTGCTGGTCACCGGGCCGGGCGTCGAGGCCTCGTACGACAAGATCCATCTGTACGACGCCTTCGGCTACGCCGAGTCGGACACCGTCGCGGCGGGCTCGCGCGTCGTGACCGTCGACATCGACGGCGTCCGCGTCGGGCTGGCCACGTGCTACGACGTCCGCTTCCCCGAACTCTTCAGGGCGCACGCCGACGCGGGGGCCGTGGCGACGCTCCTGCCCGCTTCCTGGGGCGCCGGGCCGGGCAAGCGTGAGCAGTGGGAGCTGCTCGTCCGGGCCCGCGCGCTGGACGCCACCGTGTGGGTCGCGGCCGTGGGCCAGGCCGATCCGGCGGCCGCGGGAGTGGTTCCGCACGCGTCGGCGCCCACGGGCATCGGGCACAGCATGATCGTCGGGCCCGACGGGACCGTACGCCGTAGCCTGGGCGCGGAGCCGGGTCTGCTGCCGGCCGACCTGGATGTCGACGAGGTGGCGGCAGTCCGCGAGAAGACGTCCGTGCTGGCCAACCGTCGCCTGGGGCGTACCGCATGAGCAAACCGGAGCTTGAGTTCCATCTGCCCACCGGGCCCTGGGCAGCGCCCGCGGGTGCGGTCCAGGGAGTCGTGGAGCGTGAGCTGGCCGCGGACGGGTCCGGCACCCGCCGCACCGCGCTCGTCCGCTGGGAGCCTGGTACCGACTCGTCCGCACAGGGGGTGACCCGGCACGACTTCTGGGAGGAGGTCTACCTCCTCGAAGGGGACATGCACGACCTGACCCTCGGCGAGACCTTCACTCGGGGCTCGTACGCCTGCCGTCCGCCGGGGATGCCGCACGGCCCGTGGACGACGTCCGCCGGCGTCACGATGCTCGTCGTCATCTATCCGGCGGATTCGCAGCCACAGGTTGCCGGCTAACCGGCGAGCAGCACCTTCAGGGTCGACTCCAGGTGGCGGTCGATCGCGGCACAGGCGCTCTGCGCGTCGCCGGCCGCGAGCGCGACGAGGATCTCCCGGTGCTCGTCCAGCACCGCCTCCTGGCGGCCGTGCTGGTTGAAGAGGGCCACCACCCCGGCGCGGATCTGGCGGCTGCGCAGCCCGTCGTAGTGCCGGTCGAGCAGGGCGTTGCCCACCGCCGAGACGAGGGTGGCGTGGAAGAGGTGGTCCACGGCGATGAACTGCTTGGCCTGGTCGGGGCCGTTCAGCCCGCTCTGCCGGTCGAGCAGTTCAGCGAGTTCCTTCACCGGGGCGCGGCCCGCTTCGACGACGTGACCGGCCGCGTACCGTTCGACTATCCCGCGCAGCTGCATCAGTTCGGAGATCTCCCGGCCCGACAGCGGCGCCACCCGCGCACCGCGCTTGGGCACCAGTTGGACGAGATCCTCGGCGGCGAGCAACAGCAGCGCCTCGCGGATCGGTGTGCGTGACACCCCGATCCGGTCGGCGATCTCCTGCTCGGAGAGGAACTCCCCCTGCATCGCCGGGTCGGTCAGCACCGTGTCCTTGAGGTACGCATAGGCCTTCTCCCGACCGGACGCCACCACTACCCCCAGGGATCGCATACACCTCGTATACAGAAGCTACCACCTGCGGACGCCACTAGCGCCCCATGGTCTGCCACACCGTGAGGGCCAGGGCGAGGCAGGACGTGGCCGCCGCCAGTGAAGGCAGGGGCCAGCGTGTGCGCTCCAGGGCCTCGATACGGGTCTCGTGCTCGGCGAGGGTCTTGTCGGTCTGGTCGACGCGCTGGAGGAGGAGCGCGAGGTCGCCCCGCGTGGTGGCGAAGCCGACGTCGACCGAACGGCGCAGGCGCTCCAGCTCCAGTACGACCTCCTCGGTCTCGGTCGCTGTCATCGGGTACCTCCCGTGATCGTCGGCTCGGCATCGGTCATCGTGATGCTCCTCGTGCTCCTTTCGCTGCTCGTCAGGTGTTCGGCACCCGCAGCCTGTCCCAGCTCACCCGGCCCGGGATGCCGTCGGCCGCCAGGCCCACGTAACCGAGGCTGCGCTGCCAGGCCGCGTACGAGAGGACGTCGGCCGGTGTCCAGACGGGGCCGGGGCCGGTCGAGTACCGGCCGCAGCCCTCGGCCACCAGCCGCTTGCCGACCGCGGTGATCAGCGCGCTGCGGCGGCCCGGTACGAAGAACGCGGCGCCCGGGAAGGGTGCGTGAACCTCGGGAGCGGGGACCGGCTTGCCGTTCAGCAACGCCCCGACCCGGGCGCGCAGCACCGCCATCGGGAACGACGGGTCGATCTTCCGCCGGGTCCACTCCTTGTGGGCGACCACGCTCTCCGCCGACCAGCCGTGGGCCCGGCAGATGGCAGCCGACAGCCGTTCCATCGAACGGAGTTGGGCCGCCGGGTACGGGTCACGGCCGTTGCCGAGGTTCTCGATCTCGAAGCCGTAGAAGCGGGCGTTGCCGTCCACGGCGTCCGGTCCGGGGGCGGGGAGCGGGGACTTCTCGGCTCGAACGGCGTCCAGGACCGCCGTCGAACCGGCGCCGGCGTGGTTCGTTCGGCCGTAGCCCAGGAGATGCAGTGTGCCGTCCTTGGCGATCAGGCCGATGCACAGCGGGCCCGGCAGCGCCGCGGTGCCGTCGCGGCACAGGCGGAGACTGTCGGTGCCCGCGGTGTGGTGCACCATCACGCCGTGCACCGGGCCCCAGGCGCCCTTGTGGTTCCTGTTCTGCGTACGCCAGCCGGTGTGTTCCGAAAGGGCGAGGCCCTCGCCGCGCAGCGCGCGGACGAGGGCCTCGGCGGTGAGAGGTGTGGCCATGGCTGTCCTCAGTTGACGGGGGTGACGGTGATGAAGCGGTACATGAAGGTGGCCGTTCCGGCGGTGCACTTGTAGGCGGCGGTCGCCGTGTACGCGCTGTTCGGGGTGAGCCCGGTGACCAGGTACTGGGTGCTCGCCGAGACCTGGTTCGTGCCGGTGGAGATCGCCGCGCGGCTGTCGGCGGCGGCCAGCACGACCGTCGAACCCGAACTGGCCCGCACGTTCGCCGACATGGAGCAGATGCCGGTGGTGCTGTTGCTGATGCGCGAACCCAGCGACACGAGCACGGAGCCGGACGCCGGCGCGGTGAAGGTCGCGACCGTCGGATCGCCGGTGGAACCGGTGAGTGTCTCCACGAACGCCGTCGAGGCGGTCGTACCGCCCGTCGCGTTCGCCTTGTGGACCGGGGCGGGGGCGAGCTGGGCCCAGATGCTGCCGGTGTAGTACCAGTACTGCTTCGGTGTGCTGAGCCAGCAGAGCATGCCCGCCACCGGGGCGGTCACCTTGGTGTCCCGGGCGGCGCTGTCGGCGAACCGCAGCACGGTGCGGCCGTCCACGGCCTCGGCGAGCGACTGGATGTGCACGGGAATGTTCGCCGCGTCGGCCGGCTGCGGATACGGGAGACTGCCGAGCGGAGTGAGCAGGGCCATGACGGCCTCCTCCTGATACGGGTGCGGATGGCTGCGGATGGTCAGGTGCCGAGGGGCGGCGGCAGGGAGTCGGCGGGGGTGCCGCCGTCGCCGTCGCGCGCCGTCGGGCTGTCGATCGGGACGGGATGTGCCACGCTGCCGTCGGGATCCGACGGCGCCTCCTCCAACAACCCTGACTCCACGCGCAGTTCACTCATGCCGCGCCTCCCGTCCCTCTGAGCAGCTCCCGATAGGTGACCCCGCTGTCGGTCAGGACGGCCAGCGTCGCGTTCTGCGCCTCGATCAGGGAGTACGTACGGGTCGTGCCGTACTCCGGATCGACCGGCGGGTCCGGGGCGAGGCCGTCGTCGGTCGGCACACCGTTGTAGGAGGTGCCGCGCAGGGTCAGGGTCTGTTGCGGGGCCGCGCCGGACGCGCAGGTGGTGCGGATGCCGACGACCCAGGCGAGCGTGTCGAGCGCGGCGCCGCTGGTGTCCACCACCCGTACGACATCGCCGAGTTGGATGCGCGGATCGTGCAGCACCTCCACGTCGCTGAGCACCGGGACCGGGTAGCGGCCGGCGTTGAGCATGGCGTACGACAGGTCCGAGGCGACCTGTCGTTGCTGCACCCAGTCGGTGGTGGGCGCCTGGTAGACCTGTTTGCCGTAGTAGGCCTGGCTCGTGGTGTTGTACCAGGCGTAGGTGCGCTGCTTGGGATCGCCGGTCCGCTTCTGCGGCACGATCTGCACGGACGGCTTGCCGTCCTTGGTGACCGTCCAGACGCTCGCCGTCCCGTGGTTGGTGAAGCGCACGATGTAGTTCGGGCCGTCGCGCCGCGAACCGACCGTCACGCTGCCCTTGACCGAGGTGCCGCCGGTCACCGCGCTGCCGAAACGGACCCGGTGGCCGGACATCGGCGCGATGTCGTCCTCGATCTGGGGCGGCCCGACGTCGAGTTCGTCCTCCGCGATGGCGTAGGCGACCTCGACCGAGGTGCCCGGCCTGATCTCCCGGACGACGGTGTCGGTGACCGTGTCGCTGAAGGTGTGGCTGATGCCCGTCCAGTCCTGGTAGGTCTGCTCGCAGTAGTTGCGGCAGGCGTCGATCTCCTCGGAGACGGTGAGTGCGGCGATGTCACGGCGGGTCGTCACCGTGAGGTCGGGGCGCTCCGGCACCGACTGGAACCGGGCAGGGCCGCGCCAGCGGAAGACACCCTGTTCGTCGAACTCGGCGGTGGACAGCGTGGCGCGGGCGATCTCGGTGATGGCGTCCCACTGGGAACCGGCGACCTTGGGCAGGTCGAACAGCGGTACCGCCGGGTCGTCGAGCACCGCGCCCTTGGCCCAACGGCCCTTCTGATCCCACTCGTCGGCGGTGTACGAGTCGAGGTCCGGCCAGGAACGGTCGGTGATCTGGAGGCACTCGACGGCCACGTCCGTCTTCAGATTGATCTGGGAGAGCTCGGAGGGAGGCTGGACCGATGACGCGTCGGCGAACGTGTAGGGCGCGGTCGGCGGGACGACGTACTCCCCGTCGGGTGCGGTGAGCCGCGGATACACCGTCGCCGGGGTGCTCGCGCCGACCGATCCGGCCCGGGTGTCCACGGTGAAACCGAGGTGCCACACCCCCTTGAGGGAGGCGAGTTTGGGGATCGTCCAGCTCGCGACCAGGCCTCCGCCGCCCACCGTGCCCGAGGTGATCTTCACGACGCCGGTCGCGAAGTAGACGTTCAGCGCGTAGTTCCCGAACGCTCCCGCGCTGCGGTCGAATATCAGCTTGAGCTCCAGCTCGCTGCCCACCGACAGGGCGGTGTTCACATGCAGCTCGGCCTGGAACACCTTCCCGGCCACGACGAAGCGCGACCGCGGCATCCAGGACACCTCAAGCCCGGCCGCCTTCGGCATCAGCGCCGTCTCGAACGGGGCCCCGTCCCGGATCCAGGAGTACGCCGTCGGGGCCGGCAGGGTCTCGGGCTGTCCGTACGAGGTGTTGAAGCCGCCGTGCAGTGAGGCGTAGAGCACGGTGAACGGTTTCGAGGGGTCCTCGGCCACGGTCGGCGCGCGGGGCGGCGGGCAGCTGTGGATACCGCCCTGGCGCAGGAGCTCGTCCACGCACCAGGTCGAGGTCGCCACCGGACGCCCGTACCGCAGCCCGTGGTACGGCCGAGGCAGTTGTGCCGGTCCGCGCAGCCGCTCCGCGCCGTCCAGCGCCTGCACGGTGACGGTGTCACTGCCGGACGCGGCGGTCCGGGACCGTACGGTGCCCCGGAAGGCAGGCACCGTACGGCCGTTCGCGCCCGCCCGGTGGACCACGGACTGACCGGGGCGTACGACGTCGCCGGTGCCGCGGCCCGCCCAGGCCGAGTACAGCAGGGGCGCGGGAGCGTCGGCGCCGCCGAGGAGCAGCTCCAGCTGGGCCGACGCGCTTCCGGAGAAGGCGCGCAGGGCCTCGGGCAGATCGGTGCTGTAGGCCCGCTCCACCTTCCAGGACTGGATCTGCCCGCCCAGCTCACGCCCGCCGAGGCGGGTGGCGTGGGCCGGGGAACGGGCCGGCGCGGCGAGGGCGGCGCCGAGCAGGTCGTCGGAGTTCTGCATCTTCTACACCTCCACCAGGTCGACGCTGATGTTCCGGTACGGCAGCCGGGCCGCCGGGACGTCCGTGTACGCGGTCACGGTCATCGCCGGGCAGCCGTCGCCGAGCGCGTACGCGACGGGCTCCGCGTCGACGGTCAGGCAGGCGCCCGCCAGTCCGGCGAGCACGGCCTCACCGGGGCCGCCGACCGGAGTGACGAACGCCGCCTCGGCGGGAGCGGTGCCGGTGACGACGGCCGCGCCGGTCACGGCCGTGGTGCTCAGATACGTTCCGTCGGCGCGTTTCCAGTCCAGCTGGGCCGTCGCCGGCACCGGATTCCAGTCGGGCGGCACCCGCCAGGACACCCGCATCCCGGGAGCCACCGGCCAGCCGGTCCACGTGCCGTGCTTCCACCCGATCCGGGTGGTCTCCCCGAAGTCACCGATGACCGTGTCACCGGTGTACGGGAGCACGCCCAGGGAGCCCGTCACGGTGAACCAGTGGTCGGTGCCGCCGGGTTCGGAACTCTGGGCGGCGGCCTGGTACGGCCCGAGCAGATTGACGGCGGCCGGGTCGACGACCGCGAGCGGTCCGTACGAGGGCTTCGGGCTGCCCAGCAGGCCGGGCCCTTCGACCCGGCGGGCGAGCCGGACGAGGTGCTGGGCGTCACCCGGTTCGAGCCACTCCCAGGAGAACTTGAGCCTGCGGACGGTCCGGGGCGGGGCGACGGTGGTGACGCGTCCTTCCAGTGACTTGAACTCGGTGACGTTCAACTCGGCGGTACGGTCCCAGCTCTTGGCGGCCTGGTCGATCTCCCGCAGCAGACCGGGCTTGCCGATCCACAGGTTCCTGGGCATGTCCTTGCCTCACCTCCGGGCGAGCTTGCGCTGTCCCAGCTGGACGGCGCGCGCGATGGTCTGGGAGTCCACGTCGATCTGCACGGGCCGCTCGGCGAGCGCCTCCACGGCCGCCGCGAGCCGGCGCATGCCACCGCCGGAACCGAGCATCCGCTCCAGCTTGGACAGCGGGATGACGGCCTCGTGCTCGCCGCCCTCACCGACGAGGGCGAGCGTGCCGCCGGCACGGGCCCGTACGACACCGCCCTTCGCGAGCTGCGGCACCGGGATGGGCGGCAGGTTGAAGGCGAAGCCGCGGCCGCCGATGCCGGGCACCCAGTCCGGGACCTTGAACTTGACGCGGTTGAGGGCGCCGATCAGGACGTTGAGCCCGCGGATGAGCATGCGGCTGGGCGTCAGGAACCCGTTCACGACCCCCTTGAAGAGCGGCCCGAGCATCTTCGCGGCCGACTGCGAGGCGCTCTTGATATGACTCCACGCGGCGGTGAGTCCCTTACGGACCAGGGCGGCAACCTTGTCCATGTTGACGAACTGGGCGATGAGCGGGGCGACCAGGGTCATCACCAGCCCGAACGGGTTGGACGCCATGGCGAGGTTGAGGCCCTTCTGCGCGGTGGACGCCCCCTTGAGTCCCTTCCCCAGACTCCCCATGGACTTCCCGCCCTTGTCGGCGTTCTTGCCGGCCTTCCCGACGGACTTCTCCACGGCGTCGGACTGCTGCTTGACGTCCCTGAGGGCGTTCTTCGTCTTGTCGGCGGAGGACTTGAGCTTGTCGAGGGACCTCCTGAACTTGTCAGTGGCGCCCTTGGATCTGGTGAGGGAACCGTCGGCGCCCTTGGCCGCGGAACCGGCTTTCGCAAGGCCGCTGCCGCTCTGAGAGGCGGCAGTCCGCAGCCGGCCCAGCGAGGTGTTGAGCTTGTCGGAACCACCCCGGATCTTGTCCAGCGAGGGATTGGCACCGCTGGTCGCAGTCCGCAACTGCTGGACGGAGGCGGAAGCCTGGGAGGCCGCACCGCGAAAACGTGCGAGCGCCCCGGCGGCGGTCGTGGAGCTACGCGCGAGTGACATGGGAACTCCCTTGGTCAGGCGATCTCACGCGACGCGTTGTGTACGTCCTTGGTGAGATCGTTCAGTGCACGGGAGAGGGCGATGGAGGAACTGCGCATCGCTTTCAGCCGGTTGATGTCGATGCTGGTGACGGGGACCTCGGGAACGACTTCTCCGCCCTTTCTAGGCCGCGGGATCGCCTTGTCGGGATGGCGTTCGAGTCCGATCACGCCGAGTGCCTTTGTCGCCGCCAAATCTTTGTCGATGAAGTTACTGATGATGAATCCGGTCACGACCGCGCCGAGGGCGGACCACGCTGCCACGGAGTCGACCTTGAAATCTTTTACCGTCTTGAGCAGTTCATCCAGGCCGAAGCCTATCGATTTGGCCCAGTTCTCGACCTGGGACGGTTCTTCTTTCGGTTCCTCCTTGGGCTTCTCCTTCGAGGTCGCTTCGAGTTTCTTCTTTATTTCGGTGACCTGGGCGTAGACGTCGTCGATTGAATGCTGGGTCATGCGGAACCTCCTTCAACTTCCGGCCCCGGATGCGGATTGCTCCTTGACGCAGGCATGCCGAAGACTCAACAATGGGCCGGTTCACGTCCGAGTGGGGGGCTCTTTATGTACGGTCCTGCGATACCTGTCGTCATGTTGACGGCTCTGGTCTTCTGGTTCTCCGCCGCGGCCTTCCGGCGAGGCAGAGCATTAAGAAAGCGCGGCGTGCGCATCGCCGCGAAATGTGTGAACAGGGAAAGGGACGCCAAAGGCATCAGCACTCTCACGATGCAGTTCACGGCGGAGGACGGCAGGAAGCTGCAGGTGCGGGTGGGGCCTTTCAGGAGTCCGCCCGCCCTCGTGGGGGGAATCATCGATGTGGTCTACGACCCCGAGGACCTGTCCAATGCCGAGACCCCGGACAATGTGATGACCGGGAGGATTTCCCTGCCGGCGGCCGTCCTTTCCGGTCTGGTGCTCGCTCTTGCGGTCTTCGTGCTCTTCTTCGGCGACTGAGAGCACGAAGAGGTCTCGGGGCGATCAGAGGAAGAAGCGGGTGAGTTCCTCCGCCGTCGGCGCCCCGGCCCGGTGCGTCGGCTCGGCCTCCGGCTGGGCGCCCGGCCGGGGCAGGGCCTCGGGGAACTCCAGCGGTTCGCTGTCCTCGTCCCGGTTGACCGTCGCGAACATCCAGTTCGCCTCGGCGAGTTGGTCCACGACGGAGGCGAGCAGGTAGTCGGTGACCGACCAGTCCGCCGCCTCGCCGTGCAGTTCACGGGCCGTCGCGCTGTCCCGCGGAAGGTGCTGGACCAGCACCGAGAGCCGCCGCGACGACAGCCGCCCGCGGTGCCAGTCCAGCAGGTCGACCCCGTAGTGGCGGAGCAGGTCCGCCTCCAGGGCCTCGGCGTGCTCTTCGACGAGCTCGCCGAGGCTCAGCCTTCCCCCAGGCCCAGCCCCGTCTCCTTGCCGTAGGTCTCCAGGATGGCGGCGATGTCCTGCATGGTGACGTCGTGCCGCTCGAACCGGGTGAACTGCTCGTCGCCCAGCAGGAGTCGGAGCAGGCCGTCCACGTCGTTGTCGTCGAGGTCGCGGAGCGTGCGGGCGGTTGTGCGGGTCAGTTCGGTCGGCAGCTCGAAGCGGTCGTCGTCGAGCTCGAAGGTCCAGGCTCGGCCCAGCGCCTCCAGGCGTTGGGCGCGGGCCGCGTTGACGTTGAATCCGGCCATGGGTACGTACTCCCTTGTGGGTGGCGGGGGATGGGTGCCGTGGTGTGTGGGTGTGTTGTGGCTGGCCGCGCAGTTCCCCGCGCCCCTCAAAAGCGGGGCTGTGCCCCTGCCTCTGCCCTTCGGGGGCGCGGGGAACTGCGCAATCTCTCAGGCGCGTGGCGGACCGTGGGTCAGAGTGCCGCGTACGCCTTGTCCTTCATGATCCACTTGGCCAGTTCACGGTTCGCGCTCTCCGCCTCAAGGGCCGTGAAGGTGACCCCCAGCTTCACGGAACCGGTCCGCGTGAAGCCCATCTCCTCGCTCTCGGTGACCTGCCCGCGCGGCAGGATGAACCGGTACACGGCGTCCGTACCGTCAGTGAACTCGATGCCGAGCGCCCGCTCGTCCTTGGCCGGCGTGCTCGGGATCAGGAACTCGTACGTGTCCGCCACCGCCGTGCCGCCCACCGAGGTCTGCGTGATGCCCGTGGCCGGGATGCCCATGAAGAAGGAGAGCGTGCTCTTGTTCATCTGGAGCAGCTGGAACTTCACGGTCAGGTCGCGGTCGGAGTAGATGAACCGCCCCGGGCTCGCCGACTGCCAGGTGTCGACCGGGTCGATCTTGTCCTTCTTGTTGAGCTTGATGCCGTCGGCGGAGGTGTACCCCAGCTCCACCCAGCCGGTCGGCCACACGTCGTCGGACTTGACCGGCGCGGTGGTACCGGCGGGGGCCACCAGGACCCGGCCGGTACCGGCGACACGGATTTCCTTGCCGTTGTTCGTTGCCATGCGAACGCCTCTCTCAAGTACACAGGTAAGGGACTTGCGTGCTCGTACGGTGGGGCGCGCGGCTCAGCCGAGCCGCAGCAGCAGCCGGATCGTCGAGCGGTAGCGGTTCGCCGCGGACCGGGTGTAGTCGGGCAGCCAGCGCGGTCCGTCGGCCTCGGTGACATCGACGACGGCCGCGGAGCCGTACACCGTGTCGGCCAGCTCCAGGACACAGGCACGGGCGGACAGCGCCACGGTGTGTGCCGTGGGCTTGTCCGGGCCGTACGCCTCCAGGTCGAGCAGTGGCTGGTCGAGATGCTGGTCGTCGACCCAGGCGCCCCCCATGTGGGAGACGAGGACGACCCTCTGGGTGCCGTCGAACCCGGCCGGCGGGCGGCTGTCGACGGTGACGCCGGTCAGCTCGGCGCGGTTCTTGAGGAAGTCGACGACCAGTTGTTCGGCGTCGGGGAAGGTCAGGATGGCCACATGGACGCTCCCTTCGGGAGACGGGGGCTTTGTCCGGGGATGCCCTGAGTTTTCGGGCAACACAAAGCGGCAGGTCCGCCGCCCGTCCTCCGGGCGCAGCTCTGCCGCTGCATCCAATGTGACACCGGTCGGGGAAACGTGCAACCGGCTTATGCCGCAGGGGTATTCAGGCGTACGCAGGAGGGGCCCCACCGCATGGCGCGGCGAGGCCCCTCCTGCGTACGGCGGGATCAGTGGTCGTGGCGGCGGGCGCGGTACGTCGTCCGCTCGGCCGCGAAGACGTCCTCCAGGCGGTAGAGGCGGCGCCGGCCCTGGGTGCCCGCGGACCGCAGATGGCCGCGCTGCACCCACTTGCGGATGGTCGCGGTCGTGACACCGGCCTCGTCGGCGGCCAACTCGGTAGTGATCAAAGGAGTGTTCCGGATGCTGTCCCGGGTGCCGTGCCGGGTGCTGTGCAGCGTTCTGTTCATGAGTGCCCGGCCTCCAGCACCCGCCCGCAGGCGGGATTGACGCACCTGATCTCGGCCCGTTCCGGGAGCGCCCGCAGGGAGACGCAGTCGCACGCCGGGCAGCGGCCGGGCAGCCGTACGAGCTGCTCCGGGTCGCCGAGCGCGCGGGCGCAGCGTGCGGCCATCCGCCGGGTCTCGTCCTCGACGTGCGGTGCGAGCAGCGGGTCGGCGGCGATGCGGTCCAGCAGCCCGGCGATCCGCCGCAGCCGCACCGGTACGGGCGCCGGGGGCACCGGCCGCAGACCGAGCCGTTCGCGCACGGCCTCCTCCAGCTCGACGACTCCGTCGGTGATGTCCCGTACGGCGTCCGAGACATAGAGGCGGACCGGAGCGGTCGTGCCGCCGACGGGTCCGCCGCCGCGCCGTTCCCGCAGTTCCCCGCGGCCCGAGGGGGACAACTCGTCGACGAGGTCCGGCCACCGGCGGACGAGTGATGCGATCCACACGGCTCCGCCCTGGTTCTCGCTCATCGGGTGACCTCGCGTCCGTTGCGCCACAGACGGCCACCGCTGACCCCGTCGAACCAGGTGTGCGAGGGGTCGACGACGGCCTCGCACTGCTTGCGGATCGGGCACCGGTCGCAGGCGCGTAAGACGGGTTCGGCGTCGGCCGGGAGCCGTGCGAACACCGAACTCTCGGACAGGTGGGCGCAGGCGGCTCTTCTGCGCCAGTCCAGTTCTTTGGCGGATGTCACGGCGGCTACGGACGGCTGGTCGGTCACGTGCAACCCCTCCCTATGTATGGGAACATATGTTCGACAGTTGCGAGCGAGCGGTCAGAGTCGCATGTTGCGAGCGCGTACGCAAGTGATTACGTTCCGTGAAGGGCGGTGCGGTGACGGCCTGTCATTCCCGTTTTGGCTGCGCAGAGTTACCGAAGTCGCAGAATCTCCACGGTTACGTGCGAGCGCGCACACAAACTGGTGCGTGTGCGATCGGTACGCTGCTCCGGCGACGAGGGGAGAGCGGACACATGGCTGCGAGCGCACGGGCCGGGGCCCGTACGGATCAGACGTACCGGGCCGCGGGGCTGCGGGAGTTCGCCGGCTGGATCGAGGAACTGCTGCGCGCCCGGGGCTACGACATCGACAGCCCGCGCGGCGGCGGCCGTTCGAAACTGGCCGACGACGCCGGGGTGCACCGGGCCGCCGTGAGCAGGCTGCTCCAGGGGCAGTCCATGCCCGACCTGGAGACGATGCGGCGCATCGCGGCCGTACTCGGTGTGCCCCTGCGGGAGATGCTCATCCGCTCGGGCCGGCTGACCGAGGACGATCTGCCGCTCACCGGCACCGGCCGCCCCGCGGACGGCGGGGAGCACCTGCGGCTCAGCCCGGAGGAGGCCGCCTGCCGGATGGGTGTCCCGCCCGAACTGCGGGAGCTGTTCGCCAAGGTGGCACGGCAGTTCCTGCCGGAGGGCGGTTGACGGCGAAGGGGACGGAGCGCGGGATGGGTGATCCAGGAGGTGGCCGTGGGGCCGATGCGGAGCGCGTTGCCGAAGGTGTGGGCGAACTCCTCGGCGTACTGGCTGAAAAGGTCCGTGTCGCGGGCCCGGACGCCGTCCGCGTGCTCACCGAGGAAGAGCTGCAGCAGCATCAGCTGAGCTGGTTCCGGGCGGGTTGGGAGGAACACGCCCGTGCGACCGGCCAGGAGCCTCCGGTGGGCCCGGACCGGTCACAGCGCCGGTCGCCGGACCAGCCGCCGCATCAGCCACCGGACCAGCCGTCGGCCCGTCTCCTGCCGTTCCCCGAACGTCCCCGGGGCCACGACCACCCGTCGGACGACGGCGGCTGAGGGGAGAGGGAAGGGGCGGGGAGGGGAGGCGCGGGTCGCCCCAGCCATTACGCCCCTGTCTCTGTCTCCGCCCCCGTGCGTGTGTAGTGCAGCAGCACCACCCCGTTGCCGAACCCGCGGGACTCGACCAGGCGCAGGTGGGCGAGCGCGTCGGTGTCGCGGAAGAGGGGGCGGCCGTGCCCCAGGAGCACCGGGTGTACGTAGATCAGGTACTCGTCGATCAGGTCGTGGCGCCGGAACTCCGCCGCCAGTTCCGCCCCGCCGACCGCGAGGTCCCCGCCCGGCTGCTCCTTGAGCGCCCTGATGACGTCGGGAGCGACCTCCCGTACGACGGTCGCGTTCCAGTCGGCCTTGTCCAGTGTCCGTGAGTAGACGACCTTCGGCATGTTCCGCCAGATCGCGGCGAACGCGCGGACGGGCTCCGGGGCGTCGGGGTCCTGGTCGGCGGTGGGCCAGTACTCCGCCATCAGTTCGTGGGAGACACGGCCGGTCAGGAAGCCGCCCAGGGCGCCGATGCGTTCGTTGAGGTGCCGGTGCAGTTCGTCGTCGACCAGGTGCCAGTCGATCTCGCGGTTCGGCCCCTCGAAGAAACCGTCGAGGGAGACGGACATGCTCAGGACGATCTTTCGCATCGCGGGCCTCACCTGGTGGGGGATCGGAAGCGGGAGCCGAGAACGGGAGCGGGGAACGGGAGCGGGCTGGGACCGACCGTAGCCCAAGCCCGCTCCCTCCCGTGGCGGCCCGTGGCGGTCCGTCAGCCCATGTGGGCCGCCGCCGCGCCCTCGGTGTGCTCCTGCCTGCCCGCGTCGACGGCGAACGCCGTGACGACGAGACCGGCGAGGAACATCACCGCGGCGGCGGCGAACGCCGTCGTGTAGCCGTCGGTCAGCGCCTCGCCCGCCTTGGACACGAGGCCGGCGTCCTGGGTGGCCAGACCCCGGTAGAGGCTGCTCGCGGCGTCGGGCAGTGTGTCGTCGGCGGCCGTGGTGGAGAGCGTGGACAGGAAGGCGAGGCCCAGCGCCCCGCCGATCTGCTGCGCGGTGTTGAGCAGGGCGGAGGCGATACCCGTGTCCAGGTGGTCGACGCCGCTTACCGCGCCCAGCGTCATCGGCACGAAGCTCATGCCGAGCCCGAGCGCGGTCACGAACATCGCGGGCAGCACGTGGGCCGTGTACGAGGAGCCGGGTTCCAGGGTCGCGAACCAGAACATGCCCGCCGCGGCGACCAGCAGCCCGGGACCCGCGATCAGCCGCGGGGCGCAACGGGCGACCAGCTTCGAGCTGATGCCCGCCGCCGCGGCCATGCCGAAGCTGAACGGCAGGAAGGCGAACCCGGTCCTCACGGGGCTGAACCCCTGGATGAGCTGCATGTAGAGGGTCAGGAAGTAGAACGTGGCGAACATGCCCGCACCGATGAACAGCATCGTGGCGTACGAGCCCGTGCGGTTGCGGTCGCGGAACAGGCGCAGCGGCATCATCGGATGCGCGGTCCGCGCCTGCAGGACCAGGAACGCGGCGAGCAGGACGAGTGCCGCGGCGAAGGAGCCGAGCGTCCATCCGCCCGTCCAGCCGTGTTCGCCGCCGCGGGTGATGCCGTAGACCAGCGCCATCAGGCCACCGGTGCCGGTGACGGCGCCCGGCACGTCGAGGCGGCCCTGGTGGCGTTCGCCCTCGACGAGGGTGCGGGTGCCGGCGAGGACGGCCAGGCCGATGGGGATGTTGACGAAGAACACCCAGCGCCAGTCGAGCAGATCGGTGAGTGTGCCGCCGAGCAGCAGGCCGACCGTGGCGCCGACGCCGCCCATGGCCGCGTACACGCCCATCGCCGTGTTGCGCGACCTGCCCGCGGGGAAGGTCGTGGTGATCAGGGCCAGCGCGTTCGGTGCGGCGAGGGCGGCGCCGACGCCCTGGAGGACGCGGGCGCCGATCAGCAGGCTCTCGTTCGGGGCGAGGCCGCCCAGCAGGGAGGCCAGGGTGAAGACGCCGATGCCCACCTGGAACAGCAGCCTGCGGCCGAAGAGGTCGCCCGCCTTGCCGCCGAGCAGCAGCAGCCCGCCGAAGGCCAGCGCGTACGAGTTGACGATCCAGGCCAGCCCGGAGTCGGTGACGCCCAGGGAGGTCTGGATCGCGGGCAGGGCGATATTGGTGATCGTGGCGTCCAGGACGACCATCAGCTGGGCGGCGGCGATGACCACCAGGGCCAGGCCGAGACACCGGCCGCCGGGCGGGCCGCCGGTGCCGTCGGCGGCGGTGCCGGCGCCGTTCGGGCGTGCGGGATCGATGACAGCGGTGCTGTCCGCAGACATGGCGGAACTCCAAACAGGGATGCAGAAAAGATGAACGAGAGCTGCGGTGGAATGGGCGCGCGGGGCGTTGTCGGTCGTCCTCGGTCCTCGTCGAACGAATACGCCCGCCGTGCAATCCGAGGCGGGGCTGCCGATACGGCACGCCTGCCTGCCTCGGGACGAAGCCCAAACGTAGCAGCGCTTTTCCCTGGGGGGAGTTGAGAATCCGCATTCTCGGAATGTGGTGATTCTCGCGCTTGACGAACGGGCCGGAGAGTGAGCACTCGCGGATTCCGCATTCATCCGCGAGTGCTCAGATTCCGGCCCGTTCTGTCACATGCGAGAAGGCCCTGATGCGGGAAGGTTCTATCGCCGCGTCACGGGGTCCGAATCACGGCGTCCGAATCATGGAGTCCGACGGCCGGCATGCCGTGGTTTCCTGGAAGAGCTCGGCCAGGTCGCAGGACAGGTTGGTCGCCCAGTTCCCGGCGTCGGCCCCGGTCCAGTCCTCCTGCCCCTTCTGCTCCTTCTGCTCCTTCTCTTCCTGCTCCGCGGGCTGTTCCTGCTGCTCTGCGGGTGGTTTCGGCGGGGTCTGGAGCCAGCTGTCGAGGTCGCGTTTCGTGTAGGCCTCGACGCAGGCGACGATCGCCTCCTGCAGGGTGCCGGTGCCCGTGATCCCGGCCAGCTCGGTCCAGTCGACGGCACAGGCACCGGGGACGGGATCGGGTGCGGACCGGGGGGCGGCCGCCGCGGACGTGCCTGCCGTCAGGGCGAGGCAGCCCGCGGCCAGCGCAGTTATGAGGGACCGGGAGAAAGCGCGCATGGGAACTCCGTGGTGAAGGAGGACACGGTCGGAACGGGTTGTCTGGTCCCAGCAAGATCCGGGAGCGGTCCCACCGCAATCCGTGCGCCGCCGATCAGGTACTCATGCTGACCCGGACGTGGTGTTCTGCCACCTTTGACGCCCTTTCACAGCCTTCCGCCGTGTCTGTCGTGCGAGGGGGCGAACGAAGTGCGAAGGGCTGAGTGAGGGGAGTGCGTGGGTGGTGTGGATTCTCACTCCACGCATCCGCCCGACTTCGGCCCCGTCTCTTCACAGGCTTCTGTTGCGAGGTCGTTAGCAGTTACTCCTTGACGCCCCGAGAACCCCCGCGTTGGCTTTTTGTCACCTGGGCCCGCACTGTCGCCCTCGTACGGAAGGCACCTGAAGTGAACCGCGCCACACGTCGTACCGCCCTGGCCGTGACCGTCTGCTCCCTGACCCTCGCCGCGTGCGGGAGCGGTGACGGCGGAACCGAAGCGAGCCCCACCAAGGGCGACGACATCACGGTGGGCCTGCTGCTGCCGGAGAAGGCGAACTCCCGTTACGAGAAGTTCGACTACCCCATCATCAAGAAGAAGGTCGGCACGCTCACGGACGGCAAGGGGAAGGTCGTCTACGCGAATGCGGAACAGGACGCCGACGTGCAGAGCCGGCAGCTGCAGAAAATGGTGGACGACAAGGTCGACGTGCTGATGGTGGACGCCGTGGACTCCAATGCGATCGCCGCCGGTGTGAAGAAGGCCAAGAAAGCCGGAATTCCCGTCATCGCGTACGACCGGCTGGCCGAGGGGCCGATCGACGCGTACATCTCGTTCGACAACGAGGAGGTCGGGCAGGTGCAGGGCCGGGCCCTCGCCGACCGGCTGGACGGCGACAAGAGCCAGAAGATCGTCATGATGAACGGCGCGGTGACGGACCCGAACGCCGGCCAGTTCAAGTCGGCCGCCCTCAGCGAGCTGAAGAACAAGGTCACCATCGCCAAGGAGTACGACACCAAGGACTGGAAGCCCGCCAACGCCCGCGCCAACATGATGGCGGCCATCTCGTCCATCGGCGTGAACAACATCGCCGGGGTGTACTCCGCCAACGACGGCATGGCGGGCGGCATCATCTCCGCGCTCAAGGCCGCGGGCGCCACCAAGCTGCCGCCCATCACCGGCCAGGACGCCGAACTGGACGCCGTGCAGCGCGTTCTCGCCGGCGAGCAGTTCATGAGCGTCTACAAGCCGTACCCCGAGGAGGCGGAGACCGCCGCCGAGGTGGCCGTGGCCCGCGTCCGCGGCTACGGCATCGAGTTCGACTCGCTCACCCCCGACCGGGTCTCCAGCCCCACCGACAAGAGCATCCCCGCCAGCCTCGTCCAGGTCTTCTCCCTGACCCGCAACACCATCGCGTCGACGGTCGTCGAGGACGGCATCTACTCGGCGGAGGAGATCTGCACGGCGAAGTACCGCTCGGCGTGCGAGGAACTCGGCATCAAGTAGCCCGCGTTCCCGCCTCCGGCAGCCCCCTCACGGGGACCGGCGGTCCCCACCGCGCGGACCGGCCGAATTTCGGCCGGTTCCGTCGGTTGCGGCACGGCGGACGCCTGCCCGCGGGCCGCCCCTGCCCCACCGGACGCCGTGGCAGCCCGCCCCGCGCACCGGGCGACGCGTACGAGCCACACCGGTTCTCCGCGCCCCGACGCGCACCCTGACGTCGGACGCTGCCCGCGACCCGGCGGCCTCCCGACGGTTTCCGCCAGCTCATGCGGGCAACGTCCCTTGTGGAGGGGGCGCGCGCCGTCGCCTTCCTCAGCTTGTCGCAACGAGTCATACGGACGTGTGCGCAAACGCGGATCAAGTGGTGCGATGGGGGGCATGGAAGCGGGGGAGCCGTGTTGCGGAGGCGGGGGACGCCGCGCATAGTTGCGCTCCGAAGAGGCTGGAACCGGGGGTTGGGGAGATGGCCGGGCACACGACGGAAGCGCATCCACACGGTGCTGACCGCCTGTGCGATGCCGGGGACCGGGTCTACTCCCGTGCGGTGCGGCGCGGCCGGGTGTCCCGCCAGGACGCCGAGTCGGTGCCCTGCCTGGTCGAACTGGCGCTCCTGCACCCCGACCCCGACGACATGGGCTGGCTGGTTCCGACCTCGCCGCAGGAGGTCATGACACGGCTGCTGCGGGAGATGCACGAGCACGTCGTCGCGACCCAGTCACGCATGGGCGAGGCGGTGTCCGCCTTCGAGTGGTACGCGGCCCTCGGCGGCGACGCGCGCGCGTCCGCCGGAGGAGTGGCGATCCGGGTGCTCGACGGACTGCCCCGCATCCGGGCCGCCATGGACGAGGCGACCGAGGCGTGCACCTCCGAGGTGCTGGCCGTCCAGCCGGGCGGCATCCGCCGAGAGGACGAACTCACCGAAGGCCTGCACCGGGCGCTCGCGCTGCGCCGCCGCGGGGTCCGCATGCGCGACCTGTACACGCACGTGGCCCGGCACGGCCAGGGCCTGCGCAACTACATGGAGCTGATGGAGGAGGCGGCGGAGGCCCGCACGCTCGACGAGGTCACCGAGCGGCTCATCGTCTTCGACCGCACGGTCGCGTTCATCCCCGCGAGCCCCGACCGCACCATGGCCCTGGAACTGCGCCACCCGGCACTGGTGAGCTACCTCGTCACCGTCTTCGAACGGCTCTGGCGGCTGGCGGTCCCCCTCACCGCGCCCCTCCCGGACACCGGCATCGAGGGCATCACCCACCGCGAACGCTCCATCGCGGCGCTGCTCGCCGAAGGACACCAGGACGCGGTGGTCGCGGAGCGGCTCGGCATCAGCGTCCGTACGTGCCGGGCGCACATTGCCCGGCTCTCGGAGACGCTGGGGGCCGCCAGCCGTACGCAGCTGGGGGTGCGGATCGCCCAGGCGGGCCTGGACGGACCGCCGCGCGCCGCGGAACTCCAGCCGCTCACCGTTCCCGATCGTCCAGGATCCCCGAGCGACCGATGAGATAACCGAGCTGGGCGCGGCTCTCGCTGCCGAGGGTCGCCGCGAGTTTGGCGATGTGGACGCGGGCGGTGCGCACGTTCAGCCCGAGGCGCTCGGCGATGACCGCGTCGGTGTGCCCCTCGACGAGGAGGCCCGCGATGGCCTGCTGGCGCGGGGTGACGCCGTTGAGGGAGGGACGCCGGACCGCTTCGGGATACATGGGCGTGGCCAGGCGCCAGAGCCGGTCGAAGGTGGTGACGAGGTAGCCGACGAGGGCCGGGTGGCGGACTTCCAGGGCGAGGCTGCCGTCCTTGTCGGCGGGGATGAAGGCGACGGTGCGGTCGGTGACGATGAGCCGGTCCGTGACCTCGTCGAGGGAGCGGGCCTCGACGTCGCCCCTCAACTGCTCGTACCGGCCCAGAACGGTGGGCGAGTGGCGCACGGTGTGCTGGTAGAGCGTGCGGATGCGGGCGCCGCGATCCAGCAGGGCCTGGTCGCGGTCCATGGCGATGGCCTCGGCCTTGTAGCGGCGCTCGCCGGTGTGGGTGTGCGGCTGGACGGTGAGGAGTTCACCGGACGCGTGGGCCATGGCCTCGGAGATGGCCTCGTTGATCTGCTGCGAACCGCTGAGGACGCTGATCATCGGAGTGTCCGTGATCGCCGTCCGGTGGCCGTCGACCCGCATCAGCGGCTCGAACACATCGGCCAGCAGGGCCTCGCGCCGTCGTTCGTCGGCTATGCGTTCCCCCGATCCGCGCAGCAGCCGGTGGAGGGCGACGACCGGGGCGACGGGTTCCAGCCGGACCGGATCCTCGACAGCCGGCCGCAGCAGCCCGAAGTCGACGAGGCAGGGAACACCTTCGGCGTCCCCGCTGTGCACACGCCCCTCACGCAGGGCCCGTTCGTACAACTGCGAACCGGCCGCGCACAGTTCCTCCACACTGTGTGCGGGATGCGGGGCCGTCACTCCGCGGCGTCCTGCTTCAGGATTCCCGATTCGGCTATGAGGTAGCCCAGTTGTGCCCGGCTGCCGCTGCCCAGGGCCGTGGCCAGCTTCGCTATGTGCGCACGGCACGTCCGTACGTTCATGCCGAGCCGGCGGGCTATGGCCTCGTCGACATGGCCCTCCACGAGGAGCTTGGCGATCGAGTGCTGGATGTTCGTGATGCCGTCCGGGGCGGTCTCGTACGGGGCGCCGGCGCTCAGCGGGACGGCCCGGCCCCAGACGAACTCGAAGACCTTGATCAGGTAGCGGACGAGGCCCGGGTGGCGCAGTTCCAGGGCGACCTGCTGGTCGTCGCGGGTGGGGATGAACGCGACCGTCTCGTCGCAGATGATGAGACGTTCCACCAGCTCGTCGATGGTGCGGTACTCGACCTTGCCGTTGGAGAGCTGGTCCACGTAGGCCAGCTTCTCCTGGCTGTAGCGGGCCGTGTGCTGGTACAGGGTCCTGATCCGCACACCGCGTTCGGTCAGTGGTCTGTCGCGTTCCAGCCCGTGCATGAGGTTGCGCTCGGATATGCGGTTGCTCGGCTGGATGGTGAGGACTTCGGTCTGGCACTGGGCCGTGGCCAGGTTGAGCGCCGCGTTGATCCGGTCGCTGCCCTCCAGCACCGTGATGGAGTGCGTGGGCGCCGTCGCCTGGGCGCTGAGCGTCATGAACGGCTCGAAAGCATCGGTCAGTTCGATCGACATCCGCCGGTGCGCCGTGATTTCGCGCTCTATGGGATTGATCCGCTGAGCCAGGGCGACGGTCGGAGGTACCGGGCGCAACCAGCTCGCGTCGTCCGGATCGGGGTGAAGAAGGGCGAACTCCATCAAGCAGGGAGCGGACTCGACTTCGTCACGGGCGATACGTCCCGTGCGGAGCGCATTCGCATAGAGACGGCTGCCTTCCTCGCACAGCTCGGTCACCGCATGAGGATGTGTCGGTTTATGCCTGTTCGCCATCAAATCTCCACCCCCCAGGGTCCTGAACGTGCAGGAACATGATGCATCGATTATGTGGCCATGATGTGCCCGAATGAGCCATCGTCGTATCCGACGGGGGAGAGGGACCTTCAAGTGAGGACGAAGCCGACTATGGGTAAGAAAATGCTTCGCTCGGTGCTTGTCGCCGTCTTCTCCGCCGTTGTGGCCTTCGGAGCACTGGATGGCCTCTCCGACGCGAAGGGTGACGTTCGAGCGGACACGAGCTGGCCGTCGGCCGGCCAGAGCGGTGAGGCTGCTGTCCCCCCTGACACCAGCTGGCCCGTGGCGCCGATAGACGGCAGCATCGGAGGCTGACATGAGCACTCCTCCCGATGACCGGTCCTTCCGCAGAGAAATGGCCACGGCCTACCGCTCCGGCTGGCACTTCATCGACCTGGCCACCGCCATCCCCCACAGCGGTGACTCGTTGATGGTGACCGTCTTCGGAGAGCCGGTCGTGGTGACGCGGGACGACGAGGACGACGTACGGGCGTACCGGTGTCTGCGGCGGCCTCGGGGGGCGCCGCAGCCGGTACGGTGCGCCATTCGGTACGGAATGATCTTTGTGAACCTCGATCAGCGCGACCATCGGCTGGACGAGCCGGAGGCCCCGGACGTACGAACCATCGCAGCCACCCCCCGCAGTGCCTGAAGCGATTCCCCCGTCGTTTCAAATCGCTCAGGCGCTTCCCCCCGCAGCGGCGTCACCGTGACCTGAACACGGTGACGCCGCTGCAGTTTTCAGGCAAGTTCCGGCAGACACGTTTCAGCAGGCATGCTTCATGCCTTCCCCGGGGCTCCACAAGGGTGAAAACCGGCCTAGTGCCGCGACCGTGCCCCCACGTGCCCCCCCGCACGCCCTCCATACCGTCAGCAGTTGCCCATCCCGGCCGTCAGGGCGATCTCGATGACCACCCGGGCCGGATTGGGCGACGGCGTCCTGGTGTAGCGCTCGGCGTAGCGGCGCTCCGCCTCCGCGACCCGCTCCGGGTCGCCGGACACCGTCGCGCGCCCCTCCAGCGTCGCCCACCGCCGTCCCTCCAGCTGGCAGACGGCGACCCGCATCCCGTCGGGCCCCGCGGCCAGCACGTTGCGTACTTTCTTGCTGGACTTGGAGGCGATGACCCGAGCCAGACCGGCCTCGGGATCGTATGTAACGCCGACGGGCACCACGTGCGGGGTGCCGTCGGGACGGAAGGTGCTCAGGGTGCAGATGTGGCGTTCCCGCCAGAAGGCGAGATACGAGTCGCCGGGATCGCGCGGGTTCACGGGGTACGAGGCCATGGACCGGAACCTAGCCCGTTGAGGGCCCTGAGTCCCCCCGAGCCCCCTTGAGTGGAATAGACTCAACTTTGTGTACGTTGTTTGGGTCAGCCAACACCGCACGAGTACGAGCACGAGCGTGAGTACGAGCACGAGCACGAGGAGGAGAACGCGAACGTGGACGCCGAGCTGACCAACAGGAGCCGGGACGCCATCAACGCGGCCAGCAGCAGGGCCGTGTCCGAAGGTCACCCCGACCTCACCCCCGCGCACCTGCTGCTCGCGCTGCTGGCCGGGCAGGAGAACGAGAACATCATCGACCTGCTGGCCGCGGTCGAGGCCGACCAGGCCGCCGTACGGGCCGGCGCCGAGCGCGTCCTCGCCGCGCTGCCCAGCGTGACCGGCTCCACCGTCGCCCCGCCGCAGCCCAACCGCGAACTGCTGGCGGTCATCGCCGACGCGAGCGAGCGGGCCAAGGAGCTGGGGGACGAGTACCTCTCCACCGAGCACATGCTGATCGCGATCGCCGCCAAGGGCGGCCAGGTCGGCGACATACTCTCCCAGCAGGGGGCCAGCGCCAAGAAGCTGCTGGACGCGTTCGAGAAGAGCAGGGGAGGGCGCCGGGTGACCACCCCGGATCCCGAGGGCCAGTACAAGGCACTCGAAAAGTTCGGTACCGACTTCACCGCCGCGGCCCGGGACGGCAAGCTCGACCCGGTCATCGGCCGCGACCAGGAGATCCGCCGCGTCGTACAGGTCCTGTCGCGGCGCACCAAGAACAACCCCGTCCTCATCGGGGAGCCCGGCGTCGGCAAGACCGCCGTGGTGGAGGGCCTCGCCCAGCGGATCGTCAAGGGCGATGTGCCGGAGTCCCTCAAGAACAAGCGGCTGGTCTCGCTCGACCTGGGCGCGATGGTCGCGGGCGCCAAGTACCGCGGCGAGTTCGAGGAGCGGCTCAAGACCGTCCTCGCGGAGATCAAGGACTCCGACGGCCAGATCATCACCTTCATCGACGAGCTGCACACCGTCGTCGGCGCGGGCGCGGGCGGCGATTCCGCCATGGACGCCGGCAACATGCTGAAGCCCATGCTGGCGCGCGGCGAGCTGCGCATGGTCGGCGCCACCACCCTGGACGAGTACCGCGAGCGGATCGAGAAGGACCCGGCGCTGGAGCGGCGCTTCCAGCAGGTGCTGGTCGCCGAGCCGAGCGTCGAGGACACCATCGCCATCCTGCGCGGCCTCAAGGGCCGGTACGAGGCCCATCACAAGGTGGTCATCGCGGACAGCGCGCTCGTCGCCGCCGCGACTCTCTCCGACCGGTACATCACCTCCCGCTTCCTGCCCGACAAGGCCATCGACCTCGTCGACGAGTCCGCTTCCCGGCTGCGCATGGAGATCGACTCGTCGCCCGTCGAGATCGACGAGCTGCAGCGGGTCGTCGACCGGCTGCGCATGGAGGAGCTGGCGCTCGACAAGGAGACCGACGCGGCCTCCAAGCAGCGGCTGGACAAGCTGCGCCGCGACCTCGCCGACAAGGAGGAGGAGCTGCGCGGCCTCACCGCCCGCTGGGAGAAGGAGAAGCAGTCCCTCAACCGCGTCGGTGAGCTGAAGGAGCGGCTCGACGGGCTGCGCGGCCAGGCCGAGCGGGCCCAGCGCGACGGCGACTTCGACACCGCCTCCAAGCTGCTCTACGGCGAGATCCCCACCCTGGAGAGGGACCTGGAGGAGGCCTCCGAGGCCGAGGTGGAGGCCGCCAAGGGCACGATGGTGAAGGAGGAGGTCGGCCCCGACGACATCGCGGACGTGGTCGGCGCCTGGACCGGCATCCCCGCCGGCCGCCTCCTGGAGGGCGAGACGCAGAAACTGCTGCGCATGGAGGAGGAGCTGGGCCGCCGCCTGATCGGCCAGAGCGAGGCCGTGCAGGCCGTCTCCGACGCCGTACGCCGTACGCGCGCCGGGATCGCCGACCCGGACCGGCCCACCGGTTCGTTCCTCTTCCTCGGCCCCACCGGTGTCGGCAAGACCGAGCTGGCCAAGGCCCTCGCGGACTTCCTCTTCGACGACGAGCGGGCCATGATCCGCATCGACATGTCGGAGTACGGCGAGAAGCACAGCGTGGCCCGCCTCGTCGGCGCGCCTCCCGGCTACGTCGGCTACGAGGAGGGCGGCCAGCTCACCGAGGCGGTGCGCAGGCGCCCCTACAGCGTCGTGCTCCTGGACGAGGTGGAGAAGGCGCACCCGGAGGTCTTCGACGTCCTGCTCCAGGTCCTGGACGACGGCCGTCTCACCGACGGGCAGGGCCGGACGGTCGACTTCCGCAACACCATCCTGGTCCTCACCTCGAACCTGGGCAGCCATTTCCTGGTCGACCCCGTCACGAGCGAGCAGCAGAAGAAGGAACAGGTCATGGAGGTGGTGAGGGCTTCTTTCAAGCCGGAGTTCCTCAACCGGCTCGACGACCTGGTGGTCTTCTCGGCGCTGAACAAGGCGGAACTGGAACGCATCGCCAAGCTCCAGGTCGGCCGGCTCGCGAAGCGGCTCGCCGAGCGCCGGCTCACCCTGGAGATCACCGACGAGGCGCTGGCCTGGCTCGCGGACGAGGGCAACGACCCGGCGTACGGGGCCCGGCCGCTGCGCCGACTCGTCCAGACCGCCATCGGTGACCGGCTGGCCAAGGAGATCCTCTCCGGCGAGGTCAAGGACGGCGACACGGTCCGCGTGGACGCCTTCGGCGACGGCCTGATCGTGGGACCCGCGACGGGACCCGTGACGGTCGCCACGGAGGGTCCTGCGAGCGGTCCCGCAGACGGGTCCGCGAGCGGCCCGGCTCTGGGCAAAACGCTCTGAGCGGAATTCCGTCACCGGCGGTGGCGGGGGTTGCGGGCCCCCGCCCCGCATGGGGGAGGATGGCGGAATCCGTACGAAGGGAAAATCACGGTGAGCATCGACCCGTCCTCGATTCCGAACTTCGGGGGCCAGCCAGAGCCGAACCCCGGCGGACCGGCGGGCCCCGTCGTCCCGGATCAGGACCTTGTGAAGCAGCTCCTGGACCAGATGGAGCTGAAGTATGTCGTCGACGACGAGGGAGACCTCGCGGCGCCGTGGGAGCAGTTCCGTACGTACTTCATGTTCCGCGGTGAGGACGACCAGCAGGTCTTCTCGGTGCGGACGTTCTACGACCGGCCGCACCAGATCGACGAGAAGCACCAGCTCCTCGAATCGATCGACGACTGGAACCGGCGCACGCTGTGGCCCAAGGTCTACAGCCACACGCACGACGACGGCACCGTCCGCCTCATCGGCGAGGCGCAGATGCTGATCGGCACGGGCGTCAGCCTGGAGCACTTCGTGTCGTCGACGGTCAGCTGGGTGCGGGCCGCCATCGAGTTCGACAAGTGGCTCGTCGAGCAGCTCGGCCTGGAGCAGGAGATCGACGAGGCCGAGAAGCCCGAAGAGGACGAGTAGTCCGCACGGAGGCCGTCCTCACCTCAGAGCGGCTTGTGGGCCAGTACGACCAGATACGCCCCGTACGCGAACGAGAGCCCGGCCAGGGCACCGACCACCAGGGTCGCGTGCCACGGCCGGGCTCTCGCCGTCCGCACCAGCGCGCACGCGAGGGGCAGCAGCAGCGGGAACGCCGGCAGCAGGAACCGCGGCTTGCACTCGAAGAACCCGGCGCCCCCCGCCGCCACGAACATCAGTACGCCCGCGTAGACCAGCAGCGGCAGGGGAGCGCGGTCCGCGAGCAGCAGCCCGTACATCAGCAGGGCCGCCGCGACGATCACCATCGACATCGGGAAGACGAGCAGGTCGCCCTCCAGCAGCAGATGCCGTACGAAGCGCAGCGCGTCCAGGCCGAAGTCGAAGCGTGAGCCCCACAGCCGCTGCACCTCGAAGTACCCGCCGAGCGGATCGCCCTGCCGCCGCCCCACCCACAGCACGTACGCCAGCCAGCCGAGCGGGGCGAGCGCCGCGCCCGTCCACAGCCTGTGGGTAACTTTTCCGCGCCGCCGGTACAGCTCGTACGCCGCCGCCGCGAGGACCGCCGCGGCGACCGCGAACCCGTTCGGCCGGGCCAGCCCCGCGCCCACCGCGAGGGCGCCCGCCCAGACCCACCGGCCGGTGAGGACGGCGTACAGCGACCAGGCCGCGAAGGCGGTCAGGACCGGCTCCGTGTACGCCATCGACAGCACGACCGAGTGCGGCAGCAGGGCCCACAGGAGGACGAGGGCGGTGGCGACGGCCCGGTCGTGCAGCCGGGCCCCGATCGCGTAGATCCCGCAGGCGGCGACCCCGGCGGCCGTCCAGGACACCAGCAGCCCGGCGGCGGGCCCGCTGAGCGGGGTGATCTCCATGACGGCCCTCAGCAGCCCCGGATAGAGCGGGAAGAACGCCAGGTCGCTGTGGACGACGTCGGGGTGGAACCGCAGGCTGCGCCCGTAGCCGTCCCCGGCGATCCGCAGATACCAGATGGAGTCCCAGGACCGCCCGAGCAGCAGTACGGGATGCTCGCCGACCGCCCACGCGGTCAGGGCCACGGCCGCGGCACCCAGCAGCCGGGCCGCCACGAACAGCCCGAGAGCGGTGCCCATCGTGGCGGCGAGAACGGGCCGGGACCGCGCCGGACGCGGGGTCCCGGCGGGTGGCGTGACGGTGGGGGGCGCGAGGGTACGGGCGAGGGTCACATCCGAAACATTGAAGGCAATCCACACCATTTGCGAGCAACGCGCGGCCGGGCGGGTCCGGTTCACCCCGTTTCTCCCCAGGTGCGGCGCGCCTGCGTGACAACCCCCCATGCGCCGGACGGCGAGGCGGCGGACCGGCTGCGCACCTCGCGGTGAGCACGCGCGTCACACGGATCGCGCGGGTGTCCGGGGCGCGGGCGGCCGGGCCCCGGTCGCCGCCCGTTTCGCGGGTGCACCGTGCCCTTGTCCGTGAGGGGCCGGTGGGCCACTGACCTCCCCAAAGAACCGGGGGAAAGAACTACCCGCCCACCCGCCCTCCCTGCGCGGGAAGCCCGCGTCACCCGTCCGAGTGACCGGCTTGCAGCAGCGAGATCCGGGCGGCTACGTTCGCCGCGACAACCGCAAACAGATACGGCCCCCGGCCGGGACTGGCATCCCGAACGAGGGCCTGACCAACCAGGAAGAAAGCACCTTCCCGATGGCTGAATCGCAGTCTAACGCGCGCCTGCGCGCCGACGCCGGAACTCCGACTTCCGGCGTGATCCGTGTACGCACCCGCCTCACCGCCGACTTCACCGTCCTCGCCAACGCCCTCGCACAGCGGCGCGGCAGCGCGGTCACGATCGGCGTCGCGGCGTACATCTCCTCCCTGCCCGACGGTTCCCCCGTGACGATCACCGCCCTGTGCGAGCACTTCAGCGAGGGCGAGATCCTGATCTCGCGAGCGCTCAGGGAACTCGAATCGGCCGGATACCTGGAGCGCCGCCGCGAGCGGACGCCCACCGGACAGGTCCGTACCCGCACGTACTTCTACGACGTCCCCGGCGGCGGCGTACCGAATCCGGACGGGCCTACCGAGCCGCCCAGGCCACCCCGGCCGCGGAAGCGAGGCCCTGTCGCGGAGGCGGTTCCGCCCGCGCGAGAAGCGGTGCAGGAGACAGCACGGCCGCAGGTGTACGCCGAGCCCGAGCCACCGGCCCCGCTCGCCGACACCGACCCCCGAGCTGTCGCCGTACTTGCCGCTCTGCGCGGGATCGACCCCCGCCTCGTGCTGTCCGAGCAGGAGGCAGCGCGTCTCGGCCCGGCCGTCACCGAGTGGCTCGCGGCGGGCCTTCTGCCCACGCACATCACGGACCACCTCACCGCACGGCTCCCCGACACCTTCCTGACCCGCCCGGCCGGCCTCCTCGCCCACCGGCTCAAGGAGACCCCGCTCGCCCCGCCCGTACGGGTCGGAAGCCCGGAGTCCCCCGTACGTCCGACGGTCGTACCTCTCCGGAACTGCGACGGCTGCGACCGGGGCTTCCGCGCGCCGCAACCGGGCCGCTGCCGGGACTGCCGCTCCCAGGACCCATTTCGTGCGGCCGGCTGAGCCGATGGCCTGGTGCGTGACCCTCAGCCGACGAGCGTCTTGAGGCGGCTCACCGCTTCCTCCAGGACCGATGTCTGCTTGCAGAACGCGAAGCGGACGAAGGGTGCCCCGGCGTCCCGGTGGTCGTAGAAGACCGCGTTCGGGATGGCGACGACACCCGCCCGCTCGGGGAGAGCGCGGCAGAAGGCGAAGCCGTCGGTCTCGCCCAGCGGCCGGATGTCGGTGGTGACGAAGTACGTCCCGGCGGGCGTGAAGACCCCGAAGCCCGCCTCCGCGAGCCCCGCGCTCAGCAGGTCCCGCTTGGCCAGCATGTCCGCGCGGAACGCGTCGAAGTACGTGTCGGGCAGCGCCAGCGCCTCGGCGACCGCGTACTGGAAGGGCCCCGAGGCCACGTACGTGAGGAACTGCTTCGCCGAGCGGACCGCCGTCACCAGTTCGGGTGAGGCGGTCACCCAGCCGACCTTCCAGCCGGTGAACGAGAACGTCTTGCCCGCCGAGCCGATGCTGACCGTGCGCCCGCGCATCCCGGGCAGGGTTGCGAGCGGTACGTGCTCGGCCTCGTCGAAGACCAGATGCTCGTACACCTCGTCGGTGACGACCAGCAGATCCCGCTCGACGGCCAGCTCGGCGATCGCGGTCAGCTCCTCGCGGGTGAGGACCGTGCCCGTCGGGTTGTGCGGGGTGTTGATCAGCAGCAGCCGGGTGTTGTCCGTGACCGCGTCGCGCAGCTCGTCGAGGTCCAGCCGGAACCGTCGCCGCACGGCCCCGTCGTCCCCGGTCTCCTCGTGCGGCCGCAGGGTGACCGGCACGCGCGTACCGCCCGCCATCGCGATACAGGCCGCGTACGAGTCGTAGTACGGCTCCAGGGCGATCACCTCGTCGCCGGGCTCCAGCAGGGCGAGCAGGGTGGCCGCGATGGCCTCGGTCGCGCCGGCCGTGACGAGGACCTCGGTGGCGGGGTCGTACGTCAGCCCGTACCGGCGCTCCTGGTGCGCGGCGATCGCCGCACGCAGCTCGGGGACGCCCGGCCCCGGCGGGTACTGGTTCCCGCGCCCGTCGCGCAGCGCCCGCACGGCCGCCTCCCGGATCTCCTCGGGGCCGTCCGTGTCGGGAAAGCCCTGCCCGAGATTGATCGAGCCGGTACTCAGGGCGAGGGCCGACATCTCGGCGAAGATCGTGGTGCCGAACTCGGCGAGACGGCGGTTGAGGAGGGGGCGGCGTGCACTGGAGGTCATGACGGCCATCCTGCGCTCAACCTCTGGAGTTGCTCAACTCTGGTTCAGGAGTTGGGACCTGCGGGGGTGTCTCGGGAACCCTGTCTGAGCAGGGGAAGAGTTGTTGTCGACGGTCGTTGTCTGTCGTCGTTGGTTGCTGCCGGACGGCCCAGGGACGGCCCGGCGATGGCGGCCCTTCCACGGCCTCAGGAGGGCTCGGGTAGGTGCTCTCTCGTGTTCACGGAAGTGGCGAGAAGCGAGGACACACAGGTGTGTCAGGGGCTGCCTGCCAAAGCTTGTTTGCCATTCCGGCAACCGTGACACTTGAAGTCCAGCAGATTCGGTACCCCTTGAGCAGCACATGACGTAGAAATCATACGATCTCGCAACAGATTGTCAGAGTGGTCGACTAATCTGCACGTATGGCATGGACTGTTGATTCAGCGTTCTCCGAATTTCATCAAGATATTAATCTCCCGGGTGACCATCGATCTACCGCCAATATTCGCAAAGATTGGGTGCTGAGGCAGCTGGGCACGTCATTTACCGTCCTCGATGCATTTGCTATGGGTTCGATTCCTAGATTTACTGCATTGAAGGGATATGCCGACCTTGACATTATGGCCGTACTCCACTATGAAAAGCACATCAAAGGTCGTCTACCGTCGACGGTTTTGTCCAACGTTAAGCGCGCCCTTGGCCCAGGGGCTGGAAACGTTCGACGCAACGGTCAGGCGGTGACGATTAAGTTTCAGTCCTGGCCAGATATTGATGTGGTTCCTGCTGTCAGGAATGTCAACGATGCAGGAGCAGTAACGCACTATGAGATCCCCGATATGAACAGGGAAGTATGGCTTCAAACAAAACCTGGTAATCACGCCAGCAAGATTACTCAAAAAGCATCCGACCATGGACCCAAAATTCGCCAGGTGATTAAGTTCATCAAAGACTGGAATCGTCGGCAGAGTGTGAAACTGCAAAGCTATCACATAGAAGTGATCGCACTGCAGACTTCCGTGGATTGGAAAGAATACGACTGGTCAGTGATGCAGTGGTTCAGTCAGGCGAAAAGCTCGATCTATAACTGCTGGAATGACGGAAACGACGTAAGTCAGTATCTGACGCCAGATCGCGCCTACAAAATCCAGCAGGCGGTAAATCAAGCGCACTCGGATGCTCAGAATGCTTGGTTTGCCTCTGCAGGTCCTGCCAAAAACCAGGCGGCCGCGATTCGGGGATGGAAGTCTATTTTTGGCCAGAATTTCCCAAACTACGGGTAGCTAGGACGTTTCATGACATCGTCGATGTCGCCTAGAAAAATAATGCTGCGCCAAAATGAGGGTAGGCCGTTGCGGTTGCTCGCCGCACAGAGGCAACTCTACGAAGACGCCAAGCAGCTGCATAATGTGCGCACCTCTCTCATTATCGTTGGCGGCCTTACAGGTGCGGTTCTATCCTTGGCGCTTCCATCTGCCAGGCAGGCGCTTGGCGTCTGTGTCGCTGTTATCCTGCTCTTCGTCAGTATTCTGGGGGCTTCGCGAGAAAAGCGAAAAAATAAGCAAGCGGCGTCTGTTCAAGAGGAATTTGACACCTATGTATTCGATCTTCCCTGGAATGTGACGCTAATTGATCGGCCGTCAAACACTACTATCGCCGAGGCTGCCGCGAGGCACAAACCTAAAAAGCTTAATAATTGGTATAGTGATACTGAAGATCTTCCGTACCCGCTCGATGTCCTTGTGAGTCAACGCAGTAACCTTGCGTGGGGGGCTTCAGATCATCGGCGGTGGAGTGCGACACTGGCTGGTATTGGAATCCTGCTATTTGGTTTGGCTTGCTTGGCTTCAATTCTTTTTAAGCTCTCTTTTGCTGACTCGGCTACAGCAATCTTCGCGCCTCTCATCCCGGCAATGAAGGAAATTTTCGAAATGGCGCTTGCGAACCGTGAATATGCTAAAGAGAAGGAAGCATCCGAGGGGCGTGCGGCGAAAATGTGGGAAGACTCAATGAGTCGGCGTAAACCGCCAAAGTTGTCTTCCTGTCGAGAACTTCAAGACCAGATTTGCACAACGCGTCAGAGTAATCCCGTGATCCCCTCTTGGTTTTACTGGTTCAAGCGGGACGAGAATGAGAACGTAATGCAGATCAGTACGGCCGATTACGTAGCAGAAGCGCGTGGGCGAGGTCTTCCGAGTAATTCTCAGTAGGAGACTCGAAGGATCGGTAAATTCGACAGCCCGAGCCGCAGAGGGCGCGCCCCCCCCGCCTCATGCCCGCAGCCGCCGGGCGCGGCCAGCCGAGGCGCAGACAGGAGGTGGTCCGTGCCTCAGAGACGGCCCGCGCCCATATCGTGCGCGGGCACTTGATGGAATAGGAAAGGTCTCACCGCGCTTGGGCGTGAGGGTTCGGGGGAGGAAATCCGAGACGGAGCATGCCCGGCAATTGGCCTGCGTTTTAACCCTCGGGGGGTCGAGGAGAGGCAGTGCTTAGAGCCGCAAACAGGGCGGACGTATCGCCGCCGTAGACGAGGTGCGGTTCGTCTGCCTTGGGGGGGACAAACCGCGTGCGGTACCGCTGTAGGTCGCTCTCAGCGAAGTAGATCGAATTTGGATCGTTCTCGTGGAGTTCGTTGCGCTTATTGATCCTCGCCCAAAGCTCATCGTGGCTAGCCGCGAGGTAGACAAGCACGGGTGTCGCACCGGCGTCAGTGGCGATGGCTCGCCATTTGTCCCGATCCTCAGGAGTCCAAAAACCGTGGTCAACAACCACGTCGTGCCCCGCCTTGAGCTGTTCGCTCAGTTCGTCAGCCACGTCTTCGAGGACCGGCCGCTCAAGGGTGGGGAAGGTGCCCCGTGGGAAGTCCACCCCGTATACGCCGTGCCGGCGGTACATCTCCTCGTCCGGGCACAGGCGAACGAACCCACGGGCTGTGAGGACGCGGGAAAGGGTGGTCTTGCCGGAACCGGGAAGTCCGGCCATTAGGACACAGAAGGGCGGGTGCGGTGGCATCGGTCTCGTCAAGGTTTGGGCGATGGTTTCTATCTCTGCTTCAGCTTCAGGCGTGATTGTGCCAGCCCTGCGAGCCGCGAGCAGCGTTCCTAGGCGGTCTTCCAACACGCTCATGAGCGTGTCGTCCATGACCGTCACGAGGAGACCTCCGATTCCGTGCGCCACGTACGGCCCGGGCCTCCGAGGTCCACGCCGTACTCAACGATGTTGCCTTCGGTGTCAACGAACTTCGCAGTCATCACGACTACTGGTTCGGCCGGCGGGCTGCCGGGGTCAAGCTCCAAGAGCCGTGCGTACTCCGGCGTAAGGAGATGCGCGGAAGCAGTGTCGATCCGGTGGCTGATCGGGTGGCCAGTTGCCTGGGTGATGAGCTGGAGCGACGTCCCGCCGGTCAGTCGCTCACTCGCTGCTAGTTGAGGGATTAGCTTCCCGTATCGAGCGGGGATCCATGACGTGCTGTGAGCAACGATGCCGTGCCGATCCCGGTAGACCCGGCTACGGCGGACCACCTCGACCCCTGGCTCGATGTCTAGAGCTTGAGCTACGTCAGCGGGGGCAGAAACCACGGCTGCCTCATGGGAATCGGACCGCTCGCCCTGGCCCCAACTGGATCCGGTACGGCGTCCTCGGTCCTGGCGCTGAGACCCCGATGACATAGAGGCAGGCCGGTCCAACACCTCAGTGCCGATGCCGTGGATGCCGCGAATGAGGCCGTCGTTGCGCAGCTTGCGCAGCGCTTTCTCGGCCGTTGCGGTGCTCACCTTCCACTCCTCCGAGAGGTTCTTGATGCTCGGCAAGAGGGACCCCGGCTGTAGCTGACCAGACGTGATCAGCTCTGTGTAGTGGGCGGCAATCTTCGCGTACGGGGCCCGATTGTCGGCCTGGCCTGCCATGTCGCTCGCTCCTTGTCGTCACTTCCCTGAGGTTCCCTACCTTACCGCTTGACACCGCAGGGAACCCTAGGGAACCCTAGGGATGTGCCCGGAGGAAAGCCCGCAGGGGTGAGTACGAAGTGAGCGCGCATTGATTGAAAACTCAACAGCGTGCCTGAGGTTGCCCGTCCCACCTCTGCAAGCAAGAGGGCGGCGTGCGCGGGTTCTGTCCCCGTGTGCGGTACAGCGCGATTGACCTTTCCGCAGCTCATCGGCTGTGGGCCGGTTGCCTCCGCTGCTCGTCTCGTACGAGCAGCGCTGAGGGGAGCCGGACATTCGACTTCAACGGCGAGAGGCCCCCGGGGTGCGACCCGGGGGCCTCGTTCGGGCCGTTCCACCTGTGAAGGGAACTACGACCCATGGTGTACATCGGTGCTGATCAGAAGGTTGTTACCGCCGACGAGTTCGACCGTGAGCCGACGGCTGCGGAGCTGGACGCGATCGACCGGGAGATGCCCGTCATCACGGCGGACATCGACCTGTTGGACGCGCAGATCATCGCGTTGGACAGGACGCCGAACGAGGTGGACGCGCGGCGTATCCGCCGGGCTCGCCGCCGGGTGCTGGCGGCCCGCCGCACGCTGGCCAACACGGCCACGGAGCACGCTGCCGGGGTGGGCGCGTGAGTACCCCGCAGACGCTCACCGCCGCGCATGCGGAGGTGAAGGCGGAGATCGCGCGGACCGATACGAAGACCGGTCTGCTGTTGGCGTTCGTCGGCGCGGTCCTGGCCGGTTCGTGGACGGTCGCCAAAGACGTCCCCCTTCCCTTGCACGCCTACATCGCGGGCGGACTCGGGACGGGACTGCTGATCGCGGCGGCGGCTCTGCTGCTGCGGTCGGTCCGCCCGAACCTGAGTGGCCGGCACGGCTTCCCGCTGTGGGCCACCCTCACCGCCGAACAGATCACCGCGACCCTGTCCCAGGACCTGAGCGCGGACATCGCCAACCTGTCCCGCATCGCCCTGGCCAAGTTCACGGGTCTGCGCCGCGCGGTCGACCTGACCTGCGTGGGCGGGGCGCTGCTTATCCTCGCCGCGCTGCTCGCCCTCGGGGGTGCGGCATGAACCTCAACCGCAAAGGCAGGGCCGCCCTCGTGCTGGCCCTGGTCGCCGTGGTCGGCATGGCCTTCCGGGTCTCGTGGAACGCGCTGCGGGACATCGCCGGGGCGGTCGGCGCGGATGAGACGGCGGCGACGCTGTACCCGTTCGTTGTCGACGGTCTGATGGCGCTCGCCCTGATCGCGACTCTCGTGCTCACCGACGACGCGCGGAAGTTCGCGCTGCGGGTGCTGGGCACCTACACGCTGGCCTCGCTGGTCCTCAACTACGTGCACGGGCTCGTGCCGGGGCTGCACGCGGACGGTGGCACGGTCGACTGGTCTCGTCTGGCCGACTGGGACCCGGCGAACTGGGCTCTTGTGCTGCTCGCGACGTCGCTTCCGGTCGGGTCGATCTACTTCGGTTCGGACCTGGTCGCCAAGGTCCTGCACCACCGCCCCGCCCCGATTTCGGCCCCGGCCGCGAATGCGGAGGAATCTACCGAGACCGAGAGGATTCGGTCTACGGCTGACCTCGGAGAATCGACCCCGCCGCCGATCACCGCAGCGCCGTTGCGGATGCCCGACCCGGTCACGGTCGAGTTCCTGAAGTCGAGTGTCCCGCTCAAGCCGGTCCCGGCTGTGGCTCCGGCTCCGGTCGCCTCGATCGCACCGCGTCCGGTACCGGCCGAGTCGACCCGCCCGCGTCGGGCAACCGGTCGACTCCCCGCAGCCGCGCGGACCGCCCGACCGAAGCGCACGGCGGCTCAACTGCTCGATGAGGCACGGAAGGTGACCGCCGGTTGGCCGGACGTGAAGGTGACGGCTGAGGGCATTCGCCGGGAGGTTCACACCTCTCCGGCCAACGCCCGGATGCTGCGGGACACCCTGCTCGCCGAACGCGCCGCCACCACCCCGTGAGCGGCTACTCGTTCGGCAAGTGCTTCGACCCGAACGGCGCCCGCTACGGCGTCCCGACCTTCCCGTGGCGCTATGCCCCCGACGGCTACGCGACCCGCCGACAGCTCCGGGCGCGCGGTCTGCGTCCCGGGGGTCAGCCGATCGCGGCGCAGGTGCTCAGGCCCCGTTACCGGCGGGGTCCGCTGGTCGCCTACCTCTACCGCGAGGACCTGGCCAAGCCGGTCCGCCCGATGACGCCGGCCAAACGTGCCGCGCTCGCCAAGGCGATGTGCGCGCGCCGTACCTGCCCGCAGTGCCGGCGCGACGCGGGATACGTCATCCCGCTCTCGCTCGGCATCTGCGTGCCCTGCGCCTACCCCGAACCTTCCACGACGCTGTGAGGAGTACCTGATGGGCAAGCCTGATACCCGCCGCCTGGACCGTGAGATCCACAAGACGAACCGCAAGCTCGAAGCGGCCCGTAATGAGGAGATGTGGCCGCTCACCAGTGCCGAGCGCCGCGCTGTGCTCGCCGCACTGGCGGGCAGTACCTACCGGTTCGCCCGGGGCAAGAGCACCGACCGTGCGGACCGCAAGCTCGAATCGGTTCAGCAGTCCGTGCTCACCCGTCTGATCGCCGAACTCACCGCGTTGCAGAGCGAGCGGCAGCGCATCGTGACCGAGGCCGCCAAGGCGAAAGCGGCCAAGAAGTCCTCCGGCTGGCTGTGGTGACCATGCCCGGCAAGGACACACCGCCGGGTGAGTGCCCGCAGTGCTGGCAGCACGCCCACGACCGGCGCGCACACCGCCACCTCCGTCCCCGGCAGGACTGCCCGCAGTGCGTCGACCACATGGTCAACGGCCACCCCTACATCGTGCCCAAGCAGAAGACGCGGCGCTGACCGCACCCGCGCCGTGCGCTGTTCCCGCCGCCTGACGCGCGGCTTGTACGCCTCGAATGCCGGGGTGTCCGGGACTTTCCACGGACACGGACACCCCGGTTCTCTCCTTCACGTCCGCCCCCGCGGGGGCAGTCAGGAGCAGTTCCAGCATGTCTGAGAACGTCGTTCACCTCCACAAGCACACCGACCCGCCCACCGACGGCACGGCACCGACCGTGTTGACCGTGGTGCCGGATGCCCCGGCGGCGCCGCTCGTGCCGCTGTGGGTGCGCTCCGGCCGCGCGGTGAAGACCGCCGCCACGCACGAGAAGACGAAGTCCGCTGCCCGCGCGGTGGCCCGGCACAGCCTCTACACGTTCAACGGAGGCCGGATCGTGGCCCGCCGCACGTGGGACGGGAAGACCGGGGCCCGGTATGAGCGGATGATCCGGGCGGCGGAGGCTGCCGGGAACCTGGAAGTGGCGGAGGAGTGGGAGGAGCGTTTGCAGCGCTTCCGCGCCGCCCGTCACCACCGCCGCATGGATCTCCTGCACTCACCCGTAGACCTGGCCAAGGGCGTCGCGGTCGGCACCGGAATGGGGATCGGGGCGCTGGTCGCCCTCGGGGTCGTGATGGCCATCAACAACGGCGACATCGCCGACGTCATCACCCCCCTCGCCGCCACCATCAACTTCCTTGCCGCCGTGATCCGGATCGTGCAGATCGTGTGGGGACCGGCGCTCACGATCGGCCCGTTCCTCGCCCTGCTCGCCCTGTGGGCCGTCGGCAGCAAGCAGCAGGCGGCCCCGGCATGGTCGATGCCTGACCAGGTCCGATCGAGCGACGGCGAGCCCATCACTCCCTCGATCGTCGTCAAGGCCCTGCGCGACCTCGGCGTACCCGCACTGCGCAACGCCATCAAGGAAATGGGCGACGCCGGCGCCTCGATGCTCGGTCCGATCCGGATCGCCGGATGCGGGGTGGAAGTCGACGTGACGCTTCCCTCCGGGGTGTCGACGAACGAGGTACAGCAGCGGCGCCGCAAGCTCGCAGAGAACCTGACCCGGCACGAGCACGAGGTGTTCATCAACATCCCGCAGGCGGCCCGCACGGTCCGGCTGTGGGTGGCCGACTCGGGCGCTTTGGATGAGCCGATCGGTCCGTCTCCGCTGGTCACCGACGAGACGATGACCGCCGACTACGGCAAGGGCCGCGCCCCCTGGGGGCAGGACCTGCGCGGGGACGCCGCCGCGCTGAGCCTGTATCAGCGGCATCTGCTCATCACGGGCCTGTCGAACCAGGGCAAGACCGTCGCCCTGCGCTCGCTCGCTCTGTGGCTCGCACTGGATCGCTCGGTGGAGTTCTTGATGGGCGACCTCAAGGGCGTCGGTGACTGGGCGATGTTCGTCGGTCGTGCCCGCGTGCTGATCCAGGGTCCGACGGATGAGCACGTGATCCAGGTGACCGAGATGGTGGAGGGCGCGGTGGAGGAGATGAACCGGAGGATCCAGGCACCGCCCGGCACCGTCTTCCCCGCGCTGATCGTGCTGGTCGACGAAGCACAGATGGCGTTCATGTGCCCGGCCAAGGACGAGGACAAGCGCCCGTACGGCGGGTCCAAGGCCAACTCCCGGTACTTCATGGCGGTCCGCAAGATTCACAACCAGGGCCGTGCGGTCAACGTCCTGATGTGGCAGGGCACCCAGGACCCCACCGACCAGAACCTCCCCAAGCTGGTCCGCGAGGGCGCCCACACCCGCGCCTCACTCGCCCTGGGCACCGAGTCGCAGGCGCGCATGGCGCTGGGGGACAAGGCAGTCGACGGGGGCGCCGCGCCCAACATGCTGCGTCCCGGCCTGGATCAGGGAACGTTGGTCGTCGCCTCTTCCGGCATGGACATTCCTGCCGGGCAGGCGGCCATCACGGTGCGCACCCACTACATCGACGACGACGCGGCCAAGGCCATCATCGAGCGGGCCAAGGCACTGCGCGATGGCGTCACCACCCTGCACGCCATCGACCGCAGCGACGACCGTGACCCGCTCACGGACATCGCATCTGTGGTCGGCACGGCGGAGCGGGTGCGCACGAAGGACGTCCTGTCCCGGCTCGGAACCCTCAACGCCGACGCCTACGGCGGCTGGTCGTTCATCGACCTCAAGCGCGTCCTGGACGGCACCGGAGCCGAGCCGTACAAGTCCGACGGGGTCATGGTCGTTGGCCGTGACCGGCTCGCCCGCGCCCTCGCCAACCGCGACGACCAGGGTTCCGCTTCCGCAGCTGAGTGACAGGGAGTTGACCGGTGGCGGGTCAGGGAGACAGGGAGAACTCCCTGAACCCCTCCCTGACCCGCCTCCCTCCCCCTGACCTGCACAAACGATCTGTCAGGGAGGTAGGGAGGCACCCCAGGTCAGACCCCTGAAACCCCCTCCACAGCGCACCCCCAAGGGGGTGCCCGAGCCTCCCTGACCCACTGCCGGAAGGGATTCCGCATGTACCCCGAACACCCCGGACCGCTGCCCACTGAGCGGGCCGTGACCGTCCACCAGCCCACCCCCATGCCGCCCGTCGTCCACGCGCCGGCGCCGCTCGTTCCCCTCCAGCCGGGCGCGGTTCCGTCGGTGGCGAGCATCGTCCTGCCGGACGGGCGGGTCGTCACCGGCTACGCCATCAGCCCCGCGCAGCCCGAACCCCTCGCGGCCAAGCCGGCCGTCTCCCGGACGGCGGTGAACGTCGCTCTCGGGGGCGTCGGTTTCCTCGCCGTGTGCGGCGGTCTGCTGCTGCTCACGTCGTTCATCGCGGCCCTGACCGCGTTCATCACCCAACTGATCACCCTCGCCGCCGTCATCTTCGGCGGATGGATCGCCGTACAGATCCTCGGGGCGAGCAGTCACCGAGGCGGCACGACCGTGAACATCCGCAAGGCCGTCATCAAGCGCAACCAATTCCACGGCTGACCTTCAGCGGCTGTCCCTGGCAACCCGCCTGCGTTCAAAAGCCGCCTTGAGGGAGTGCAGGGTCAGATAAGTCACTGCACACACGGCACCCAGCAGCAGTGCATCCCCCCAGGACTTGCCCGTCACAAAGTGCATGCCGACGGCAATCACCCCGTAGGCGATCACCGCTATGCAGACCAGCACCGCACGCGACAGCCAAAGCTGCCGCGTCTGCTCTCTGGATCTGCCACCCACACCCGGTTGCCTCGTCATAGCAGCCCAAGCTATCCGCGAGAGGACACTTCGTGTTCGAGATCCGCGTCATCTGCGACCCGACCGACACCGAGCACCGCCCCGAGACGGGGCCCTGGCCGTCTCCGGAGCAGGCGTACGCAGACGCCCCCAGCATCCTCGACGAGATCGGATGGACGGCCCGCACCCTCGCCGCCCTCAAGTGCTTCACCGCCCTGGACCGGGAGTTCTACCTGCGCAAAGCCGCGCTGCTCGACCGCATCGCGCTCCTGGACGAGCCCGACGCCCCCGGTGACGTCACGGCCACCGCTCAAACGGCGGCCGTGTTCCTCATGGGCCTCGACCAGCCGGGCATGACCTGCGACCCGCGCCCCTACGTCCGCCGGCAGTACGCCTACTGGGCCAGGAACAACTAGCTACACCAAGGGCGGCCCCCCACTCACGCCAATGAAGCGGGGCCGCCCTTGTCCACCCGATCCCTTCAGACCTGTGGAGGTCTCCCAGCATGACGCAACCGACCGACATTCGGCGAGTGCCCGCCGCGCTCGCCCTCGCCGCGCGCAGCGTGCCCGTGCTGCCCCTGCGAGCGGGGAAAGGCCCGTTCGGGAACTGCCGTGCCTGCGCCCGCAACGCGTGCGGTGGCCGGCCGAACATGAAGGCCCCCGGGCCCTGCGCCTGTCCGTACCCCTGCCACGCGTGGGCCGCCGCCACCACCGACCCCCACACCCTCACCTCCCCGCAGTGGGCGCCCGCGTGGCGCAGGGCCGCTGCGGTCGCCTACCACCCCGGCGGGGCAGGGCTGACCGTGGTCGACCTGGACAACGCGGCGGCCATCGCATGGGCCCGCGCCACACTGCCCGCGACGCGGACCGTGGCGACGACGCGGGGCGAGCACTGGATCTACCAGGGCGTCATGCAGTCCGTGAACGCGGTCCGACCCGGCGTAGACATCAAGTCCCTTATGGCGTACGCCCGTTGGCTCGGACCCGGCATCGGCGCCACGGCGCCTCTCCCTGCCGTGGTCCGCGCGCTGGCAGTAAAGGCCCCGCCGACCGCCCACAGGGCGCCACAAGCCCTCACGGCATCCCTTAAGGGGCAAAGCGGGGCATGCCCGCACCGCACACCCGCCTATCTGGATCGTGGCATCGCCATGGCTGTGCAGCGCATCACCGGGGCGTCCAGCGCGGTGCACGCGACCGTGTACCGGACGTTCCTCGCGGTGCTGTCCACGCACGGCCGGTGCGGCTGTCTCACCGACACCCACATCACCCGGTTGTTCACCGCCGCGCAGGCCAAGGGCGAAAGCGTCCGGCACTGCACCGACGCGTGGACCAACGCCCGTACCGCATTGGGGCTGTGAGCATGAGCGAGGATGAGAAGGACCCGGCCCGCAAGGTCATCACCGATTACGCGCAGGCGCATTTCCGGTACTTCCGCACCGGCGACGGAACCGTGTACGCGCAAAAGAACGCCCACCCCGTGGCCCGTCCGATCCGCTCGCAGGGCACCACGGGAAGCCACCGGCAGGAACTCATGGTCGGCCTGTTCAAAGACGGGATCGGCGTGTTCAACGGGACCGCGTTGAAGGAGGCGTTGGATTTGATCGAAGCACTCGCCCTGACCGAGGACGTTCAGCCCGTCCACATCCGCGTGGCCCCGGGGTTCGACGGGGCGACGTGGCTGGACCTGGGACGCGACGACGGACAGTCCGTCCGCATCCACCCCACCGGCTGGGACATCATCGTCCCTGACCCGCGTGAGGTGTGCTGGCGGCGCACGCAGCTCACCGGGGAGTTGCCCCTGCCGGCCAAGGACACCGACGGCAAGGGCATCGACCTGCTGATGCGGCTGTGCAACTTCGCCACCGCGGAAACCGAATGCCTGGCCATCGCGTGGCTGATCGGCTGCCTCGGGCCGTCCGTGCCCGTCCCGGCCCCGTTCCTCACCGGTCCGCAGGGGGCGGGCAAGTCCACGGGCGGGCGAATGCTCGTGCGGATCATCGAGGGCATGACCGGCGACCTGCGCCGCGCCCCGAAAGATGAGGAGAACCTGATTGCGGCGGTGGCGGCGGGATGGGTGACCGCGCTGGACAACCTGTCCCACATGACGCCGGACCTGTCCGACGCCATGTGCTGCATCGTCACCGGAGCCGAGAGCGTCAAGCGGGCCCTGTTCACCGACGGAGACGTGTTCCGTGTCGGCTACCGCCGCCCCCTCCTGCTGACCGGCATCGACGTGGGACTCATCCGGCCCGACCTCGCCGATCGGCTGCTTCCCCTGCGTCTCGAACGCCCCCGGGTGAGGCGTACCGAGGATGAGCTGTGGACGGAGTACGCGCAGGTACTGCCCGTCATCCTCGGCTCACTGCTCGACCTCACGGTCAAGGTCCGCGCCGTTGCAGCAGAGACCCCCACAGACCTGCGGATGGCGGACTTCGCCCACCTGTGCGCGCAACTCGACGCCGCCACCGGCCTCGGAGCGCTCACCGCCTACCGGGCCTGCCTCGACGACCTCAACGACGACGTCATTGAGGGCGACCTGTTGGCGCAGACCGTCATCGAGCACGCGGCCGGCATGGCAGCGGGCACGGAGGAGCGGATGACGTCCACGCAGTGGCTGCACTGCCTCAGCCGCCTCTACGCGGGCGAGGAACTGCGCGCACTGCCCAAAGGGTGGCCGACCACGGGCAAAGTCCTGTCCGACCGTCTCAAGCGCCTCCAGCCCACCCTCGCCGCCCGGGGCGTGATCATCGACTCCGGCCGCACCAAAGAAGGCCGCTACATCGAGATCACCCGGCTCGCCCCGCCCGCACACGAGCAGGAAACGGCGTTCTGACCGGAGCCGATCACGGCACAAGCAAGAGGAGCACGCGCCCGCGCGGGGTGCTCCTCTTGCTGTTCGCCGCTTGCGGCGCCCCAAGGACGTGCCGCGCAGCGGCCCCTCATTCGCGCTCTGAGCGGCACTGCACCACCACAGACACCCCTCCCTTTTTTCCTAAGTAGGAGAGCGCTGCGTCACCTGCGTCACCCGACCCCACAAAACGGCGGGTGACCTGCACAGACACGGGTGACGCAGACGGCATATCTCTGCGTCATCGTGCGTCATCTGCGTCACCGATGACGGAAGCCTGCGTCACCGGTGACGCACACCCAACCCTCTGCGTCACCCCAAACCCGCAGGTCAGACGTCCGCGTGACGCAGATGACGCGGGTGACGCAGAAATCCCCACCTCGGACACACACGACGTCCCCCAGCACGCCCGGCCCGCACGGAGGACCCGCCATGAGCCCCGCAAGCGAACAGCCGGACCCGCGCGCCACCCTCCGCGCCGGGCTGCCGGACCGGTACCTCACCCCCGACGACATCGCCGAAATCTTCGAGGTGCCCAAAGAGACCGTCTACCAGTGGCGCAGGAAGAACGTCGGCCCGCCCGGATTCCGCATCGGCAAGCACCTCCGATACGACCCCGCCGACGTCCGCGCCTACGTCACCCAGCGCAAGACCGCAGACCTCGACGCCGCCTGACCCCACACCCACCGCAGACAGCAGGGAGAGCCGCCACCCGGCGGCTCTCCCTGCTGCGTGTTGAGAGGACCCCCACCACATGGCAGGCCACATCCAAGACCGCTGGTACAAGACCGACACCAACACCGACGGCAAGACCGCCCGCGTCAAAAGCGACCGCCACGGCAGCGGCCTGCGCTACCGCGCCCGCTACATCGGCCCCGACGGCACCGAGAAGAGCAAGTCTTTCCGCGACCGGGAGAAGCGACTCGCAGAGAAGTGGCTGAGCGCCATCGAGACGGACATGACGCGCGGCCAGTACACCGACCCCAAGTCGGTGCGGATCACGTTCCGGCAGTACGCCGAGAAGTGGTTGGACAGCAAGACTTCCAGCCCGATGACCCGTAAGGAACTCGGCCGGCGGCTACGGCTGCACGTCTATCCGGTGCTCGGTTCTCGTCCGGTCGGGACTTTCCGACCCGAGCACATCAGGGAACTCCTAGCCGCGCTGGAAGCGAAGCGCGGCGTGAGCCCCGCCTACGCGCGGAACATCTTCGCCGACGTTCAGTCGGTCCTGTCCGCCGCCGTGGATGACTCGCTGCTCTCCCGCAATCCGTGCGGTGCGCGAACGGTGCGCCGTCCCAAGCCGGACTCGCACCAGGTGGTCCCATGGGAGCCCGCGCAGATGTTCGCCGTTCGAATGGCGCTCCTGGAGCGGTACCGGGCGATGGTCGACATCGGCGCCGGGTGCGGTCTGCGCCAGGGCGAGGTGTTCGGGTTGGCGGAGGACGCGATCGACGCCGACGGCCGCACGCTCCACGTCGTGCGACAGATCAAGCACGTGGAGGGACACCCGGTGTTCGACCTGCCCAAGGGCGGCAAGAAGCGGGACGTGCCCTTGCCCGACTCTGTGGCGGTTGCCCTCCGGGCTCACATGGACGCCTGGAAGCCGGTTGAGATCACGCTGCCGTGGCGGGTGCCGGAAGGACCGAAGGTGTCAGCACGGGTGATCTTCACGGCCGAGCAGGGCGGCATCGTGTGGCGGAGCAACTTCAACAGCAAGGAGTGGAAGCCTGCTCTGTCCGCTGCGGGGCTCATCGGGGGCGCGAGGGCGGACGGCCGGTACGAATCGGCGCGCGAGCACGGCATGCACGCCCTCCGGCACTTCTACGCTTCCGCGTTGCTGGACGCCGGCGAGAACATCAAGGCCGTGAGCGAGTACATGGGACACGCCGACCCGGGGCTGACCCTGCGGGTGTACGCCCACCTGATGCCGGACAGCCGCGACCGGGCGCGCGGCGCGATCGACTCCGTGTTCCGGCATCTCTCCGGGGAAGATCACGGCCCACAGACGGCCCAATGAGCCATGGACGGCCCCTGACCTGCCGTTCTGTGCAGGTCAGGGGCCGTTGCCCCGAGAGAAGGCTCTGAAGTTGCTCAACTCTGCTTTGGTCCGTGAGACGAGAGGGCATCCCCCTCCCACGCGAGACGCGCACCCGGGTGTGCGGTCGGAATCGCAGCAGCAGTCACAGCAGTCGTCACAGCAGCAGTCACAGCAAGGATCACGGCAGGAAACAGGCAGCAGGCAGACGAGAAGCAGAGCCCACGGGGGGCCGCTTCGGGGGAACGGAAGGAGGGTGGCGCCATGGTCTTCGGCATCATCCTGGCGTTGTTCGTCGTGGGGTTCGTGGTGGTGATGGTCGTGCGGAGCGCATCCGGCGGCCGGGGTCGCGGTCGTGGCCGGGGGCGTTCGCGCCGCGGCAGCGGCAGCTGGTGGGCCGGCGGCGGAGCGGCGGGCGGGGGCGACGGCGGCTCCTACTCCTGTTCGTCGGGCTCTTCGGGTCATCACTCCTCGTGCGGCGGGGGTTCGTCCTGCGGCGGCGGCTCGTCCTGCGGGGGTGGCGGCGGAGGCGGATGCGGCGGAGGCAGCTGACACGGGGCAGCTGAGCTCCGGGCGGAAGCCGGGTTCCGGGCGGCAGCCCTGATCCGGGTGGCCGCGTCCGGTCGTATGAGCGCCCTTCGGGAGACATCTCCCGGAGGGCGCTTCGTCGTTGTGGGGGCGTGAAGCATTTTGCGAGCCCCCCAGGGGCGCACTTTCTTGTTGAACAGTTGAGCTGTGGAGCCCTCGGGGGGATGGAAACCCTACGAAGTTGGGTAAAAACGCTGTGGCGGACGCGCCGTTCATGATTCCCTCGTATCGCCGACGCAGACCCCGGAACAACCTTCTGACCTGGCCGACCGGGCCCGGATCACCGCCCGGCGCCGACCGGGGTGCGACGGACCGACCCCACCCTTGCGTGCAGCGGAGCCGACCCATGCTCACGACCCTCAACACCGCCTACACCGACACGCGCGCGGCCGACCTCGCCTGGGCACTCGGACGCGAGCCGCTGCCCGCGCTCGCCACCCTCGACATCGAACTCGCGGACGCGAAACTGCAGTTGAGACTGCTGGGCGCGTCCCACCAGGTGCTCCTCGAACAGGAGCGGGGCACGTGTTCGGAGACCGTGGCCTGTATCGCGGGCAGCAGTTCACCGCTGCCGCTCGGCGTCGCCAAGCGGGCGGGCGACTGGGAGTACGAGTTCGCCGCGCGCGTGGAGACGCTGTCGCGCGGCTCCTTCGCGGGCCGGGCCCAGGAGTTGCTCGCCCTCGTCGCCGACCATCCGAACGGACTGGCAGGGGTCTTCCCCGGCAGCCCGCACGCCTTCACCGCGATGCTCGCGCAGCGCCACGAGGGCCAAGTGCACTGGCGCACCTGGCACGCGTACCCCCAGGAGGGCCAACTGGTCGCCACCCGCACGAAGGTGGGGGTACGCGTGCCCGCACCCCTCTAGGGCAGGTCCGGGGCGGGTCCTGGGCGGGCTCCGGGTGCGTCCCGGGAGGGGGTACCGAAACGGTCAAAGTATGCGCGGGCGACGGTATTTACACACGTGTGGGTGACAGGGCGCAGTGAAGCCGTGACGTAGCGTTCCCTGAATGATCGAGCCGCACGCGCCCGCCCCGCCCGGTACGGCCCCGCCGCCCCGCCGCGGCGCGGGCCAGGCGCGTCTGCCGGTCAGGCCCGCCACGGGCCGGTTCCTCGTCCTCGCCGGCGTGTTCGTCTGCGCGGCCTGTGGACTGGTGTACGAACTGGAACTGGTCGCCCTCGCCTCGTACTTGATCGGCGACTCCATCACCCAGGCCTCCGTCGTCCTGTCCGTGATGGTCTTCGCGATGGGCATCGGCTCGCTCCTCGCCAAACGGCTGCGCTGCCGCGCCGCGGCCGGATTCGGCGCCGTGGAGGCCCTGCTCGCCCTCGTCGGCGGCTGCAGCGCGATGGCCCTGTACGCCGTCTTCGCCTGGACCGGCGACTGGGGCGGCGCCTGGGCGAACGGCTCCAGCTACCTCCTCGTCGGCTTCTCCCTCGCCATCGGGCTGCTCATCGGCGCCGAGGTGCCCCTGCTGATGGAACTGATCCAGCGCGTGCGCAGACAGGACGCGGGCGGCGCCGTCGCCGATCTGTTCGCCGCGGACTACGTGGGCGCGCTGGCCGGCGGACTCGCGTTCCCGTTCCTGCTGCTGCCCCTGCTCGGCCAGTTGACCGCGACGCTGATCACCGGGACGGTCAACGCGATCGCTGGCGCCGCGCTCGTACTGGGCCTGTTCCGGCAGGACCTCACCCGGCGCGTCCGCTGGCTGCTCGTCGTCGCCAACCTCCTCGTCCTCGCGCTGCTCGCCTCGGCCGCCGTCCTCGTCGACGACTTCGAGCGGTCCGCGCGGCACGCGATGTACGGCCGGGACGTCCGGGTGGCGATGCACACCGACGTCCAGGACGTCGTCCTCACCGGCGGCGCCGACGGCAGCCGGCTCGACCTCTACCTCGACGGCCGGCTGCGGGTCAGCGGCAGCGACGAGCGCCGCTACCACGAGGCCCTCGTGCACCCCGCCATGAACGGCCCGCACGCGCGCGTGCTCGTCCTCGGCGGCGGCGACGGGCTCGCCGTGCGCGAGGTGCTGCGACACCGGGGCGTACGGCGGGTCGACGTCGTCGAACTCGACACGCAGTTCGTGGAGTTGGCCCGCACCGATCCGGCACTGTCCGCGCTGAACGACCACGCGTACGGGGATCCGCGGGTGCGGGTCGTCGCCGCGGACGCGTTCGGGTGGCTGCGGCAGGCCCCGCGGGACGCGTACGACGTGGTCGTCTCCGATCTGCCCGACCCCGAGAACACGTCCAGTACGAAGCTGTACTCGCAGGAGTTCTACGGGCTGGCCCGCGAGGTGCTCAGCGCCGGCGGACGGCTCGTCGTGCACGCGGGGCCCGTGGCGGCACGGCCGCGCGCGTTCTGGACGGTCGACGCGACGGTACGGGCGGCGGGGCTGCGGACGGTGCCGTACTCGGTGGGCGGCCGTGACTCCGAGGTGACGGACGGGTCGCGGGTTCCGCACGACTGGGGGTTCGTGCTCGCGTCGCGCGCCCGCCCGCAGCTGCGGACGGCGGCGGGGGCGCCGGGCGTGCGATCCCTCCAGGCGGGCGTCCGGGCGGCGGCGCGCACCCGGCTGGGAGGCCTGCCGCCCTCGACGCTGGTGCACCCGAGATACGCCGACTGAGGTGGCGTACGCGTCCGTCTGCGGCGGATCCGGGGGAATCCCCGCATGTACGGGTGCGGTGCCGGTGGTGCTGGGTAGGCTCGGCCGACATGGAGCATGAGGTGTTCGTTCCGGTTCCCGTCGAGCGTCTGCGCGAGGCTCTCGCCGATCCCGCGCGGGTGGCGCGGGCGCTGCCCGGTCTCCAGCAGGACGCGGGGACGGCGCCCGTCTCCGGCCGCCTGAAGGTACGGATCGGCGGGCACTCCATCACGTACCGGGGGACCCTCGGTGTGTCCCCGCGGGACGACGGCTCGTACGCCGTCGAGGCCGATGCGACGGAGGCGCGGGGGACGGGGACGGTGAAGCTCGCGCTCACGCTGGCCGTGCTGCCGGCCGAGGGGGGCTCGACGCTCACCTTCACCGGGACGGCCTCGGCGGACGGGCGTATCGCCGATCTGCCGGCGGACGAGGTGGCGTCGGCGACGACGCGCCTGCTGAACCGGTTCGCGGAACACCTGGCGCCTGAGCCGGAGCCTGAGCCGGATCCTGAGGAGGCGTCCGTCGAGCCCGGGCCCGAGCTGATCGAGGAGCCCCACTCCTCGCACGTGCCGTTCGCCGAGGGCGACTTCGTCGGAGGCTTCGAGGACGACGGGACCCTGCCGCCGGGGGCGCCGGCCGAGGCGGCGCATGCGCGGCGCACGATGATCGGCCGTAGCGCGGAAGAGGTCGACCACGCGCCGCCGCGGGGGCGGTACGCGCCCGTGCCGGCGCCCGAGTCCGCGGGCGGCAGCGCGGTCCTCCGCTGGGCCGCGCCCGCGGCGGCGCTGGCGCTGGCCTCGGCGATCGTGGTGGGCCGGGCACTCCGCAAACGCCACTGACCGCTGGGCCGCGGGGCTGAACGGTTCTGCCTGCGGCCGGCCCCGTACGGCCTGCGGCCGGCTCACCGCGCGCGGTGCGTTCTTCGCCTGCGGGCGGGTGGGGGTCGCCCGCGCAGTTCCCCGCGCCCCTGACGGGGCCCTGGGGCCCGTATCCCGGGGTGCACCCCGTAGGGTCGTCGCGTGAGTAACGAAGACATCACGCTGACCGCCGGCGACGCGCAAGCGACCGTGCAGCCGGGCAACGGCGGACGGATCGGCGGACTGAAGGTCGACGGCGTCGAACTGCTGCGCCAGGGCGACAAGTTCGGCTGCTTCCCCATGGTCCCGTGGTGCGGCCGCACCAGGGACGGCCGCTTCCTGAACGGCGCCATCCCCCACCAACTGCCCCTCAACTCCCCACCCCACGCCATCCACGGCACCGCCCGCGACGCCGCCTGGCGCATCGCCCGCAAGAGCGCCGACGAAGCCGTCATCACGTACGACCTCGTCGACCCGTGGCCGTACGCCGGCCGTGTCACCCAGGTCGTCAAGCTGACCGGGGACTCCCTGACGCTCACCATGTCGGTGGAGACGTACGGGGATTCGTTCCCGGCGCAGATCGGCTGGCACCCCTGGTTCAACCGCACCCTCGGCGGCGGCGAGGGCGTGCGCGTCGACTTCGACGCCGACTGGCAGGAGGAGCGCGGCGACGACCATCTGCCGACCGGCCGCCGGATCGACCCGCGGCCCAGCCCCTGGGACGACTGCTTCGGGATGCCCGACGGCGTCGACGTCACCCTCACCTGGCCGGGACAGCTGGAGCTGAACGTGGCCGGCCGCGAGCAGTGGGTCGTCGTGTACGACGAGCAGGAGGCCGCGGTGTGCGTGGAGCCGCAGACCGGGCCGCCCAACGGCCTGAACACCCTGCCCCGCCTGGTCACCCCCATCGACCCCCTGGAAGCCGCCACCACCTGGACCTGGCGCCGCCTCTAAGCTGACCCGCATGAGCGACGACGTACGCGGCGAGCTGCTGCAGCAGATCAAGGACAAGGCCGTGGTGCACGGCAAGGTGACCCTCTCCTCCGGGATCGAGGCCGACTACTACGTCGACCTGCGCCGGGTCACCCTGGACGGCGAGGCCGCCCCGCTGGTCGGTCAGGTGCTCCTCGACCTGACGGCGGACCTGGACTTCGACGCGGTCGGCGGCCTCACCATGGGCGCCGACCCGGTGGCCACGGCCCTGCTGCACGCCGCCGCCGCGCGCGGCCGGCGCGTCGACGCCTTCGTCGTCCGCAAGGAGGCGAAGGCGCACGGCCTGCAGCGCAGGGTCGAGGGCCCGGACATCGCGGGCCGCCGCGTGCTCGTCGTGGAGGACACCTCGACGACCGGCGGCTCCCCGCTCGCCGCCGTCGAGGCGGTGCGCGAGGCCGGCGCGGAGGTCGTCGGCGTGGCGACCATCGTCGACCGCGCCACCGGCGCCGCGGAGAAGATCCGGGAAGCCGCCGGAGTCCCGTACCTCTTCGCGTACTCCAAGGATGAGCTCGGTCTCGCCTGAGCCAGCACCGAGCGAGTACTGAGCGAACACCGAGCGAGGCCGGAGCATCCGGTCATGTCTGGAAAGATGGGGCCGACGATGACGTCGCCCCCTAGGTCAGGGTTCTCAGCAGAACGCCACCCGCACATACAAGGAGCGGACAGATGCCCATCGCAACCCCCGAGGTCTACAACGAGATGCTCGACCGGGCGAAGGCAGGCAAGTTCGCCTACCCGGCCATCAATGTGACCTCGACGCAGACCCTGCACGCTGCGCTCCGCGGCTTCGCGGAGGCCGAGAGCGACGGCATCATCCAGATCTCCACGGGCGGTGCGGAGTTCCTGGGCGGCCAGCACAAGAAGGACATGGTCACCGGCGCGGTGGCGCTGGCCGAGTTCGCGCACATCGTCGCCGCGAAGTACGACGTCACGGTCGCCCTGCACACGGACCACTGCCCGAAGGACAAGCTCGACGGGTACGTACGTCCGCTGATCGCGGTCTCCGAGGAGCGCGTCAAGGCCGGCCGCAACCCGCTGTTCCAGTCCCACATGTGGGACGGCTCCGCGGAGACCCTCGACGACAACCTGGCCATCGCGCAGGAGCTGCTGGCCCGCGCCGCCGCCGCGAAGATCATCCTTGAGGTGGAGATCACCCCGACCGGTGGTGAGGAGGACGGCGTCACGCACGAGATCAACGACTCCCTCTACACCACGGTCGACGACGCGTTCCGTACGGTCGAGGCCCTGGGCCTGGGCGAGAAGGGCCGCTACCTGCTGGCCGCGTCCTTCGGCAACGTGCACGGCGTCTACAAGCCGGGCAACGTCGTCCTGCGTCCCGAGCTCCTCAAGGAGCTGAACGAGGGCGTGGCGGCGAAGTACAACAAGCCGTCCCCGTTCGACTTCGTCTTCCACGGCGGCTCCGGCTCCTCGGAGGAGGAGATCCGCACGGCCCTGGAGAACGGCGTCGTGAAGATGAACATCGACACGGACACCCAGTACGCGTTCACGCGCCCGGTCGCGGACCACATGTTCCGCAACTACGACGGCGTCCTGAAGGTCGACGGCGAGGTCGGCAACAAGAAGACGTACGACCCCCGCACCTGGGGCAAGCTCGCCGAGGGCTCGATGGCCGCGCGCGTCACCCAGGCCTGCGGCAACCTGCGCTCCACCGGCACGAAGATCAAGTAGCCGAGCGGGGAAGTACGCGCACTCCGTACAGCGGGGCCCGGTTGTCCACAGGGACGGCCGGGCCCCGCCGTCTGTCCGTATGATCCGGAACATGGCTGACCCGACGCCCCCGTCCCAGGAGTCCCCTTCCCCGGTCCCGTCTCCGTCCCCGGCCGTCCGGATGTCCTCCTCCACGGGCAAGTGGATCCTGTTGACCACGGTCCTCGGTTCCAGCATGGCGATGCTCGACTCGACCGTGGTGAACGTGGCGCTGCCGACCATCGGCCGCGACCTCGACGCCGACCTGGCCGGTCTCCAGTGGACCGTCAACGCCTACATGCTGACCCTCGCGGGACTCATCCTCCTGGGCGGCGCCCTGGGCGACCGCTTCGGACGGCGGAAGGTGTTCGTCGTCGGCGTGGTGTGGTTCGCGGCGGCCTCCCTGCTGTGCGGGCTCGCACCGAACGCGAGCGTGCTCGTCGCCGCCCGCGCGCTCCAGGGCGTCGGCGGGGCACTGCTCACCCCCGGCTCGCTGGCCCTCATCCAGGCGTCGTTCCACCCGGAGGACCGGGCGCGGGCCGTCGGTCTGTGGTCCGGTTTCGGCGGCATCGGCGCGGCGGTCGGCCCCTTCCTGGGCGGCTGGCTGGTGGACGGCCCCGGCTGGCGCTGGGTGTTCCTGTTGAACGTCCCGCTCGCCCTGCTGTGCGCCCCGATCGCCCTGAGACACGTACCGGAGTCGAAGGACGACCGGGTCCACGGGCGTGGTTTCGACGTGCTCGGCGCCGCCCTCGGCGCACTGTCGCTGGCCCTGGTGACGTACGCCCTCATCGAGGCGCCCGGCGGTTCGGTGCCCGTCGTGGCGTTGACGGCGGCGGCCGGTGTCGCGGCGGGCGTCGCCTTCGTGGCCGTGGAGAAGCGGCGGCCCGACCCGATGATGCCGCTCGACATCTTCGCGTCCCGCCAGTTCACGGCGGTCAACCTCGTCACCCTGTGCGTGTACGCGGCCTTCGGCGGGTTCTTCTTCCTCTCCGCGGTCCAGCTCCAGGTCGTGGCCGGTTACTCGGCCCTGGGCGCCGGTACGGCGCTGCTGCCGACCACGGTCCTCATGCTGCTGCTGTCGGCCCGCTCGGGCGAACTCGCCCAGCGCATCGGCCCGCGCATCCCGCTCACCGTCGGCCCGCTGCTGTGCGCGACCGGGATGCTGCTGATGCTGAGAGTGGGCGAGGACGCCTCGTACGCGGCCGACGTGCTGCCCGCCGTCCTGGTGCTCGGCACCGGCATGGTGACGCTGGTGGCGCCCCTCACCGCGACCGTGCTGGCCTCCGTGGACACCGGCCGGGCGGGGCTCGCCAGCGGCATCAACAACGCGGCGGCCCGCGCCGCGGGTCTCGTCGCGGTGGCCGCGCTGCCGCTGCTGGCCGGGATGGGCGAGGAGGCGTACCGGTCGGCGGACGCCTTCGACGACGCGTTCCGGCGGGCCATGCCCCTGTGCGCGGGCATCCTGGTGGTGGGCGCGGTGATCGCCTTCGCGACCGTGCGCAAGCCCCCGCCGGGCTGCCTGCGGCCGGAATGCCTCACGCACGGCAGCGTGACGGCTCCGCCGCTGGAGCCGAACCGCTCACGGGGACGGCTGAAGTAGCCCGCCCGCCCTCTCTCCATCCCCGCACCGGTCGACGGGTCGGATGACCGGCACCCGTCGACGGGACCAGGGAGCGGGCCGTGCCGGTACGTCGAAAGTCCGCCGCGTAGGGCTCCCGCAAAAAAGCCCGACCCTCCAACTGAGAGCCGTATGCACGGGGGCGGCGGACTCGACGTACCGGCACGGCCCGCTCCCACCCCGACGCACCTGTGGTCCATCCCTGGCCCATCCCCAGCCCGTCCCGGGCTCACCCCCGGGCCCGGCGGACCCGAGTGCCTGCTCGTGCACGTTTTCGGTCGGGGCAGCTCCACCCGGGGACCCCGCGGTGGCCGCGGATAGCGCAAACTGGAACCCATGGCCATTCACGAGAACCTCCTCGGGGGACCGCCCCCGACCCACCTGCCCGACGACCCGGAGCCGCGCGAGCTCCTCGCGAACGGCACGGCGCCCGCTGATGTCGCCGCGAAGTACCCGACCTCCTCGCTCGCCTGGGCGCAGCTGGCCGACGAGGCCTTCGAGCGCGGCAGTGTCGTCGAGTCGTACGCGTACGCCCGTACCGGCTACCACCGCGGGCTCGACTCCCTGCGCCGCGGCGGCTGGAAGGGCCACGGCCCGGTGCCGTGGGAGCACGAGCCGAACCGCGGCTTCCTGCGCGCCCTGCACGGTCTCGCCCGCGCCGCCCAGGCGATCGGCGAGCAGGCGGAGTACGAGCGCTGCGCGCAGTTCCTGAAGGACTCCTCCCCGGCGGCGGCCCAGACCCTGGGCTAGTCCCACGAGCCCTCCACGGGCCGCGTACGCGCAGGTCCGCCTGGTGTGACCAGGCGGACCTTGCGGTTTCGGGGCACGATTGTGGAGGATGCCCGTTGGGGACCGGGGCCCCCGTGTCGGAATTCGGCAGGGGCGGACCGCTACCCGGAGTACAGCAGGAGACAGCGATGTCCCAACAGGCTCAGCCCCACGCAGTGGCTTCGGAGCCCGAGACCCCGCATCTCGACTTCCAGGGAACGACCCCGTACGAGGACTACGTGCAGGCGGACGTTCTCACCCACCTCCAGCACACCCTCTCCGACGATCCCGGAGAGATGGTCTTCCTGGTGACGACCCAGGTCATGGAGCTGTGGTTCACCGTCATCGTGCACGAGTGGGAGACCGCGGCGAAGGCGCTGCGCGAGGACCGCGTGCCGGTCGCGGTGGCCGCCCTGAAGCGTTCGGTACGGGAGCTGGAGGCGCTGAACGCCTCCTGGAAGCCGCTCGGCCAGCTCACTCCGGCCCAGTTCAACTCGTACCGCAGCGCCCTCGGTGAGGGGTCCGGGTTCCAGTCGGCGATGTACCGGCGGATGGAGTTCCTGCTCGGCGACAAGTCCGCGTCCATGCTCGTGCCGCACCGGGGCGCGCCGCGCGTGCACGCCGAGCTGGAGAAGGCCCTGCACGAGCCGAGCCTGTACGACGAGGTCCTGCGGCTCCTCTCCCGGCGCGGCCACGCGATACCGTCCTCGGTCGTCCAGCGGGACGTCTCCGGCCGCTACGAGCCCTCCCCCGAGGTCGAAGCCGTCTGGACCGACCTCTACGCGGGCGACGAGAGCTCCGAACTCGCCCGGCTCGGCGAGGCGTTGACCGATGTCGCCGAACTGGTCTGGCGCTGGCGCAACGACCACCTGGTCGCCACCCGCCGCGCGATGGGCTCCAAGACGGGCACCGGCGGCTCGGCGGGCGTGGCCTGGCTGGAGAAGCGGGCCCGCAAGAACGTGTTCCCCGAGCTGTGGACGGCACGGTCCCATGTCTGAGCCGTACGCGGACTTCGACGGCAAGCCGCTCGCGGACAGGGCGGCGGCGCTGGACGCGGCCGACGAACTGGCCGAGGTGCGCGCGCGGTTCGTCCTGGACGACACGGTGTACCTGGACGGGAACTCCCTCGGCGCGCTGCCGCGCTCGGTGCCCGGCCGGGTCGAGGACGTCGTGCGCAGACAGTGGGGTTCGCTGCGGATCAGGTCCTGGGACGAGAGCGGCTGGTGGACCGCGCCGGAACGGATCGGCGACCGGATCGCTCCGCTGGTGGGCGCGGCGCCGGGCCAGATCGTCGTGGGCGACTCGACGAGCGTGAACGTGTTCAAGGCGGTCGTGGGCGCGGTGCGCCTCGCCGGCGGGGGCACGGAAGGGCTGGAGGAGGGGGCCGGCGTCCGGGAGGCGGCAGGCGTCCGGGACGAGATCCTCGTCGACGCGAGGACGTTCCCCACGGACGGGTACATCGCCGCGTCGGCGGCCCGGCTCACGGGCTGCACGCTGCGCCCCGTGGTACCCGAGGAGGTCCCGGACGCCCTGAGCGGCCGGACGGCCGCGGTGCTCCTGAACCACGTCGACTACCGCACGGGCCGCCTGCACGACCTGCCCGCGCTGACGGCCGCGATCCGTGAGGCGGGTGCCGTCTCGATCTGGGACCTCTGCCACAGCGCGGGCGCCCTGCCGGTCGGCCTGGACGAACACGGTGTGGACCTGGCGGTCGGCTGCACCTACAAGTACCTGAACGGGGGCCCGGGTTCACCGGCATACCTCTACGTCCGCCGGGAGCACCAGGCCCGCTTCGACTCCCCGCTGCCGGGCTGGAACTCGCACGCCGACCCCTTCGGCATGACGCCGGACCACGTCCCGGCCTCCGGCGCGCTGCGCGGGCGGGTCGGCACGCCGGACATCCTCTCCATGCTCGCCCTGGAGGCGGCCCTTGAGATCTGGGACGACGTCTCGGTCGAGGCGGTCCGGGCCAAGTCCCTCGCCCTGACGGACTTCTTCCTGGAGTGCGTGGCCGCGTACGTGCCCGGGGGTGCGGTGGAGTCGGTGACTCCGGCCGGCCACGGGGAGCGGGGGAGTCAGGTCGCTCTGCGGTGCGCTGATGCGGGTGGGGTGATGCGGCGGCTGATCGAGCGGGGTGTGATCGGCGACTTCCGTGAACCCGACATCCTGCGCTTCGGCTTCACGCCGTTGTACGTGGGGTTCGGGGATGTGGAGAGGGCGGCGGGGGTGCTGGGCGGGCTGTTCTGACGGCCGCCGGAGGGTGGGCAGGCGTTTTTCGCCCCCGCCGCCCCTACCCGTTCCCGTCAACGAGCTCGGGGGCGCTGCCCCCGAACCCCCGGTCCTCAAACGCCGGACGGGCTGGAGAACCAGCCCGTCCGGCGTTCGAGGACACAGTGACGGGACGGGTAGGGGCGGCGGGGGCGAGAAAACCCCCTACGCCACGAACACCCCACCCCGAGCGGCGGCAACCGCCGCCGCCGCGGCCCGCTCCCCGGCGCTCTCGTCCGGCACCACCCCCGACGTGAGCAACGCGTAGTACAGCGGCGCCGAAACAGCCCGTACGACCTCCCCCGCATCGGTCCCCACCGGCAACTCCCCCCGAGCGACGCCCTGTTCGACGCAGGGTGCCCACTCGGCGACCCGCACCTCGTAGAACCGCCGCAACGCCTCCCCCGTACGCGCGTCGCACGCCGCCGCGGCGATCACCGCCCGGAACAACGCCCCCTGCCGGGGGTCGGCGAGCGTCCGGCACACCAGCGCGGCGTTGGCCCGCAGATCCCCGAGCACGGAACCCGTCTCGGTACGGGGGAGGGACTGTTCGGCCATGTCACCGAGCAGGTCGGCGACGAGCCCGGTGACCGAGCCCCAGCGCCGGTACACGGTCGTCTTCCCGACCCCCGCGCGCCGGGCCACGTCCGCGAGATCGAGCCGGGCGAACCCCTCTTCGGCCAGCACGTCCCCGGCGACCTGCAACACGGCCGTACGAACCCGAGCGGTACGCCCCCCGGGCCGGACGGTCCCGGGCTCGGGACCGGGTCCTGAGCCGGGTCCCGGCCCGCTCTCGGTTTCGTCGGGCGCGGCGGTCATGAGGGGGACTCCTTCGCGATCAGGCGCGGTGGTGGGCGGGCACTCCACCAGCGTAACGAAACACCAGCACCGTTTACCCCTCACCGAGCGTCACGGCGGTGTTTAGACGCACGTCACCGGCCTGATAGCGTCCCGCCAACGACCCGCGACCCGGAGCACGTTGACCGCAAGCTCCGAGAGCTCACGGGCCGGGGAACGCACACCGCACCGCTGAGAGGCTTGGAGCATGCCGGACGACGCCCGCGACGCCGCGGAGGAGGAGTCGGCCTTCTCGCATCCGCCCGTCGACCCCGACGCCACCGCCGCGTACGGCGACCACCCAGACCAGGTCGTCGACTTCTACGCACCGCGCGGCGGCGAGGAGTCGGCCCCGCTCGTCGTCGTCCTGCACGGCGGCGCCTGGCGCGCCCCGTACGACCGGCGGCACATCACCCCGTTCGCGGACTTCCTGGCCCGCCGCGGCTTCGCCGTGGCCAACGTCGAGTACCGGCGCGGCGGCACGATCCCGGCGCAGGGCGGTACGGGACCGGTCGCGGGGCGCTGGCCCGACACCTTCGACGACGTGGCGGCGGCGCTGGACGCGATGCCGGCCCTCGTACGGAAGGCCCTGCCGGGAGCCGATGTGCGCCGCACGGTGGTCACCGGCCACTCGGCCGGCGGTCAGCTGGCGCTCTGGGCGGCCGCCCGGCACCTGCTGCCGGCCGACGCGCCCTGGTACCTGGAGAGGCCGGCGCAGCTGCGCGGTGTCGTCGCCCTGGCCCCGATCGCCGACTTCACGGTCGCGGAGAAGCTGGACGTCTGCTCCGGAGCCACGCTCCAACTCCTCGGCGGCGAAACCGCGTTCGAGGAACGGCAGCCGTACGCCGACCCGGCCCTGCTCCTCCCGACGGGCATCGCCACGACGCTGGTCCAGGGCCGGACGGACACCGTCGTGCCACAGGCGGTGGCCGAGGCGTACGCGGACGCGGCGGCGAAGGCCGGCGAGGTGGTGGGCCTGACCCTCCTGGAGGACGTGGGCCACTTCCCCCTGATCGACCCGGCGGCGGACGCGTGCGCGGTGGTGGCGGAGGAGATCGCCCAACTGGCCTGGTAGGGCGGGCGGTTCCCACAAGGCTCTGGTGGGCGGGCCGCCTCGGGACACCTCGGGACCCGTAGTACCTGAGAGGGAGGTCGCAGAACCCGTCTCACTGGTGACGACCACCACCCCCGCCGCGGCCTACGTTCTGTACATGACCGAGACGATCCAGACGCAGATGACACAGCCACGCGCCGGCCGGCCGCGCAGTCCCGAGTTCCAGCTCGCGATGGACGTGTCGCGGGGCCTGTGGCAGGACCTGTTCCACGACGCCTTCGCCGTCCGTCCGCTTCCCAGGATGCGGACCGACGGACCCGTCCTCCGGAGCCTGCCGTCGCGCCTCAGGGAGGGAGCCGCCCTGCTCCCGCACGCCCTGGTGGTGCTGGCCGCCCTGATCACGCTGCTCATCTCCCTCGCGGCCAACGGCGGCGGCGATCTCGTGCAGTTCCTGACCGGCGTCATGGGGATGGGCGCGGTCCTGCTGACCCTGCTCAGGCCGGTCGTCGCCTTCTGGTCCTCCATGGTGGTGCCACCGGTCACGGCCCAGTACATGAGCTGGTGGGACAGCGACTGGCCCTGGGCACCCGGCGCCTTCGCGACCCAGCTGGCCGTTCTCACGGTCGTGGCGATGCGGACCAGGCCCCGCACGGCGGCCTGGATGTGGACGCTGACCGCGGTCTACGGCTTCGTCATGCAGGGCTTCTTCCTCAGCGGCCACTACTACACGAACACGATGCCCTTCCTGTTCGTGAGCGCGCTGACCCTCCTGGTCGTCACGGTGTGGCACGTGCGCCGCGAAGCCGTGCAGAAGGTGACCGCCCAGCAGACGGTGACCGCGCACGAGCGCTCCAAGCGGACCCTGCTCGAAGAGCGCACGACGATCGCCCGCGAGCTGCACGACGTGGTCGCCCACCACATGTCGGTGGTCGCCATCCAGGCGGAGGCCGCGCCCTACCGCGTGGAGAACCCGCCGCCGGAGCTGGAGTACGCCTTCAAGGTGATCAGGGAGAACGCCGTCATCGCGCTCTCCGAGCTGCGCCGGGTCCTGGGTGTCGTACGGGCCGAGGACTACGAGGCCCCGGACGCCCCGCTGCCCAAGCTCGCCGACCTCGACCGCCTCCTGGAGAACGTGCGCGACGCCGGCCTGAGAGTGGACAGCACGGTCACGGGAGCCGTGCGGGAGCTTCCGCAGGGCGTCGAGCTGTCCGCGTACCGCATAGTCCAGGAGGCGCTGAGCAACAGCCTGCGGCACGCGCCTGGCGCGCCGGCCAAGGTGGAGGTCAGCTATGTGCTCGGCGGGCTCGGGCTGCGGATGGTGAACGGTCCGGCGACCGGGCTGGTCAAGCCGTCACCGGGCGCCGGGCACGGCATCACCGGTATGCGGGAGAGGGTGTCGATGCTGGACGGGGAGATGACGGCGGAGGCGACGGACGACGGGGGCTACGAGGTCGCGGTCTTCCTGCCGGTCCCGTCGGCGGCGGCGTCGACGGAGGACACGGCATGACCATTCGGGTACTGATCGCCGACGACCAGATGATGGTCCGCGAAGGCTTCTCGGTGCTGCTCGGCGCGATGCCGGACATCGAGGTGGTGGGCGAGGCGGTCAACGGCCGGGAGGCGGTCGACCGGGTCAGGGAGCTCGCCCCGGACGTTGTCCTGATGGACATCCGGATGCCCGAGATGAACGGCATCGAGGCGACGCGCGAGATCGTCGCGGCGGACGGCGCGGCGAAGGTGCTCGTACTGACGACGTTCGACCTCGACGAGTACGTGTACCAGGCGCTGCGCGCCGGGGCGTCGGGCTTCCTCCTGAAGGACGCCTCGGCCCGGCAGCTCGCGGACGGGGTACGGGTGGTGGCGGCCGGCGAGGCACTGCTGGCGCCCTCGGTGACGAAGCGGCTGATCACGGAGTTCTCGAAGCTGTCCGAGGAGCCCCGCTACTCGGCCACCGCGCACGCGGCGTACGGCGATCTGACCGACCGCGAGACCGAGGTGCTGGTCCTCATCGCCCAGGGCCTGTCCAACGTCGAGATAGCCGGCCGCCTGGTCGTGGCCGAGTCCACCATCAAGACCCACGTGAGCCGCATCCTGGTCAAACTCGGCCTCAGAGACCGAACACAGGCAGCGGTCTTCGCCTACGAGGCCCGCTTGGTGACACCGGGCTGACACCGCCAGGGGCAGCCCCTCGGGGGCGCGGGGTACGGCGCAGTCTTTTGTCTTTCAGGGGCGCGGGGAACTGCGCGACCAGCCCCGACCGGCCCGCAGCCGAAACCGACGCCCGGAGAGCGAACCCCCAGTTCAAGAGGGCAGGCCCTGTCCAGACAGGGACACAACCGGCTAGCGTCCGGACATGGCAGCCATCAACCCCCCGAAGTCCTTCGACCCCTGGGACCAGACCTTCCTGGCGGACCCCTACCCCGCGTACGCGGACCTCCGCGCCCACGGCAGGGTCCACTACTACGAGCCCACCAACCAGTGGCTGGTACCCCACCACGCGGACGTGTCGACGCTGCTCAGGGACCGCAGGCTGGGCCGCACCTACCAGCACCGGTTCACGCACGAGGACTTCGGACGGACCCCGCCCCCGCCCGAGCACGAACCGTTCCACGTGCTGAACGACCACGGCATGCTCGACCTGGAACCGCCGGACCACACCAGGATCAGGCGGCTCGTGTCGAAGGCGTTCACCCCGCGCACGGTCGAACGGCTGCGGCCGTACGTGGACCGGCTGGCGTCCGACCTCGTGGGCGAGCTGGTCGCCGCGGGCGGCGGAGACCTGCTGACGGTCGTCGCCGAGCCCCTCCCCGTGGCGGTGATCGCGGAGATGCTGGGCATCCCGGAGTCCGAACGGGCGCAACTGCGGCCCTGGTCGGCGGACATCTGCGGGATGTACGAGCTGAGCCCGTCGAAGGAGACGGCGGAGAAGGCGGTACGGGCGTCGGTCGAGTTCACCGAGTTCCTGCGGGAGCTGATCGCGGTACGGCGCAAGGAGCCCGGGGACGACCTGATCTCGGGGCTGATCGCGGCGTACGACGAGGGGGACCGGCTCAGTGAGCAGGAGATGATCTCGACGTGCGTCCTCCTCCTCAACGCGGGCCACGAGGCGACGGTGAACGCCACGGTGAACGGCTGGTGGGCGCTGTTCCGGCACCCGGAGCAGCTGGCCGCGCTGCGTGCGGACCGGGGGCTGGTGGGTACGGCGGTGGAGGAGCTGATGCGGTACGACACGCCGTTGCAGCTGTTCGAGCGGTGGGTGCTGGACGAGATCGAGGTCGACGGGACGGTGATTCCGCGGGGGAGTGAGGTGGCGCTGCTCTTCGGGGCGGCGAACCGTGACCCGGCGGTGTTCGCCGCGCCGGAGGCGCTGGATCTGTCGCGGGTGGAGAATCCGCACATCTCCTTCAGTGCGGGAATCCATTACTGCATCGGGGCGCCGCTCGCCCGGATCGAACTCGCCGCGTCCATGGGGGCGTTGTTGGAGCAGGCTCCCTCGCTTCGGCTCGCGGCCGAGCCTTCGCGGAAGCCGAACTTCGTCATCCGGGGGTTGGACGGGCTACTGGTCGAGGTCTGACGGACCGGTCGTGACGGACCGGCTGTGACGTGCGGGTGCGTCGTGGCTGGTCGCGCAGTTCCCCGCGCCCCTGAGGTGGCGGGGTCTCGCCGTTGTGAGTCGTCCGCGGGTCCGGTGGGGGCGGGTCGCGCAGTTCCCCGCGCCCCTGAAAGGCAACCGATTGCGCCGTTCCCCGCGCCCCCGAAAGGCAAAAGCCTGCGCCGTTCCCTGCGCCCCTTGAGGGCGCCTTCGGCGTCTCAGCCCGTTGTCAGGTCGCGGCGGGTGAAGGCCGCCAGGCCTGTCGTGGTCAATGCCGTGGCGATCGCCGTGAGTGTCAGTACCGGGGGCCAGGTCATTTCCGTGCCGGGGAGATGTGGCAGGTGGGCGAAGGGGGAGAGGTTCAGCAGGGGGGCGGGGAGGTTCAGGGCCGGGCCGATCCAGCCCAGGAGCAGGGCGGTGCCGGCCACCGCCCACGCGGCCGGAGCGAGCTGTGGAGACACCCCGTACAGGAGGACCGCGAGGGCGCCGATGGTCCAGATCGCGGGGAGTTGGACCAGGCAGGCGCCCAGGACGGGGCCCGGCGACCGCCCGTAGCCGGCTGTCAGGCCGAGGCCGCCCAGGAGCATGATGAGCACGGCCCCGCCGAAGGCGATCAGCAGGTGGCCGCCGGCCCAGCGCAGGCGGCCCACCGCGCCCGCGAGGACCGGTTCGGCGCGCTGGGAGGTCTCCTCGCCGTGCAGCCGCAGCACGGACTGGACGACGTACAGCGCGGCGACCATGCCGAGCATGCCGACCATCGTGGCGAGGAACGCGTCGGTGATGCCGGACTGTCCGCCCATGCGCTCGATGATCTCGCGGGTGCGCTCGTTGTCGCCGACCAGATCCGTCGCACCCTGCGTCACCCCGCCGAAGGCGGCCCCGGCGGCGAGGAAACCGAGACTCCAGCCGAGTACGCTGCCGCGCTGCAGTCGCCAGGCCAGCGCGCCCGCCGTACCGAGGCGGCCGGCGGCGGGGCCGGGCCTGGTCGCGAGGAAGCTCATGCCGACGTCGCGGCGCCCGGCCAGTTCGTACGCGGTCGCGCCCTGGAGCGTGACGGCGGCGGCGAAGAGCAGCAGGACCCACCAGCGTTCGTGCGCGAAGGGACGCAGGTTCTCCAGCCAGCCGACGGGGGACAGCCAGGTCAGCACGGACGAGCCGTCGCTCACCGAGGAGTCACCGGCGGCCCGCAGCGCGAACGCCGTGCCCAGCAGGCCTCCCGTCAGCCCCTTCGCGAGCCGCGCGCTCTCCGTGAGCTGGGCGGCGACCGCCGCAGCCGTCGCGAAGACCATGCCGACCCCGGCCGTGCCGAGCCCCAGCGCCGGGGCGCCCGACGAGCCCTGCCCGGCGAGGCCGGCGGTGATGAGCAGGGCGAGGGCCGCGTTCGCGACGAGGGCGGCGAGGAGCGCGGCGGTCAGCGGGGCGCGGCGGCCCACCATGCCCGCCGAGACCATCTCCTGACGGCCGCTCTCCTCCTCGTCCCGGGTGTGCCGCACGACGACGACCAGGCTCATGATCCCGGCGAACACCCCCGCGTACGCGCCGATGCGCCACGCCACGAGTGCGCCGAGCGAGTCGCCGAACACCGGCCCGTACAGGGCGCGCAGGGAGCTGTTGGTGAGCATCTGGTGGGCGAGGTCGGTGCGTTCGGCGGCCGTGGAGTACACGCTCTTCAGGGAGCCCGGCATGGCGACCACCATCAGGGCGACGACGCCGACCCAGAGCGGGATCACCACCCGGTCGCGGCGCAGTGCGAGCCGCAACAGGGGCCAGGTGCCCGCCAGTTGGCGCGTACCCCTGCCCCGTACGGCGGTGGGCCCGGCGGTCGGGGTCACGGCGGTCATCGGGACACCGCCTCCGCCTGCACGTCCTCCTGGTAGTGGCGCAGGAAGAGTTCTTCCAGGGTGGGCGGCGTGGAGGTCAGGGACCGTACGCCGGACGCGGTGAGTGCGCGCAGTACGGCGTTGAGCCTGTCGCTGTCCACCTGGAGCCTGACCCGGGCGCCCTGGACGTCGAGGTGGTGGACGCCGGGCAGGGCGGCCAGTCCGTCGGGGGGTCCGGCGAGTTCGGCGGTGACGCTGGTGCGGGTGAGGTGCCGCAGCTCGGCGAGCGAACCGGTCTCGACCGTGACGCCCTTGCGGATGATGCTGACCCGGTCGCACAGCTCCTCGACCTCGCTGAGGATGTGGGAGGACAGCAGGATGGTGCGGCCCCGGTCGCGTTCCTCCTCGACGCACCGCTGGAAGACTTCCTCCATCAGCGGGTCCAGGCCCGACGTGGGCTCGTCGAGGATCAGCAGGTCCACGTCGGAGGCGAAGGCGGCGACGAGGGCGACCTTCTGCCGGTTGCCCTTGGAGTAGGTGCGGCCCTTCTTCGTGGGGTCCAGTTCGAAGCGCCGGATCAGGTCGGCGCGGCGCGTCTGGTCGAGGCCGCCGCGCAGACGCCCGTACAGGTCGATGACCTCGCCGCCGGACAGGTTGCGCCAGAGGGTCACGTCACCGGGGACGTACGCGATCCGGCGGTGCAGTTCCACCGCGTCGGCCCACGGGTCCCCGCCCAGCAGCCGCGCGGTGCCCGAGTCGGCGCGCAGCAGGCCCAGCAGGACGCGGAGGGTGGTGGACTTGCCGGCGCCGTTGGGGCCGAGGAAGCCGTGGACCTCGCCGGTCTCGACGTCGAGGTCGAGTCCGTCCAGAGCGTGCGTGCCGCCGAACGACTTGTGCAGTCCGGAGACGGTGATGGCCTTCGTCATGCTTCAGAACGTACGCTTACTTCACAAACTTGTGAAGTTAAGGAAGCGTATGAACGACGGATAGAATTGCCACCCGGTGAACGCGCAGGTGGGGGTACGGGAGAGGACGGATCACGGGATGGCGGAACCGAGTGAGGGCGCGCGTGACGCCGAGGCGGTCTCGAAGTTCGTCGAGAGCTTCGCCGCACAGCTCGTCGAGGCCGGGATGCAGCGGATGCCGGCCCGGGTGTTCGCCGCACTGCTCTCCTCCGACTCCGGGACGCTGACCTCGGTCGAACTGGGCGAACAGCTGCGGATCAGTCCGGCCGCCGTGTCCGGGGCGGTGCGCTATCTCGCGCAGCAGCACATGGTCGCGCGCGAGCGTGAGCCCGGGTCGCGGCGCGAGCGGTACCGGGTGCACAGCAACCAGTGGTACGAGGCGCTCACCAATCGTGAGGCGGTCATCAAGGGGTGGGAGCGGGCTCTGCGCGAGGGCGTGGACAGTCTGGGCGGGGGGAGTCCGGCGGGGCGGCGGTTGGCCGAGACGCTGGCGTTCTTCGAGTTCGTCGACGGGGAGGTGGCGCTGATGATGGACCGCTGGCGGATCCACCGGGAACGCCACTTCGGCGACGGCTGAGGGATTTTTTTCGCCCCCGCCGCCCCTACCCTTCCCGTCACTGCATGGGGGCTGCGCCCCCTCGCCCCCTTTGTCCTCAAACGCCGGACGGGCTGAAGGATATCCGCCGGTCCGGCAACCCTTCAGCCCCTCCGGCGTTTGAGGAGCCTGGGTTCGGGGGCCGGCCCCCGAGGGTCACCCCGGCAGCGTCAACCCCCATGCCCCCTCCCGGACGGTCCACGTCCGCGTCCGCACCGGTCCACCCACCACCGCATCCGCCCGATACCGGAAATCCGCCCCCGACACGGTGATCGTCCGCGCCACGGCCTCCAGCGGCGCCGCCTCCGCGCCGACGGAGACGGGCCGGATCTCGATCCGCGCGCCACCCCCGGCGCCTCCCGGGGTGATCGACACCGCCTCCACGGGCTGGTCCAGGTCGACGAGGGTCCGCCCGTCGACCTCGACCCGCAGCCGCGCGGGCCCGGGGGAGGCGGACGCGGGTGCGCGGGCGGGCCGCGCGGCGAGCGTGCGGACGAGGGACTGGCAGGTCCGCAGCCAGTGCGGGGGATGGGGCGGACCGTCCCCCGCAGGGGAGTCGGCGGACCCGCCCAGCGGCGGAATCCGCAGCGCCCCCAGCACCACCCCGTCACTGTCGTCCACCAGCAGGTCGAGCCGCCGCTCGGACCCGTCGAGCACGGCCCGTGCCGCCGCCACGGCTCCCATGGGCACGCCGAGGGCCCGCGAGAGCGTCAGGGCTCCGTCACCCACCCCCACCGGCACCAGGGACAGTGCGCATCCGGCCAGCTCGCGCCGCCGGTGCAAAAGGGACACGGCACGCAGCAGCGCCCGGTCGTCCCCGATCACGACGGGTCGCCGCGACCCTCTCCGGGCCAGTGCCCGATCGAATTCCTCGGGCCCGTCAGGGAGGCACACTTTTGCCGCCGCACCCGCGCTGAGCACGTCTTTTGCGATCCGTACCGCCTCACCGTCACCGTGACGGGCGACCGGGTCGATGACCACCAGGAGCTGGTCGGAAGTCGCCACCTCGGTCATGCCTCGCTTCCTCGGGTAGCATCTTTGTGCAAGAGCCCCTTGCGCTATTGCGCCAGGGGCTTCGTCTATTCCGGGGCATCCGGTCCGACGGTCGCGGCCAAAGGTGGTCGCCGGCGTACGCAGCCGTACCAGATACAGCCGCGTACGTCCCCGACCTTGGACATGCCCCGCCCGGAAGGGGTGTACGCGCGTGCCCGCACTTGTGCTGCTCGGTGCTCAGTGGGGTGACGAAGGCAAGGGAAAGGCCACCGACCTGCTCGGTGGTTCCGTGGACTATGTGGTGCGCTACCAAGGCGGCAACAACGCCGGCCATACGGTAGTCGTGGGCGATCAGAAGTACGCCCTCCACCTCCTCCCTTCCGGAATCCTCTCGCCGGGGTGCACCCCGGTCATCGGTAACGGAGTCGTTGTCGACCCGTCGGTCCTGTTCTCCGAGCTGAACGGACTGAACGAGCGAGGCGTCGACACGTCCAAGCTCCTCATCAGCGGAAACGCGCACATCATCACGCCGTACAACGTGACGGTGGACAAGGTGACGGAACGCTTCCTCGGCAAGCGGAAGATCGGCACCACCGGTCGGGGCATCGGCCCGACCTACGCCGACAAGATCAACCGCGTCGGCATCCGCGTCCAGGACCTGTACGACGAGTCGATCCTGACGCAGAAGGTCGAGGCGGCCCTCGACGGCAAGAACCAGCTCCTCACCAAGGTCTTCAACCGCCGCGCGATCGAGACCGAGCAGATCGTCGAGGAGCTGCTGACCTACGCGGAGCGGCTGCGCCCGTACGTCGCCGACACCGTCCTGCTGCTCAACAAGGCGCTCGACGACGACAAGGTGGTCCTCTTCGAGGGCGGCCAGGGCACGCTGCTCGACATCGACCACGGCACGTATCCCTTCGTGACGTCGTCGAACCCGACCGCGGGCGGCGCCTGCACGGGTTCGGGTGTCGGCCCGACGAAGATCAGCCGGGTCATCGGCATCCTGAAGGCGTACACGACCCGGGTCGGCGCGGGTCCGTTCCCGACCGAGCTGCTCGACGAGGACGGTGAGGCGCTGCGCCGCATCGGCCACGAGCGCGGGGTCACCACCGGCCGCGACCGGCGCTGCGGCTGGTTCGACGCGCCGATCGCCCGTTACGCGACGCGCGTCAACGGCCTGACGGACTTCTTCCTCACCAAGCTCGACGTCCTCACCGGCTGGGACGAGATCCCGGTCTGTGTCGCGTACGAGATCGACGGCAAGCGCGTCGAGGAGCTGCCCTACTCGCAGACCGACTTCCACCACGCGAAGCCGATCTACGAGAACCTGCCCGGCTGGTCGGAGGACATCACGAAGGCCAAGACCTTCGCCGACCTCCCGAAGAACGCCCAGGCGTACGTGAAGGCGCTGGAGGACATGTCCGGCGCCCCGATCTCCGCCATCGGCGTGGGCCCGGGCCGCGACGAGACGATCGAGATCAACTCGTTCCTCCGGTAGCACCGCTCATCGGCAGGACTGCCCGCGGCAGCACCGCCCGGCGCGCGAGCGACACGCGCGTGACCGCCGCCTCGTACGAACCCATCGTGCGAGGCGGCGGTTTTGCGTGCCCGACCTGTCAATAGCGACATAACGGGCATAATCTGAACGTGTGCGCATGCGCGTGGATCCGCGAGACCGGAGAAGGTGAGTGCGATGCGCGTTCTGCTCAAGGCGACCATGGACACGGAGAGGGCCAACGAGGCGATCCGCAGCGGCAAGATGCCGGAGCTGATGAAGGAGGCGCTGGACCATCTCAAGCCCGAGGCGGCGTACTTCGGCGCCCTGGGCGGCCGGCGCACCGCCCTGCTGTTCCTCGACATGCGGGACAGTTCGGAGCTGCCCGCCATGGGTGAGCCGTTCTTCACCCAGTTCGACGCGGAGGTCGAGGTGTCCCCGATCATGAACGGCGAGGACCTCCAGAAGGGCCTGTCCCAACTCCGCTGAGAGGCCCCGCCGTTCCCCCGGCGGGGCGCTGCCTCCGCTCCCGGAACAGGTCCTAGCTGAAGATGATCATTGAGCCCTGGGCCAGGCTCCGGGTCGCCGCGGCGTGCAGGCCCAGCCACACGTGGCGTTCGCGGGCGAACGGGCTCGCGTCGAAGGGGGCCGGGGCGGCCGGCTCCTCCAACTCCGTGGGTGCCATCGGAGGTTGCGGCGGCACCGGCGGGTTGGCGGGGTCGATGCCGATCGACGGCGCGACCAGTTCCAGCTCGCGCAGCAGCACCTGGGAGGAGCCCAGCGGACCGCCTCCCGCGAGGAGTTCGTCGCTCGACAGCGGGTGCGGGAAGTCGACGGGGACGTACGCGCCCGCGTGGTCGTAGTGCCAGACCAGGTGGGACTGCTGGGCCGTCGTGTCGAACATCTCCAGCAGCTGCTCGTAGTCGCCGCCCAGTTCGCCGACCGGCGTCACCGGCAGCTGGCACACCTGCAGGAGGTACGCGCGGCGCAGGAAGTGCAGCGCGTCGTAGTCGAAGCCCGCGACCGGCGCCACGTCGCCGGAGAGGCCCGGCATGTACGCGTACACCGGCACCGGCGGTAGTCCGGCCTCGCCCAGCGCCTTGTCGTACAGGGCGAGTTCCTCGGCGAAGGGGTTGTCGGGGGTGTGGCACAACACGTCGACGAGCGGGACCAGCCACAGGTCACAGGCCAATTGACAGCTCCTCGTTCAGCACGGTGGTCAAGGCAGCGTAATGGGTGAAGGCACGGTAGGTCCCCCTCGTGCGGGTCGGATACCCCACACCGGCCGGCCCGCCGCAGGCCCGCGGCTCTCAGCCCTGCGCCAGCAGCTCGATCAGCGCCAGCGAGTGGGTGTTGTACGCCGCGACGATCTCGTGCGCCGCCGGGGCGTCCCGCCGGGTGAGGGCGTCCACGAGGTCGGTGTGCTCGGCCCACAGATGGCCGCGCAGATCCTCGATCCGGCGCAGGTGCTGGACCGCGCACACCCAGGACTGGACGCGCAGCCGGTGCAGGAAGTCGGCGAGGTACGGGTTGCCGAACAGGCTGCTCAGCTCGCGCCAGAAGCGCAGGTCGTAGCCGATGAGGACGTTCAGGTCGCCCGCGGCGGCGGCCCGCTGCGCCTCCTCGCCGCGGCGGCGCACCGCGGCGAGCGCGGCGGCGGTGCGCGGGTCGTCGGAGCGGGTGGCGAGCGCCGCGAGGGCGCCCCGGGTGGTGGTGGCCGACGCGTCCAGCAGCCCGTGGAAGATGCTCTCCGTGACGAGGCTGCGGGCCTCGATCATGCCCCGGTAGTCGTTCAGGGAGTACTCGTGGACGCGGAACCCGCGGTGCTGGTCCGCGTCCAGGAGGCCCTGGGCCGACAGATCGACCAGGGCCTCACGGACGGGGGTCGCGGAGACGCCGTACTGCTCGGCGATCTCCTTGACCGTGAACTCCTTGCCCGGCTGGAGGCGCCCGGCGAGCACCTCGTCGCGCAGCGCGTCCGCGATCTGCTGCCGCAGGGTGCTGCGGGTGACGGCCCCATTGCCGCCGCCACTGCCGGTGCCGCGCATCGTCCGGGTCCTTCCCCCATCGAATAAGTACTCGCTCATGTCTACGAGCCAGTCACCTTACGCGTTCGATGTCGGGCCACCCGGATTGCGGGAGTCCTGCGTCACACCCCTCCGCCACGCCCTGTGCCGGGCCTCTCGGCCCGGTCCACGGGAGGCGTCACCCGGCCGTGTGCTCGTCCGCCGCGGAGAGTGCTTCGTCGAGCGCGGCCAGGCCCTCCTTGGCCTCCGCCTCCGTGATGTTGCACGGCGGGACGACATGGGTGCGGTTCATGTTGATGAAGGGCCACAGTCCGTGCGCCTTCGCCGCCGCGCCGAAGGCCGCCATGGGGGCGTTGGCCTCGCCCTGCGGGTTGTAGGGGACGAGGGGTTCGCGGGTCTCCCTGTCCCGTACGAGTTCCAGGGCCCAGAAGACGCCGGTGCCGCGCACCTCGCCGACGCTCGGGTGGCGTTCGGCCAGCTCGCGCAGCCCGGGGCCGAGGACCCTCTCGCCGATCCGGGCGGCCTGCTCGACGACGCCCTCCTCCTCCATCACGTTCAGGGTCGCGACGGCGGCGGCGCAGGCGAGCGGATGCCCGGAGTAGGTGAGCCCGCCGGGGTACGGGCGCCGGGCGAACGTGTCGGCGATCGCCCCGGAGATGGCGACACCGCCGAGCGGCACGTACCCCGAGTTCACGCCCTTCGCGAAGGTCAGCAGGTCCGGTACGACACCGGTGTGGTCGGCGGCGAACCACTCGCCGGTGCGTCCGAAGCCGGCCATGACCTCGTCCAGGACGAAGACGATGCCGTGTTCGTCGCAGAGCGCGCGGACGCCCTCCAGGTAGCCGGGCGGCGGGATCATGATCCCCGCGGTGCCCGGGATCGTCTCCAGGATGATGGCGGCGATGGTGGCCGGACCCTCGAACGCGATGGTGTCGGCGAGGTGCTGGAGCGCGCGCTCGCACTCCTGCCGCTCGGTCTCGGCGTGGAAGGGGGAGCGGTAGAGGAAGGGCGCCCAGAAGCGCACGACCCCGGCTGTCCCGCTGTCGTTCGGCCAGCGGCGCGGGTCGCCGGTGAGGTTGATCGCGGCGGCGGTGCCCCCGTGGTACGAGCGGTAGGCGCTCAGCACCTTCGGGCGGCCGGTGTGCAGTTTGGCCATGCGGGTGGCGTTCTCGACGGCCTCGGCGCCGCCGTTGGTGAAGAAGATCTTGTCCAGGTCGCCCGGCGTCCGCTGCGCGATCAGCCGTGCCGCCTCCGACCGGGCCTCGACGGCGAACGCGGGCGCGAAGGTGGTCATCCTCCCGGCCTGCTCCTGGATCGCGGCGACGACCTTCGGGTGCTGGTAGCCGATGTTCGTGAAGACGAGGCCGCTGGTGAAGTCGAGATACCGCTTGCCGTCGTAGTCCCAGAAGTAGGACCCCTCCGCACCGGCGACGGCGAGCGGGTCGATGAGCTCCTGCGCTGACCAGGAGTGGAACACGTGCGCACGGTCCGCGGCCTTCACGGCGGCGCCGGCCTGGGGATTGGGCTGAGGGGTCATGCGCCCGAGCGTAGGTGGCCGGGGCGCGGGCGCGACATCGGCGTCCTGTCTGCGGTGCGGCCGTGAACGCGACAGGTTGTCGTGTGTGGGGAGGCCCCGGCCGGGCGCCGGGGATGTATTGTCAGCATGCTGTCGTGATGACAGCATGCTGACATACTGAGCGAGCCGGTGACCGCGCGACCGAGGAGAAGCCATGACCCGCGACAGCGTCCGCAATCCCGTCCGAAAGCCCGTGTACCTCGCCGTCTACGACACGCTCGCCGACTGGGAGACCGGTCACACGACCGCGTATCTCGCCCGCGCCGGCCACGAGATCCGGACGGTCGGCCTGTCCGGCGACCCCGTGCGGTCCGTCGGCGGGCTGCGGATCCGGCCCGACGTGACGCTCGACGACGTACGCCCCGAGGACGCCGCGCTGCTGATCCTGCCGGGCGCCGACCTGTGGGACACGGGCGACGCACTCGCCCCCTTCGCCCGCGCGGCGCGGGAGTTCCTGGCGGCCGGCGTGCCCGTCGCCGCGATCTGCGGGGCCACCGCGGGACTCGCCCGCGAGGGACTGCTCGACGACCGCGCGCACACCGGAGCCGTCTCCTTCTATCTGGCCGCCACCGGTTACCAGGGCGGTGACCGGTACGTGGAGGCCGACGCCGTGACGGACCGCGGGCTCGTCACCGCGGGACCCACCGAGCCCGTCGCGTTCGCGCGGGAGGTGTTCGCCCTGCTCGGCGTGTACGAGGGAGAGGTGCTCGACGCCTGGTACCGGCTGTTCCACGACTCGGACGCGCAGGCGTACGCGGTCCTTGAGGCGGCCGGACAGTGAGCGGAACGGGTGACGGGTCGGGCGGGGAGGGCGAGGCGGGCCGGGAACGCCAGGACCTGTTCAGCCGGAGCGCGCTCGCGGTCTTCCGGCTGAACGGCCAGTACCTGGGCGTCGCCGAGGAGTTGGCCGGGCCGGCCGGGCTCACCGCCGCCCGGTGGCAGGTGCTCGGCGCCGTCCTGCGGGAACCCCTGCCCGTCTCGGGGATCGCCCGCGCCATGGGCATCACCCGGCAGAGCGTGCAGCGGATCGCCGACCTGCTGGTGGAGCGGGGGCTCGCCGAGTACGTGCCCAACCCCGCCCATCGCCGCGCCAAACTGCTCCGGCCGACCGGGGAGGGCTTCGAGGCCGTCCGGAAGATCGGCCCGGGTCACGCGGCCTTCGCGGACCGGCTCGCCGAAACCCTCGGCGGGAAGACCGGCGAGAGGATCGGGCAGGAGATCGGCGAGAGGTTCGGGGAGGAAGGACTGGCCGAGACCGTGCGGGTGCTGGAACGGCTGATCGGGGCGATGGAGGCGGTCACGGAACCCGCACCCCCTGTTACGGAACCGTAGACACCGCCCCTGCCGTGTCCTCGTTCCGCCGCACTATCCTCGGGCTGTCGCACATGTACGGGGGAGGGCGGCGTTTCGATGGAGAAGCTCGGACCTGCGGATCCGCACCGCATCGGCGCGTACCGACTGCTGGCGCGACTGGGCGCGGGCGGTATGGGCCAGGTGTATCTGGCGCGTTCCGACCGCGGCAGGACCGTCGCGGTCAAACTGGTCCGCCAGGAACTCGCCGAACAGGAGGAGTTCCGCGCCCGCTTCCGTCAGGAGGTGCGGGCGGCCCGGCGCGTGGGCGGCTACTGGACGGCGCCGGTGCTCGACGCGGACACCGAGGCGGCCATCCCGTGGGTGGCCACCGGCTATGTGGCGGGGCCCTCGCTCCAGGAGGTCGTCGGCCATGACCACGGCGCGCTCCCGGAACGTTCCGTACGGATCCTCGCGGCCGGTCTCGCGCACGCGCTCAAGGACATCCACGCGGCCGGACTGATCCACCGCGACCTCAAGCCGTCGAACGTCCTCGTCACGATCGACGGCCCGCGCGTCATCGACTTCGGTATCGCCCGCGCGCTGGAGACGGTCACCGACGGCGGCCTCACCCGCACCGGCGCACTCGTCGGCTCGCCCGGCTTCATGGCCCCCGAGCAGGTCCGCGGCGACCGCGTCACGCCCGCGTGCGACGTCTTCTGCCTGGGCTCGGTCCTGTCGTACGCGGCCACGGGCGTCCTGCCCTTCGGCGCGGCCAACAGCGGGGTGCACGCCCTGATGTTCCGTATCGCGCAGGAGGAACCGGACCTGGAAGGGGTGCCGGAGGGCATCGCCGACCTCGTCCGCCAGTGCCTGCGCAAGGACCCCGCCTCCCGCCCGACGCTCGACGACATCCTGGAGCGCACGGGAGCGGAGGACACCGTCGCGGACGGCCGCAGCCGCGACCCCTGGCTGCCGGGGATGCTGGTGGCCCAACTGGGCCGTCACGCGGTGCAGTTGCTGGACTCGGAGGATCCGGACGTCTCGGCCCGTCCGGGGGCTCCCGGGGACGAGGAGGCTCCGGACCGCACACCCGCCCCGGGCCCCACACCGGCCCCGGCGCCCGAAGCCGCCCCGCCCGCTGCCCCCGTACCTCCTTCCGCACCACCTTCCGTGCCCCCGCCCACGGCTTCCCCGGAACACGCCCCCACCCCCGACGCCTCCTCCCTGCCCGCCCCGGAACCGCCCCCGGGCACCCCCGCCGATCACCTCCCGACGATGACCGCGGGCGGGTCCCCGACTCCGCCTCCGGCCGCCCCGCCCGCGCACACCCCGGCCCCGGGCCCCGTGCACCCGGCCTACGGCTATCCCCAGCAGCACCCCCAGCCCGCCGCCGGCTACGGCTACCCGCACCAGCAGCACCAGCAGCAGCCCGGCGGCTGGTCGGTGCCCCCGGGCGGCTACGGAAACCCCAACGGCCATGCGGCGAACCCGGGTTCGACCCCTCCTTACGGCCCGACACCCCCGTACGGCCCGACACCCCCGTACGGCCCGACGCCCGCGTACGGACCGGGCTTCGTGCCGGAACCGGAGCAGCCGCGCAGGAACGCCCGTTCCACCGCCCTGCTGATCGTGGTCGCGCTGGTCGTCGCGCTCGGCGCGGGTGCGTCCGTGTACGCGCTCATGAACGGCGGCGGGGACGGCGGCCGGGCGGGCGGCGACCCCGGCGCGTCCCGGACGAAGGCCGCGCCCACCACCCCCGGCCAGTCCAGCCGGAAGCCCTCGACGCAGCCGCCCGGCACGGGGGAGGAGACACCGGCGGACGGCGCGATCCCCACCGGGTACCTCGGCACCTGGACCGCGTCCATCGACAACGCGACGGGCCGCAACACCCGTCGACTCACCATCGAGCAGGGCGAGGTGGGTGCCACGGTCCTCTCGCTCACGGCGGACGGACCGGCGGACGGCGGCACGTACCACTGTGTGTTCCGGGCGACGCTCAGCGAGGCCCCGAGCGACGGCGGTCCGCTGCGGATCGGCCCGTCCGAGGTCACCGTCGGCGAACCGGCCACGTCCTGCTCACCGGGCGCGGCAACGGAGTTGACCCTCCTGCCGGACGGCCGGCTGCGCCGGGTGAACGCGAGCAACGGCGACGCGCTGACGTACACGAAGCAGTAGCGGGGCCCTTGAACAGCTGCTGAACTTCAGTGGTCGTCACCGGGTTCCCCCGCGTCCCGCTCGTACAGTGTCCGCACCGTCGAACTCCGGGAGTGGTGGGGGCACCCAGTGGAGTGGCTCAGCGCAGAGAACGTGGTGGCCGTGGGCACGGCGGCCGTCGGCATCGTCGCCTCGGGCGTCATGGTCTGGTACGAGCGCCGGGTGCCGCGGCGGAAACGTATCGGCTACCGCGTGCAGATGGACAACCCGATCGGGGACGACGTCCGCCTCGGCCGGGCCAGCGTCCGGCTCGGCCTCTTCGACGAGGCGCCCGGCATGGCCGACGCGACGCTCGTCCTGCTGCGCATCGAGAACGACGGCTCGCAGAGCATCGCCGACATGGACTACACGGGACGCGAACTCCACGGCCTGACCGCGGTGTTCACGGACCGGACGATCCGCGGGGTGTCGGTCACCCAGCCGCCCGAGACCGACCACCTCATGGACCACTTCACCCCGTCGAACGGCCTCGGCTACCAGGGCAGCACCCTGCGCATCCCGCGCGTCCCGCTCAACCGGGGCGAGCACTTCAAACTGCTCGTCCTGCTGTCGGGCGGCGACGTGGGCAGCGGGATACGGCTCATCGGCGGCATCCGCGACGGCGAGGTGCACCCCAACCGCGCCGCGCCGGTGGACGGTACGCCGGCGCTGTTCAGCCGGGCGTCACGGCTGATCACCGGGCTGCTCACGCTGTGCGTGCTCGCACTCGCCGGCATCGTGGTGACCCGCGACGGCACCCCGCCGCCGATCGGCTGCGAGCAGGGCGGGCTGACGGTGACCGGCTCGACGGCGTTCGGGCCCGTGATGCGGGAACTGGCCGCCAAGTACGAGGACGACTGCGAGGGCGTGTCGATCGACGTGGACCCGCACGGCTCGACCGCCGGGGTCCAGGAACTCGCCGCGCTGGGCGCCCGGTCGAAGCACGGCTCCCCGCCGGTGATCGCCCTGTCCGACGGCCCCAAGCCGAGCGGTCTGCGGGAGCTGCGCGAGACCCGGGTCGCGGTCTCGGTCTTCGTGCTCGTGGCCCACGACGACCTGCCGGTGAAGAACCTGTCGACCGAGGACGTACGCCGTCTCTACAGCGACCGGATCAGCAACTGGAAGCAGCTCGGCGGCCCCGACCTGCCCGTCCACCTGATCAGCCGCGACGCCAACTCCGGTACGCGCAAGGTCTTCCAGCGCCGGGTCCTGAACCGCAACGAGGGCGCGAACTACTCCTCGGACTGCGAGCACAAGGACTACGCGGCGGCCCCGGTGATCCGCTGCGAACTGTTCTCCACCGACCAGGTGCTGAGCACGGTCGCCCGCGTCCCCGGCGCCATCGGCTACAGCGAACTCAACCTCGCCACCGGCCACGAGGGCGTGCACCGGGTCACCCTCGACGGCCACGACCCGTCGGTCGAGGAGATCGAGCACGGCACCAGCGCGTACCCGTACCGGGAGATCGAGTACGCGTACACCTACGGCTCGCCGCCCGCCGACTCGCTCGTCTCCAGCTTTCTCACGTACATCAGCCGGGGCAGCGGCCAGGACGTGATCCGCACCCACGGCCATCTGCCGTGCGCGACGCCGGTGGGGCAGCGGATCTGCGGCGAGGGCTGACACGGGCCGCTTGCCCGGCCGTACCGGCCCCTTGCCTGCTATTGACGCGTACACAACCATTCTCTGCATGCGACCTGTGAGCCCGAGCAGAAGAACCGTCCTGGCCGCGACAGCCGCCGCCGGAGCCGCTACGGCGGGTACGACGGCGTCGGCGACTGCGGCGACTGCGGCGTCGGCGGCCGGGGAGTCGGACGCGGGCGCGCGCCCGCCGGCCACCGCCCAGCCCCCCACCCGCGAACTCCGCGCCCTCCTACGGGAGATCGACCCCGACCGCATCGAGGCGACCGTCCGCACCCTCGTCTCCTTCGGAACCAGGCACACGCTCTCCACCCAGGACGACCCGGTGCGCGGGATCGGCGCCGCCCGCGACTGGATCCTGGCGCAGCTGCTGTCGTACGCCGCCACGTCCGGCGGCCGCATGACGGCCGAACTCCAGTCGTACGTCCAGGAACCCGCGCCCCGCATCCCCACGGCCACCCGCATCACCAACGTCCTGGCGACCCTGCGCGGCTCGGTCACCCCGGAGCGCGTGTACGTCGTCTCGGGGCACTACGACTCCCGCGTCACCGACGTCATGGACGCCACCTCGGACGCCCCGGGCGCGGACGACGACGCCTCGGGCGTGGCCGTGGCGATGGAACTGGCCCGGGTCATGGCGAGGCGCCGCCCGGCCTCCACGATCGTCTTCGCGGCGGTGGCGGGCGAGGAACAGGGCCTGTACGGGGCCGCGCACCTGGCGTCGGGCCTCAAGGCGGCGGGCACGGACGTGCAGGCCATGTTCACGAACGACATCGTGGGGGCGTCCAGGGCGGACGACGGCACGAGCGACCCGTACACCGTCCGGCTCTTCGCGGAGGGCGTGCCCACGGCGGAGACGCCGGAGCAGGCGGCCGTACGCCGTTCGGTGGGCGGCGAGAACGACTCCCCGTCACGGCAGCTGGCCCGGTTCGTGCGGGACACGGCGGACAACCCGGCGACGGGTATGCGGGTACGGGTCGTCCACCGGCGTGACCGCTACCGCCGGGGCGGCGACCACATCCCCTTCCTGGAGCAGGGGTACGCGGCGGCCCGTTTCACCGAGCCCGCCGAGGACTTCGCGCATCAGCACCAGGACGTGCGGGTCGAGGACGGCAAGCAGTACGGGGATCTGCCGGAGTTCTGCGACTTTCCGTTCGTCGCTCGGGTGGCGCGGGTCAACGCGGCGGCGCTGTGGACGCTGGCGCAGGCGCCGGGTGCGCCGCGGGAAGCGCGGATCCTGACCGCCGCGCTCACGAACTCCACGCAGTTGGTGTGGGCGCGGGGGTCCGAGCCGGACCTCGCGGGGTACGAAGTCGTGTGGCGGGAGACCACGGCGGCCGAGTGGACGCACGTGATCCCGGTCGGAGACGTGACGTCCCACGAGGTGGACCTGTCCAAGGACAATGTGTTCTTCGGCGTGAGAGCGGTGAACAGAACGGGCCTGAGAAGCCCGGTGACGTTCCCGTCCCCGCAGGCATAGGACGCGTCCTCGCCCCCGCCGCCCCTACCCGTCCCGTCACTGACTCGGGGGCGCTGCCCCCGAAACCCCGGTCCTCAAACGCCGGACGGGCTGAAACGCTTTCAGCCCGTCCGGCGTTTGAGGACACAGTGACGGGACGGGTAGGGGCGGCGGGGGCGAGGGAGAACGCCCCTACCGGGGCTCCGGGGGCCGCTGGCGGGGCATGTTCGGCCGCGCGCCCGGCGGCAGGGGCGCCCGAGCGACCGGCGCGGCATCCCGCGCAGACCCACCCCCACCCCCCTGAAGCGCCAACGGAGCCACCCCCGTCCGGAACTCCACCATCCAGTCCGCGGTCTCCACCCGCACCAGCTCCGCCACGTCCTCGGAGAACCGCCGCAGCACGGCAAGGCACCGCTCGGCGGCCTCCCCGGCCGTCCCCTCGGCGGGCCCGAGGACCTCCCGTACGCACTCGGACGCCCAGTCGAACTGGAGCACCTGCAGCCGCCGCTGCACGGCCTGCGCGGTCGCCACGTCCCGCATCCACCCGGACGTCACCCCGAAGAACCGGTCCCCCGCGACACAGGCGACCGCCACCAGCAGGGCCAGATATCCCCAGGCGGCGCCCCCGCCGAGCACTCCGGCGAGGTCCAGCAGGGGCAGTCCGGCCCCGGCGAGGGCCCCCGTGGCGGCTCCGGCCCGCAGGGCCCGCGCTCCTCGCCGCTTCCACACCCGGTCGGCGAGGTACCAGTGCGTGGTGGTGAGCGCTCCCGCCTCCACCCACCGGTAGAGCTCGTCCAGCCGCTCGGCCGGTTCGCCCCAGTCGCCGAGCGGGAAGGTCCGCCCCATCAGATCGCCGGGTTCCACGGGACCGTCGCGCCGACCGCCCTGGGCCGGCCCCTCGGGCTGCATGTCCGGCTGGCTCACCCGACGCTCCCTCGCTGTGACGTTGTGTGACGGTGATGATGACGGTGGCGATGGCGGTGACGTGGCGCGTGGTGCAGATGCGCCGCACCCTTACTACCGCCCCATGGGTGGTGACAGTCCTGCTTTCGGGGCTTTTCCGCTCGGATGTGGGTCCTGATCAGGTATAGACCAAGTCGCCCTCTCACTCGAAAGAGTGCCGAAGCGACGGCCCGGTAGACCACGTAGGCTCGTGCCAAGGCGGAATTCACGCCGGAAAGCCGTATCCGAAGGCAGTACTCACCGCAGTACTCACAGCCGTACGAACCAGGAGCTGATCGTGATTCCCGGTGGTGGCCAGCCCAATATGCAGCAGCTGCTCCAGCAGGCCCAGAAGATGCAGCAGGACCTCGCGAACGCCCAGGAGGAGCTGGCGCGCACCGAGGTCGACGGTCAGGCGGGCGGCGGCCTGGTGAAGGCGACGGTGACGGGCTCGGGCGAACTGCGCGGCCTGGTCATCGACCCGAAGGCCGTCGACCCCGAGGACACCGAGACCCTCGCCGATCTGATCGTCGCGGCGGTCCAGGCGGCCAACGAGAACGCCCAGGCGCTCCAGCAGCAGAAGCTCGGCCCGCTGGCCCAGGGGCTCGGCGGCGGCAGCGGCATCCCCGGCCTGCCGTTCTAAGTCAACCCGGCGGTCCCTTCTAAGAAGGCCGACCGCCAACTACCGTACGTACGAAGAGAGCAAGCGCGACTACGGTACGTACCGAGTCCGTGGGAACAGGAAGGCAATCCGTGTACGAAGGCGTGGTCCAGGACCTCATCGACGAGCTGGGGCGGCTGCCCGGCGTCGGTCCCAAGAGCGCGCAGCGGATCGCCTTCCACATCCTCCAGGCGGAGCCGACGGACGTACGCCGTCTCGCGCAGTGCCTCATGGAGGTCAAGGCGAAGGTCCGCTTCTGCGCCACCTGCGGGAACGTGGCGCAGGAGGAGCTGTGCAACATCTGCCGTGACCCGCGCCGCGACCTCTCGGTCATCTGCGTGGTCGAGGAGCCGAAGGACGTGGTCGCCGTCGAGCGGACCCGCGAGTTCCGGGGCAAGTACCACGTGCTCGGCGGCGCGATCAGTCCCATCGAGGGTGTGGGCCCGGACGACCTGCGCATCAGGGAGCTGCTGGCGCGGCTCGCCGACGGCGCGGTCACGGAACTGATCCTGGCCACCGACCCGAACCTGGAGGGCGAGGCCACGGCCACCTATCTCGCCCGCATGATCAAGCCCATGGGCCTCAAGGTCACCCGGCTCGCCAGCGGGCTGCCGGTGGGCGGCGACCTGGAGTACGCCGACGAGGTCACCCTGGGACGCGCCTTCGAGGGAAGGCGGCTGCTGGATGTCTGAACGACTGGTTGATGTACGGGAAGTTCTTGAGGAAGGCCGGCTTCTAGATGTCTGACGCCACGCTGCACGCGACCGATCCCGACCCCGACGACTTCTCGGTCCAGATCGCGGATCAGATCGAGAGTTTCCTCGTCGCGGTGACAGAGGTCGCGAGAGGCGACGAGCCGGACTCGGCCGTCCCCTTCCTCCTCCTGGAGGTCTCCCAGCTCCTGCTGGCCGGCGGCCGTCTCGGCGCGCACGAGGACATCCTTCCCGACGAGCGGTACGAGCCCGATCTGGGCCCCGAGCCGGACGTCGACGAGCTGCGCGAACGCCTCGCCGAGATGCTCGACCCGGTCGACGTCTACTCCGAGGTCTTCGACCCGTACGAGCCCCGTAAGCCCCCGGTGCCGGCCCGTATCTCGGACGATCTGGCCGATGTCATGGCCGATCTGCGGCACGGCATGGCCCACTACCGGGCCGGCCGCACCACCGAGGCGATGTGGTGGTGGCAGTTCTCGTACTTCTCGAACTGGGGCTCCACGGCCTCGGCCACCCTGCGCGCCCTGCAGTCCCTGGTGGCGCACGTCCGGCTGAACCAGCCCCTGCAGGAGCTGGACGGCCTGGACACCGACCAGGAGCTCAGCGAGGACGCCCTCGCGGAGGAGGCCGGCCGGGTGATGGCGGAGGAGATCGCGGGCCCGCTGGGCCTGCGCGAGGTCAAGTGACGCGCGGTTGAGCGTGTGTGTGCGGGGCGGGCCCGGAGTCGTCGACTCCGGGCCCGCCCCGATCTCGCGCCGTGCCCCTTTTCCGCCCGGACATATCGCGCCGACCGTGTGACTAGGGGCACTTTGCGAGTGAGGTGCGTCCGGGACGGGCAGATGCGGTCCTGGAGCGGCCGGAGGGCCGGACCGCGGGAGCCGACCGACCGGCCGACCGCGGGACAGGACCCGACCGGACCGGGTGATCAACACGTGAGCGGGACATCTCACGATGCGATATCACTCGGGTGGAATTCGGCCGCTCGTTAGACTGAGCCGACCGCAGTCGTGCGGTACGAGACGGACTGAGCGAGGAGCGCACGTGGGCCTTGTCGTGCAGAAGTACGGAGGTTCCTCCGTAGCCGATGCCGAGGGCATCAAGCGTGTCGCCAAGCGAATCGTCGACGCCAAGAAGAACGGCCATCAGGTCGTTGTCGTGGTGTCGGCGATGGGTGACACGACGGACGAGCTGATCGATCTCGCCGAGCAGGTATCGCCGATCCCTGCCGGGCGTGAGTTCGACATGCTGCTGACAGCGGGAGAGCGGATCTCGATGGCCCTGCTGGCCATGGCGATCAAGAACCTGGGCCACGAGGCCCAGAGCTTCACCGGCAGCCAGGCAGGCGTGATCACCGACTCCGTCCACAACAAAGCGCGCATCATCGATGTCACGCCGGGCCGCATCAGGACGGCGCTCGACGAGGGCAACATCGCGATCGTCGCCGGGTTCCAGGGCGTCAGCCAGGACAAGAAGGACATCACCACGCTCGGGCGCGGCGGTTCCGACACCACGGCCGTCGCCCTCGCCGCCGCCCTCGACGCCGAGGTCTGCGAGATCTACACGGACGTCGACGGTGTGTTCACCGCCGACCCCCGCGTGGTGAAGAAGGCCCGGAAGATGGACTGGATCTCTTCCGAGGACATGCTGGAGCTCGCCGCCTCGGGCTCCAAGGTGCTGCTGCACCGCTGCGTCGAGTACGCACGCCGATACAACATCCCGATCCACGTCCGCTCGTCCTTCTCGGGACTGCGCGGCACCTGGGTCAGCAACGAGAATCCGCAAGGGGACGCGCAGGTGGAGCACGCCATCATCTCCGGAGTCGCGCACGACATCTCCGAAGCCAAGATCACGGTCGTCGGCGTCCCGGACAAGCCGGGCGAGGCCGCGGTGATCTTCCGGACGATCGCGGACGCCGAGATCAACATCGACATGATCGTGCAGAACGTGTCCGCGGCCTCCACGGGCCTCACGGACATCTCCTTCACCCTCCCCAAGGCCGAGGGCCACAAGGCCATCGAGGCCCTGGAGAAGGCGAAGAGCGCGATCGGCTTCGAGTCGCTGCGCTACGACGACCAGATCGGCAAGATCTCCCTGGTCGGCGCGGGCATGAAGACCAACCCGGGCGTCACCGCCTCGTTCTTCCAGGCACTGTCCGACGCGGGCGTCAACATCGAGCTGATCTCGACCTCCGAGATCCGCATCTCGGTCGTGACCCGCCAGGACGACGTCAACGAAGCCGTGCGTGCCGTGCACAGCGCCTTCGGGCTCGACTCCGACAGCGACGAGGCCGTCGTCTACGGAGGCACCGGACGATGACCGTCCCCCCGTACGGAGGCGTACGACGATGACCGGGCGGCCGACGCTCGCGGTCGTGGGCGCGACCGGAGCCGTCGGCACGGTCATGCTCCAGATCCTGTCCCAGCACGCGGACATCTGGGGCGAGATCCGTCTGATCGCCTCACCGCGCTCGGCCGGCCGCAAGCTGGCCGTGCGCGGCGAGCAGGTCGAGGTGGTGGCCCTGACGGAGGAGGCCTTCGACGGGGTCGACGTCGCCATGTTCGACGTACCCGACGAGGTGGCCGGGCGCTGGGCGCCGGTGGCAGCCGCCAAGGGCGCCGTCGTGGTCGACAACTCGGGCGCGTTCCGGATGGACCCCGAGGTGCCGCTCGTGGTGCCCGAGGTCAATCCGCACGCCGCCCGCGTCCGGCCGCGCGGCATCATCGCCAACCCCAACTGCACGACCCTGTCGATGATCGTGGCGCTGGGCGCGCTGCACGCCGAGTTCGGGCTGCGCGAGCTGGTGGTCTCCTCGTACCAGGCGGTGAGCGGGGCCGGGCAGCGCGGGGTCGACACCCTGCGGCAGCAGCTGAAGCTCGTCGCCGGTACGGAACTGGGGACGACCCCCGGTGACGTACGGCGGGCCGTGGGGGACAACACCGGGCCGTTCCCGGAGCCGGTGGCGCTCAACGTGGTGCCGTGGGCCGGGACCGTGCGCGAGGACGGCTGGTCCTCGGAGGAGATGAAGGTGCGGGACGAGTCCCGCAAGATCCTCGGACTGCCGAACCTGCCCGTCGCCGTCACCTGCGTCCGTGTGCCGGTCGTCACCGTGCACTCCCTGACCGTCCACGCCCGTTTCCAGGGCGAGGTGACGGTGGGCAGGGCGCGGGAGATCATCGCCACGGCGCCCGGGGTGGTCCTCTTCGACAATCCCGAGGCGGGGGAGTTCCCGACGCCGGCCGACGTGGTCGGTACGGACCCCACCTGGGTCGGGCGGGTACGCCGGGCCCTCGACGACCCGACGGCGCTGGAGCTCTTCGTCTGCGGCGACAACCTGCGCAAGGGCGCGGCCCTGAACACCGCTCAGATCGCGGAACTGGTGGCGGCGGAGCTCTGACCTGCGCCGGGAGCCTCCGCCTCCGGCCCGGGACAGGAAATCCGCCGGTCGTTAGTTGAATCTTTTGTAGGATCTGTGCGACTTCTGTGGTTCGATCGGGTTCGAAGCTGTGGTCCGGACCACTGAAGCCAAGCCTCTGGCGTTCGAAGATTTTTCTCCCCGTTCTCCGCAACCGCGCGGAGGGCGGGGAGCGTCTTTGCGGTCGCCCTTCAGGGGTGACCGGACGCCACGTTCATATGGGGCATAGGGGATGGGCTTTTACGTATGAGGACACTTAGCGCACGGTCCGGCATGAGGTCCTGCACAAACGTGATGCCTGTCGCGTACAACCCCGATGGGGGTACGCGTGTCCAACTGGCGTGGCTGAGGTTCTCGAATTCACTGTGGCGACGCGGGGCACTGCTCTCCGTCCGCCCCGCCGACCCCGCACGTCCGGCGCGTCCGGCGGCGGCATGCCGGTGATCGCCCCCATGCCCGCAGCGCGGTCGGCCCGCATCCCGAATCAGCGTGAAGGCGCTGACGAGGCACTGGCGGCCGGCACGACCGTCGACCATCTCACCGAGACCTACCGCGCCCACTACAGGTCGCTCCTCGGCCTCGCGGCGCTCCTCCTCGACGACACCGCCTCGTGCGAGGACGTCGTCCAGGAGGCCTTCATCCGGGTGCACTCGGCGCGCAAGCGCGTGCGCGACCCGGAGAAGACGCTCGCCTATCTGCGCCAGACCGTCGTCAACCTCTCGCGCTCCGCGCTGCGTCGGCGCATCCTCGGCCTGAAGCTCCTCTCCAAGCCGATGCCCGACATGGCGAGCGCGGAGGAAGGCGCGTACGACCAGCTGGAGCGCGACGCCCTGATCAAGGCGATGAAGGGGCTCCAGAGACGCCAGCGCGAGGTCCTCGTCCTGCGGTACTTCGCGGACATGACCGAGGCGCAGGTCGCCGAGACCCTCGGTGTCTCCCTGGGCTCCGTGAAGGCGTACGGGTCGCGCGGCATCGCCGCGCTGCGCGTCGCCATGGAGGCGCCGGCATGAGCGGGCACGACGAGCGAGCACGCCACGACGAGCACGGTCGCCTCGGCGACGACGAGCAAGAGCAGCACGCTGGGAACGGAACTGTGAATCACGGCCCCTCGGAGAACTCGGGCCCGGAAGAGTCGGGCCACACGGACATGGAAGGCCGCCCGTCGGACCGCTCGCCGGATGGTCCCTCGGACGCCTCGGCCGAGCCGGTCGAGTCGGCCGAGCAGGTCGAACCTGTAGACCCCGGTGACTCGGACGAAGCGCCGGGCATCTCCCCGGCCGAGGTCGAGGCCGCGGGCAGCACACCGGAGAAGGCTTCCGGCGACGCACCGACCAAGATCTCGCCCCTGCTCTCGAAGGACTCCCCGAAGGACTCCTCGGGGGACGCGGGGGACTTGGGTGACGCGGGCGGCTCGGGCGGTTTGAGCGGCTCGGGCGGTTCCGGAGCTGACGGTTCCGGCACCGCTGGTGCCCAGGACATCCCCGATGTCCCGGGTATCGGTCTCGCCGCCGACGGGGCAGGACCGGACGTGTTCGGCTCCGACGAACTGGCCCTGCGGCGGCTGCTGCACCAGGCCGTCGAGGAGATCGAGCCGACCGACGGCACGCTGGACCATCTGCGGCGCGCGGTACCGGCACGGCGGGCCCGCAAGCGCCAGGCCCTCGTCGGCATGGCCGCCGCCGCGCTCTTCATCGGCACGGCGGTCCCGGCCCTCCTGCACGTCTCGAACTCCACGGGCTCCAACGCCGACCCGTCCATGGCGGGCGCCACCTCGGCGACCCAGGGCGGCGCGAACGAGGGCAAGGAATCCTCCTCGGGAAGCGGCTCCGGCGATTCCTCGGGCTCGTCCAAGGGCTCCGGCAAGGGCGACAAGAAGGACGAGACCGGCAAGGGCAAGGGGGGCAACGGCGGTACCGCCGGCACCCAGCCCACGGCCTCCACCGCGAGCGCGCCGACCTGCACACCGGCGCAGCTCATCGCCGGCGCCGGAGGCGGCGCACCCGACGCCACCGGCGCGGTCTACGGCACCTTCACCGTCACCAACGTCTCCACCGCCAGCTGTACGGTCGTCGGCGACGGCTCGGTGTCGCCGGCCGGACTGGGCGCCGCGGACCAGTCCCAGATCTTCTCGGCTCTGCACGTGGCGGGCGACGCCGCCTCCGGACTGCCCGACCCGTCCACCTACGCCTCCTCCCTGGTACTGCCGCCGGGCGGGACGTACAACGTGAAGTTCGCCTGGGTGCCCTCGTCGACCTGCCCGACCAGTGGCGGCAGCGGCGGCGGAGAACCCTCGCCCGACCCGACCCCCACCGAGGACCCCACCGGGGCCAGCGGCGGTACGGCCTCGGAGGGCACGAGCGGCACGGAGACACAGCTCATGAGGGCCGACGGGACCGTCGACGGAAGCGTCAGCGTGACCTACGTCGCCGCGGGCGGCGCACCGGCGACCTCGACGACCGTGTCCAACGCGTGTGCCGGCACGGTCTTCCGGACCGGCGTGCTGGCCGGCTCCTGACCGCTACGGTTCATGACCACGACGGTTCATGACCACGACGGGCCCGGGCGTCAGGTAGCGGCGCCGGGCCGCGTCAGGCAGTGGTGGACGAGGTGGGCGAAGAGGACGTCACCTTCGTGGCGCCGGTCTCCGCCGGAGTCTCCTCCACGAGACCCAGCTCAGCGTCCTGCGCGAACTCCGCCTCGCGCCGCATCAGCCGGAACCACATGAAGACCACGAAGCCCGCGAAGACGAACCACTCCCCGGTGTACCCCAGGTTCTGGAAGGCCTTCAGGTCCAGGCCCGTGTCCGAAGGCGTCGCGGCGGGGACGGCCTTCATCCCCGAGTCGGCCTCGGCGAGCGTGATCCACGCGTCGTACATCGTGTACGGCACGAGGTTCACCAGGGACGCCGAGCTGATCGCACCGGTCTGCCCGGCGGGGAGCCCGCCGGCCGCGGGCACGCCGTTCGACCCGGGTGTCTCCGACGCCTGGAGCGCGCCAGTCACGGTGACCTCGCCGGCCGGAGCCGCCGGGGCCTTCGCGGTGTCGGCGTCGCCCGCGAGCCAGCCCCGGACCACCGGCAGGGCCCTGCCGTCGTCGGTGCGCAGCATCGTCAGGACGTAGAAGCCCCGCTTGTCGTCCAGCTCCCGGCCGGGCACCAGCAACTGCTTCCCGTACCGGCCCGTCGCCGTGGCCTGCTTGCCCGACGTCTTCTTGTCCACGGGCAGCAGCCGGGCGAGCGGCCGGGGCGCCTGTGTCCTGGCCGCCGAGGCCTGTTCGCCTGCGTCGCGATGGTCCTGGACGCGGTCCTCGAAACGCCCCAACTGCCATGACCCCATGAACACGCAGAAGGGGATGGCCAACAGCACGAAGACGTTGATCCCCCACCAGCGGGGCGTCAGCAGGAACCGGTACACAACCCCAAAGGTACGGGGCCCCCGCGGAGAGCACGGCCGAGGGGGGTGCCTCGGCCCCGGCCCTCCCCGCGAGGGTCCCGGCGCGGTCAGCCGCCCAGGTGCCGCTCCGCGAAGTCCAGCTCCAGCCGGACCTGCTTGATCCGCTCGTCCACGACCAGCGAACCGTGCCCCGCGTCATAGCGGTACACCTCGTGGTCCGCGTCCCGCGAGGCCAGGCGGGCCACGTAGTTCTCGACCTGACGGATCGGGCAGCGCGGGTCGTTGACCCCGGCGGAGATGTAGACCGGTGCCTTCACCGCGTCGACGTACGTCAGCGGGGACGACGCCTCGAAGCGCTCCGGAACCTCCTCCGGAGTGCCGCCGAGCAGCGTGCGGTCCATCGCCTTCAGGGCCTCCATCTCGTCGTGGTAGGCCGTCACATAGTCCGCGACCGGCACCGCGGCGATACCCAGCGCCCACGCCTCGGGCTGCGTACCCAGACCGAGAAGGGTGAGGTAGCCGCCCCACGAACCGCCGGTCAGGATCAGCCGGTCCGGGTCGGCGGACCCGGACGAGACCGCCCACTCCCGTACGGCCTCGATGTCCTCCAGCTCGATCAGGCCGACCCGGTGCTTGAGGGCGTCCGTCCACTCCCGCCCGTATCCCGTGGAACCCCGGTAGTTGACCCGGATCACCATGTACCCGTGGTCCACCCAGGCCGCCGGGCCCGCCGCGAACGAGTCGCTGTCGTGCCAGGTCGGGCCGCCGTGGATGTCGAAGACGGTCGGGAGAGGACCGCTCGCTCCGGCCGGCCGCTGGACCAGGGCGTGGATACGGCCGCCGGGCCCCGTCACCCACACGTCCTCGACGGGCACCGAACGCGGCGCCTTCATACCGGGCGGATCGAGGACGACCTCGCCGGACGTCGAGCGGACCACCGGCGCCTCGGCGGAGGACGACCACAGGTACTCCACGCTGCCGTCGGGGCGGGCGGTCGCGCCCGACACCGAACCCTTGGGCGTCGGCACCCGCTCCAGCCCGCGGGTCGCCAGGTCGAACCGCCACAGCTCGCTGCGCGCCTCGAAGCTGTTGACGACGAGCAGGGCGGAGCCGTCCGGATACCACTCGGCGCTCAGGTCGCCGTCGAGCTGCGAGGTCAGCTCCAGATCCGTCTCCTCGCCGGAGACCACGTCCCACACCATCGGCTCCCAGCGCCCGCGCCGCTGGTGTCCGACGAGCAGCCGTGTGTCCCCGGCCACCGGGGCGAAGCCCAGTACCTCAAGGCCCAGCTCGGCCGTGCCGTCCTTGGTGTCGTCCAGCTCGGAGACCGTCGAACCGTCCATCCTCAGCACCCGCAGCGCGGAGTGCATCGCGTCACCGTGCTCGGTGTGCTCGACCGCGATCAGCGTGCCGTCGTGCGAGAGGTCGCCCACGCCCGCCGACTCGCGGTGCCGGTAGACCTCGACGGGGTCCTCGCCGGTGCGGCTCACGTAGATCGTCGAGCCGTCCTCGTCGGTCGACCTGCCGACGATCGCCGTCCGCCCGTCCCGCCCGAGCGCGAGTCCGGCGGGGTAGGAGGGGTCGAGGCCGGGAGCGGCGGGTGCGTCGGGACCGGCCGGCCCGCCCTGGCCGCCGGACCCGCCCTGGTTTCCGGAACCGTCCTGGTTTCCGGACCCGCCTTCACCGTCCGCCCCGGCGGTGAAGGGCTGCCGGCGCCAGATGCCGAACTCGTCGCCGTCCTTGTCGTCGAACCACCAGATCCACTCGCCGTCGGGCGACAGCACGCCGTCCGTCGTCCCGTTGGGCCGGTCCGTGACCTGGCGCTGGGCGCCCGACTCACGGTCCCACGCGTACAACTCGTACGTCCCTGTCGCGTTGGACACGAACAGGGACCGGTGCGGGGCGTCCTCCGCCCAGTCCGGCAAGGACACCCGCGGCGCCCGGAAGCGCTTCTCCCATTCGGGCATGGTTCCCTCTTGCGGGGTGGCCCCGTTGCTCTCAGTCATGGCCCCATATTGCACGCACAGGACGACATCGTGCTGACGGGCCCCTCAGCCTGTGGATAACTCTCCGCCGGGAGTGGGCCGTGATGCGGCCGATCCCCCAATCACCGCAGTTCAGAGCGGTTCTGAGCGGTGCGGAGGGGTTCGGAGCGGTTCGGAGCGGTTCAGGTGTGATTGCCGGCGGGTGGGTGCGGTTGGTGGGTGCGGTTGGTGGAGCGCTGCGGGGCGCTCCACGGGAAGCGCGGTGGTGGCCTGCGGATCGGTGGTGACCTGCGGGCCGGTGGTTCCCTGCGGGCTGGTGGTGACCTGCGGGCCGGTGGGGGCTGGTCGCGCAGTTCCCCGCGCCCCTTACGGGGCACAGCTCCGGCGTCCGGCCACGGGGAGCTAAGGGGCACCGCCGACCGTACGTTCCCGGGTGCCGCGTCCCAGCAGTTCCGCGAGGCCGCGGCGGGTGGCGGCGATGACCACGCGGTCGCCGGAGCCGAGCACGTAGTTCGGGGGCAGGTCCCAGACCAGGCCCGAGGGGCGGTCCGGAGCCGACGAGGCCGGAGCCGGGGCCGGGGCCGCGGGGCCGTTCGGCGCGGCTGGTGCAGGGTCGGCCGACGGACGGGGGCGGCGACCGCCCGGACCTGCGGTGTCCAGGACCGCCGTGTCCAGGGCCAGGACCCGCCACGCCCCCGCACGGAACGCCTCGGCGACGGTACGGCCCTCCAGATGCGGATGCCCCGCGACGTCCAGGGCCGCGAAGAGCAGCACCCGGCGTTCCACGGGGATCGCCCCCAGGATCTGGCGGCCCATCATCGCTCCGGCGAAGGCGGGCGCGGCCAGATGGGAGACGCTGCGGCTGCGGGTGAGCGCGTTGGGGTGGGTGGCGCGCAGGGTGCGGTAGACGGCCGTGGCGAAGTCGTCGTCGTACAGGCGCAGGACGACGCGCAGATCGGGCCGTACCGACCGTGCGTACAGGGCGGCTTCGAGGTTCGTGGTGTCGGCGCTGGTCAGGGCGAGCAGGGCGTGCGCCCGGTGGATCTTGGCGGCTTCCAGGACGCCTTCCTGGGTGACGTCACCGAGGACGACGGGCACGCGCAGCCGGCGCGCCAGCGCGAGCCCGCGCGCCTCGGGGTCGGCCTCGACGCACACCACGGGGATCTGGAGTTCGCGAAGGCGCGCGAGGACCCGCGTACCGATCTTGCCGACTCCGAGGAGGACGACGTGACCGGAGAGCCCCCGGGGCGGCTTGCGTAGCGCCGTCCCGCTGCGGAACGTACCGAGGCCCTCCAGGACGGCGGCGAGGAGTACGGGAAGCAGCAGCAACCCGACGAGTCCGGAGAGGAGTTGGAGGATCTGGCGGCCGAGGGGGTCGTCGAGCGCGGGATCGTTGATCGCGAAGAGGTCGAGGAGGGTGAGGTAGGTGGCGTGCAGCGGGTGGGCGCCCGTGACGAGCATGGACGCGACCGCGAGCGCGACCACACAGGCCACCAGACCGGCGAAGGACCAGCGCAGCCGCCGGGAGAACAGCCTGCCGAGGGGCAGCCCGATGGACATCCCGCCCGGCAGGACACCGCGTCGGGCGGGCAGCGGGGGAGCGGAGTACGACACGGTCTCCAGGACGATCGTGCCGCGGCCGGTCGCGGCGGCCACGGACGCCTCGTCGGGCAGCAGCCGCGGCCCGTGCTCGCCGCTGCTCTCCGAACCGTCCGCGCCGGCCGGGTCGTTGGTGGTGGCCGAGAGCAGGGCCAGCGTGCACAGCCCGGGGTCGGCGACCTCCCCCGGCCCCGGCGGCTGCCGTTCCACGGCCCGCAGCATCAGCCCGTCCGTCTGTACGACCTTGCTGGTCCCGGCCACGGCGGTGGCGGCCAGCGCGGGCGCGGCGGTGTCCGCGTCGGAGAGTACGGTCGTGGAGGCGTCGAGGAGACCGGGCGCGGGCGAGCCCGTGGCCTCCCCGATTCCCGCCATGGCCAGGGCGGACGCCTGGTCGAGCAGGGCCTCGATGTGCTGGCCGAGACGGCGGTTGTAGAGCCGTATGACCAGGCGGAGGCGCGGGTTGAGCCGGCGGGCCATGAGGGCCGCGCGGATGTTGGTCTCGTCGTCGTCATGGACGAGGGCCAGCGCGTGGGCGTGCTCGACCCCGGCTTCGGCGAGCACGGCCTCGGTCAGGACGGCGGCCTCCACCACCTGTTCGGCGCGCGGCCCTTCGGAGGTGCCAGCGGCACCACCGCTGCTGCTTCCGCCTGCGGCGGTGACGCCGTTGCCCGCCGCCGCCCGGGTCATGGCGGCCGACACGCGGTCGAGCAGCGTCGAGGCGCGGGCCCGTCCCACGACCGGGGGCCGCACGGTCCGCTCGGCGGAGGGCACGACCAGGGTCACCCGCTCCTTGTAGACGCCCCGCAACTCGGCCGCGAGCCGGTGCGCGAGGGCGTCGTCCCCGCACACCACCATGTGCGCGGCGCGGTTGTCCGCACCGCGATCGTCCGGCCTGCGATCGTTCGTTCCGCGATCGTTCGTTCCGCTCTGATTCGGAAGGCTCCCCACAAGAGCACAGAGTGCCTCACGAGTACGGGCGGTTGCACGATGGCCTGCCGCGAGGGGACCGGCTTCAGAGACCGCCTTCAGGAACCGCCTTCAGGAACCGGCCGCGTACCGGGATGAGAAGCTGTGCCGGAACGGGCGTACTGAAGGTGGAGGGCGATCCACCGACGAAGCCCTTCCCTACCGGAGGTACCTCTCCCGTGACCACAACCAACGCAGCGGTGCCCGGGGTTGAGGACCGCGAGACGGGCGACACGACGGCCGGCGCGAAGTCGGATGCGAAGTCGGATGCGAAGGCGGACGCGACGGCGGATGTGACGGCCGAAGCGATGACGGATGTGACGGCCGAAGCGACGGCCGACGCCGGTGGGTCGAAGGGCTGGCAGTTCAACTCGCCCCTCGTCCTCACCATGTTGCTGCTCGCGGGCGTGGTGCTCCAGGACCCCATCCGCGGTGCGCTGTCCGCGCCGGTGATGCAGAGCTGGATGACCGTGTTCGTCGCGGTGATCGTGCAGGCGCTGCCCTTCCTGGTGCTCGGCGTGATGCTGTCGGCGGTCATCGCGGTGTTCGTGCCGCCGTCGTTCTTCGCCCGCGCGCTGCCGAAGCGGCCGGCCCTCGCGGTACCGGTCGCGGGCATGGCCGGAGCGGTGCTGCCGGGCTGCGAGTGCGCGTCCGTACCGGTGGCCGGGGCGCTGGTGCGCAGAGGTGTCACGCCCGCGGCGGCGCTGGCGTTCCTGCTGTCGGCGCCCGCGATCAACCCGATCGTGCTGACGGCGACCGCGGTCGCGTTCCCGGGCGAGCCGGAGATGGTCCTGGCGCGTTTCGTGGCGAGCCTGCTGGTGGCCTGCGCGATGGGCTGGCTCTGGCACCGGCTGGGCCGCGCGGACTGGCTGCGCCCGCCCGAGCGCCCCTCCTGGGAGGGCCAGGGCAAGGGGGCGGCGTTCTGGGGGTCGGTACGGCACGACGTGATGCACGCGGGAGGGTTCCTGGTGGTCGGCGCGATGGCCGCGGCGACGCTCAAGGCGGTGGTCCCGGCGGACTGGCTCGGGTACGCCGCCGACAACATGCTGGTGTCGATCCTCGCCCTGGCGGTCCTGGCCGTACTCCTGTCCATCTGCTCCGAGGCGGACGCCTTCGTGGCCGCGTCCCTCACCCAGTTCTCCCTGACGGCCCGGCTGGCCTTCCTGGTCGTCGGCCCGATGATCGACCTGAAACTCTTCGCGATGCAGACGGCGACGTTCGGCCGAGGTTTCGCCCTGCGCTTCGCGCCCGCCACCTTCGTGCTGGCCGTCCTGGTGTCGTCCCTGGTCGGGGCGGTGCTCCTGTGAACCGCCAGGCACAGGCAGCGGTGCTCTTCCTCACCGGCGGAGCGATCCTGCACGCGGGCCTCACCGACCTCTACCTGCGGTACGTCAAGGCGGGGTTGAGGCCGTTGCTGCTGGCGGCGGGGGTGGTCCTGATAGCGACGGCGATCGCGACGATCTGGTACGACCGCCGCGAACGCCGACCCCGGACGGACGCCCACCCCGACCCCGACTCCGACCCCGACCTCGAATCAGATCCCCGCCCCCGCCCCCACCCCCACCCTCACGCTCACCGGGAACCCGGCATCGCGTGGCTGATGACCCTCCCCCTCCTGGCGCTCGTCCTGGTGGCCCCGCCGGCGCTCGGTTCGTACAGCGCGATGCGCACGGGGACGGCACTGCAGAAGCAGCCGTGGGGGTTCGCCGACCTGCCGAAGGGGGACACCGTCCGCCTGAGCCTCGTCGACTACGCGGGCCGGGCCGCGTACGACCACGGCCGTTCGCTCGACAACCGCCGGATCAAGACGGCGGGCTTCCTGGCGATGGGCAGCGACGGCACGCCCTACCTGGTGCGGATGGCGCTCAGTTGCTGCGCGGCGGACGCCCAGCCGGTGAAGATAGGCCTGACAGGCCACACGCCCACGGTCCTGCGCCCGGACACCTGGCTGGAGGTCACGGGCACGTACACCGGGAAGCGGACGAAGGACCCGGTGAACGAAGGGGTCGTCCCGTTCCTGGACGTCACGGAGACCAAGCCGATCAAGGCCCCCCGGGACCCGTACGACGAGAGCTGGAACGGCTGAGCCGCCGCGTACTCGATCCACTTGCGCGGGCCAAGCTGTCGATCCCCTGTCGATACCAGGTACGCGAGGGGGAGGAGCGCCGGTGTTGGGCCAGGATGAACGAGCGGCGCGGCCGACCTCGCAAGGAACGGCCGCGTACATACCCGGAGTTGCAGTTCTCAGCCCTCCAAGGAGGCCCGGAACGATGCCACACGAGACGCGCACGACCCGCAAGGCGACTGAGCCCCGCGACGGAACGACCCCCTCCAGGCGAACGCTCCTGGGCGGCGCGGCGCTCACGGCGTTAGCGGCGGCGACCGGCACAGGCACGGCGACCGCAGCCGACGCGAGGAGGTCCTCGCCGAGGTGGCCGACGGAGTTCCCCCTCCCCAACGGCTTCCTCCCCGAAGGGATAGCCATCGGCAGAGAGCCGTACGCGTACATGGGCTCACGCGCGAACGGCGCGATCCACCGCACCGACCTGCGTACGGGCGTGGGTGAAACCCTTTTCGCGGGCGGCACGGGCCTGGTGGCGGTGGGCCTGAAACTCGACCACGACGGCCTGTTGTACGTGGCGGGCAACACGGGAGTTGCCCGTACACACGACTCCCGCACGGGCAGTGTGGTGGCAACACACCAACTGAGCGAGGCGACGGGCCACTTCATCAATGACGTGACGTTGCTGGGCGACAGGGCGTGGTTCACGGACTCCCGCGCGGCGGCGCTGTACGGGGTCCCGAGGGGCGGCTCCGGAGCCGTACGCACCCTGCCCCTCGTCGGCGACTGGGTCCAACTCCCGGACGTCAACAACGCCAACGGTGTCGTAGGGACCGCCGAAGGCCGAGCCCTGATCGTGGTCAAGAGCACCCCGGGCGAGCTGTACAAGGTGAATGTCGCTACAGGCCATGCCACACGCATCACCCTGATCGGCGCGCCGGACGTCGTGAACGGCGACGGCCTCTACCGCATCGGCCGCACGCTGTACGTGGTCCAGAACCGCCTGAACGTGATCAGCGTGTTCCACCTGAACCGCTCCTCGACCCGGGCCACCCTGACCGGCACGATCACGGACCCCCGCTTCGACGTCCCCACCACAGCGGCCCGCTTCGCCAACCGCCTGTACCTGGTAAACGCCCGCTTCACGACCCCCCAGACCCCGGAGACGACGTTCACGGGGGTGGCGGTCCCGATCTAGACGAGCCGCGGGGACGACCGGTCGCGTCAGCGGAGGGTGTGGCCCCGAGCCGGCTCGGCCGGTTCCGGGAACTTCCAGTACCACTCGTAACGCTCGATACCGCTCGTAACTCTTGATTTTGATGGTGCGTGGCATGCGGTGGCGCCGAACGAGTGGACTCCCCGACATGGGGGCGAGCGGTCGGACCTGCGGCGCGGGCCGAGGTGGTGATGTTCGTGACGTCCACCCCCCGTCTGGAAGAGGCGCCCTCGAATGAGACGTTCCACCGCCCGCAGTACCCTCTGCGCAGCCCTGCTCGCCGCCTCCTTGTGGGCGCCGACGGCGGATCATCCCGCCGTGGCGGAGCAGCGGCCGACCGCCGTTCACCCCGACAAGGGCGACTGCCCGAACAGCCTGGGGCGCAAGCTCACGTCCCGGCTCGACAAGGCCATGGACGAGGTCGGGAGGAAGGCGGACATCCCCGGGGCCGTCGTCGGTCTGTGGATGCCGGGCAAGGGGTGTTACGTCCGTTCCATGGGCGTTGCCGACACCAGGACCGGCGAGCCGATGGCCGCCGACTCCTTCGTCCGGATCGGCAGCGAGACCAAGACGTTCACCGTCACCGCGCTGCTGGAGCTCGTGGACGAGGGCCGGGCCGGGCTGGACGACCCGATCTCCGCCTACGTCAAGGGCGTGCCCAACGGCCACCGCATCACGCTGCGCCACCTCGCGGAGATGCGCAGCGGCCTGTTCCCCTACACCGAGGACCCCGGCTTCGTACAGGACCTCCTGAGCGACCCGCAGCGCACGTTCACCCCGCGCCAGTCCCTCGCGTACGGCTTCAAGCACCGCAACACCTTCGCCCCGGGCGCGAAGTTCCAGTACTCCAACTCCAACCTCGTCCTGCTGGGCATGGTGATCGAAAAGGTGAGCGGTCGCCCCCTCGCCGACTTCATCCACCACCGCGTGCTGCGCCCGGCACACCTGCGCCACACGCTGTTCCCGCAGGGCAACGAGTTCCCGCAGCCGCACCCGCGCGGCTACACCGACCAGACACTGAGCGGTGAGGTCGCGGACGCGACGGACTGGAACCCCAGCTGGGCCTGGGCGGCGGGGGCGATGATCTCGAACCTGCACGACCTGCGGATCTGGGCCAGGTCCGTCGCCACCGGTCAGCTGCTCAGCCCCGAGACGCAGAAGCAGCGGCTCAACACGCTGCCCACCGGCATCCCCGGCACCACCTACGGTCTCGGCATCCTCAACACCCACGGCTGGATCGGCCACAACGGCTCCATCCCGGGCTACGAGACCGTGACGGTCTACCTGCCCTCGGAGAAGGCCACCCTGGTCGTCATGATGAACACCGACATCCTGAGCGCGGGCCAGGAGCCGTCCACCCTGCTCGCCCGCGCGATCACCACGGTCGCCACCCCGAAGAACATCTATGACGGCTCGGCCACCGCGCCCCAGTCCGCGTCCGCCGGCTAGACACACAACTGGACGCACACGCAGAAACAGGTGAGGCACCTACGGAGATCCGTAGGTGCCTCACCTGCTGTTGTGGCTGTCGGGGTGGCGGGATTTGAACCCACGACCTCTTCGTCCCGAATGAGGCTCGGTTACTGATCTTGCCAGCGCCGATGGCGTTTGCCCTGTTCACAGCGTCGGGCTGCCGTGGTCTCGGGTGGGCTCGAAGGGGGTTGGGGAGCGGGTTGGCTCCCAGATGGCTCCCAAGGGTGGCCACTCAGCCCTGACGTCGGCACGGCGGAGACGTGGTGTGTCCTACGCCGAAACCGTCAGCGATGCCCGGCCAAGGCCCGCACGTTCTCGAGCAAGGCGTGAAGGAGGAACGGCGGATCCGTTGTGGCGGTGCGGGTCGCCTCCAGATACGTCGCCGCATTCTTGTCCCCGACGCCCTCGCCTGCGTCGATCAGTTCCTGCCTGCGTGCGTGCCAGGCTGGCCAGTACTCCGCGAGGTAGATCTCCAGGTTGTTCTCGAAGACCGTGTACCGGGAAGCGGACTCGTCCGCGGGCTGTGGTGCGGGTGAAGCGCCCAGGTATCGGAGGAGATCCGCGTTCTTATTACGGGTCTGTTGCGCCTCACGTTCGATGTTCAGTTCCTCCTTCTTGCGCTGCTCGGGGAGGAGCTTCTGTGTCTGCTCCCGCTTGGTCTCCTCATTGCGGGCATCACCGTCGAAGAGCACGTGGCATTGCACGCCCACGGCGCTGAAGATTGCGTGGGAGATCAACAGGTTGTCCTTGCCGTTCACCGCGACAATGCTGATCCCCTCGGCGCCGAGACTGACGCCCATCCGCTCCGCGCACCCGGTGAGCACGGCCTCGTCCCCGGTCCCCTCTACCAACACCACTGCGTGGGCGAAGAATCCCTCCGAGAACGAGCCGGTCAGCCTGCCGACGGTACGGCGTCTGATCGTGCTGGCGTCGACCAGGCCGTCGAGTGCCCGGCACAGGTCGTCCTCGGACGCTTGCCAGACCTCGGTGACGGGATGCTCCTCATCGACGGCGCGGCACAGCCGGCGGATCTGGTGGTAACCGCTCGGATCGATGAACACGGGACTGTGTGTGGCGAACATGACCTGGGTGCGCCCTTCCGGAGAAGTGGCCACCAGTTCGCGCAGCACCTTCGCAAACGTCCGCGCTTGCGGCGGATGCTGGAAGAGCTCGGGCTCCTCGATCGCCAAGCATAGGGTTCGCGTGCCGTCTTCCGGTCGCCTGCAATCGGACAGGTACTTCAACGCGGCGATGATGAGCGCCCGCTGGAAACCGTGCCCCTGCCGATAGACCGAGGTCTCGGCGGCACCGTCCCGAATACTCACCTGGAACGCGGTACGAGCCGGCCTCGGCGCCTGCACGGTCGGGGTCACCACCACCTCGCGTCCCGTGGTGAACTTGGCGACTTCCGAAGAGAGAGCAACGGAGATGTCGCTGAGTAGGGGTCCGTAGACCTTGCCATGGACCTCCTGGCGCGCCTGGTGTGCGCTTTCCTCGATCTCGTTCAGCTGCTCGTTGGCCTCGGCGCGGTCTACCACGTGGTCGAGGATGCGGCCGAGTGCCGTCGCCTTCTGGTCGTCCGCCTCCTCGTACGCACGGAGGTCGGCCGAGACGAACACGAAGTCGATCAGCTGGGCGAGAACGCTTTGGCCCGCGAAGCCGAAGAAGTGTGTGTCCTCGATCTCGGACTCAGTGAGTCGATCGCGGTTGGCCAGCTCCCAGTTTCGCATCGCCTCCTCCGCCGCAGTTGCGCTCCCGGCGTTCGGTAGTCCCAGGCCCGGGTCGTTTTCCATAAGCTCTTTGTACGCGGCCCGTAGTGGTGTCGCTTTCTTGTGTGTGCGCACCTCCTCGAAGGGTGCATACGCGAGCGCTTTGCCCGTGATCTTGTCCTCGCCGTCCTGCCAGGTGCGCCAGATGCTCACGCTCTCGGAGCCGTCGGGCGCGTAGCGTCCGAGAGTCTCGCGGTCGTGGTCGGTGAGCCTGTCGAACTCGACCTCCACGGAGATGCGGTCGCCCTCGGCCGCGGAGTGGACGTCGTCGGAGCTGAGTGCAAGAGACTTTTCGCCGTTGAAGAACCAGTCGAGCGCGCGCAGCACCGTGGACTTGCCGACACCGGTCGGGCCGATGAAGGACGTTATCTCCTCGAAGGAGACGTCCACTTTGTGTAGACAGCAGAAGTTCTCGATGCGTACTCGCCTGATCTTCACGGTCATCCTGAATGTGTGGTGCGGAAGGGGTAACTGATCCCTTATGTGATGACCGCGACGTTAGCGGTTTGGTCGATCAAATTTCAGGAATTTTTCCTGATAGGTGAATTTCAGGCACGCGGATTGATCGCACGTCAATTTGACGAACTGATATCGGATTTCAGGTGTGGTCTGGGGGTGTTGAGGCGGGTGGAAATAGCCCTCGGTGGAGAGTTGGATGCCGAGGACTACGCCTGCGCTTGAACCCGGCTCAGCTTGGGAAATCGAAGGTGCCCTGGTTGGTACCCGGGGTGCGACGCGATACTCGCGGTGCTTTCGGTTCCTTGGCTGCGTAGGACGGGACTGGTAGGACGCCCTGCTCCTGGAGATCGTGAGTGGTGATGAGCGGGCCCGCGCTCACGACGTCCAGGAGCCTGGCCTGTTCGGGTTCGAGCGCTATCAGAAGGGCAAGCGCGTTGATGAGATCCAATAGATCAACGGTCCATCGTGCTGGCCATGTTGGGGGCAGAATGTCGTTCAACGGGCTCTGCCACTCGACGTCGGGTTTGTGCTTGCGGAAGCCGAACCATTTACGGATCACCTGTACGCCGCCGATTCGGTAGTCCCAGACCTCTGGCGCCACAGGTCCGATGGAGCCGGCTCCGACCGTGAGGGTGCGCGTCTTCGCGTCGTAGGAGATACTGTCGGGCACCCCGCTGCCGTCCTCGCCGATGGGGACGGTGCAGATGGGTTGTTCCGCTACAGGAAGTCTCGGGGTCTGTCCTGACGGGCGGCCGTGCTGTGGCGACGCGAAACGCTGGCCGTAAGTGTGTATCCACACCGTACGGCGGCCGGCCTCAGCTACCTCCGTCCACAGGCCGGGGTCCCGAGTCAGCGGGATGTGCGCGCCACGGGTGGTCAGGTGCTCCGCGAAACGGCGGGTGTAGCCGCTGTGGCCGGCTATGCCTGCGATGTATGCGAATAGGTCCTCTGCCGTAACCGTTGCACCATGGGTTTGCGACAGTGCCTTCAGCAGCCCGGGCGTCACATTCGCCTCTGCCAGTTCCGCGTGACGATAGAGCGGCGCGACTCGGCCGCCTTCTGTGCCTTTGAAGTGGTGCATGTCGGGTATGAGGGCTGTGAATCCCACAGCCGGCCCTGTCCGCCCCGACTCCGAGTGCAGTTCGGACAGATAGATCTGACGGTCACTGTGGGCGAACCATAAGGCAGGTCGCGGAAAGTCGATCACGCGCCGGTCCGCAATGATCCACTGTCGATCGAATGTCATCCTGCCGTACGGAGCGAGGACCGGTGTCCGCTCAGTCTCTTCGGCAAGAGTGCCCCGCCATTCGTGTCCCGGCAGTGGCTGTTCTGGCTTATCCGGACGGCGGTCACGAGTACTCTTCAGTAAGTTCTCTTTGGCTGATTTCGGAGCTTGAACGAGTGTCCGCCAGCGTTCTTGCAGAATGGTCTTACTTGGCGAGACCGGCCAACTTCGATTGTTCTTGTTGCCGGAACACGTCCAGGGCAACAGGGCATCCACAGTGGGCATCGCTGTCCACTCAGAGGCGGCTACAGCCTGAAAGGGGGTGGTCCACCCCGAGGAACAGAGTCGCCATGGTGTTCCGTCACCGGCCTGGTGTCCGTCGATGCTGAGTCCGTCGAGCCAGCCGAACTTTGCTTCTCTGGTTCCGGCGGGTACGTCGAGTCGCCACACGCGCGCAGGATGCTCCGGGTCGGGGGATCCTCGACGGACGAAGACCGCGATGCAGACCTCGCGTTTCACGTCCTGGAAGACACGCGTGCGGGGGTCGGAGTAGGGGCCTTCGGGAGAGAGCCCGATGATCCAGCCTTCGTCGGCCGCCTCGCGCAGGTAGCGCCGCATACCGGCGGCGCCCGCACTGTCCAGGAACCCGGAGTTGGTGATGAGGGCGACGATCCCATTGGGCGCTTCCGGCGCACCCGAGACCGTCACCTGGTCGAAGACTTTCCAGGTCGACCATGCCCAGAAGTACACGTAGAGATTGTCCAGGGCGTATCCGATACGCCCGTTGTCCTCGGGGTGGAAGCGCGCCAGGATCGCCCCCCGGTCGTTCGGATTCCCCTCGGTGACCCAGCGTCCGACCCCCGACTGCTTGGCACCGCGCAGGTACGGCGGGTTGCCGATGACCACCATGACTTTCTCCTCCGCCTTGACCTTGTTGGCCAGTCGGCGGTGTCGGGCGATCGCCTCGTACATCAGACCCAGGTGGTGTTCGACGGCCGGGTCGTCCAACGTGTCGGCCACCAGCAGTCTTGGCGCGTAACCGGTGATGTCGGTCTGATGGGCCTTGAAGGCGTGATGTACGCGAAGTTCGGCCACCGCGTACGGTCCGGTCTGCTTCTCCAGACCGATGAGACGGCCCGCGAGTTCGCGGAGGAGTCCGCTCTTAAGGGTGTCGCGGTGCTTCAGTGCCAGGTCCTTGGCGACGTGGTCGACGATGTTGATGAGAAAGGTTCCGGTGCCCATGGCGGGATCGACCACGGTGACGTCCTCACTGCCGAACCCGTCCTCCTGGCCGAGCCGGTCACGGAGCACCTCGTCGGTGAACTGGACCATGAAACGGACAGCCTCGCTGGGCGTGTAGTACGTCCCCGTACGTCGTCGCAACTCCGGGTCGTAGGCGCTCAGGAACCCCTCGTAGAAGTGGAGGTAAGCGTCCCCGCTGCCGTCCTTGAACATCTCCGGGTCGACTGCGGAGATGACGTCGATCAGCGTGTCGATGACTCCGCGGAGATCGTCGAGGGCTTCGTCGGTCAGCACCGAGAGAGCTTTGCCCATCAGGGAATGACGTTTTCCCAACTTGCCTGCGACGTCGGGTAAGGAGAGCTTCTCCATGTCGATACCCTCAAGGCGGGCCAGCAAGATCGCGAAGGTGAGCGTCTGGCTGTAATGGTCGGCGAACTCAGCCGGCAGGGCGTCCGGGAAGAGCAGATCTTTCCAGTTGCCCGCGAGAATGGAGAACGCGGCGTCGGCCTCTCCGTGTTCCTCACGGGTGAGACGTTCAGTGACCTCGTCCCGCAGGACGGCGCAGATTCTGGCGATGCGCTTGACCAGTTCACCGATGCTGCCGACGGTCAGGGGCTCCGGAGCAAGGAAGAGGGCGATGGCCCGCTCGAATCCGTCGTCCGCTGGGGCGAGTTGCCGACTGCCGCTTAGCAGGTCTCCCACCAGGTGCCCGGTCGGGCCGATTTGCACGCCGAAACGGTACACAATCCATTCGTAGCCATTTGAATACAGGACATTGGGAAGGGCCTTAAGTTTCTCCCACTGCTCCCGGTTGTGACTCTTCGCGGACCACTTCTGCGGGTCGATACCCCTGTCAGGTCGCTTCAACTCGACGTGCCCGATGGTCCTTCCGCCGGTGCTGATGGCGAAGTCTGGCCGCACGCCGAGTCGTTTGACGCTGCTCTGGCCATGGGCGATCAGTCTCATGTGCTGCCGACTGGCCATACCACGCAGTAGTTGCTCCACGGGTGCGGTGAGGCTCTCCTCCTTCCCGCTATCCGCCCCAGCGGGTCCCTGAAGCTTGGCCCTGACCTCTTGCCCGAACCGGGCGACGAGATCGGCAACCGACCCGGTGGCTCTATTCCCTGCTCCGATGTCCCTTCGCGGCAACGCCCACCCCCATGGCAGTGCACACGCACGGTGATCGCGCTAATACACACTGCCCATCAGGCTGCAACTGGCAAACACCCGGGCATGGTTGGGTACCGGGGATACAGGCAGAAGCTGAACCCAGGCCGCTCACGAGTCGCCGTCACGTCACTTCTCGCGGCAGTCCGACCCAGCCATGGCCGACTTGCGCCCTTCTCGCGCTGCCTCGGGCTGCCCAGACTGCCGTACACGGACCTATGGGAGGGCTTCGATTCGTGGCTGGGCGTAGACGGGGGACAGTTGCTCGCAGGAGGCGGGCTGAGCGGTTGAAGGTCGTGGCGGCCAGCGGTGGTCTGGTATTGGTCCTGCTGGTGCTGTTCTGGTCGGCCGTGTGGCCGTACGCCACGGGCGTACTGGTCCTCAGCGGCGTCTGCGTGGCGGGATGGTGGCTGTGGCGTACGGACCGGCTCGTGCGTGGGCGGGACCGTATCTGGCGGCAGGAGGAGGCGGTGAAGGCTGGCCACCGGACGCTCGCCGAGGTGGACGTGATGACTGGCACCGAGTTCGAGGACCTTGTCGCGAGCCTGTGCCGACGGGACGGGTGCACGGAGGTCCGACGGGTTGGCGGTGCGAACGACAACGGCGCCGACGTCGTCGGTCGGCTTCCGGACGGGCGGACGCTGGTGATCCAGTGCAAGCGCTACGCGCCGACCAGCACGATTGCGAGCCGCGAACTGCGCGATCTGCTGGGTGCCAAGGTGCACTTCGGGGCCGACCTAGCGGTGTTCGTAACGAGCACGCGGTTCAGCCGCCTCTCCGAGAAGTTCGCGCTGCAGAACGGAATCCTTGCTGTGCATCGGGATCACCTCGGGTTGTGGAACAACGGTGTCTCACTGCTGTCCCTGAGCGAAGTGAACGGCCGTGGGCAAGGCGACTCTCGTCATTACGCACGTTGGAAGCGGGCGTACGGGAAGTGACCGGCCCCAGGGAACGGAGAGACGCCTCACCCAGGTCAGATCATTGAGCCTCTTCAGCCGCCAGTCTCCGGGGTGAACAGCATCCTGCTGTTGACCGGTTCCTTCGCCAGCGGCGGAGTCTGTGTCTGCCGACAGTGGGCGTCACTCGATCGGTGGTCGGTCTGAAGAAGCTCAATGATGTTCTGTGGAACGCACCCACTCACGTAATTCATCGGGAGCCGATACGAGGCCGCAGCTGGAACGGGACACGGGTCACTCCGTCCTGCTCGCTCCACAGCCGCATACCTGACCGCATGAGGGCCCAGCCGATCTTCTCGTAGGGCATGAGCTCACCGACGCCGAGTTGCCCTATGAGGTGGTTCAGTTCGTCGGCCATGCGCAGATCATGCTCCCGCTGGCGCTCGTCCGCGTTGACGAAACCATCGGCGCGGGCGGTGAACTCCTCGTAGGTCGATTCTCCGAGGGCGCGCCGGTGGGCCAGCAGTGCTTCACCGTCGACGTAGGCATCGGAGTACTCCTTGCCGAATCGTCGTCCATACTCACGAACCCTCACACGCTCCTGCTCAAGCGCTTCGGGACCAATCCTCTTCTGGCGGGCGGAGGCCACCTCATCAGCGCGGGACAGAAGCCAGGACAGGGGCGATGGGCACAAGAAGATCCCGAGTCTTCCGTATCCCTGCCAGTCACAATGGGCGTAACCAACGGCCTGGGTGACCCAGCCGTAGCGGTGTCCGGTGCTGGTGTTCGGGGCGGGATTCTTGAACTCAACACCGAACGCCGGGGCGTCATCGTGCCACCCTTTCGGTTCTCTGGGCTTGAGCACTGCGTCTATGCGCGTTTCTTCACCGGTCCAGTAGCGCCCTGGTATCTGCTCCTCGATGTGGAACCACCGGTCGAGCTTGCCTAGAACGACAGCAGAGAGAGCCTTCTCATCAGGGAACGCTCCAGGTTGCGGTATCAATGGCTTCTGCTCGTAGCGCACTTGGGGACTGTACGTTGCCGCCGCGCCAGACGAAAAGTGGCGGCGGTCCTCTTCAGTCGTACGCTGAGTCGCAGCTATCCGAGCGGGTGCTCGGGTGACGACCCCGACTCCGGCTCAGCCAACCTCCCTCTCCCGGGGGTAAGCAGTCATCCGGCGGGCAGGGCGTTCAGGGGCTCCGGCATGCGTGCTCCTGTGTCCGCCCAGGCCCGTCCACCGAACACGGCGGCGAGCCCGTCGGTCTTTGCGTTCCCCGTAGGCAGGAAACGGCCGAGGGTGCACGGGGTGACGGTGCCGTCGGTCATCACGGCCGCCTGGCCCATGGCGCAGCGGCCGCGTAAGTCGCTGGGGCTGGGATGTGGACCTTGCCCGGTCGACGTTGCGGCCCCTGTCGGCGCCGAGGGCGAGCAGCTCCTCGCGGGCCTGCGCGGTGCGCTGCCCTTCGAAGACCTCGACGTGCCGGTCTGCAGACGGATGCCGCGGCGTAGGGCCTCGACGATGTTCGCGCGGGTCGCCGCGTGCGAGCCCCTGCGGTTGGTGACGCGCTCATGCTCTGCAGGATCGTCGCTGTAGTACGACGTCGCCACAGTCACCCGTGGGCGCATGAACAGATCCGAGTGCTCAAGCTTCACGCGGTACAGGGTGCTGTAGATCTGGATGGCGAGGCCCAGTACCAGGGCGCGGTTCACCAGGGCCTTGAAGTCGGGGTGGAGAGTGGGTTCCCCGCCGGTGAACTGGACCTTCTTTAGCCGACCTCGGCGGCGTCGTTGATGAGCCGCTTCCAGTCGTTGGTGGACATCTTGCCGTGCCTGTTGGTGGGGCCCGATTTCGCGTAGCAGAGCTTCGGGCAGGTGAGCTCACACCGTCCGATGATCTTGAGTTCCAGGAACTCCGTGATGGCGGGCGGGGCTTGGGGTCGTGCGGAGGTGATCGTCGTGGACGGCTTCCTGTCGGGCGTGCTGAGCAGTGTGGTGCCGGGGTGGCGGGCGCCGTGTGGCCCTGCCACCCCGGGTGTCTCGGAGACGGTGGACTCACGCGTCGGGGTCAGCGAGTTCGTCCGTCGTGCTCACGGGCGCGTCTCCTGCATACGGTCGCGGTCATGGGGAGGGGTGGCGGGCTGTGAGGAGGCTGGTGCTTCCGGGGGTGGCTGACCGGCGGTCTTCTTCAGCCGGCGGTCGATCTCGGTGAACAGGACGGCGAGGAGGACGCCCGCCATCAGCCGGTAGGGCAAGGACAGCCGCCCGAGTTCGGGGAAGAGGTCCCACAGGGTGTGTGCGGCCATCAGGGGCAGGAGGCTGCGGTAGCGCAGGTACAGCCAGACGCGGCCTGCGGCCATGGCGGCGGCGCCGATGGCGGGAAGCCCGAGGTAGGCGTGCAGTCCTATCTCGATGAGGCAGACCAGGGTGTAGATCTCCCATGTGGGCCTGCGTACGGCCTTCATCAGCGTGATCGTGGCCGCGACGATGGCGACGTCCTCGATCGCGACGGAATGCACGATGGTCAGGGCGAGTTCTACCGGACTGCTGATACCGAGCGTGGCCATCTGGCTGTCCCGCATGACCGGCACGATGTCCAGGTCGAGCCAGGTCAGCAGCTTTGCCAGCAGGCCGAAGAGGAGACCGGACGCGCCACAAACGATGAACCCCCACTGTGCGACTTTCCAGCGCTGCAGTTGCTGGACAGGCGTACAGGGGGCCCCGTTGTCCGGCCAGACGCCGTGAGAACGGCAGATTTCCACGGCCAGCCATGCCGCCGCGCAGCCGAACAGCGCCGGCCCCAGATCACGGCCCAGCGTGCCGGCCGCCGGCATGGCCAACGCGGAGATCACCACTCCCAGCGTCCCTGCCGCGTGCCCTCGCAGCGGACGCCACCAGCGCGGAGCGGTTTTCGGGGCGGGTCGGCGAAGCACCAGCCAGGTGAGCCAGCCGCCCACCAGGTAACTGCAGGCGAGCTGGGTACCTTTGATCAGTTCGGTGACCTCCCACCGCACGCCGTACAGGGACGCAGCGAACATCGTTCCGCCGGCCAGGCTCGCGAGGGTGGCCAGCGACAGCAGCCCTGCGAGTTGCCACAGCACCCGGCGCGCCGGCGTAGCGGTGACGGGGAACGTCACGGTGGGAACTTCAGCCACGGTCGAACCCCCTCGCCAGTTCCACGTCCGTCACCTCGAACGCGAGGGCGGCGTGTTCGAGCTCGGCGGCATGGACGTAGTGGTCCACGGGGTCGGGCCCGAACGCGAGTGACGCGATACGGCTGCTGGCGAAGTCGGTGGTTGCCTCCTCCAGGCTGTACGGCATCTCGCGCGCATCGGTGTCCTGGTAGCTGTCGCCCGTGCAGGGCGCGGGGAGCTTCGGCTGGTCGCGGAGGCCGTGGATGATCCCGGCGAGCGTCGCGGCCAGGGCCAGATAGGGGTTCGCGTCGGCGCCCGGCGCGCGGTTCTCCAAGTGCGGGTTCGACTCCTCGCCGGTGATACGGATGGCGCACGTGCGGTTGCCGTGTCCCCAGGTGGAGCGGGTGGGGGCGAACGAGTGCGGGCGGTAGCGCTTGTAGGAGTTGGCGGTGGGTGCGTACAGCGGTGCCAGGTGCGGCAGGGCGTCGAGAAGTCCGGCGACGGAGTGCTGCAGCGGTTCGGGCAGCTCACTGCCCTGCGGCATCCAGAACGCCGAGTCCTCCTCATCGCGCCACAGGGAGACGTGCAGGTGCAGGCCGCTGCTGACCCCGGTCTGCGGGGCGGCCATGAACGTGGGCGCCATCTTGTGCTGTGCGGCGAGGTGGCGCACGGCGTGCTGGTGGACGGTGTAGAGGTCGCAGGCCGTCATCGGGTCCCCGTAGGGCCAGGTCACCTCGATCTGTCCGGGAGCTCCTTCCGTCTTGATCTCGACCGGGCAGCCAGCCGCGTGCAGCGCTTCCCTCAGGTCGTCGAAGAACGCGGCCAGCGCCGGCGGGTGGTCGAGCGCGTAGTCGAGGTTGTAGGGCGAGATCGGGGCGAGCCCTCGGTACCCGCGGCGGCGGGCCTGCGCTGGAGTGCCCTTGTAGAGCATGAACTCGCTCTCGATGCCGACCTTGGCCCGATACCCCAAGGAGGCCAGTTCGGCGATCTGCTGACGGAGCATCTGCCGCGGGGCGACGTCGATGGGCCATCCCTGGTGGACGGCGTCGCCGTGGACCAGGACGGTGCCGGGCAGGTAGGACAGCCGGCGGATCGACTTCGGGTCGGGGACGACGCGCAGGTCCTGGAACCCGTCGTCCCAGCCGGTCAGGGCGTATCCCGGCTGTGCGTTCATGTCCCAGTTGGTGGCCAGCACGTAGGCGCACATGTGCGACTCGAAGCGGTCCAGGAACGTGCGGGCGTCGTGGAGCTTGCCCTTGAGGCGGCCCTGCATGTCGGGGACGGCGAGCATCACCGTGGTGATCTCGCGGTCCCGCACCAGCCGGACCAGGTCCTGCGGCTGCTGGCCGCCGCGCCCCAGGACGAGTAGGCCACTCGGTTCGGTCTCGTGGGTCATCACAGCACGCCTTCGGACAGGGCCACGGTTTCGGCTTCGGTGCCGAGCGGCGGGATCTTGTAGGAACGTCGGCCTTTGGTGATCCAGGTGAGCCACGCGATGAGCAGGACCACCGCGAGGGCGATGCCCGCGTAGTTGAAGGACTGCACGGTGATCGGGGAAGCCTGCGGCAGGCAGAACACGACGGTCAGCACGCTCACGTAGCCCACCGAGATCCAGCCGAGCGGCTTGCTCCAGGCGCCCAGGTGCCAGGGGCCCGGCGTGAACTTCTTCGGGTGGCGCCGCCGCAGGTAGACCGGGATCACGTAGGCGGGGGTGATGCCGATGACGTTGATCGCGGTGACGGCGGCGTAGGCGGTCGGTGAGTACAGGCTGGGCAGCGCCAGGAGCAGCGCGACGCCGACGGACAGCCACACGGCGGGGACGGGGGTCTTGGTGCGGCTGCTGACGCGGCGCCAGGTCGCGGAGCCGTAGAGGGCGCCGTCCCGCGAGAACGCGTACACCATGCGGGAGGCGGCGGCCGTCTCCGCGTTCCCGCAGAACAGCTGAGCGACGATCACCACGAGGAGCAGCCCCTTGGCCACGCCCGTGCCCAGGACGTCGATGAAGATCTGCGCCGGCGGCACGCCCGTGCTGGTGCCCAGGGTGCCCGCGTAGTCCTCGATCGCGAACAGCAGCCCGGCCAGCAGCACGAACCCGGCCGCCCACGACCAGGCGATGGCGCGCACGATGCCCTTGGGCGCTGCGATCTGTGCGCCCTTGGTCTCCTCCGACAGGTGGGAGGAGGCGTCGTAGCCGCAGAACGTGTACGCGGCCAGCAGACAGCCGAGCGCGGCCACATAGACGGGGTTGTCGAAGCCGGTGCCGTTGTTGACGTGCGTGAAGACGAAGTCCGCGCTTTGGCGCTGGCCCGGCGCGAAGGTGAGCATCCCGACGATCAGCGTGACACCGAAGAGCTGCCACCACACCGAGATCGAGTTGAGGACGGTGACCAGGCGCACCCCGAGCGTGTTGAGGGTGCCGTGCAGCAGCAGGATGCCGGCGAATATCAGCATCGTCGTCTCGGGCGTGGGCTCAAGTCCCCACTGCAGGTTGGCGAACGCGCCGACGAACAGCGCGCATCCGTAGTCGATGCCGGCGATCGCGCCGAGCAGGCCCAGGAGGTTGAGCCAGCCGGTGACCCATGCCCAGCGCGGGCCGCCGAGGCGGTGGGCCATGTAGTACAGGCCGCCCGAGGTGGGATAGGCGGAGGTGACCTCGGCCAGACACGCGCCGAGGATGAGGGTCATGGCGCCGATGCCGACCCAGCCCCACAGCATGACGGCAGGGCCGCCGGTGTTGAGGCCGTAGCCGAACAGGGTCATGCCGCCGGCCAGGATGCAGATCACCGAGAAGCTGATCGCGAAGTTCCCGAAGCTGCCCATGCCGCGCTTGAGCTCGGGCGTGTAGCCGTGCCCGCGCAGCGCCGCGTCGTCGTCCAGCGGACGGCGGCTAGTTGATCGTCTGTGCGGCATCAGGCACCTCGGGGGAGAAGGAGGGAGGGGTGAGATGGCGTGGTGCGGGTGGTAAGTGCAATGGAAAAGTCCTTTGAAGGAGTCGGAGGAGAGAAGGGCGAGCACAAGGGTCCGCGGCTGCGGAGGGTGGGCCTCGGATGGTCATCGGTGGCCCCTGGATTTCACGGCGGGGCGGCGGGCCTTGAGGAATTCCTCCTGCCACTCCTGCGGCTCGTGGGCGACCTGGGCCCATGGCGCGGTGGTCACGTGCGGGCCGATCGCCTCGAACACCGGGCCGGCATGGCCTACGCCGGTGGCCGTCAGGGCGTGCGCCAGGTGGTTGAGATCCAGCAGGGAGCGGGTGTCGGGCTGCCCCGGTGCGGGCTGCGTCGGCTCGAACCACTCATACAGTGCCTGGTGGGCGTAGTGGGCTTTGTCCTCGGTGACCCAGTACGCGAGCACACTGGCGGTCTGCCGCGTCGCCCACTGCTTGCGGTACTGATCAACGAAGGCGTACAGCGGCAGAACCTTCAGCGGGGACCCCATCGGGGCTCTGGATGCCACCCACTGCGCGAAGGTGATCAGCTCGTCGCCGCGGGCGCGGAAGACGGCGAGCATCCGGTGGAACGCTTCACGGTTGTGCGCATCGCGCTGGTGCACCGCGTCCAGCAGCCGCCAGGGCCCCGGCGGCAGAAGGTCCTCACGCGCGATCCAGTTGAGCGGACTGTGCGGCCGCCCGGGGTCGTCGTCGGCCTGCGCGAGCGTCATGAAACACAGCGGCGGCACCGGATCGGCCTTCCACTCCGCGGCCGCACTGCACGCGTAACGGGCCTTGAGGATGGCCTGCATCAGCTGTGGCCGGGAGACCCCGTTGCGGTGGGCGAGGACCACGCGTTCGCTCAGCACACGGGCCCGCATCATCCAGGCGTTCCAGTCCTCAGGCTCCTCCGCGGCCCACATCTCGATCGCCTCGGTGTCCACCGCCGCGCGGCCCAGGACCTGACTGCGGCTGCACCGCACTGCCCAGGAATCCGTCCTGGCGAGCAACTCCTTTGTGGACAGCCACCGATTCAGCCGTAGATCCTCCAGGGCGACACGTAGGTCGGCATCTCGGCCGGCGGGGTGCGGAGTCGTCAAGTTCATGCCATGAGAGCGCATCGGCGAGCCCTCCAGTGTGAGAGAGCGGGGAGGGCAACGGTGGCGCACTGGTCTGGTGCGCGTAAGAAGGGCATGGGAGGGCGATTCCTCGATGCAAGCGGTGGGGCCGTCGGGCCGCAGCCCACGTGATTCGCCGGCCATAGGGGAGGCCGGGACTGATGGCTGCGGCCCGACGGGGCTTGTTGGGTCAGCCGGAGGCGGCTGTGCGCTCAAGCAGGGGCCGGGCCTCGAACCGGTTCGCCCACTCGGCATGCGGTTCGAGCTCAGGGCGTAGCACCATTTATGAGCCGTTCCGGCTCTACGACGCGGTAGAGCTGAAAGGAGCTGGCGTGCATGGTGGCTTAGAGAATGTCGAAGACCGGACCACCCGGAATGCTGTCCAGGCTAAGGGCGATCCGGTCTGATGTGCAGATCAGTTCAGGGCTTTGCCCACCTCGTAAATGGTGGGCCGGTCCTCCGGGGCGTGGCTGAGCATGGCGTCGATCAGGGCGCCCAGTTCACCGGGCACCTTCACGGAGCGACGTCGGCCGTTCGCCACCGCCTCTCTCTGTACGGAGCGGGAAGCGTCGTCCGGATACTCGACTGCCCGCCAGCCGGTGGCGGAGATGAGCAGGGACGCACCGAGCGCGTAGATGTCGGCCGCCTGCGTCGGCTCCGCCTCTCCCGTGGCGAGCACGCTGCGCGAGATCTCCGGGGCCTCGTAGTGGACCAGGCAGCCTCGGAACGGAAAGTCGTATCCCTGGGGCACCTGTCCACCCCGAGCCAGGGCGAGGTCGATGAGATGGGTGCGTTCGGGCCCGATGATGAAGTGGGCGGGCTGAATGTCCCCGTGGGCCCATCCCTTCGCGTGCAGTTCGGCGAGCGCTTCGACGCATCCCAGCGCCACGCTGGCGTGCGGTGCGATGGACGAGTCCCGCTTACGGCAGGGCTCCCACAGCCGGTACAGGTCCGGCCCCTCCCGCCACGGCTGGAAGTTCCACGTTCCTTGCTCCCACTCGCCGTACGCGACGTCCTCGAAGCCGAGGCGGTGCAGCACGGCGCCCTCACGCGCGGGTGCGAGGGCGGTCCAGGGCTGCGCAGTCCAGTCGGCCGTGGCCTCGATCGGGTAGCCGACTTTCACGGCGTAGTGGCCCCGGGGGTTTTCGACTTCCCAGACCACGGAGCCTCGACGGTTGATGATCAGGTGGTGAGCTGTGGGCGTGAGCGCATCACGCAGCACGGCCGGCAGCTCAGGGATCGAGCGGGACAAGGTCTTTCTCCTTCCTGGCGAGCACGGCCGACCACAAGCAGAGGCCAGCCGTGCCGCTGTCGTCGTGAGCTACGCCTGGCCGTACGGCCGACCGCAGTCCGCGTCGCACTGCGCGAGGTTCTCGCCGTTCACGATCCACAGGTCATCGAAGACCACGAACCCGGCAGCCTTCATGGCATGCGCCGACGCAGCGACCGCCTTCGGATCACGTCCCCCTCCACCCGGCTTCGGGTTGTGGTGCAGGAAACGCCCCGCGTACTGCTCGCACAGCCCGGCGTACTCCTTCGTGTGCAGGATGAGCGCGTGCAGGCCCAGGTCCACGTCGTCCGACGGCACCATGGCGACGGTGGCGGTGGCCGCGGTGACGAGGAACGCGACCGCCTGGTCCGCGATGCGCTCAGCACGCTCGGGCGACTGTCCGTCGTGGACGACCACGAAGCGGGCGAGGCTCTCGAACAGGTCCTCGCCAGCCACCATGCGGCCGGTCCTCTGGTCGTTCGCTGTTGCCGTCATGCGTATCTCCTGGTGTGTGAGGTAGTGCGTGGTGAGCAGCCCCACCCCGGCCGCCGAGCTCGGCTCATAGACGACCGGGAAGAAGGCTTTGAGGCCGGCCTCGAACGGGGACGGGGGCCGGGATGTGGCACCCGTTCGGGGCGGCCGTTCTACTGGCCGACGTTGAGGGTCATGCCGATCACCAAGGTGCGCGAACCGCTGATGCAGATGATGAACAGGAACCCAGTACACCGGCCGATGGCGCGCATCACAGTCCGACCCGACTGTTGTCGTTCTTCACGGCCAGGCGCGCGCTCAGTTCCTCTCGCGCGCTGAGTGCCGCCACCTTGTCCGGCATGGCGTCCCACTCCCTGCCGCCTCCGATCGGGCGTATCTGCACACGGCCACCTACCTCGCCCATGACGACGCCGATACGTCCACGGGCACTGTCCTTCGCCAGTTCGCCGATGTCTGGTCTGGTCTGCTGATTGCTCGCCATGCCAAGGAGCTTCCTGCTGACCACCAGGACGCCGGAACCACGGACAAACACCACTTCGGGACGTCCCGCGTCGGGTAGAACGTCCCTAGTGCCGTCCCCGGTTGTTAGGAGAGATTGAAATGGCAAACGAGAGATTACGTGCGGCCATGGCGGCCAGCGGCTGGACGTACAACGCCTTCGCGGGCAAGGTCGAAGTCGATCCCAAGTCCGTCGAACGATGGGTCAACCTGGGGCGTACGCCACGTCGTGCCACGGCCATGCTGGCAGCAGAGACGCTAGGAGAAGACGTGCACGCTTTATGGCCATCGCTCAGGCAGGCACGCCCCGCCCGCGCCGTCAGTCCGGAACTTGTAGCCCTCTACGACCAGCGGGCCGACATCCCTGTCTCCACCTTCGTGGATATGTTGGCCCAAGCACGTGTGCAGATCGACGTGTTGGTGTACGCCGCCGTGTTCCTACACGAGGCGTACCCGCGGCTCAACGAGCTCTTGAAGGAGCGGGTGGCCGAAGGCTGCGCAGTCCGCATCGCAGTCGGCGACGCGGACAGCCCCAACGTCCAACAGCGTGGCGAAGAGGAGAAGTTCGGCCACGGAATCCAGTCCCGGTGCCGTCTCGCGCTGATGCACTACCGCCCCCTCATCGGGGTACCGGGCATTGAGGTACGGACTCACGCTACGACGCTCTACAACTCGATCTACCGGGCTGATGATCAGACACTGGTCAACGCCCATGTCTGGGGCGTGAACGCCTACAGCGCCCCTGTCTGGCATGTGCGCCGAAACGGGAAGGGTGGCATGTTCGACACCTACGCAGACAGCTTCGACGCGGTGTGGGCAACTGCGACGCCAGCACGAGAGAAGTGATCATGGCGCGCACCGAGTACTACGACGACCCAGACGCCCCCAAGCCCAACAGTCTGGTCGTCGCCGCGTCCGCGGTGGTCACTGACGATGAGGGCCGCATCCTGCTACAGCGCCGGCGGGACAACGATCTCTGGGCGCTGCCCGGCGGCGGCATGGAGATGACCGACTCCCTGCCAGGAACCGCCGTCCGCGAGGTAAAGGAGGAAACGGGTCTGGACGTCGAGATCACTGGACTCGTGGGCACTTATACCGACCCTCGCCACGTCATTGCTTACTCGGACGGCGAGGTGCGTCGACAGTTCAACGCCTGCTTCACAGCGAGGGTCGTCGGTGGCCGACTGGCCATTTCAGACGAGTCAACGGAGCTGCGGTTCGTCCAGACGGAGGAGATTGATCAGTTGCCAATGCACCACACACAGCGGCTCCGGGTCCGTCACTTCTTGGAGCACCGTCAGCGTCCCTATCTCGGCTGACCTCGAAGGTGCACGTCTAACGCCCGCCGTGTATGCCACTCCAGGACAGGGGGGCCGGGTTGCCATCGGTCGTGCCTCAGTCGTACGTCATCCGCCTGTGCGGGGAGTGACCGCAAAGCTTCCCATCTGTTCCGGTAGGAGGTAGTGGCTGAACCGACGATGCCCAGGCATTCCTATGCTGCGCTGCGTAAGCTGGATCACCAACTAGTGAGGCGCGCGAGCGGGGGATAGGGCAGCATGGACGATCGGCTTCGCGACTTCGCGAAGGGCTCACCCAACTTCGGGCTGCTGTATCAGCACCAGCCGTTGCTCTCCCTGTATGGGGCTTCCGCCGAAGCGACCGTGTTTACCAACCCCAATTCCTCGTTGGTCCAGGCGGGCCAGTTCGGCGAGGTCCTCGCTGAGGAACTGGTCGCCCGTATCGGCATGCGGATCGAGGGCGACCGGCAGATCGATCGGCTGACTGCTCTGACCAGGTCCGGAGTACTCGTTCCGGAGATCCGCGATGACTTCGACCGGCTGCGACGCGACCGGAACAAGGCCGCCCACAGCCACCTCTTCGACACCGCGCGGGCCCTGGCTGCTGTACGGATCTGCTACCGGCTCGGCCTCTGGTTCCACGATGCCATCGACGGACGACGAACCGTCGCCGAGTTCGTGCCACCCACGGATCCTGGTGACAACGCTCAGATCACGGACCCGGCCGAGCTGGCCGAGCTACGCGAGGCTCTCGACGGCCACCGCCAGGCGCTCACGCAGGCCCGCACGCGGCTCGCCGAGGCCGGCGATGCGCTGGAAGCCGAGCGCAGGGCGCGCGCCGAGGCCGAGAACCTGATTGCCAACGCCGACGCCAACAAGACCGAACTTCTTGCACGGGTCGAGCAGCTGAGCACCCAGATCGAAGACCTGCGCGCCGCCCAGCAGGCGAAGTACGAGGCCGCTCGCAAGCAGCCGCGCTCGGTCGACGCCAAGCGGCGCGAGGCGATCATCCATCGTGCGCAGCGGCCCGCCGCACTCAACGAGGTGCAGGCCCGCGAGGCCATCGACGAGATGCTGCACGTGGCGGGATGGGTCGTCCAGGACCGCGATCAGGTCAACCCGGGAGAAAACCAAGGCGTGGCTGCACGTGAGTTCACGCTGGCCACCGGCCGCGCGGACTACGTTCTGTATGTCGACGGCAGGATCGTCGGTGTGATCGAAGCCAAACGGGAGGGTGACCATCTCTCCAGCGCCGTGGAGCAGAACGACCGGTACGCGGCTGGTGTCCTCAAGGAGCACCGGCTTGCCGTCTGGCGGGAGGCGGAGCCGTTTGCGTTCCGCTATGCGACGACCGGCACCGAGACCTATTTCATCAACCGCCTCGACCCCGACGCCCGATCCCGCGAGGTGTTCTCCTTCCACCGTCCCGAGACTGTGGCCGCCTGGATGCATCGCGCCGACGAGACACCGGCAACCCCAACGTTCCGGGCTGCTCTGCGCCGACTGCCCGTGTTGGAGCCGAACGGGTTGCGTCTCGCCCAGATCGACGCCATCAGCGGTCTGGAGAAGTCCTTGGGAGAGGACCGGTCGCGGGCACTGATCCAGATGGCGACGGGCGCGGGCAAGACCTTCACCGCTGTGGCGCAGACCTACCGGCTGCTCAAGCACGCCAAAGCGCGCCGGGTCCTGTTCCTCGTCGATCGCAACAACCTGGGCAGGCAGGCGTACGACGAGTTCCGCAAGTTCACGACGCCAGACGACGGCCGCAAACTGTCCGACATCTACAACGTCGACCGGCTCGGGGCAGCGAGCCTCCAGGACACCTCATCGGTGGTCATCTGCACTATCCAGAAGATGTACTCGCTGCTGCGCGGGGAGAACCTCGTCGATGACGAGCAGGCGGACGAGGCTTCGGACAGCACGGTGTACGAGGACACGTACGCGACGGACCTGCCAATCGAGGTCTCCTACAATCCGAAGGTGCCGATCGAGTCCTTCGACCTGATCATCGTGGACGAGTGTCACCGCTCGATCTACGGACTGTGGCGGGGTGTACTGGAGTACTTCGACGCACACCTGGTCGGTCTGACCGCCACCCCCACACTTCAGACCCTCGGCTTCTTCGGCCGCAACCTGGTCTCCGAGTACACCTATCCGCAGGCCGTCGCGGACGGGGTGAACGTCGACTTCGACGTTGTACGGATGCGCACAGATCTGCGCGAGAAGGGCGCAGCGACCATTGAGTCGGGCACGACGGTGCGAGTCAAAGACCGCAAGACGCGGCGGCAGCGTTACCAGGAGCTGGACGACGACTTCACCTACACGACGGGGCAGATCGGCCGCTCGGTGGTGACGGTGGACGAGATCCGGGCGGTGCTCACCGCGTACCGGGACAACTGGCGGCGCTGGTTCCCCGGCAGAACCGAGCTCCCGAAGACCCTGATCTTCGCGGTCGGCGAGGACCATGCGGAAGATGTCCTTGCCCAGGTCAAGGAGGTCTTCGGGCGTGGCGACGACTTCGCGAAGAAGATTACGTACAAGAGCCGCCAGGCTGGAGAGGATCCAGACGAGCTGATCCGTGCGCTGCGAACCTCGCCTCGGATGAGGGTCGCCGTCACCGTCGACATGATTGCCACCGGTACAGACGTGAAGGCCCTGGAATGTGTGATTTTCCTGCGTGAGGTGCGCAGCGCCGTCCTCTTCGAGCAGATGAAGGGCCGTGGCGCCCGCACCATCGACGCGACTGAACTCCAGGAAGTCACTCCGGACGCGGACGCCTCCGTCCGCAAGGACCGGTTCGTACTCGTTGACGCGGTCGGCGTTACGGACTCCCCGCTGGTGGACGCCAAGCCGCTGGTACCCGCGGGCGAGCGGCAGGTCTCACTGGCGAAGCTGCTGGACAAGGCCGGTACGAAGTCGATCAGCACGAGTGAGGCCGAGATTCTGGCGGGGCGGCTGGCGCGGCTCAATCAGCAGTTGACGGAGGAGGAGCGCGAGCAGCTGACGCGCGCTTCGGGCGGCCGCACCCTGTCGGAGATCGCGGGCGCCATCGTGAAGGCGGTGGACCCGGACCGGCAGGAGCGGGCGCTGGAGCAGGGCGGCCAGACGGCCGCCAGGCGGCTTGTGGAGGACGCGATCGCTCCACTGACGGAGTATCCCGATCTTCGGCGGCACATCATCGAGATCCGGCGAGACAAGGACTACCTCTTCGACGAGTTCACGGCCGTCGAGGTGATGGACCTCGACGAGATCCCGCGGGAGGAACGGGCCCGGGAACAGGTCGGCCGCTGGAGCCGGCTACTGAAAGACGAGCGAGACCGCATCGCGGCGGTCAGCATCGCCCTGACAAGCCCGCGGTCCGTTTCCCCTGCGGAGACGTACGCCGCGCTGAAGGAACTGGCACTGGAGATCCGTCGCCCGCAATATGCGTGGACGCCGCAGGCCCTGTGGACGTACTACGAGGACCTGGGAGTGGCGGTCCATTCCGACGGCGGCCGGGAAGCGGGCGTCCCTGATCTGATCTCGCTCATACGGTACGAGCTAGGGGTGGACGAGGAGCTGCGGCTTTACCGTGAGACGGTGGAGGAGCGCTTCGAGGGGTGGCTGTTCAAGCAGCAGCAGGCGGGTGCAGACTTTTCGGAAGAGCAGCTGTGGTGGCTGCGGTCCGTAAGGGATGTGGTAGCCAGCGACGTCGGCATCAGTCCGACAGAGTTCAATGCCGAGCCATTCAGAGGGAAAGGTGGCGGGCGTGGGTTCCAGCAAGCGTTCCCGGGGCGGAATGTTCGGTCGTTGTTGAGTGAGCTGAATCGAGAGTTGGCTTGAGCGGGTTGAATGAAATGGAGCTTCCGTCCGGGTGGACTAGCACGCCTCTCGGGAACATCTGCATCCCTGTCGATAAAGTTGGACGTGAGGGATTTAATAGCGCCCGCTTTCAATACATCGATATCGGCTCAGTTAGCAGTTCGGAACGTCGAATTACCTCCGCAAGCTGGACGGAATCTTCCGACGCTCCTGGAAGGGCTCGGCAAATTGTAAAGGAGGGAGACATTGTCTATTCCACGGTTCGCCCGTACCTCCGAAAGATCGCCCAAGTGCCCGGTGGGCTTGATGGCCATATTGCTTCCACTGGATTCAGTGTAATTCGTCCGCACGGCGAGATTGATGCCCGGTATATCTTCTATGTTGTGCAGAGTGCACTGTTCGAGCAGCAGCTTTTCCCCAAGCAGCGAGGCGTGAGTTATCCGGCGGTGCGCGATGCAGATGTATTCGAGACGCAAATCCCGATTCCGCCAGCACGTGAGCAACGCCGAATCGTCGAGACCCTTGAATACCACCTCTCTCGCCTAGACGCAGCAAGCGCCAATCTTGGCACAGCCTCGGACCGCACTCGCGCATTCAAGAAATCAGTCCTCTTTTCAGTCATCCCAGAGAACCCGCCGGCTTCTTGGGAAGTGACTACCGTGGAAGGTGCCGGAACTGTCGATCTCGGACGCCAACGACATCCCGATTGGCACACCGGGCCGCTAATGACGCCGTACCTGCGCGTGGCTAATGTATTCGAAGATCGAATCGATGTTAGCGATGTCAAGGAAATGGACTTCTCTGGCGTGTTCGAACGCTATCGACTTGAACCCGGCGACGTACTTCTCAATGAAGGTCAGACGCCAGACCTTGTTGGTCGTCCCGCGATCTATCGCGGTATTCCTGAAAACGCGGCCTTTCAAAAGAGCCTATTGCGCTTCCGTCCACGTCCAGGCGTTCTGTCAGAGTGGGCGCTTCTCGTATTTCGACGCCATTTGCACGCCAAGAGATTTAAGCGTGAGGTGAGAATCACGACTAACATCACCCACCTTCCTGCCGTCCGGTTCAAGCCTATCGAATTCCCAATTCCTCCTCTGCCCGAGCAAGAACGGTTGATTCAGTTGGCCAGAGCGCAACTCGATGGCGCGGACCGACTGGCTGCATCTGTGTCGCGTGCTCTGGGCAGAGCGGCGCACCTAAGGGCCGCACTCCTCAGTCGCGCCTTCAGCGGGGGGCTTCTACCCCAAGACCCCGCCGACGAGTCCGCTTCTGAGGTTCTCGACCGCATCCGTGCCGAGCGTGAGGCGCACGGCGTCAAGCAAAAGCGAGGCGCCCGCCGCTCCCGCAACACGGCTACCGGAGACGTGCCCCGCCCGCCTCTTGCATCCTCGACACCGCCTCCCATCAACGCCGTTCAGCAGGAGTTTCCGCTGTGACCCCCGTATCTCCCGCCCTGGCGCATGCCCAGACGAACAGCCTTGTTGCCAAGCTCTGGAACTACTGCAATGTCCTCAGGGACAACGGCCTCTCCACCATCGAGTACGTCGAGCAGCTTTCGTACCTGCTTTTCCTTAAGATGGCCGACGAGATCGCCTCCGACCCTTTCACTGAGGAAGAGGCCAAGACCGTCGTACCCACCAAGTACGACTGGAAGTCCCTCGCTCGCCTCAAGGGAATCGACCTTGAAGTTCATTACCGCAAGATTCTTGCGGAACTCGCCAAGAATCCGGGCACCACCCTCGGGACGATCTTCGCCAAGTCTCAGAACCGGATCACCGAGCCTGCTCTCCTTGAAAAGCTAGTCGTCGAGCTGATCGGCAAGGAGGACTGGTCGATCCAGGGCGCGGACCTTAAGGGCGATGCGTACGAGGGTTTGCTCGCCAAGGGAGCGGAAGACACCAAGACCGGTGCTGGCCAGTACTTCACGCCCCGCGCGCTCATTGATGCCATGGTCGATGTGATGCAGCCAGGCCCTGACGACACGATCACCGATCCGGCTTGTGGTACCGGCGGCTTCCTGATCGCTGCGCATAGCTACATCCGTAAGCACCACATGTGGCATTTGTCGCGGGAGCAGCGTCTTGCGCTCGGGTCCGGCAAGATCTGGGGCAACGAACTGGTCACTGGCACTGCCCGTCTGGCCGCGATGAACATGCTGCTGCACGGCATCGGTGACGCCGATGGCGAGTCGCTTATCACCGTGGGTGACGCGCTTGCCGAAAAGCCCGAGCGCCATGCGTCGCTAATCCTCGCCAACCCGCCTTTTGGGAAAAAGTCCGCGATCAGGATCGGCGGCACGGATGGCAAGGCCGAGAGGGAAGACATCTCGTACGAGCGGGACGACTTCCGCGCCACCACCACGAACAAGCAGCTCAATTTCCTCCAGCACATCATGTCGCAGTTGGAGATGAACGGCCGTGCGGCCGTGGTCCTGCCGGACAACGTGCTCTTCGAAGGCGGCGCGGGCGAGAAGGTACGACGCCGTCTGCTGGAAGAGTTCGACCTGCATACGATCCTGCGCCTGCCCACCGGAATCTTCTACGCGGGCGGCGTCAAGGCCAATGTCCTGTTCTTTGAGAAGAAGCCCCCCCGCAGCGCGGACGCCCACAACACCTCAAAACTCTGGGTCTACGATTTCCGAACCGCTAAGCACTTCACTCTGAAGCAACACCCACTGACCCGTGTGGTGTTGGACGAGTTCGTCGAGGCGTACCTCCCCGGCAAGCCGCGTGGCGAGCGGGTGGAGTCCGAGCGTTTCAAGTGCTTCGACTACGACGAGCTCATCGCCCGCGACAAGGTGAATCTCGACATCACCTGGATGAAGGACCCGGCTCTCGACGACGCCGACAGCCTTCTGCCGCCCGAGGTGATCGCTCAGGAGATCGTCGAGGACTTGCAGGCCGCGCTGAGCGAGTTCGCGGTCATCGCGGAGGCTCTTGGTGGTGAGGTCTCGGCCGATACCGACGCTATTGAGCCAACTGGGCGCGGTTGATCCGCAAGTGGGTTGCCCCTGCCCCGCCCCGCCGGAATCCTGAGTTCCCAGACGAGCGAGACGGGGGAGTTTCATGTCGGCCGCACAGCCGCAGACACGTGAGTTCCGGGCGTTCCTCACGAACATCGAGTATGCCCGGAAGATGATCGTGGCGGGTCAGAGCCTGGCTGCCTTCCAGTCTCCGGTCATCGACATTGGTGACTTCTACCGCGCTGCCTGGGTACAGGCCGTCAGCGCCATCGACCACTGGTTCCACGAGGAGCTGTACCGGCGCGTCGCCGAGCTGGCCGCTGCGGACAGTCCCGGAATGCCCTACCAGCTGACCAAGTTCGAGCTGCCCTTGGTCAAGGTGGAGGAAGTTCGGCGCGGTACGACGACGCTTGCCGAGGCCGTCTCCGAGCATGTCAAGGCGAAGTGGGGCAACGCGGCACTGCAGAATCCTCGCAAGATCAGCGAGGCGCTGAAGCTGGTGACGGAAGAGGACATCTGGGCCAAGGCCGCCGTCCAGCTCAACGAGTGGAACCACGGCCGTACGTCCATGAATGCGCAGACACTCAAGCAGAAGTACAACTCGATCACCGATCGCCGCAACAGGATCGCCCACGACGCTGACCTGTTGGATGGAGACCTCAAGCGTCGCCGCCCCCTCTCCGACGCTGACGTGACCGACGCGATCGACTGGATCGAGCGAATCGCCCTCGCCATCGCCACCGTGATGGGATGAGCCGACTCCTCAGACACCGTCATCGCGGCTACGCCACCGTTCGAAGTTGACGGCAGCCCTGACGGCAACGACGGCACACAGACGCGCACGATCGCCATCCTGAGCGATTGCAGCAGGAGGCCGTGGGCACCTCTCGTCACGTGTTGCCCGATCCTACGGATCAGAAGGTTGCAGGTTCGAATCCTGCCGAGTGCACAGCAGACCAAAGGCCCTGTGAAGGAACCTGCGGGGCCTCTGGCTTTTGCGTTGACGGCAACCCGGTTCGGGCGTGGACCAGGTGCGTCCGTGCGTCCGGTGGATCTTGTTGCGACGGCCGATACAGTGGCGTAGGCGCCTTGGTCAGGCGGCAGCGTAGGTCATGGTTGATGTCCCAACCTTCGAGGAGCTCGTCGGTCCGGCCAGGCTAGCGGTGCCGGTGTGATGGGGACGTCAGGGGCGACGACGCTTGTGCTGGCGGGCAGCTCCGCGACCCGGCGTAGTCGCCATACGAGTACGTCGCTGATGGAGTCCGCCGTGCCGAGTTCTCGTCGTGCCGTGGCGTCGATCAGGAGGGCTGCCGGGTTGTAGCCGACGGCTTCAGCATCGGCGAGAGTGGCGGCCAGGGCGTACCAGCCTGGCTCGGCAAGAATTCGCTCCGCCAGTTCCGGCACCGCCTCGTGTACCACCATGCTCTGTTGGCGCAGCCGGGCGCGGCCCAGAAGCCGGCCGTGTCGGTACAGGGCGTCGAGAGGTTGGGCGGCAGCCCTCTGGTAGGCGGCGCGCAGGTGCTTTGCAGTTTGGTGTGCTGCGGCTGCTTGCTGGTGGTGGCCCTTCTTGGCGTGCCAGTGGCCGGCCGCGGTGATGAGGAAAAACAGCATGTCGATCACCATCGCTGTCGTCGCGCCGTCTTCACCGCGGCCGAGGGCGGGTCCGCCGTGGACGAGGTCGCGGGCGGCCTGGTGCAGGGCGCGGTCGTGTCCGCGCTCGGCGCGGATGTGAGAGCGCGAGGCCCGCTCGAACGCGCGGGCTGCGTCGCGCAGTGCGTGGCGGGTGTGGGCGGCGGATGTCTGCGCCAGTGCGTCCAGGACTTCACCGGCTGCGGTGATGTGTCCGGCGACCACCGTGTCCTTGCCGTGCTCGATGACCAGGACTGCCTGCCAGACGGTGGAGGCGGTGTATCGGCGGGCGGCAGCTGCGGTGAGCGGTGTCGCGCGGTCAGCCGGCTCGGTCGGGACGCTGGCAGTGTCCTGGACGACGGCGCCGGTGGTCCAGCGTTCTCGGATGCGGGGGAGGGACAGGTCCGGCGCGAGACGTGCGCCGGGGTAGAAGACAGGCTGGCTGTCCTTGTTGCGGTCGTCGGGCAGGGCGACCTTGTAGCCGAGCAGGTCTCCGGAGGGCGCGGCCCGTTTGCGGATGAGCAGGCCGGCGGCGGCCAGCCGGTCGAAGAACTCCTCTTCGCTCTTCGTGCCGGCCGCAGCCCGGCGTACCGTCTCGCGCAGTTCCTCCCGCGCGGTGCGTTCTCGGCCCATGCGTTCGGCTTTGTGGCGCTCGGCGCTGGTGGGCCGCTGGGCGGCGGTACCGTCGCCGGGCGTGACCTGGTGCAGGCCGTACTCCTTCTCGATCAGGCGGCATTCGGCCTGGGCGCGTTTGCCGGAGCGGTAGTCGTCGGGTCGGCTGCCGTCCTCGCAGACCAGGGTGGCGATGATGTGGATGTGGTCATCCGCGTGGCGCACGGCGGCCCAGCGGCACCCGGGCCGACCGTCGCCGGGGTCGATGCCGGTGGCGGCCACGACGCGCCGAGCGATCTGCTCCCATTCCTCGTCGCTGAGTGTCCGGTCGTCCGCGGTCGCGCGCACGGAGGTGTGCCAGACGTGCTTGGCGGGGCGGGCGTGCCCGGGCAGTGCCTGGACGGGCTGGTCGAGGAGGGTCTGCAGGTCCTTGAGCGTGGCGTTGGGGTCGCGGCCCGGGTCGGGGGACATGCCGTCGAAAGAGGCGACGAGGTGAGGGTCGGTGTGCTCCTCGCGCTTGCCGGGACCGTAGAGATAGGTGAGCAGGCCGATCGTCCGGGAGCCAGGTGCGTGAACACGGGGAATCACGAAGCGTGCCGCTCGATCAGTCGGGTGCAGGCTTCGTTGACGGTGTCGGCGGCGCGCAGCACGGCACTGATGGCCGTCCATAACTGCGGGGTGTCCTCGGCACCGGCGTTGAGGGCCTTGACGGCCTGGTTGAGGTTGCTGCCGGCCCAGCCGAGCTTGCGACGGCTGTCGAACAGGACGGTGATCACTTCCCGCTCGTCGGCTATCTCCGCGCTGGTGCGATCGAGATCACGGGCAGCAGCGAGGGCGGAGCGGGCGAGGAAGCCGGCGACGGACAGGTTGCAGCGGGCGGCGGCGGACCTGATCACGGCGAACTCGTCGTCGTTGAAGCGCGCATTTGGCTGGTGCAGGCGCTTCTTCTCACGTGGCTGACGCGGACGCTGACGGGCACGGTCGGCGCGCTCGCGGCGACTGCGGCGCTCGGTCGGCTTCTCCTCCTGCCCCGGCTTCGATCCGCCCTCGGTCGACGCCGAGACTTGCGCCTCCCGGTGCAGGTCACCCCTCGCCCCTCTGGGGGCGGGGTCGGTGGAAGCTACGCTTCCGCCCCAACTTGCTGTGCTGTCTGGGGTCAGGGTGGTGGTTATCCCCTGCGGGGAGGAGGGGGTTTCGTGGTGAGGATCGTGCATGGATCGGTTCTCCGTTGGGGTGCTGGTGTCGGATGCTTCGCTGTGCCGGTCCCTGTGCGCTGTTCTGCGTGGGGCACGGGGGATCCGGAGGGATGAGGCGATCGGTGTGTTCGTGAGGGTCACGCGGTGCCGACGGGGGTTGTGTCGAGCTCCGTCTGTCGCTGGGAGGTGGCTTCGGCGAGTCCGTCGAGAGGTGCGGCTTGGGCAGTGCGTTCGGCCTGCAGTTGGTCGCGCAGGGCGCGAGCGCGCTTCTGGCCGATTCGTAGTGCGACGCGTAGGCGCTCGGCGCTCAGTCGGTCGTCGCTCCAGTCGGCGGTCAGGCGCCGGGCTTCGTCGAGGACTTCGGCGTCGGTGCGGGTGTGGTCTGCCATCGACTTGGCAGTAGGGGGGACCCGACCGGTTGCCCGACGCGGAGCGGCTCCGGTCGGCTTTGCCGCGGTGGCCGACCGGAGCGGTCGGGGAAGGGCAACCGACTCGTCGGCCTCAGTTGGCCACAGCACGGATGCCCCGGCGACCTTCATGGAGGGCGACTCGGTCAGCTGCTCGGGGACCGATGCAGCCTGGTCAGACCTCGACCGTGTGGCTGGTTCGTCAGCTTGCTGACTCTCCGACTGGGCACAGGCTGCTTCGGCAGAGTCGGCCGACTCGCGGTTGTGGTGCAGCACCTTCGCCACAAGGTCCGACCCGAAGTAGATCGACCCGACCGGGAGCGAGGTCGCCAGCAGTACAAGAGCCCAGTTCGCTGGGTTCCAGGCGGCCAGTCGACCCCGCTGGATCGGCGTGGTGTGCAGGGCCGGAAGGAGGCCGTGCACGTAGTTCAACAGGAGGCTGGCGATCGTGTAGGCCGCCAGGATCCGCAGCGCGAACTTGCGGTCGGTACCGGTCAGCACGAGCGTGGCGACCAGCGCGAGGGCCATCAGCCCGTCGACAACGATCGGGTAGAGCAGGGCGGCGGTGGAGTCGGCGCCGATGGCGCGGGCCACGTCGGACAGAGCGTTCCACGAGACCCGGAAGGCCATGAGGACGACGGCCACCAGGCCGATGACGAGGGTGATGCGTCCCTTTCGGTTCACGCGGCGACCTCCAGCGGGTGCGAGTGCTCGGCCGCCGGAGCGAGCGGGAGCAGGACGATGCCAGCGCGGATGCTGCGGCTGCCGCGCACGGCAGCCGGGGCTATCGGGGCAGGGAAGGGCAAAGCAGGCACTCCAGGGATGGTGCGGGGGCTTGTAGTGAGGCAGTGAGGGCGTTCACGGCGGGGGCGTACACGCGGGCCCCCTTCTAGAGGGGGCCCCGCGCGTGATCGCTTGGGCGCGTGTACGGCGTGGACGCTCGCGTGATCGTTTGACCTGTGGTTTTGCGTGGAGCGTGTGCGCTGTGAGCGGTTCACGGCGGCGTCTGGGCGTGAGGTCCGCGTGTACGGTCGCGTGATCGCTTCACGCGGGCCGGGAGAGGGTTCAGCCGACGACGGTGAGGTGGCGTACGGAGGCGTAGTAGCGGGTCTGCTGTCCGCCTCCGGCTCCTCCGGCGATCCCGTCGGCCTTGTTGGCCAGGCCGCTGTCGACGAGGCGGGTCAGGTGGCGTCGTGCCTTTTCCACGTCGGCGCGGTCGGGGTCGCCCCCGCCGATCAGGGTGGCTGCGAGCTCGCGGGCGGTCAGCCCGTTCGGGGCGTTGCGGAGCAGGACGGCGGGGTCCTTGCTGGGGTCGACCGTGGTGGTGCCGCGCACGTGGTCGTGGGTGACGTCCAGCGGACCGATCTCCCCGGTGGGGGTCTTGAGGTGGTGCAGGGTGACGGCGGGGTCGCCGGCCTTGCCGGTGACGAACAGGACGCTGCCCGCGCCGGAGACGTACCAGGTGGAGCCGTAGACCTGGTCCAGGCTGGGGCGCTGGCCGCGCGGGGCGTCGGCTGTGGCCTTGCGCTGGTGGTGCAGCTCCAGGATCTCCACACCGCCTCGCAGGGCGCGATTGCGGGCGTTGTGGAAGGCGACCGCGAGGCTGTCGTCGACCATCGTGCTTACGGCGTCCTTGAGGCTGTCAATCACGATGGTGTCGGCCCGGTGGGCGGCGGCGAGATCGGCGAGAAGGTCGGGCTCCTTGTCCAGGCTGGCGGGCAGCGGGCCCTGCCAGACGACGAGTCCGTCGCGCAGGATCCTCTCGTCGGTGTCGAAGACCCGCCGGGCCATGGCTTTGGCGATCTGCTTCGGGCGGTCCATGGCCAGGTAGAGCACCCGCCTGCTGGGGGCGACCGGCATCTCCAGGACCGTTTCCTGCAGGCCGAGGCGGGCGAAGACCACCTGGTGGGCCAGGGTGGTCTTGCCGACCCCGGGAGCGCCGACGATCATCAGGCTCTCGCCCGGTGCCCAGACCGTCTTGTCGCGCGTTCCCCACAGAGGTTCGGCGCTGGCGCCGGTCTCTTTGACGAAGGCCCACCCGTCGACGGCGAAGCGGGACAGGCGGCCCTGTCCCGAAGCGAGAGCACGCTCGCGCTCGGTGCGCACCTCCGCTTCGATCTCGCTGCGTATCTCGTCAGGGTCGGCGCCCGGCTCCTGGGCACGCTGGACGGTCCGCACGGCGGAGGCGAGCAGGCGGCGCAGGTCGGCCTTCTGCCGGATGATTTCCGCATGGTGCTCCGCGCTGCCGGTGCCGTAGAGCGCGCCGGCTAGTTGGTGCAGGTAGCTGTGGCCACCGACACGCTGCAGGTCCCCCTGCTGCTGGAGCAGCTCGGTCAGGGCGATTGGATCGGTCGGTCTGCCCTCGCGGTGCAGGGCGAGCAGCGCACGCCAGACCGTCTCGTGCGCGGGCCTGTAGAAGGCGTCCTCGCCCAGGATCGGCCGTACCGCGTCGATGACGTCGCCGTTGTGCATGCACGCGCCGAGCACCGCGCGTTCGGCCTCCACGTTGAAAGGCTGCGAGAGCTCGTCCGGTGCTGACGTGTGCCAGTCCATGGAGCGGGATGGCGTATTCGGCTGGACATCGGTCATACTGGGTATCAGCTCCTCTGCTCGCGGGCCATACGGGACGGCAATCCCGGCCACGCGGGTCGATCGCTAGGGATGGCGGTTGAGAGGTTTGCGCTTGGCCCCCGGTGACAACCGGGGGCTTTTTGCGTGCGGCGCTACGTGGAGTGGGTCGCGGGCTCCTTGGGCTGATGGGGGTGGGACTATCAGCATGCCACACGAATTGCGGATCGCAGAAGTTTTCTGCGTCTCGCAGAATGGATGCTACTCTTTAGGGGTCGCTGTAAATGGCAGTGGCCTGCTCCGAACGGAAGGAGGTAGTCGTGGCAGACGACGACGCCCCGCAGGGCGTGCTGCTCAGTGGCGAGGCGAACGTCGCTGTGCGCATCAAGCTGGAGCGCGAGGCGCGCGGCTGGAGCACCAATGCCCTGTCCGATCGCCTGAACGAGGCCGGCTTCGAGATGAATCCGTCGGCGGTCTGGCGTATCGAGAACGGCAAGCGGCGCATCAACCTCGACGAGGCCATCGGCTTTGCCGAGGTCTTCGGCATGGACCTGCGCAACCTCGTCGGTCCACCACAACTCGCCGCCCAGGCCCGTGCCATGGAACTCATCGACGCCGTCGTGGACGCGTTTCGCGAGACCCAGCGCGCCAACGCCGCCTACACCCAGGCGCGTGACGCCCTGGACGCCTACCTCGCCGAACATCCCGGCATCCGCGAGGAAGCGGACGTGATGGTTTCCAACGCCATGGCCGAGGCTTCCGCCAAGCATCTGCTGGAGGCTTACGGACCGCCGTCCGCCAAGCGCCAAGACGAGGCCGAAGCCTCCGGCGAGGCATAGCCTCCACCCCTTTCTCCACTCCGTCCTGGGCCCGCAAACCCCCAGGGCGGGCACCTCACCCATCCCCAGTGATCAACCGGCGGTCCGGTGTTGCCGCACCCACGCCCGCCAGGAGAGGACCCACCCCTTGCGCCGATCCGCAATACCCCCTGCCTCCACGTCAGTTCCGTACTCGGAGGCCGCCTTCCTACGCCTCTACGTCCCGGAGGAGGTCGCCGCCGTCCTCGGCTGCTCCGCCTGGTGGGTCAAGGACCGTGCCCGCCGACGGCTCATCCCCTTCACGCGCGTAGGCCGCGCCTACCGCTTCACCGGTGAGCACCTCGCGGAGATCATCCGCATGAACGAGACCCGCCCCGCCTCGCCGCAACAGCACCCGGCGGCTCGCGCTCCCAAGCAGCCAACTCCCCGGCTCTCCCCGCCGGCTGCCGTACCCACGGCTCGCCTGCGCGCACGGTCCCCACGTCGCGCACGCGAGAACCAGTTCGGGACCGCTGCTTAGGGCGACGAGGGGAGGGGAAGCACACGTGGGTTTCGCGGAGAAGCGCGGAAACTACTGGCGCGGCCGGTACAAGACCGCGCCCGGCAAGCACCTCACGGTGGTCGACGACAACGGCAAGGCGATCCGGTTCGCCACCAAGGGCGAGGCCCAGCGCGCCGCGAGCGAGGCCGAGAACAAGTATCGGCGCGGTGACTGGCGCGACCCGGCACTCGGCCAGGAGACCTTCGGCGAGTACGCCAACCGCTGGTACGAGGCCCAGGACCTGGCTGCTTCGACCATGCAGAACTACAAGCGCCACATCGAGGAGCACCTGCTTCCCGACTTCGAGGACAAGGCGCTCGCCGGCATCCTGCGCACGGACGTCGACCTGTGGGAGAAGAAGGAGAAGGCCGCCTACGCGGCGTCCAGCGTCAAGACCTGGCGCTCGACGCTCCACCTGATCTTCGAGGACGCGATCGACGAGGGCCTGTTGACCTCGAACCCAGCCGCCCGACGGCGAGGACGCGGCAAGCGCGCCGGCCGTTCCCGTGACCGTGGTCCGGAGAAGGTCGTCACCGACCCGCTCGGCATCCTGCTGACCGCAGAGCGCGCCGCCCTGCTCTCCGGCCGTGACGACGAGTTCGTTGCCGTCGTCCTCAAGGGCTACACCGGCATGCGCTGGGGCGAAATCGTCGGCCTGGAGACGGAGTTCGCCCGCCGCGGCTCCGTCCGCGTCGAGTGGCAGCTGTACGAACTCGACACCGGCGAGCTGGTGCGCTGTCCGCCCAAGGACGACAGCTACCGCACCATCGACGTGATGGGCTGGCTGTCGGCCCTGGTCGCCAACCACGTCGCCCGCACGAAGCCGAAACCCTGTCCGTGTCACGGCAAGACCTACGTCTTCCGGGGCCAGGGCGCGGCCCGTACCGGCGGCCATCAGGGCGCCAAGCTCGTCGACGTCGCACGCCGTGCTGAAGTCTCCACGGGCACGGTCTCCAACGTCCTCAACCACCCCGACCGCGTCACCGACGCCAAGCGGGCGAGGGTGGAGCAGGCCATCGCGGACCTGGGGTTCGTGCGGGGCGGTGTGGTGCCGAAGCACGCAGCCCACTGGCGTCGAAACGGCTTCGCGACGTGGCTGTTCACCCCGGCGGTCTCCGGCTGGTACCCGAAGAAGGCACCGCAGGAAGCTCGCCCCGTACCGCTGCTCGGCGAGCCGTGGCCAGGCGTCCCGGCCCGAGGGCGCGGCGCCAGTGACCGGGCCGACGCCTGCTGGCTTCCCATCGCCAAGGGCCTCACACCCCACGGCCTTCGCCACACCCACCGGACCGTGATGGAGGACCTCGGCACCGAGAAGGTCCTCATGGACGAACGCATGGGCCACATCGATGGCTCCGTCTCGGCGCGCTATGCCCATGTCACCCCCGGCATGCGCGAGCGCCTCATGCGCGGACTGAACAAGCAGTGGGAGACGGCGCTCGACACTCGCCTGGCGATGAGCCCCACGTCACCAGTGCGCGTACTCAGTGAACTCCTGCGTGCACGCAGGGAGGCCCGCAGCCTGGCGACGCCTGGATGAACGGTGCGACACCTGTGCCTCGCGATCACCGTGCGGGGCACAGGTACTTCCTCCGTGCGACAGCCATTTCGACGGCCGGGGATCAGACGGCGAAGGCTTGACCGCAAACGAGGCAGTGATACGGGCCCGACCCTTCTTCAGGGACCTTTATCGGCTCGTACGAGTGGCAGGGGGACGTCACGATGACCATGTCATCAGGCTCGGTGAGTGGAGTCGGTACGTCCGGTGCGTCGATGCCGCCTTTGAAGTCGAACCTCACGTGCTTGCTGCTGGCGCCCTTGAACGCGTCCCGTAGCCCCTGCTCGAACTCTTGCGTGGCTGCGGGAAGAGCCATGCCTTGGGCGTATTCGAGTTGCTCCTGTGTCCACCAGGAGTCCATTCCAGCGGGCTGCCCGCACAGGGGGCAGTAGTAGGCCGCCGGGGCGGACTGCTCCTCGGCCTCCTCGTTCGCTGGACCGTGATGCCACTTGAACTGTCGTACGCAGTGGGGGCATTCCCGTCGGAGGAACCCGTCGTGATCCAGGGGAAAGGTCAACTGGATGTCCATGTCACGCTCCGCTCACGAACTCTTCGATCTCGATTGGTGTCCCATCGACGGTTTTGGCAGTGATGGTGATGGTGAAGTACGAGTTTGAGCGTGACGCGAGAGAGTCCGACGACATGCGCCCCACGCGCACGGACTTGCCTTCGGGCAGCTTCGGGACAGGAAATTCATCGGCATTTCGCGTGATGAGCCCAACCTTGGCATCAGCGTCGACGTCTAGCTCGTACACGTCGCCGGGACCGTGGTTGATGATCTCGACAGCATCGATCTTGTTGCGCCCATTGTCGATGTACCGGGCCTTCAGCTGGGGCGTGCCTGCCGCCTGCGATGACGGCAGTTTCCGGCCCATCGGAAGCCCCCCGCCCGGGGGAACCGGTGGAGTCAGGTCGCCGGCCTCGTGCCAGTCCGTCCCTGTCAGACGGACAGCACACCCTGCGGTTTCCAGGCGGGTCGCGAGGTCCTGCCGCTTCTTGACGCTGTTGTCGAGGCGGACGACATGCCGACCGTGGATGTCGCTGAAGACCTTCACCTGTCCGAGTTCCACGATCACAGTGCGGTCCGCGTCGCGGCCCATGGCCATGCCGGCTTCGAAGAGCACGTTCGGGCGCGGCTGCATCTGCGGGTTGCACTCTGGATCGCCGGGGTGAGTCAGGCTCTCGTGCAGGTAGGTGACATCGTCCGGGGTCTGCAGGACGACGACTGCTTGGGCGCTGCCGAATGCCGCATCGAGGATCTCGCCGATGTACGGGGAGCCCTTTCCCGTCATGCGGCCTGCTTCCGACCACTCGATCGGGTCGAGCCCGATGGCCCGTAGGAACTCGAACAGTCCCCGGCGCGCCCGATCGTTGCGTCCGTGGATCACGAACACTCTTCGGCGATCTACCCCACGCCCGTCTTCTGTTGTGGTTGGCATGCCTTGCTCCCTGCTGATGTACGAGAGACCTGTGCCACTCGACGTTAGCGGCAGGGTCTGACAACGGACTCAGCTGACGAGCTCTCCACGGCCACGGTGCTCAAGGTTCTCTTACCCATCCGCCGCTGGCGCCCGACTGACGATGTCGGACAGAGGCCCCCGATAGGTGGTGCCGAGCTTGCTCACAACGCCCAGGGTGGGGCCGGGTCCGTTCTTCATGCGACTCACGTAGTTTTCCGGCAGCAGCACCCGGTCGCCGACCTCAAGTGTGCTCCCGCGCCAGCGGTAGGCGTATCCGCCGACGTCCACGACCTGGTGGCCACCGATCTCGTAAACGCGCTTCACGTCGTCCAGCTGCTCCTCAAGCTCTTTGACGCGCTGTTCCAACCGCTCGATCCGGGATCTGGAGTAGCTTGCGCTGCTCTCGCTGCCGGACTTGTAGCCTTCGCTCCACCCGCGTCGGTGAGCCTCGGCCACGGCTTTGTCCTGCTCCGTCGCATGCGTGCCGCACGCCACGTCCGAGCCCGATATCCGGACCTTGCATGGGTTCCCGGAGCGGGTCGGGCGCCCGCAGGTGCGGTTGTGCTGATCCGTCATGTGAGATCCCCCTGGGAGAAGCTGACCGTGATCCTCTCTCAGGTTTGCTGTCGGTGGACGGCGGAAATCAGACATACCTCGGATCTGTTGATTGGTGCGTGGCGGTGCCGTCGACCTGGCTCAATGGACGTATGGAGACCGGGGAGCGTTGGGCGTATCGGGCCACGCCGAAGGGACTGGGTGGCGCGGTGCGCCAGGTCGAGATTGTCCGGGTCCGCGGTTCTGGAAGATCAGGGAACATTCATGTGCGGTTCCTGGATGGTGATGAAGCTGGCCTGCAGGAGTGGGTGAGTCCCAGCTGCCTGATGGCCTCCTGGAATGACGTTGACGCCTTCAGAGCGGATGACACGGCGGAGCTGGCGCTGGCCGAGGCGTCGAGGGAGGTCCGGGGCAGTACGGATTTCGAGGCCGCCCGCATGATCCTCGGCTTCGTCCGCCCGAAGAACAGGCTCCGCCTGCGCCGAACGGTGGCCGATGCCGGGGTCCTGGAGCTGAGCCGCCTCGACGAGACGGCACCGCTCATCGGCATGGACGCAGCCGAACTCCGCGGCGACGCCATGGTCTACGAGAACCGCCACGGCATGTGCTTGGCCGGATGGCCGGTCACCGAGCGCGTCGCCCGCCAGGTCGCCGGCCGCCTCGCCGACGAGATCCTTCCGGAGGTGGACCGCAAGCAGCAGGGCATCGAGCAGGAGCGCGCCCAGTCCTCCTGGTACTCCTACAGCCGCCGGGACGACCGGAAGCTGGACGCGGAGTCGGCTGTCCTGCGAACCGTCCGGGCCTGGTGCGGCGAGGACAAGGCCGACCGCTACGACGAGTTGGTCGCCCTGCGCGCCGAGGTCATCCGGCTCGGAGAACTCGTTGAGAAGGCGGTCAAGGCTCTACGCGACCGAGGGCACGGCGTCATCGCCTCCACCATTGAGCGCGACCTAGGCGTCCATATCGCCACCCTTGATCCTGACGTGCGTCGATGACGCCGCGCCACGAGTCCGGCTCCGGCTTGGGAGGCGTTGGCTGAGGCGGAGGCTCCTTCTCCGGCCGGTCCGGCCGCCAGCCGTCGAGGAACGGTCGCAGCTGCTTCTTCGTCGGCTCCACGTTGAAGTCACGGGCGGCCAGACCCTTGCCATTCGTCGTGGGGTCGAGCTGATCGGCCTCTGTGTTCCCCCAAGCCGACCACTCGCGCAGCCTCTCAGCTTCGAGGGCGTCCTCCGATGCGGCGGCGACGTCATCCAGCGCGGCACAGAAGGCCCGGATCTCACCGGCGGCCCGCCACTGCTCCAGGGCCGTGCCGAAATGCTCGGCCCGTACCGCGTGAACCGCCTGCACCGAAGCCGCACTTACCGCGGCCTCCCACTCCCGCCGCTCGCGCTCCTCCCGTTCCTCCGCCAGTCGTCGGCGCTCGGCCTCCTGGCGCTCCCGCTCCTCGCGGAGACGCCGTTGCTCCGCCTCTCGTTCTAGCCGGGCCTGCTCCTGCTCCTCCGCGCGTGCCTTCAACGCCCGGAAGATTGAGGCGATCTGCTCCTCCAACGGCTTCTTGGCCGTGTCGGTCCATTCCTTCTTCCAGCCGTAGTTGTAGCTGTAGCCCGAGTTCTCGCTGACCAGCAGCTCCAGTTCGCCGGACGGCTCGGACTTGTGGGCCGGCGTGACCCGCTGCCAGTCGTACGTACGTCGGCCCGGCTGCTTGGGGACGTACCGGACCTGCTTCTGCCGCTCACGGAAGCCGACCTCGTACGTCCTACCGTGGACAGTGAGCAGCGGCCTCGGCTGCCTGCGCTTCTTGGACACTGCGATCTCGCCGTACCGCGCGAGCGCCTGATCGGCGAGGAGCCGGATCAGCGCGAGCACCCTCGGCAGGACCTCCTCGGAGATCTCGAAGGCGCTGTGGTCCTTGGTGACCGCGGCGAGCACGTCCTCGACGTCGGTGATCACACGGCTGCGCGCCAAGCGGATCCGGTTCCACTCGGTGTCGTCCTCACCGGTCACCCGGAGCAGGCCGAGGAAGAAGTCGCCCTTCGCCCGCCCGCTGTACTTCAGGTGGTACCCCTCCGGAGCGCACTGCCGCGCCGCGTCGAACGCCCTGCGATACCGAGCCCGTTCCGCCTCGCTGGGGTTCGGGATCCGAAGGAATCGTCCGGCCTCCTGCACCTGCGCGATGAGCGTCGGCCCGACGGCCGCCGGCGACGGGCGCGGGGGTTTCACAGCCCGTTTCGGAGCGGGCTTCGCCTCGGTCGGAGGATCGACATCCTGTGACGGACCCGAAGCAACCGTCTCCCCGGCTTCAGACGCCGCCACGCGAGGCTCGCGTGGAGCCAACTCCGGACGGTCGGGATGATGCCCGTGCTCCAGATAGAAGTGCCCGGCGTCAGTGATCTCCGCCTGGCACCTCCCCTTCTTCCGGGGCATGGTCACCAAGCCCCGGTCCCTGAGCGCGCGAGCCGTGACGGCGAGCTCGGGGCTGTCCGACGTGACGGGGTCGGTTCCGGCCCCGATGCGGGTGAGGAGTGCGAGCTGCCGGTCATTTAACGGAGACCAAGGGTGCATGGCGATCGTCGTACCGTCTCAGGTCTGCTCGGCACAAGCCGTGCAGTGAATCATTCGGGGCGCTATGCGTACGCCCGCGCCGAGAGGGGGCAGAAGGCCGCTCCTCGGGGAGCCGCCGGGAGCCGGATCTCGAAGATCACACCGAGTTGGCTCCCAGATGGCTCCCAAAACAGGGCCACAAAGCAAATCAGGCCCGGTTCTGATCTCTCAGAACCGGGCCTGACCTGCTGTTTTGGCTGTCGGGGTGGCGGGATTTGAACCCACGACCTCTTCGTCCCGAACGAAGCGCGCTGCCAAGCTGCGCTACACCCCGATGTCGCTGGCGGCGAGCCACTTGCGTGGTGTGTGCCGTGGCGACGTCGTTTACTTTAGCCCACCGGTGGGCTGAGACGAAATCCGGTTTTCGGGGGCGCGGTGGCGGCGTGGGCCGGGCCTGATGTGGTCCAGGGCGACGAGGAGGACGGCCAGGGCGTAGCAGGCGAGGCCCAGGATCGTGACGTTGCCCAGGACCTCGACGTAGCCGTGCTCGGACACGTCGAGGAAGGGGTACCGGTAGCGGGCCGGCGTGCCCTGGGGGAGGAGCAGGCCCCGGGTGACGGTGTACGCCAGGTACGCGACCGGGAGGATCAGCCAGGTGGCCGCGCTGTGCAGACGCAGTGCCCCCGGGCGGGTCAGCAGGAGCCAGTCCAGCGCGACCGCCACCGGGACCACCGTGTGCAGCAGCTGGTTCGTGACCGCGTGCCAGCCCGTGAGCGCCGAGCCGTCGCTCGTCATGGAGAAGGCGGTCGCGTCGTCGGCCAGGATCAGGTGGTAGACCAGGCCCGTCCCGACCGCGTACAGCAAGGTGCTGGCGGTGACGGACGGCCGCAGCGGGTGGCGGGCCTTCCATGCCCGCCAGGCCGAGACGGTGAACACCGCGGTCACCAGGATGCTGCTCAGGATCGTGGCGTAGCTCAGGACGCGCAGCGGGGAGCCCAGGAGCAGATCGAGCGCCACGCCCGCGGCCGCCGCCAGGGCGACGAGCAGGCGGAAGGCGGCGACCAGGGGACGGCGTACGCGCGGGACCACCGCGTACGCGGGCACGATGGGGACGGCGGAGGCGGCGGCGCTGGCGGCTATGCCGGGGATCCTGGGTATGTCCGGGATGTCCGCAGGTATGGGGGTGGTCATCCCCTCACGCTAGGAGGGGTGGGTAAAAGGGGCGCGGTGGATTGAACCGGATGGGTGGGGGAGGGTCCGGGGCTCTCCCGGCCTCTCCCGGCCGGCCATCCGAAACCCGTTCAGGGACGCCGCCCAGCCGGACCCCGGCCCAGCCACACGGCCCCGCCCAGCGACGCCACCCAGCCGAACCCCGCCCAGCTGAACCCCAGCCCCCTACGCGCCCCCCACCCCCGTAAGCGTCAGCAGCGTCGCCTCCGGGGGACAGGCGAAGCGCACCGGGGTGTACCTGCTCGTCCCGCAGCCCGCCGACACGTGCATGTACGACGTCCGGCCCGACTCCGCCTCCGTGTACGTGGACAGGCCCTTCACCCGGTCGGTGTCCAGGTCGCAGTTGGTGACCAGGGCGCCGTAGAAGGGGATGCACAGCTGCCCGCCGTGCGTGTGGCCCGCCAGGATCAGCGGGTAGCCGTCCGCGGTGAAGGCGTCCAGCGCGCGCAGGTACGGCGCGTGCACGATGCCCAGGGAGAGGTCGGCCGCGTCGGACGGGCCGCCGGCCACGCGCGCGTACCGGTCGCGCTTGACGTGCGGGTCGTCGAGCCCGGTCAGCTCGATCTCGAAGCCGTCGATCTTCAGCGAGCCCCGGACGTTCGTCAGGTTCAGCCAGCCCGCCGCGTCGAAGCCGTCGCGCAGCTCCTCCCACGGGTTGTGGACGACGTTGACGGCGGGCGCGTTGCCGTTCAGCCCGTGCCGGCCCTGCGTCTTCTCGAACAGATAGCGGGCGGGGTTGCGCAGCGTGGGCCCGAAGTAGTCGTTCGAGCCGAAGACGTACGCGCCGGGGAACTCCATCAGGGGGCCGAGGGCGTCCATGACCTCGGGTACGCCCTCGGGGTCCGAGAGGTTGTCCCCGGTGTTGATGACGAAGTCGGGGCGCAGCCCGGCCAGCGAGCGCAGCCAGCGCTGCTTCTTCCGCTGCCCGCTCACCATGTGGATGTCGGAGACCTGGAGCACGCGCAGCGGTCGCATCCCGGGGGGCAGCACCGGGACCGTCACCCGCCGCAGTCTGAACGAGCGGGCTTCGAACCCCGCCGAGTAGAGCAGACCGGCGGCACCAGCCGCCGCGATTCCCAGTGGTACTCCGTATCGCGCGCGCATACGTCCATCGTGTCAGACCCTGGACGCCCCGAACCCCACGGACGGCCCAGGGGCGGACCAGGGACGGTCCACGGACGGTCCATGGGTGGCCCGGGGACGGCCCCTGGGCGGTCCACCGACGGCCTGCGGGAGCCGCCCGCCGAAATCCATGGGCGTCCGCCGCACCACACCTGCGACAATCGGCCCCATGACCACGCTCAAGTCGAAGCTGCAGGCAGACCTCAACGCCGCGATCAAGGGGCGCGACGAGCTCCGTTCCTCGACGCTCCGGCTGACCCTCGCCGCCGTCCAGAAGGAGGAGGTCGCGGGTACGCAGAAGCGCGAACTCTCCGACGACGAGGTGCAGAAGGTGATCGCCAAGGAGGCGAAGAAGCGCCGCGAGGCGGCCGACGCCTTCGCGCAGGGCGGCCGTGCCGAGTCGGCCGAGCGCGAGAAGGCGGAGGGCGAGGTCCTCGCCGAGTACCTGCCCAAGCAGCTCTCCGACGACGAGCTGCAGCAGATCGTCGCGCAGGCGGTCGAGGAGGCGAAGGCGGCCGGCGCGGAGGGCCCGCGGGCCATGGGTCAGGTCATGAAGATCGTGAACCCGAAGGTGGCCGGCCTGGCGGAGGGCGGCCGGGTCGCCGCGGAGGTCAAGAAGCGCCTCGCGGGCTGAGCCCCGGACCCCGCGACCGGCCCCCGGGCACTCCAATCGGCCGCAGCCGCAGCCGCAGCCGCACGGCAGCCGCATCCGCGCCGCAGTCGCAGCAAAAGGCCCACCCGCAGCCGTACGCCGATGGGGGCGCCCCTTGCAACAAGGGGCGCCCCCATCGGCGTACCAGCAGACAGGCGTACAAGCAGCCGGTCGGAAGTCAGGCCGGGCTACGGCCAGTTGCCGCCGCCACCGTTCCCGTTCCCGCGGTCGTTGCCGCCGTCGTTCCCGCCGATCGTCCAGTCGTCGGGGATGGAGAAGGTCGGCGTGGGGATCTGGGGCTGGCCACCGTCGGTGCCGCCCCCGTTGTCATTTCCCCGGTTCTCCCCGTTGCCGTTCCCGTTGTGGTCGCCGTTGTTGTCGTCGCCGCGGTCCCGGTCGCGGTCCTTGTCCCGGTCCTTCTCGGGGTCGGGGATGTCGACGAGGTTGAAGCCGGGGGAGTCCTTGCCGGACAGGGCGCCGGTCATGGCGTCCTTCCAGATGGGCCCTGGTACCGCGCCGCCGAAGACCTTCTCGTGCCACGTCCCGCCGATGGTGATGTTGACCATCTTGACCTTCTGGGTGGCGCTGCCGACCCAGACCGCGCCGGACAGGTTCGGCGTGTAGCCGACGAACCAGGCGTTCTTGCGGAAGTCCGTCGTACCGGTCTTGCCGGCGTTGGCGCGGTCGGTGAGACCGGCCTGCTGGCCCGTACCGGAGTCGACCACTCCGCTGAGCAGTGTGTTGATCGTGTCCGCGGTGGTCTCCGACATCGCGCGCGAGCACGAGGACTTCGGAACCGACAGGGACTTCTTCTCACCGCCGAGCTTCTGGCTGATCGACGCGATCGCGATCGGCGTGCAGTACTCGCCCCGGTTGGCGAAGGCGGCGTACGCGCTCGCCATCGTCAGCGGCGAGATACCGGTGGAACCGAGGGTCATCGACGAGGGCTGCTCGGGCAGCTTGGTGCCGTTGCCCTGCACCACGCCCAGCTTGTCGGTCATCTCCACCACCGGGCACATCCCGATGTCTTCGAGCATCTGCACGAAGTAGGTGTTGACCGAGAGCGCCATGGCTTTCTTCAGCGGGTACGGGCCGACCTCGGCCTCGTCCTCGTTCTCGACCTTCGCGTTCTCGCTGTTGCGCCAGGTCTTCCCGCCGCACGCCTGGACGCTGTCGGGATACGGCATCTCGTACGGCGCCGGATAGGACTGCGTGGCCGGCTTGCCGCCCTCCAGGGCCGCCGCGGCCAGGAACGGCTTGAACGTCGAACCGGTCGGGAAGCCGAAGTTCGAGCCGCCCATCTTCTGGTCGACCGAGTAGTTGATCTCGGTCTCGTTCTTGCCGTAGCCGTACGGCTTCGACTGGCCCATTGCCAGGATCTTGCCGGAGCCGGGCTCGACCAGTGTCGATGCCGCCGCGACCTTGTCCGACTTGTTGACGTGGTCCTTGAGCGAGGTCTGGACCGATTTCTGAGCCTGCGGGTCGAGCGTCGTGCGGATCGTCAGACCGCCCTGGTTCCAGACCTTGGCCCGGGCCTTCTGGGTCTTGCCGAAGACCGGGTCGGTCAGGAACACCTCACGCACGTAGTCGCAGAAGAAGCTGGAGTCCTTGACGGCCGTGATGCAGCCGTTGTTCGGCTTGCTGACCTTCAGGCCGAGCGGCTTCTTCTTGGCGGCGGTGGCCTCCGCCTGCGAGATGTCGTGCACCTCGGCCATGCGCTGCAGCACCACGTTGCGCCGCTTGGTGGCCTCGGCCTCGTCGTTGACCGGGTCGTACCGGGTCGGCGACTGGACGATGCCCGCCAGCAGCGCGGCCTCCTGGACCTCCAGGTCCTTGGCGGACTTGGAGAAGTAACGCTGGGCCGCCGCCTCCACGCCGTAGGCCTGCTGCCCGAAGAACGTGATGTTCAGGTAGTTCTCAAGGATCTTCTTCTTGCCCAGCTCCTCCTCGACCTGGATCGCGAACTTCAGCTCGCGGACCTTGCGGCCGAGGGTCTGCTGGGTGGCCTGCGCGACCTTCGTCGGGTCGTCGCCGGCCTCCTCCACGAAGACGTTCTTCACGTACTGCTGGGTGAGCGTCGAGGCGCCCTCCGAGACGTTGCCGCTCTGCGCGTTCTTGTTGAGCGCGCGCAGGACACCCTTGAGGTCGACCGCGCCGTGCTCGTAGAACCGCGCGTCCTCGATCGCGACGATCGCCTTCTGCATGTACGGCGAGATGTCCTTGAGGTCGACCACCGTGCGGTCACGCGAGTAGACCGTGGCGATCTGGCCGCCCTGGTTGTCCAGGATCGTGGTGCGCTGGCTCAGCGGTGGCCGCTTCAGGTTGGCCGGGATCTCGTCGAACCCCTCGACCGAACCCTTGGCCGCGAGGCCGAGCGCACCGAACGCCGGCACCGCGATCCCGGCCATGACGGCCCCCGCGAGCACACTGACACCGAGGAACTTGGCGGCCTGCTGCGTGGGAGACAGACCACCGCCCGAGCGCTTCTTTGGCATGAGGGCAGCCTACGTTCTCAATCGCCGGACACGCGTATAGGCATTGGCCTAAGCTGCTCTCAACTGTCACAGCAGTAGGACCACGTATCAATACGTCCGGCGACCCCTGTTCGGTTCGGTCGACACTCGACTTTTTTGTTGAGGACGTGCCCGAATCCGCCTCATGTGTCACCTGGTGCCCGTTGTGACACACCTCAACTGCCCCGCTTCGCCGGGAAAGTCACGTATGTCGTCGGGTCACTCCGTTGGGTGATCTGTCGCGTACCCATAGTCCATTCGGGCCATTCAAGATTGGGCCCGAAGGGGCTGGTTGACTGTGCCCACCTTCCGTAACGTCCTGAACTGGTGGCGGTGAATATGCCGCTGCCGCCGTGGGGGAGCCTCGATTCGGGAGAGGACGGCGCCGGTATGGGCTGGGTAACCGACTGGAGTGCGCAGGCGGCCTGCCGCACTACCGATCCGGATGAACTGTTCGTTCAAGGAGCAGCGCAGAACCGGGCGAAGGCAGTGTGCACCGGATGCCCGGTGCGCACGGAGTGCCTGGCCGACGCGTTGGACAACCGCGTCGAGTTCGGCGTGTGGGGAGGGATGACGGAGCGGGAGCGCCGCGCACTGCTGCGCAGGCGACCGACCGTCACCTCTTGGCGCAGGCTGCTCGAAACCGCGCGTACCGAGTACGAGCGGGGGGCGGGAATCCTGCCTCTCGACGAGGAAGAGGTGTACGAGAACTACGCAGCGGTGGGCTGACCGGGTTCCGCGCACGCAGCGGACTCGCAGCGGTTCCGTATGCGCCAGAGGTGCGAGTGGCGTCCTCGGAGGTACGAGTGACGTCCGCATGACCCCCTTACGACGGCGTACGTGACATACGTGATCCGACATACGTGACCTGACATACGTGACCTACGGCGACCTGTACGACGGCGGCGTAGGTCCCACCGGGTCGCCCCGTGACCCCGAAAGGCTCAGGAAGCGGGCCTCGGGCTCAGGGGCCGAGCAACCATTCCCAGGGGCAGGCGTTCCCCGGGTTCACGAAGCTCTTCGGGTTCACGAAGCTTCGGCCGGCGGCGTGTCGGCCGCGAGCCGGTCCCCGATGTGCCGCAGCCCCGCGAGGTCGTGCACATCACCGGGCAACGCGGCCACTTCGGCCACCGCCACCTCGGGGTGGAGCGCGGCGAAGCGATCGCGTGTGCGCTGCTCGCGGGAGAGCAGTTGCATACGTTCGGCGTGCAGCCTCAGCAGGCCTGCGGTGAGTTGTTCGACTGTGCGGCCTTCCGTGCTGCGGTCGTCGCTGTCCTCGGCGCTGTGGTCCTCCGTGCCGGGGGCGGCCTTGCTGGAGTCCTCGTCCGTTCCGGCTCCGTCGGCACTGGTCCGGTCCGCGGCGGGGGAGCCTGCGTCGGAGGAGGGAGCCTCGGGAACGGCGGTTTCGGTAGCGGGTGGTTCTGAACTGCCGTACGTGTCGGGAGAGTTACGAAGTCCAGCTTTCCCGCCCACCTGATCCACAATGCGGGCCTCGACAAGATTTTCCGCGGCGGCGAGTGCGCGCTCCGCCGACAGCTGGGTGGCACCGCTGCCGTGGACCCTGTTCAGCACCAGACCGGCGAGCGGCATCTCCTCCGCGGCCAGCCGTTCCACGAAGTACGCCGCCTCGCGCAGCGCGTCCCGCTCCGGGGCCGCGACGACCAGGAACGCCGTACCGGGCGCCTGGAGCAGCTTGTACGTGGCGTCCGCGCGCGTACGGAAGCCGCCGAAGGTGGTGTCCATGGCGGCCACGAACGTCTGTACGTCCTTGAGGAGCTGCCCGCCCAGCAGCTTGCCCAGAGTGCCGGTCATCATCGACATCCCGACGTTCAGGAACTTCATCCCGGCCCGGCCGCCCAGCTTCGCCGGCGCGGTCAGCAGCCGGATCAGCTTTCCGTCCAGGAACGAGCCGAGCCGCTTCGGGGCGTCCAAGAAGTCGAGGGCCGAGCGCGAGGGCGGCGTGTCGACGACGATGAGGTCCCACTCCTCGCGCGCCCTCAGCTGCCCCAGCTTCTCCATCGCCATGTACTCCTGCGTGCCCGCGAAGCCGGCGGAGAGCGACTGGTAGAAGGGGTTGTTCAGGATCGTGGCGGCCCGCTCGCGGTCCGCGTGCGCCTCGACGATCTCGTCGAAGGTGCGCTTCATGTCGAGCATCATCGCGTGCAGCTCGCCGTTCGCGGAGTCGTCGATGCCCTTCACCCGGCGCGGGGTGTTGTCGAGCGCGTCGATGCCCATCGACTGGGCGAGCCTGCGGGCCGGGTCGATGGTCAGGACGACCACCTTGCGACCGCGCTCGGCGGCCCGCAGCCCCAGCGCCGCCGCGGTGGTGGTCTTGCCGACGCCGCCCGAACCGCAGCAGACCACGATGCGGGTCCCGGGGTCGTCGATCAGCGCGTCGACCCCCAGGACGGCCGAGGACGCGGCCGCGGTGTCGATCGCACGGGAGGGGCCGGACGCCCGCCGGGCGGCGGGCTCGCCTTCGCGTGCACGTTCGCGGGAAGAATCGTTTGCGCGGGCCGGGTCCTGACTCATGAGATCCCTTGCTGACGCAGTTCCTTGGCGAGTTCGTACAGGCCCGCGAGGTCCATTCCCTCGGCGAGCAACGGGAGTTCGTGCAGCGGCAACTCCAGGCCCTGGAGCACCGCACGCTGCTCGCGCTCCAGCGCGTACCGCTCGGCGTACTCGTCCGCCTGGGTCAGCAGCGGCTCCACCAGGCGCTCGGCGACCCCGCCGCGCCGCGCACCGCCGAGTCCGGCGGCCGACAGCGACTTCGCGACGGCCGTGCGCGGCGCCCTGCGCGCCAGCTCCAGGTCGGCCTCGTCCAGGATCGCGGGCCGCACCATGTTCACGATGGTCCGCCCCACCGGCAGCCGCGCGGCCCGCAGCTCCGCGATGCCGTCGGCGGTCTCCTGGACGGGCATCTCCTCCAGGAGCGTCACCAGGTGCACGGCGGTCTCGGGCGACTTGAGCACCCTCATCACGGCCTGCGCCTGATTGTGTATCGGGCCGATCTTGGCGAGCCCGGCCACCTCGTCGTTCACGTTCAGGAAGCGGGTGATCCGCCCGGTCGGCGGCGCGTCCATCACCACGTAGTCGTACGCGAACCGCCCGCGCTTGTCCTTGCGGCGTACGGCCTCACAGGCCTTGCCCGTCAGGAGCACGTCCCGCAGGCCCGGCGCGATGGTGGTCGCGAAGTCGATGGCGCCCAGTTTCTTCAGGGCGCGTCCCGCGCCGCCGAGCTTGTAGAACATCTGGAGGTAGTCCAGAAGGGCCAGCTCGGGGTCGATGGCGAGTGCGTACACCTCCCCGCCACCGGGAGCGACGGCGATCTTCCGCTCCTCGTAGGGCAGCGCCTGCGTCTCGAAGAGCTGCGCGATGCCCTGTCTGCCCTCGACCTCGACCAGAAGGGCACGCTTGCCCTCGGTCGCGAGGGCGAGCGCGAGTGCTGCGGCGACCGTGGTCTTTCCGGTACCGCCCTTGCCGCTGACGACCTGAAGCCTGCTCACGTCTTCGAGCCTAATTCCTCACTGGATGGTGCGGTGGCCGTGGGGGCCCTGCTTCGCATACGGGTGCCCAGGGAGCGCCCTGCCCAGTCATCGGCCCGCCCGACACCCCCGCATCGGCCCCGCAGCGCCCCTGCACCGGCCGGCGGCGGACGGAGGTCCAGGAAGGGCGGCCCGCGCCAGCGGATACAGTCGCCCCCATGACCAAGTGGGAATACGCAACCGTGCCTCTGCTCGTCCACGCCACGAAGCAGATTCTGGACACCTGGGGCGAGGACGGCTGGGAGCTCGTCCAGGTCGTGCCCGGGCCGAACAACCCCGAGCAGCTCGTCGCCTACCTGAAGCGGGAGCGGGCCGCGTGAGCGCTGTCGAGGCGAAACTGGCCGAACTGGGACTGACCCTGCCGGGCGTCGTGCCGCCCCTGGCCGCGTACCAGCCCGCCGTGCAGTCGGGCGTGTACGTGTACACGGCCGGCCAGCTCCCGATGGTGGACGGCAAGCTTCCGCTCACCGGCAAGGTGGGCGCGGAGGTCACCCCGGAGGAGGCCAAGGAACTGGCCCGCACCTGCGCGCTGAACGCCCTCGCGGCGGTCAAGTCGGTCGCGGGTGACCTCGACCGCATCGCGCGCGTGGTGAAGGTCGTCGGCTTCGTCGCCTCGGCGGCCGACTTCACCGGCCAGCCCGCCGTCCTGAACGGCGCGAGCGAGCTGCTGGGCGAGGTTCTCGGCGACAAGGGCGTGCACGCGCGCAGCGCCGTCGGCGTGGCGGTGCTGCCGCTCGACGCGCCCGTGGAGGTCGAGATCCAGGTGGAGCTGACGGAGGCGTAGGCCTCTCCGTAAGGAGCGATCGTTGTCTCTCGAACATCAGCTCACTCCGGGATAGCCTCCGCCCATGGCGAATGGGCAGTGGTACCCCCCGGAGTGGCCCGAGAGGATCCGCGCACTCGCGGAGGGCACGCTCACACCGGTCGTCCCCAGGCGGGCGGCCACCGTCATGCTGCTCAAGGACACCGGCCCGGGGGCCGACTCCGGGGAGACCGGGTCCGACGCCGGATCCGATGCCGGGGAGACCGGCTCCGGCTCCGGGACCATCGGCTCCGGCTCCGGTGACACCGACTCCCGTCCCGCCGTCCACATGCTGCGCCGACGCGCCTCCATGGCTTTCGCCGGGGGCGCGTACGCGTATCCGGGCGGCGGGGTGGACCCCAGGGACGACGACCATCACGTCCGCTGGGCGGGCCCCACGCGCGCGTGGTGGGCGTCCCGGCTCGGTGTCGACGAGGCCGTCGCCCAGGCGATCGTCTGCGCGGCGGTCCGTGAGACGTACGAGGAGGCGGGCGTCCTGCTCGCGGGCCCGACCGCGGACACCGTGGTCGGCGACACCACCGGGGACGACTGGGAGACCGACCGGGCGGCACTGGTCGCCCGCGACCTGTCCTTCGCCGAGTTCCTCGACCGCAGGGGGCTCGTGCTGCGCTCCGACCTCCTGGGTGCCTGGACACGCTGGATCACCCCGGAGTTCGAGCCCCGCCGCTACGACACCTTCTTCTTCGTGGCCGTCCTTCCGGAGGGCCAGCGCACCCGGAACGCCTCCACGGAGGCCGACCGCACCGTCTGGATCCGCCCTTCGGAGGCGATGGACGGCTACGACAGGGGCGAGCTCCTGATGATGCCGCCCACCATCGCGACCCTGCGCCAGCTCGGCGCGTACGGGACCGCAGCCGAGGCCCTCGCGGCGGCACCCGGCCGGGACATGACACCCGTCCTGGCCCAGGCGAAGCTGGTGGACGGCGAGCTGGTCCTCAGCTGGCCGGGCCACGACGAGTTCACCAAGCACATCCCGACCGGTGGAGCCTCCGCATGACCGACGCCGCAGCACTGCCCGGCCAGCCGCGCGGCGGGGTGCTCTCCGGCCCCGCCACCGCGCGTGCCGTCAACGTCCTCGCCCCGAACGCGTCCGCGATGACCCTGGACGGCACGAACACCTGGATCGTGGCCGAGCCGGACTCCGAACTGGCGGTGGTGATCGATCCCGGGCCCCTGGACGACGTACACCTGCGTGCCGTCGTCGACGCCGCCGAGAAGGCCGGCAGGCGGGTCGCCCTGACCCTGCTGACGCACGGGCACCCTGACCATGCCGAGGGCGCGGCGCGGTTCGCCGAGCTGACGGGCACGAAGGTGCGGGCGCTCGATCCGGCGCTGCGGCTCGGCGACGAGGGCCTGGCCGCCGGGAACGTGATCACGACGGGCGGCCTGGAGCTGCGGGTCGTACCGACGCCCGGCCACACCGCCGACTCGCTCTGCTTCCATCTGCCCGCCGACCGGGCCGTACTGACCGGCGACACGATCCTGGGCCGGGGCACCACGGTCGTGGCCCACCCCGACGGGCGCCTGGGCGACTACCTGGACTCCCTGAGGCGGCTGAGGTCCCTGGCGGTCGACGACGGCGTGCACACGGTCCTGCCGGGCCACGGGCCGGTCCTGGAGGACGCCCAGGGAGTCGTGGAGTTCTACCTGGCCCACCGGGCCCACCGGCTCGCCCAGGTCGAGACGGCCGTCGAGGACGGCTACACGGACCCGTCCCAGGTCGTCGCGCACGTCTACGGGGACGTCGACCGCTCCCTGTGGCCGGCGGCGGAACTGTCGGTACGGGCGCAGCTGGACTACCTCAAGGAACACGGGCTCATCGGCCGGGAGTGAGCCGCACCGGAACCGAGGCCGGGACCGAGGCCGGGGCTGGGACCGGGGCTGGGATCCGGGAGTGGACCCGCCGGTCCGCTACGGGCGCGGTGCTTTGACGCCGTGCACGCGCGCGTACTCCTCGGCGAGCCACGGCCCGAGATCGTCGACGTACGACCGCAGGACGGCACGGTCGCCGACCGGCTCGCGGCCGAGTGCGGCGGCCTCGCGCAGCTGGGCGGCCCGCCGCGGATGGTCCCGCTCCGGGTAGTACGCGGCGAACACCTCGGCCATCTCCGCCAGATTGCTCGTCCAGCCGTTCCAGCGGGGCATGACCAGGGTGAAGCCCGTCCGGACGAGGTGACGGGACATGTGGCGCACCAGAGGCCGCAGGGCCGCCTCCTGCGGGCCGTCCGCCCCGGCCGCCGCTGTGACCTCGGCGATCCGCTCGCGCCAGCGGGGGAGGAGCAGCGCGAGTTCGCCGTTCGTCTCGCGGGCGAGGAGGGTGTCGGGCCGGTAGCGGGGCAGTTCCTCGGCGAGGTCCTCGCCCAGCAGCGGCGTACAGAGGCACGCGACGAACCAGCCGAGGTCGTGCCGCTCCAGGTCGCTCAGCACCTGCGTCCGGCCGGCCACCAGCGTCCCGGCCCCGTCGATCTGGGCGAACTCCTTGTCGAGGGCCTCGTCGAGCGTGCGCGCGTCCGCCCGGTCCGCCTCCGTGGGCTCCTCGCGCAGGACGAGCAGCAGGTCGAGATCGGAACGGCCCACGCGCGCGGTCCCGCGCGGAATCGACCCGTAGAGGTACGCGCTGTCCAGCCGCCCTCCGAAGACGTCCAGCACCCGGTCACGAGCCGCGGCGACGACGGGCCGGAACACCGCCGGTACCCGCCCCAGGGAGCCTTCGCGCTCGATGTAGCCCAGGGCATCGAGCCCTCTGTCCGCCGCCATGGCACCACTGTGCCCGGAGGCGGCGGCGGGGGCATGCCATTTCCGGCACAACCCGTTTCGCGCGCAACCCGTTCCGGCACAACCCGTTCCCGGCACGACACCGAAGGGCCCCGCCGTCCGGCGGGGCCCTTCGGTAAGAAGTCGTGCGACAGCGGTTCGGCAGCGCCTCGAAGGGGCGCGGGGCCGCCGTATCGCCATGCGGCTCCGACGCGCGGGCGCGACCAGCCGCAGCGGACCCGGCCACAGCGCACCCGCGGACCACTCACCGGACTTCCGGCGGAGCGCTCAGCGCGAGCGCTTCGCGAGACGCTCCACGTCCAGGAGGATCACCGCGCGGGCCTCCAGGCGGAGCCAGCCGCGGCCCGCGAAGTCGGCGAGCGCCTTGTTGACCGTCTCGCGGGAGGCGCCGACCAGCTGGGCCAGCTCCTCCTGGGTCAGGTCGTGCACGACGTGGATGCCCTCCTCGGACTGCACGCCGAAGCGGCGCGAGAGGTCCAGGAGCGCACGGGCCACCCGGCCCGGCACGTCGGAGAAGACCAGGTCGGACATCTGGTCGTTGGTCTTGCGCAGGCGCCGGGCGACGGCGCGCAGCAGGGCGGCGGCCACCTCGGGGCGTGCGTTCAGCCAGGGCTGGAGGTCGCCGTGGCCGAGGCCCAGCAGTTTCACCTCGGTCAGCGCGGAGGCGGTCGCCGTCCGCGGGCCCGGGTCGAACAGCGACAGCTCACCGATGAGCTCGCCGGGGCCGAGGACCGCCAGCATGTTCTCGCGGCCGTCGGGTGAGGTGCGGTGAAGCTTCACCTTGCCCTCGGTGACCACGTACAGGCGGTCTCCGGGGTCGCCCTCGTGAAAGAGCGCGTCACCGCGTGCGAGGGTCACCTCACTCATGGAGGCGCGGAGCTCCGCGGCCTGCTCGTCATCGAGCGCCGCGAAGAGCGGGGCGCGCCGCAGAACGTCGTCCACGAGTTCTCTCCTTGTCGACCTGCTCAGGGGATCTTGGTCCCGGTGTACCAGGGGTCCGTGTTCCCCGTTTTGCTGGACGGTCCAAACAGTGTGATCAGTCACAAGTCTGCCGCACCGGCGTGTCCGACAGTGCGGCAGGGGGCCAATTGGGGGCTGATGGATGGTGGCCGGGGCAGATGTCGGTGGTGGGCTCTAGGCTGGTCGGGTGTCCAAATCGCCGGTGAGAGCACAGGCCAAGGGGGCTGGGCGCGTGGGTGTACGTCGTGATTCCGCTGTGGGCGAACAGGGCTCCGGTGGAGCGAAGAAAACGACAAAAGCGGCAGGGTCGAGACCGGCGACGACCGCGGCGGGGGCCGCGGGTAAGGCCGCGGGGGTCGCGGCCTCGGAGATGGCCGCGGCCGCGAAGAAGGCTGCGGTTGCCAAGAAGGCCGCCGCGGCGAAGAGGACCGCCAAGGAGACCGCGAGGAAGTCCGCGCCGGTGAAGTCCCCCGGTGGGAAAGCGCCCGCCAAGAAGGTGCCCGTCAAGAAGACCCGTGCGTCCGCGGTGGGCAAGGCCCGCGCGTCCGTGGCGAGCGCTACGAAGAGGGCGACCGCGACGAAGAGGTCGGCCGCGACGAAGCGGGCGACGAAGAGCGCGTCCGTGAAGGCGACCGCCGTGACGGCCGCGGTCACCGAGGAGACGCCCCCCAAAGCCTCCACTCCGGCCCCCGAGGCTTTCGCTCCGGCCCCCGCCGGGGGAGCGGCGTCCGCCGGGAGCGCCGCCGTGCCTGCTGGGAAAGCCGTGCCCGCCGAGAAGACGGCGTCTGTCAAGAAGGCCGCCCGCGTGAGGAAGACCGTGCCAGCGAAGAAGTCCGCGCCAGCGAAGAAGTCCGTGGCCGCCAAGAAGGCCGTGCCTGCCGCTAAGTCCGCGGCGGTCAAGAAGGCCGTAGCCGCCAAGGAGGCTGCGCCTGCCAAGAAGACCGCGCCGGCGAAGAAAGCCGTGGCCGGTAAGACGGCTGCGCCTGCCAAGAAAGCCGCGGCCGGCAAGAAGGCCGCGCCCGCAGAGAAAGTCGTCGCCCCCGCCAAGCCTCCCCGGAACGAGTCGCACACGGCTCTCGTCCGGCGGGCCCGGCGTATCGACCGCGAGCTCGCCGAGGTGTACCCGTACGCCCACCCGGAGCTGGACTTCGAGAACCCCTTTCAGCTGGTGGTCGCCACCGTCCTGTCGGCGCAGACGACCGACCTGCGGGTGAACCAGACGACACCGGCGCTCTTCGCGAAGTACCCCACGCCCGAGGACCTGGCCGCGGCGAACCCTGAGGAGGTCGAGGAGATCCTGCGGCCCACCGGGTTCTTCCGGTCCAAGACCAAGTCGGTGATGGGTCTCTCCAAGGCCCTGCGGGACGACTTCGACGGCGAGGTCCCCGGCCGTCTCGAAGACCTCGTCAAACTGCCCGGCGTCGGCCGCAAGACCGCCTTCGTCGTCCTCGGGAACGCCTTCGGCCGGCCCGGCATCACCGTGGACACCCACTTCCAGCGGCTCGTACACCGCTGGGAGTGGACCGCCGAGAAGGAGCCCGACAAGATCGAGCGGGCGATCGGCGAGCTCTTCCCGAAGACCGACTGGACGATGCTGTCGCACCACGTGATCTTCCACGGCCGCCGTATCTGCCATGCCCGCAAACCCGCCTGCGGCGCCTGCCCCATCGCCCCGCTCTGCCCGGCGTACGGGGAGGGCGAGACGGACCCGGAGAAGGCGAAGAAGCTCCTGAAGTACGAGAAGGGCGGCTTCCCGGGCCAGCGCCTCAACCCTCCGCAGTCCTACCTGGACGCGGGCGGCATCCCGGCCCCGCCGCTCGGAGCACCCGCCTCCGCCGCAGCCGCGCCCGCCGCCTCCGCCCCGGCCGGGACCGGCTCGGCCGCGCCCGAGCCGGGTTCACCCTCGCGGGGCACCGGATGACGGAACGATCTGCGGCCTCGCGGGCGTTGAGAGCAGCAGAACGGGGGTGGCGATGACGCGCGCGAGCCATACGCACGACATTCAGGACGGCATTCAGGACGGCACACACGGCACGCGGTACGGAGATCCGGCCGTGAGCAGCGCCGGGCTGCCCGGCTGGCTCGACCCGGTGGTGCGCGCCGTCGAGACGGTCCAGCCCCGCCAGTTGAGCCGCTTCCTGCCGCCGGAGGACGGCGCGGGACGCCAGTCGGCCGTACTGATCCTGTTCGGCGAGGGCGAGCGCGGTCCCGAACTGCTGCTCATGGAGCGCGCCACCTCGCTCAGATCGCACGCGGGACAGCCGTCCTTCCCCGGGGGCGCCCTCGATCCCGAGGACGGCGACCCGCAGGCCGACGGGCCGCTGCGGGCCGCCCTGCGCGAGGCCGAGGAGGAGACCGGGCTCGACCCCCGGGGCGTCCAGCTCTTCGGTGTGCTCCCGAAGCTCTACATCCCGGTGAGCGGCTTCGTGGTGACCCCCGTCCTCGGCTGGTGGCGCGTGCCGACACCGGTCGACGCGGTCGACCTGAACGAGACCGCGCGGGTCTTCACCGTCCCCGTGGCGGATCTCACGGACCCGGCCAACCGTGCGACGGCGGTCCACCCCAGCGGCCACCGAGGTCCGGCATTCCTGGTCGAATCGGCCCTGGTGTGGGGCTTCACAGCCGGAATCATCGACCGTCTGTTGCACTACGCCGACTGGGAGCGTCCCTGGGACCAGGACAAGCAGGTCCCGCTCGACTGGCGCGCATGACAGGGTGGCCCCTGTGCTGTGTCTTCCCGGGAGGCTCCGTGTCCCCCTGCCGCTGCGCGGCGGGCCGGCCCCCCGGCCAGGACGTGGCTACCGCAAAGTGATGAGGCGAGGCTTGAAGCAGTGGCAGTGAACGTGCTGGACATCCTGTTGCTGGTCGCCGCCGTGTGGTTCGCGATCGTGGGCTATCGCCAGGGGTTCGTCGTCGGCATCCTGTCGGTGATCGGTTTCCTGGGCGGTGGCCTCGTCGCCGTCTACCTCCTGCCCGTCGTCTGGGGCGCGGCGACGGACGACGCCAAGGTCGGTACGACCGCCGCCGTCGTCGCCGTGGTCGTGGTGATCGTCTGCGCCTCCGTCGGGCAGGCCCTCACCACCCATCTCGGCAACAAGCTGCGCCGGTACATCACCTGGTCCCCGGCCCGCGCCCTGGACGCCACGGGCGGTGCCCTCGTCAACGTCGTGGCGATGCTCCTCGTGGCCTGGCTGATCGGCTCGGCCCTGGCCGGTACGACGCTGCCGACGCTCGGCAAGGAGGTCCGCGGCTCCAAGGTCCTCCTCGGAGTGGCGCGGGCCCTGCCCGCCCAGGCCGACACCTGGTTCGACGGCTTCTCCTCGGTCCTCGCACGGAACGGCTTCCCGCAGGTCTTCAGCCCCTTCTCGGACGAGCAGATCGACGAGGTGCCCGCTCCCGACCCGGCCCTCGCGACGAGCCCGGTCGCCACCCGCGCCCAGCGCTCCATCGTCAAGGTCACCGGCACCGCCCAGAGCTGCGGCAAGGTCCTCGAAGGCACCGGCTTCGTCTTCGGACAGCGCCGTGTGATGACCAACGCGCACGTGGTCGGCGGCGTGGACGAGCCGTACGTCCAGATAGGCGGCGAGGGCACGCGGCTCGCCGCGAAGGTCGTGCTCTACGACTGGGAGCGCGACATCGCCGTACTCGACGTGCCCGAACTGCAGGCGCCCGTCCTGCAGTTCTCGTCCCGGGCGGCGGCCCGGTCGGACGGTGCGATCGTCGCGGGCTTCCCGGAGAACGGCTCGTACACGATCAAGGCGGCGCGGGTGCGCGGCCCCATCACGGCCAACGGCCCCGACATCTACCACCGGGGCACGGTGAAGCGCGAGGTGTACTCGCTCTTCGCGACCGTCCGCCAGGGCAACTCCGGCGGCCCCCTGCTCACCCCGGACGGCAAGGTGTACGGCGTGGTGTTCGCGAAGTCCCTCGACGACCCCGAGACGGGTTACGCGCTGACCGTGGACGAGATCCAGGAGGACATCATCGCGGGCCGCACCGCCAACCAGCAGGTGGACAGCGACAGCTGCGCGCTCTGAGGCCCGTCACTCGGGTCGCGCGGGTCACCGGTCCGCAAGGGCCGGGCGGGTGAAGGTCCGAGTGGAGGTCCCCGGGCGGTTCAGCCGCGGGGATGACGCAAACGCGCCGAGACCCATCGGGCCCGGCGCCTCAGAATGTGCGGGATTCCCAGCCGGGGGTCCGTGCCCTGCAACTGCGGGGCGCCCCTCCGGTGGGAGCTCAGCCCGCCGATCGAGCGGCGGTTGCGTGCTGCGTCACTGTAGTCGTGCGTCCAGCCCATACACCGACGTCTGCCCCAGCCCCAAGGTCGATAACCGCCCCCACGCCCCCCAATTGGCCTATGCGCGAGGCAATTGGCGTTCGTAGAACAGACGTTCCTGGGACCCGTGTGACGCATGGGGCGACAGCCCGCTCGACCGGCCTTCCGGGGCCGTCTCAGCGGTCCGGTTCGGGGTCCTTCAGCCAGTTGATCAGTTCGGTGGAGAACGCCACGGGGTCCTCCTCGTGAGGGAAGTGCCCGAGCCCGTCGAACAGCCGCCACCGGTAGGGCGCTTCGACGTACTCCCCGGACCCCGCCGCACTGCGCGTGCGCATCACCGGATCGAGCGATCCGTGCAGATGCAGCGTCGGCACCCGCACCGGCCGCTTCATGCGCCGGTTGAACTGGATGCCGTCGGGACGGGCCATCGAACGGACCATCCACCGGTAGGGCTCGACCGAGCAGTGCGCGGTCGAGGGGATGAGCATCGCCCGCCGGTACGTCTCCACGACGTCGTCCTCCGGCAGTCGCGGCCCGGACCAGTCCCGGATGAGGCGGCCTACCAGGGCGCCCTCGTCGGCGATCAGTTGGCGTTCGGGGATCCAGGGCCGCTGAAAGCCCCAGACGTACGAACCGGCCGCGGTCTGCTTCATGTCCGAGAGCATCGCCGAACGCCAGCGCCGGGGATGCGGCATCGAGGAGACCACGAGCCTGCGCACCAGCTTGGGGCGCATCACGGCCGCCGTCCACGCAAGATAGCCGCCGAGGTCGTGGCCGACCAGCGCGGCGTCGGGCTCACCGAGGGACCGTACGACCCCTGTGATGTCGAGCGCGAGGTTCGCGGGGTCGTAGCCGCGTGGCGTGCGGTCGCTGCCGCCGACGCCCCGCAGGTCCATGGCGACCGCGCGGAAGCCCGCGTCGGCGAGCGCCACCAGCTGATGCCGCCAGGCCCACCAGAACTGCGGGAAGCCGTGCAGCAGCAGGACCAGCGGCCCGTCACCCATCTCGGCGATGTGGAAGCGCGCCCCGTTCGCGGCGACATCCCGGTGGATCACCTCTTTGGCGCCGGGCACGTCGAGCCGTACGACAGAGGTGGGTTGCGCCGAGGATGGTTGCCCCGCAGGGATGGAGGAGCCCGTCATGAGGACGAGCGTGTCACAGCCTCGACCCCGTCACCCACCCGGTACACCGTGGTCATCTCACGGGGGTGCGGCTTCACGTTCTGCAGTACGGCCGCCGATTCCTTGACCGAGGCCGCCGTCTTCTGCGGGCCCTTGCCCTTCTTGGCCTTCTTCGCGAAGACCACGCCGATCAGCGCGAGGACCGCGGCCACCAGCACGTTCGCGGCGAACGACAGCAGGAAGCAGACGGCCATGTTCCAGCCGCTCCAGGTGCGGATGCCGTACGCCAGGGCGAAGCTCAGCATCGGCAGGGAGAAGATCAGTACCGCGCCGGCCGCGCTGAACGCGCCGCCGCCGACCGCGCCGCGCTTGACGTCCCGCTTGAGCTGCGCCTTCGCCAGTGCGATCTCGTCGTGCACCAGCGCGGACATCTCGGTCGTCGCCGAGGCGAACAGCTGGCCGATGCTGCGTTCGGCGCCGACCGGGCTGCCGTCGGGTGCGCTCATCGCGTTCTCCCTGTTGTCTTGGTTGTCGTGTCGCCGTTGTCTTGACTGTCCGGATGTTCCGGCCGGTGGTTTCGGACCGTCAGGTCCGGGCCGTACGTTTCGGACCGTGTGTGTCAGATCATGCCGGACCGTCGTGCTCCACGCCTGCCCCGCCCGTCACTTCGGCAAGCCTTCGGTGTTCGGCGGCCTTGCGCTCGTAGATCTCGGCCATGCGCAGGTGGTAGGCCGGATCGTCCTGCTCGTACACGTCGGGGACGCCCGAGTGGTCCTCGTCGCGCTCCTCGTGCTCCCACAGCGCGCGGTACCTGGCGTTGCGCATCTTCAGCAGCACGCCCGACAGGACGGTCGCGATCAGGGAGCCCGTCAGGACGGCGGCCTTCACGCCGTCGCTGAGCGCCGGGTCGTCCGCGAAGGCGAGTTCGCCGATGAGCAGCGACACGGTGAAGCCGATGCCCGCGAGGGAGGCCACGGCGAAGACGTCCGGCCAGGCGAGGTCCTCGGAGAGCGACGCACTGGTGAAACGGGCCGTCAGCCACGTACCGCCGAAGATCCCGACCGCCTTGCCGACGACGAGGCCGAGGACGACCCCGAGGGTCTCCGGCTGGGTGAACACCTCGCCGAGCGCGCCGCCCGACACCGCGACCCCCGCGCTGAACAGCGCGAACAGCGGTACGGCGAGGCCCGCCGACAGAGGGCGTACGAGATGTTCGACCTGCTCGCCCGGCGAGTGCTCCTCGCCCTCGTCGGCGCGGGTGGTGCAGCGCAACATCAGGCCCATCGCGACGCCGGCGACGGTGGCGTGGATGCCGCTGTTGTACATCAGGCCCCAGACGACCAGCGCGAGCGGCACGTACACGTACCAGCCGTGTACTCCCTTCCTGAGCAGCAGCCAGAAGACGGCGAGGCCGACGACGGCGCCGCCGAGCGCCGCGAAGTCCAGGTCGTCGGTGAAGAAGACCGCGATGATCAGGATCGCGAAGAGGTCGTCGACGACGGCGAGGGTCAGCAGGAAGGCGCGCAGGGCGCTCGGCAGCGACGTCCCGAGGACGGCGAGGACGGCGAGCGCGAAGGCGATGTCCGTCGCGGTGGGTACGGCCCAGCCGGCGAGCGAGCCGCCGCCGGTGACGCCGACCAGGGTGTAGACCAGCGCGGGCATCGCCATGCCGCAGAGCGCGGCGACGACGGGGAGCGCGGCGGCCCGTGGGTCCTTGAGCTCGCCGGCGACCAGTTCGCGCTTGAGCTCGATGCCGGCGACGAAGAAGAAGACCGCGAGGAGTCCGTCGGCGGCCCAGTGCTCGACGGAGAGGTGCAGGCCGAGTGCGGCGGGCCCGACGTGGAAGTCACGGACGGCCTCGTAACTCTCCCGCAGGGGGGTGTTCGCCCAGATCAGCGCCGCGACGGCGGCGACGAGCAGGAGGACGCCGCCGACCGTCTCGGTGCGCAGCGCGTCCGCGACGAAGGTCCGCTCGGGCAGCGGGAGCCGTGCGAGGACCTTGCGGTTCCTGGTGACCTGACGGTCTTGGTCGGGCGTGGGGGTGGGCGCGGACACGGGGTCGACCTCCGGTCGGTGGGCAGGGCAGAGCACATGCCGACCAGACTTCCCGGCGCACCTATGGAAACTCCGGGCTCGTTCGGAGCGCGGACGTTGTGTTGTCGCGTATTTACGTGTTTCGCAGCCTACCCGCGATGGAGAAGGGGCACCCGGCGGGTCCGCCACCGGGTGCCCCTTTGAGGTCTTTGCCCGTACGAGACCTGGGTCGTGTCCGTACGGAGCCTGCCTCAGTCCTCGCTGGACGCCGCGGGGAGCTTCGTCTGGATGAGGTCCATGACGGTGGAGTCGGTCAGCGTGGTGACGTCACCCAGCTGGCGGTTCTCCGCGACGTCGCGCAGCAGCCGGCGCATGATCTTTCCGGAGCGGGTCTTGGGCAGCTCGGCCACCGGCAGGATCCGCTTGGGCTTGGCGATCGGGCCGAGGGTCTTGCCGACGTGGTTGCGCAGCTCGCCCACGAGGGTCTCGGTCTCCGACGCGGAACCGCGCAGGATCACGAACGCCACGATCGCCTGGCCGGTCGTCTCGTCGGCCGCGCCCACGACCGCCGCCTCGGCGACCGACGGGTGCGAGACGAGCGCCGACTCGACCTCGGTGGTCGAGATGTTGTGCCCGGAGACGAGCATCACGTCGTCGACCCGGCCGAGCAGCCAGATGTCGCCGTCGTCGTCCTTCTTGGCACCGTCGCCCGCGAAGTACTTGCCCTCGAAACGCGACCAGTAGGTGTCGATGTACCGCTGGTCGTCGCCCCAGATGGTGCGCAGCATCGACGGCCACGGCTCGGTCAGGACGAGATAACCGCCGCCGCCGTCGGGAACCTCGCGCGCCTCGTCGTCGACGACCGTCGCCGAGATGCCCGGCAGCGCCCGCTGTGCGGAACCCGGCTTGGTCTCGGTCACGCCCGGCAGCGGCGAGATCATCATCGCGCCGGTCTCGGTCTGCCACCAGGTGTCCACGATGGGGGTGCGGTCGCCGCCGATGTGCTTGCGGTACCAGATCCACGCCTCGGGGTTGATCGGCTCACCGACCGAACCGAGGACGCGCAGGCTCGACAGGTCGAACTTCGCGGGGATGTCGTCGCCCCACTTCATGAACGTCCTGATGGCCGTCGGGGCCGTGTAGAGGATCGTCACGCCGTACTTCTGGACGATCTCCCAGAAGCGCCCCTGGTGGGGGGTGTCGGGCGTGCCCTCGTACATGACCTGGGTCGCGCCGTTCGCCAGCGGCCCGTACGTGATGTACGAGTGCCCGGTGACCCAGCCGATGTCGGCCGTGCACCAGTAGACGTCGGTCTCCGGCTTGAGGTCGAAGACGGAGTGGTGCGTGTACGCGGCCTGGGTGAGGTAGCCGCCGGAGGTGTGCAGGATGCCCTTGGGCTTACCCGTCGTCCCCGAGGTGTAGAGGATGAACAGCGGGTGCTCGGCGTCGAACGCCTCGGGCGTGTGCTCGGCGGACTGCTTCTGCGTGATCTCGTGCCACCAGACGTCGCGGCCCTCGGTCCACGCGACGTCCTGGCCCGTACGCCGTACGACGAGGACCTTGGCCACGCCGTCGACCCGGGAGACCGCCTCGTCCACGGCGGGCTTGAGCGCGGCCGGCTTGCCGCGGCGGTAGCCGCCGTCCGAGGTGATGACCAGCTTGGCGTCGGCGTCCTGGATACGGGTGGCGATGGCGTCCGCGGAGAAGCCGCCGAAGACGACCGAGTGCGCGGCGCCGATGCGGGCGCAGGCCAGCATCGAGATGACGGCCTCGGGGATCATCGGCAGGTAGACGGCGACCCGGTCGCCCTTCTCGACCCCGAGCTCGGTGAGGGCGTTGGCCGCCCTGGAGACCTCGTCCTTCAGCTCGGCGTAGGTGATGGCGCGGCTGTCACCGGGCTCGCCCTCGAAGTGGATGGCGACCCGGTCGCCGTGTCCGGCCTCGACATGACGGTCCACGCAGTTGTACGCGACGTTGAGCTTGCCGTCCTGGAACCACTTCGCGAACGGAGGGTTCGACCAGTCCAGGGTCTCGGTCGGCTCGGTGGCCCAGGTCAGTCGGCGGGCCTGCTCGGCCCAGAAGCCGAGCCTGTCAGCCTTGGCCTGCTCGTACGCCTCCGCGGTGACGTTGGCATTCGCGGCCAGGTCGGCGGGCGGCGCGAACCTGCGTTCTTCCTTGAGCAGGTTGGAGAGGGAGGACGGCTCGCTCATGCTTCCCCCTCCTTGCTCAGCAGGTTGGCCAGGCTTTCGTTGCTCACGACATCTCCCTTTCCCAGGGTGTCCGTTGTGTCCCAGGCCACAGCTCATCAGACGTGGGCCCCTGGTGACAAGGGCCGTCCGAGAATTGGTTTAGACCTGTGTGCCGGATCGGGTGCGCGGGATCCTGTGTGCGTGTGGCCTGCCCGCGGAAACGGGCGGCCACACGTTCTCACGGACGGGGGAAGGGAGCGGTTCAGGGCCGGGGTGTCGCCCGGGGCCCGCGCTTCAGCCCTGGGTGTCGTACAGGGCCGTCGCCGCGACCCGGTCGAAGAGCTCACCCTCCTCTTCGTCGCGGGGGGTGGCCTCCGTGAGGAGGTAGGCCTGGGCCTCGCCCACGTGGAAGTACATCCCGTGCAGTTCGAGCGCGCCCTCCTCCAGTGCCCGGGCCACCGCCTCGTGCGCCCGCAGGTGCTCCAGCTGCTGCACGACGTTGGTGAGGCAGAGCTGCTCGGTGGCGTCGGCGGGCGCGCGTCCGGCGATCCGGGTCCAGGGCCGGTCCTCGGCGGTCATGCGCTCCACGCTCGGCAGTCCGTGCCGCAGCCACCGCTTCAGGGGCGTCTGGGCACCTCCCGGATCGGTGTTCATCAGCGCCTGCATCGCCCCGCATCCGGAGTGCCCGCACACGGTGATGGACCGCACCCGCAGCACCTCCACCGCGTACTCGATCGCGGCGGCCACCGAGTCGTCGCCGCTCTCCTCGCCGGGCGGCGGCACGAGATTGCCGACATTGCGTACGACGAAGAGGTCACCGGGGCCGCTGGAGGTGATCATCGACGTGACCAGCCGGGAGTCGGCACACGTCAGGAAGAGCTGTGAGGGCTGCTGCCCCTCCCGCGCGAGCCGGGCCAGCTCGCCGCGCACCAGGGGCGCGGTGTTGCGCTGGAACGTGCTGATGCCGCTGGCCAGTTGATGCCCGCTGCGGTGCCCGCCGGGCGGCGGTGTCTCGGGGCTCTCGCAGTGGTGGTTGCGCCAGGGCGTCCAGGGACGGCAGTGGCAGTGCGCCGTCTGCCCGTCCTCGTCCTTGATGTGCGGTTCCGTGAGCCGCGCTCCGGTGCGCCCGGTCAGCTCGACGGAGCCGCCGCGGTTGGTGTGCGCGCTCTGCCAGTCGTGCAGCGACTCGTACGCCGCGTGGTCCATGAAGGAGCCGTCCAGCTCGATCACGGCACCGGCCCCCGGCGGCACCAGATGCAGTGTCCGGGTGAGGCGGGGCACGGCGAGGAACGTCAGCTGTCCGCGCACGCGCACGTGATGGACGCCGTCCGGGCCCACCGAGCGGGTGATCCGCGTCCGGGTGAGGCGGTGCAGGGCGACGCCGACGGCCATGGCGATCCCGAGCGTGACGCCTTCGAGGACTCCGAGGACGACGACACCGAGGGTGGTGACGGCGTACACCAGCACCTCTCGGTGGCGGGTGACCGTGCGGATGTGGTGCAGGGACACCATCTGGATGCCGACGGCCATCACCAGGGCGGCCAGTGCCGCGAGGGGGATCAGCTCCAGGAGGGGCACCATCAGCAGTGCGGCCACCGTGATCCAGACGCCGTGCAGCATCGTCGAGTTCCGGCTGAGGGCGCCGGCGTGGACGTTCGCCGAGCTCCGTACGGCCACGCCCGCGACGGGGAGCCCGCCGAGCGTGCCGGAGACGATGTTGGCGGCGCCCTGTCCGAGCAGCTCGCGGTCGAGGTCGGAGCGCCCCTGCTGGGCCGGCCGTCTGGCCGTGAGCTTGTCCACGGCGACGGCGCCCAGGAGCGACTGGACGCTGCACACCAGCGTGGTGGTGAGCACGGCGGCGACGATCCCGAGCACCGGACCCTCGGGCAGCCCGGCCAGCGCGTGACTCCGCCAGGACGGCAGATCCACCTTGGGGAGGGTGAGCGAGGCGAGGGCGGCCGTGGTGGTGGCCGCGGCGACGGCGACGAGCGCGGCCGGAACGGTGCGCAGGATCTGCCCCGCGCGCCCGGGGATGCGGGGCCAGGCCAGCAGCACGGACAGCGTCAGGGCGCTCATCGCCAGCGCTGCCACCTGGGGGTGCGCCAACTGGGCGGGCAGCGCCCGGATGTTGTCGACGACCGAGCTGCTCGGGGAGCCGCCGAGCACGATGTGCAGCTGGGCGACGGCGATGGTGATGCCGATGCCGGCCAGCATGCCGTGCACGATCGCGGGGCTGACGGCCAGCGCGGAACGGGCCACCCGCAGGAAGCCCAGGCCGACTTGGACGAGTCCGGCGAGGACGGTGATGGCGCAGGTCGTACGCCATCCGTACTTGTGGATGAGATCGGCGGTGACCACGGTGAGTCCCGCGGCGGGGCCGCTCACCTGGAGGGGTGAGCCACCGAGCCGGCCGGCCACGAGCCCGCCGACGGCGGCGGCCACGAGCCCCGCCTGAAGGGGGGCTCCGGTGGCGAGGGCGATGCCCAGGGACAGGGGCAGGGCGATCAGGAAGACGGCGACCGAGGCCGACAGGTCGGCGGCCGTGATCCGGGGGAGCCGAGGAGGCCTGGGGAGTCCGGTCATCCGTGGGATCAGGGAACTCCGGCGGCCGGGCGGGGAGGGGCTGTGCGGCCGCCCCTCGTCCGGGGTGTGCGAAGAGTCGTCGGTGCGAGTGGGGACGAAGGCAGTCATGGTTCCCGTCTTTCCGGGGCTACGCGGTCGCTTGGGGGCGCGGCCGTGGGTCACGGCGTACAGCGGCGGGATTATCAACGCTCGGTAAATGAATCGTAATGGAGAGTAAAGGACGTGTCAGGAAAAATCGCGCAAATAGTCCAACGATTCATTCCGGAGAGTGATTAGTCATTTTGATCGGCTTGTCGTACCGCCTCCTTCAGGGACCCCTGCGATCTTGACTTCGCCGTCTGTTTTGTCCCGATTGAAGGAAGAAGGTGGGCGGAACATGGCCGCCACTCAGAGGTTCACCACGGGCGTCGCCGTCATCGCGGTCTGCGCCGCGGCGCTCGCCGGCTGCGGGATGGGCGACACCGGCGCCAAGAAGGGCGCCCACGGTGAGGGGGCGCACGGTGCCAAGAAGGGCGTGGGCGCTCCGGCGCCGAAGAACCGGGTCCGGCTGATCGGCGACGGCTCCACCGCGTTCACCGGCGCGCAGCCGCGGCTGCCCCGGCCCGCGAAGCTGAAGCCCGGGCAGCGTCCGCCGCAGTTCGTGGTCTTCTCGTGGGACGGGGCCGGCGAGGACAGCCAGAAGCTGTTCTCGCACTTCCGCAAGGTGGCCAAGGACAACCGGGCGACCATGACGTACTTCCTCAGCGGTGTGTACATGCTTCCGGAGGGCAAGCGCGACCTGTACCGGCCGCCGCAGCACTCACCCGGGCGCTCCGACATCGGCTTCAACGACGAGCAGGGCATCCGGGACACCGTGAAGCAGCTGCGCGGCGCCTGGCTCGAAGGCAGTGAGATCGGCACGCACTTCAACGGCCACTTCTGCGGCAGCGGCGGCGGAGTGGGCGAGTGGTCGGTCGGGGAGTGGAAGGACGAGATCGCCCAGGCGAAGTCCTTCGTCAAGTCCTGGAAGACCAACACCGGTACGGCGAAGGGCTCACCGCTGCCCTTCGACTACGACAAGGAGCTCATCGGCGCCCGCACGCCCTGTCTGGAGGGGCAGAAGAACTTCATGCGGGCCGCCCGCGAGCTCGGCTTCCGCTACGACACCAGCGGCGTCAACGACCAGGTCTGGCCCAAGAAGAAGGCGGGCCTGTGGGATCTGTCGATGCAGCTCGTCCCGGTCCCGGGCCGCGGGTTCGAGACGCTGACCATGGACTACAACTTCATGGTCAACCAGTCGGGCACCGTGTCCCAGGGCGATCCCGACAAGCACGAGTACTGGGGCGACCAGATGCGTGACGGCCTGCTCAAGGGCTTCTCGCGCGCCTACGAGGGCAACCGTGCGCCCCTCATCATCGGCAACCACTTCGAGTCCTGGAACGGCGGCACGTACATGCGGGCCATCCAGGAGACCATCGAGCGCGTCTGCACCAAGCGCGAGGTGCGGTGCGTGTCCTTCCGGCAGCTCGCCGACTGGCTCGACGCCCAGGACCCCAAGACCCTTGACAAGCTCCGCACGCTCAAGGTGGGGCAGTCCCCGAAGCAGGACTGGGCGTCGTTCCTGTCCGACCGGCCCGCCGCGGCTCCGGCCCCGAAGGGAGTGCCGGGCGCCCCGGCGGTCAAGCCGTAGCGCCCGGACGGCGTGCGGATCACGCCGTGGCGGTCTCGGCCTCCCGCAGGACGAAGGCGGGGTCGACCTGGGCGGCCAGGTCGGCCCCCGTGCGCTCGTTGCCCCACGACTGCGCGTTCTTCAGATGGAAGTGGACCATCTGCTGTGTGTAGCGCTCCCAGTCGCGCTGTCCGTAGGTCGCGTCGGCAGCTGCCTGGAGGGCGCTCAGCGCGCGGCGGTTGCCGTCCTCCAGCTGCTCGAACCGCGGCGGGCGGCCCTTCTCCATGGCGCGTACCCAGTCCGAGTGGCCGACCGTCAGCAGCAGGTCGTCGCCGACCTCGCCCTTGAGGAAGTCGATGTCGTCCTGGCCCTGCACCTTGTTGCCCACGACCTTCAGGGTGACGCCGAAGTCGTGCGCGTACTCCTTGTACTGCCGGTAGACCGAGATGCCCTTACGGGTGGGCTCCGCGACGAGGAACGTGATGTCGAAGCGGGTGAACATGCCGGACGCGAAGGAGTCCGAGCCCGCCGTCATGTCCACGACCACGTACTCGCCGGGGCCGTCGACGAGATGGTTCAGGCAGAGCTCCACCGCGCCGGTCTTGGAGTGGTAGCAGGCCACTCCCAGGTCGGCCTCGGTGAACGGGCCGGTGACCATCAGACGAACGGCGCCGCCGTCGAGTTCCACCGGCCGCGCGCAGGCCTCGTACACCGGGTTGTCCTCGCACACCCGCAGGAGCCGGGAGCCCTCGCCGGGCGGGGTGGTCTTGATCATCGTTCCGGCGGAGGCGATACGCGGGTTGGAGCCGCGCAGGTAGTCCTTGATGAGGGTCAGGCGGTCGCCCATGGCGGGCAGGTCCCGTGCTTCGGTGTCGGTGAGGCCGAGTGCGGGGCCGAGGTGCTGGTTGATGTCGGCGTCCACCGCGACGACCGGCGATCCGGTGGTCGCGAGGTGACGGACGAAGAGCGAGGACAGGGTGGTCTTGCCACTGCCGCCCTTCCCAACGAAAGCAATTTTCATGTTCATGTAGCGTAGTCGTGCCGCTGCGCCGGAGAGCCCTCGGACGTGAAGAAGACCACTCGTTCGTGGGGCGCGGGCCGGGGGTGCGTAGGGTCGTACTCATGAGTACGACAGGAGCGGGTGCGACAGGTGCGAACACCGACCCCCTCGCGGCGCTTGGCTCGCTGCCCGGGGTGGCGGAATCCGTGGAGTCCGTGCGCAAGGCCGTGGACCGGGTCTACGGGCACCGCATCATGCGGCGCCGCAGCAACGAGATCACCGGAGAGGCCGCACTGCGGGGCTCCCGTGGATCCGCGGCGCTGTCCGGCGCGGACTGGGCCCTCGAAGAGGTGCGCCGACGGGCCGACTTCAGCGGCGACGACCAGGCCAGGGTGGTGGGCGCGGCCCTCAGGCTGACCGCCGAGTCGGGCGAACTCCTGTCCATCTGGCGGCAGTCGCCCCTCCGGGTGCTGGCAAGGCTGCATCTGGTGGCCGCCGCCGATAACGGGGACACGGTCGGACGCCCGCGACAGGACGGGGAGCCCGCCACGGAGACCCCGGCGGCAGGCGCCGCGGGGCCACCGCTGATCGGCCTTCCGCTGCCGGGCGCCGACGAGGTTGAGGGCCGGCTCGACGGTCTCGCGCGGCTGGTCATCGCGGGGAGTTCGGCGCCCGCCCTGGTGACCGCCGCCGTGGTGCACGGTGAACTGCTCGCGCTGCGCCCCTTCGGCTCCCACAACGGCCTGGTCGCGCGCGCGGCCGAACGGATCGTCCTCATCGGCAGCGGCCTGGACCCCAAGTCAGTCTGCCCGCCGGAGGTCGGTCACGCGGAACTCGGCCGCGCGGCCTACGCCGCCGCTCTCGACGGCTATGCCTCGGGCACTCCGGACGGGATGGCGGCCTGGATCGCCCACTGCGGCAGGGCGGTCGAACTCGGCGCCAGGGAGTCGACGGCCGTCTGCGAGGCACTTCAGCGAGGCGCGGCATAAGTGCCGGTCGGGTGCGGCAAGGGTCCCTGAACAGGGTTGCGGCGGTACGGATTTCCGTACCGCCGCCGACATGTCCACCGGGTTACCAAGCGTCCTCGGAGTGTTGCCCATCAGGTCGGGAACTGTTGCCCGTCGCCTGGTGCGGCTGGCCCGTAATCGACGGGTCGACGTCGCGTGGGTGCCCTGTGTTCATGCGCGGTCCGTGGGGCCTCGGTTGCGTTTGAAGGTGATCCTTTCGGATGTCCTTGGTCTCGCGGGCCGTTAATCCCTTTGTACTCCTGGTCCGGGGCAAGTGGAACCCCTCGCTGTACTTCTTTACTTTTGCGGCCAAAGCGGAATGAATCGGGCGGCCGACTCGAAAGAGTGAACAAGGAGAGGCCCATGAAGGGCGAGGGGGCGGAAGTGGTGCCTCCCGGGTGGGGTCAGCTCACCGCCGCGCGGCGCCTGCTGGCGTACCAGACGAGCCCCGCGGTGGCCGCCGCCGCCCCTATGGCCGCCGCCGCGACGATGGCCGGGCGGGGCGCCACGGACAGCCGCTGCTTGAGGCGCACGGGGTGGTTGAAGTCGAGGATGGGCCACCCGCGCGCGAGAGCCTCGCGACGCAGTGCGCGGTCCGGGTTCACTGCGTGGGGGTGGCCGACCGCCGAGAGCATCGGGATGTCGGTCGCCGAGTCGCTGTACGCGTAGCAGCGCGACAGGTCGTATCCCTCGGACGCGGCCAGCTCCTTGACTGCTTCGGCCTTGGTGGGGCCGTACGCGTAGTACTCCACCTCGCCCGTGAAGCAGCCGTCGTCGCCCACGACCATGCGGGTGGCCACCACCCGGTCGGCGCCCAGGAGTTCACCGATCGGCTCGACCACCTCCGCGCCGGAGGTGGACACGATCACGACGTCGCGGCCCGCGGTGTGGTGCTCCTCGATGAGGGAGGCGGCCTCGTCGTAGATGATCGGGTCGATCAGGTCGTGCAGGGTCTCGGCGACGATCTCCTTCACCTGCTGGACGTTCCAGCCGCGGCACAGCGCGGACAGGTACGCGCGCATCCGCTCCATCTGGTCGTGGTCGGCGCCGCCGGCGAGGAACACGAACTGGGCATATGCGGTACGCAACACCGCCCGGCGGTTGATCAGACCGCCTTGGTAGAACGACTTGCTGAAGGTGAGCGTGCTCGACTTCGCAATGACCGTCTTGTCCAGGTCAAAGAAGGCGGCTGTACGAGGCAAGGAGTGGTTTTCCACGGGTTGAGCATATGCGCCCGCCATTCGGGCTAGTGTGGGACGTGTGGGTTTGCCTGAGAGAGCTCTCGGGTACACCATGGAAGTCACGGATCGTTCGCGACCGTGCTAACCCGGTTTGGCTCCTCCCCCCCCGAGTCAAACCGTGGGGACGACCCCCGCTCTCCCCCCCGGCGGGGGTCGTCGCATGTCCGGACGGGTTTTCCCGTCCGTTGTTGAGAGCGCCGGGCCCCGCACTGCGGGGCCCGGCGTTTCTCTGTCTCCGCACAGGATTCGTCACTGTGTGTAGCTGTGGGGTCGCGCCAAGGAAGTCGCACAACGGTCACCGGTTTGGGTGAAGGCGATATTCACAGGCACCGAGTTGTCCACAGTTATCGACCAAGATCCACACGATTTCCGCCTTCGCTGCACCGTGATTCCAGCGCGTACCGCTTGCGGAAGTTCATGGCCGGTTCCGTTTGTTCGGCGGCTATGGCCGGTTCGTATCGGCGGTTCATATGGAGGGCCGGATGGCCGCTCTTGCGCTGGGCGGGAATCGCGGGACCGCAGGGGTTCCGCGACGAAGCAGCGAAGGGGGCTGGAGAGCGTGGCGGGAGCCATCACACACGACCGGCCGTCGGCCGCCGAGGGGCGGCAGGGCGGACCGTTGATCGTCACCGAGGACGTGGATCTGCTGGACGACCTGCTACGGCTGTGCGCCGCGGCCGGCGCCCGGCCCGAAGTCCACCACGGGGTGCCGGAGCGAGGCGGCGGCTGGGACACGGCACCGCTGGTCCTCGTCGGCGACGACGCCGCGCGCCGCGTCCGGGGCGCCACGCGCAGACGCGGAGTCGTACTGGTGGGGCGGGATCAGGACGATCCCGGGGTCTGGAGAAGGGCTGTGGAGATCGGCGCCGACCACGTGCTGATGCTGCCGGATGGCGAACAATGGTTGGTCGACCGCATCGCCGACGTGGCCGAGGGCGTCGGACCGCCCGCCCTCACCGTCGGCGTGATCGGCGGTCGCGGAGGCGCCGGATCGTCCACGCTCGCCTGCGCGCTCGCGGTCACCTCGGCGCGCCAGGGCGCCCGCACCCTCCTTGTCGACGCGGACCCGCTGGGCGGCGGACTCGACGTACTCCTCGGCGGGGAATCCGTCGAGGGACTCCGCTGGCCCGCCTTCGCCGCCTCGCACGGACGCGTCGGCGGCGAAGCCCTGGAGGAGTCCCTGCCCGCACTGCACGCCCTGCGGGTCCTCAGCTGGGACCGGGGCGACTGCGTCACCGTGGCGCCCGAGGCCGTCCGCGCGGTCCTGGCCGCCGCTAGACGGCGCGGCGGGGTGGTGGTCGTCGATCTGCCGCGCCGGATCGACGAAGGGGTCGCGGAAGCCCTCGCCCAGATCGACCTCGGAGTGCTCGTCGTCCCGGCCGAACTGCGCGCCGTCGCGGCGGCCGGACGGGTGGCGTCCGCGGTCGGCATGGTCCTGAGGGACCTGCGCGTCGCGGTCCGCGGGCCGTACGCGCCAGGTCTGGACGACCGGGAGGTCGCCCGGCTTCTCGGACTGCCCCTGATGGGCGAGGTGCCCACGGAGACGGGGCTGCCGGCCGCCCAGGAGCGGGGCGCTCCGCCCGGCGGAGACGGCCGTGGGCCGCTCGCCCGCTTCTGCTCGGCGTTCTGGGAGCGGGCCGCGGTCGCCGGAGGGGGCGTATGAGCGGGGGCACGGGCCTGCGCGGCGGTTCGCCCGCCCACGTGGGGCCATCGGGGGGCAGCCTCTCCGGAGGCCGCACCGGCACGGGCCCGCGTGGCCGCCCGGGCGCGGGGCCGCCTGTGGGTGGGCGGCCGTGGGGCGGCTCGGCCTCCGACACGGGACTGCTGGACGGGGTCCGGCAGTGGCTGGCCGAGAGCGGGGGCGAACCGACTCCCGCGCGCGTGGCACAGGCTCTGCGGGAGCAGGGGCGGGTGCTCGGGGACGCCGAAGTCCTCGGTGCGGCCGAGCGGTTGCGGTCGGAGCTGGTCGGGAGCGGCCCGCTGGAACCACTCCTCGACGACCCCTCGGTGACCGACGTGCTGGTCTCGGCACCCGACCGGGTGTGGGTGGACCGCGGCGGCGGCCTGGAGCTGACAGCCGTGTCCTTCCCGGACGCGGCGGCCGTACGACGTCTCGCACAGCGACTCGCGGCCGTGGCCGGGCGACGGCTGGACGACGCCCACCCCTGGGTGGACGCCCGACTCCCCGACGGCACCCGGCTGCACGCGGTGCTGCCACCGGTCGCCGTCGGCTCGACCTGCCTGTCCCTGCGGGTCGTACGGCCGAGGGCGTTCACCCTCGCCGAACTGGTGGCCGCGGGGACGGTACCGCCGGGCGGGGACCGGCTGCTGCGCGCCCTGCTCGACGCGCGGCTCTCGTTCCTGATCAGCGGCGGCACGGGCAGCGGCAAAACGACGCTGTTGAGTGCGCTGCTCGGCCTCGTCGGGCCGGGTGAGCGGATCGTGCTCGCCGAGGACTCGGCGGAGCTGCGCCCCGACCACCCCCATGTCGTACGGCTGGAATCCAGACCGCCCAACCAGGAGGGCGCCGGACTCGTCACGCTCCAGGACCTGGTCCGCCAGGCGCTGCGCATGCGGCCGGACCGTCTGGTGGTCGGTGAGGTCCGAGGGGCCGAAGTCGTGGCGTTGCTGGCCGCGTTGAACACGGGCCACGAAGGCGGCTGCGGGACCGTGCACGCCAACGCCGCCTCGGGGGTGCCGGCCCGCCTGGAAGCACTGGGCACGGCCGCCGGGCTCGACCGGGCCGCACTGCACAGCCAGGTGGCGGCGGCGCTTTCGGTGGTGCTCCATCTCGTACGCGACCGGGCCGGGCGGCGACGGATCGCCGAGGTGCATGTGCTGGAGCGGGACCCGGCGGGGCTGGTCGTGACGGTGCCCGCGCTGCGATGGGGCGCGGAGGCCTTCACGTACGGGCGTGGGTGGGAGCGGCTTCGAGAGCTGCTCGGCGGCACGGGCGACGTGAGTGGCGTGGGACGCGCGAGTGATGTGAGAGGCGTGCGGGGCGTGGATGGCGTGAGTGAGCGGAGGGGTGGGTGCGGGTTGTGACGGGGGTGGTCGGGATGTCTGTGGTGGTGGCCGTGGTGTGCGCCGGGATGGCGGTCTGGGTGATGGGCGGGCCGGGGCACGGGATGCGACGGGCGCGGCTGGTGTGTGCCGGTGGCGGGGCGGCGGGCATCGGGCCGCCGTCGTGGAAGCGGGATCTGCGGACCGGGGAGCGGCTTCGGCGGCTGCACGGGACGCGGGGCGAGTGGTGGGCCCTGATCGCCGGGTCGGTGGTCGGACTCCTGGGAGCGTCCGTGGTGCCGGTCGTCCTGGGGGCGCTCGGAGTACCCCTGGTACGGAGTGTCCGGCGGGCCGGAGCGGCGCGGCGGGCGCGGGAGCGGCGGGCCGCCGCCGTGATCGCGCTGTGCGGGGCGCTCGCGGGGGAGGTCCGGGCCGGACGGCAGCCGGGCGAGGCGCTGTTGGGCGCCGCCCGGGACTCGGGAGGGCTCGGGGACGTGCAGGCGTCGGTCCTGGCGGCCGCGCGGTTCGGCGGGGATGTGCCGGGCGCGCTCACCGACGCGGCCCGGCGGCCCGGGGCCGAAGGGCTGCTGGGGCTCGCCGCGTGCTGGCGTGTCGCCGTGGACCGGGGCGCGGGCCTCGCGGCCGGGCTCGACCGGCTGGAGGGGGCGCTGCGCGCGGAGCGGGACCAACGCGCCGACCTGCGGGCCCAGTTGGCGGGCGCCCGGTCGACGGCGGTGCTGCTCGCGGGACTGCCGGTGCTCGGGCTGCTCCTGGGCACCGCGCTCGGCGCCGACCCGCTGCACGTCGTGCTGCATACCGGGGCGGGCTTCGGCTGCCTGCTGGTCGGCGGGGTTCTGGAGGGCGTCGGCCTGTGGTGGGCGCTGCGGATCGTACGGGGAGCGGAGGACGGATGAGTACGGAGGTTGTCCACAGGCTGGGGGCGGTGGTGTGCGTGGCGTCGGGACTGTGGGCGCTCGCCCGGTCCCTGGGAGCGGCACGGCGGAAGCGGAGGGCGCGCAGGCGGTTCGAGGCGCTGCTGACGATCCTGGCCGACGAACGCGAACCGGCCGTGGAGGCAGCCTCCTTCGGGCGGCGCTCGCAGCCGCTGCGTGACGTGGTGCGGCGATGGCTGCCGGTGATCGGCGTCTTGAGCGCCTGCTGGGTGTTCGTCGGTGGCACGGCCGGGGTCCTGGTGGGACTTGTGGCCGCGTTCGGGATGTGGCGGTGGCAGCGCGGATCGGCGTCGGTGTCGGCGGCGGGATCTGCGGAGGGGTTCGACGCGGTACAGGCCGCGCGGCAACTGCCCCTTGCCGCTGATCTGCTGGCCGCCTGCATCGCGGCGGGCGCGAGCCCCGTCATGGCCGCGCGGGCGGTGGGGGAGGCGCTGGAGGGGCCCGTGGGAGCGCGGCTGGCGCGGGGAGCGGCCGAGGTGCGACTCGGCGGTGAACCGGCTGAAGCCTGGCGCGCGCTGGCCGCGTTGCCAGGCGCCCGAGGGCTGGCCCGGCTGCTGGAGCGGGCCGGCGAGTCGGGAGTACCGGCGGCGGTACCGGTCGCTCGCGTCGCCTCCGAGGCCCGCGCGGAACGGGGGCGCGCCGCAACGGCTCGGGCGCGACGGGCGGGCGTCCTGATCACCGCTCCCGTCGGGCTGTGCTTCCTGCCCGCGTTCATCGCGATCGGCGTACTGCCGGTGGTGCTCGGTCTCGCGAGCGGGGTGCTGGGTGGGGGCGATGGGCGGGGGTGATGGCTGACGGGCGGAACCACGGGTGAGCAAGGTCAGCGGTCGAAGGCCGAAGGTCGAAGGTCGAAGGTCGAAGGCTAAAAGCCGAAGGCCAAGGTCAAACGTCAAAGGTCAACGGGACAGAGCTGTACGGGGGTTCGGATGGGTAAGGCAGTGCGGGTTCAGGTGTGGGCGTGGGTTCTGGAGGGCTGGGCCCGGGTGGGACGGGCAGGGGCGGGGCGGAGGGACGCCGGGATGGTCACCTCCGAGTACGCGATGGGGCTGATCGCGGCGGTGGGGTTCGCCGCGCTGCTCTACGAGGTGCTGACCAGCGGGCAGGTGCGCGGGGTTCTGCAGGACATCGTGGGGCGGGCGCTCAGTGGGAGGTTCTGAAGCGGGTGCGCGCGTGGGCTCGTCGGCCCGGGACCGCGGGTTCGTGACGGCGGAGGCGGCTGTGGTGTTGCCGGCGCTGGTGGCGTTCACGATGGCGCTGGTCTGGGCGTTGCTGGCCGCGACCGCGCTGATCCAGTGCGTGGACGCGGCCCGGGCCGGCGCTCGTGTGGCGGCCCGGCAGGAACCGCCGGGCACGGTGCTGGAGACCGCCCGCCAGGCGGCGCCGAGCGGTGCCGACGTCTCCGTCCGGCGCGAGGGCGACCTGGTACGCGTCCGGGTCGAGGCCACGACCCCCGGCCCTGACGCGCTGACCCTCGACCTCACACAGGAGGCAGTCGCCCTGGCGGAGGAGACAGTCGGGGCGGCCCGGTGAGGGGGACGGAGAAGGTCAGAAGGAGGGCGGAGGTCAGAAGGACGGGGGAATCGGGACGGGCCGGGTTCGGGAGGTGGCGTACGAGGTCGTGGGGGCCGGGGCTCGCTTCGGACCGGGGGTCGGCGACTGTCTGGGCCGTCGGCGCGATCGCGGTGCTGTGCGTGGTCTTCGGTGCCGTGCTCGCGATGGGCCAGGCGGTGGTGGTCCGTCATCGTGCGGGCGGCGCGGCAGACTTGGCGGCCCTCGCCGCGGCCGACCACTGGACGGACGGCGGGACGGAGGCCTGCGCCCGGGCGGACCGCGTGGCACGGGCGCAGGGCACCCGGATCGTGCGGTGCGCCGTCCGGGGCGAGATCGCGGACGTCACGGTCGAGGCGGGACGGGGGCCGCTGACGGCCGAGGTCAGGTCACGGGCAGGCCCGCCACCCATGGCCGCGGGGCCTAGGGCCTGTCGTCAAATGTCACGCCCACATCAGGAGTGATGCGAGGGTGATGGCCGCTTTGTAGGACTGGGCGGTTTTGTCGTAGCGGGTGG